>JACXVD010000092.1 GCA_014763545.1 Sphingomonadales bacterium
CTCTTCACGATCAGGTCGGCGCATTGGTGGAGGTTGCGCAATTCGATCAGGTCGGTGGTGACGCGGAAGGCGCCGTAATAATCCTCGATCTCCTGCCCCAGCGTCGCGATCCGGTGCGCGGCGCGCTCCAGCCGCTTGGTCGTGCGCACGATGCCGACATAGTTCCACATGAAGCGGCGGATTTCGGTCCAGTTCTGCTTGATCACCACTTCTTCGTCGGAATCGGTCACCCGGCTGGCGTCCCAGTCGCGGATGGCGGGCGGATCGTCCATCTCGTCCCACGCGGCCAGGATGTCCTTCGCCGCCGCCTCGCCGAACACGAAACATTCGAGCAGGCTGTTGGAGGCCAGGCGGTTGGCGCCGTGCAGCCCGCTTTCGGTGCATTCTCCCGCCGCCCACAGCCCGGGCAGGTCGGTGCGCGCATCGAGCCCGATCAGCACCCCGCCGCAGGTATAATGCTGCGCCGGGACCACCGGGATCGGTTCCCTGGTCATGTCGATACCGAGGCCGAGCAGCTTTTCGTAGATCGTGGGGAAATGCCCTTTCACGAAATCGGCGGGCTGGTGGCTGATGTCGAGATGGACGTAATCGAGGCCGTAACGCTTGATCTGGTCGTCGTTCGCGCGCGCGACGATATCGCGCGGGGCCAGCTCCATCCGCTCCGGATCGTATTGCTGCATGTAACGCTGGCCGGTGACCGGGTTGAGCAAATGCCCACCCTCGCCGCGCACCGCCTCGGTAATCAGGAAGTTCTTGACCTCGAGATTATACAGGCAGGTCGGGTGGAACTGCATCATCTCCATGTTGGAAACGCGCGCGCCGGCGCGCCAGGCCATCGCGATCCCGTCCCCGGTTGCTCCGCGCGGGGCGGTGGAGAAGAGATAGACGCGCCCCGCCCCGCCGCTCGCCAGCACGGTCGCGCGGGCGACATGGGTTTCGACCGCGCCGGTCTCCTCGTTCAGCGCATAGGCGCCCCACACCCGGCCCGAACCGTAGAACGGCCCGCCATGCTTGCCGGTCACCAGATCGATGCAGGCGCGGTGGGGCAGCAGGGTGATGTTGGGATTTTCCTCCGCCGCTTTCAGCAATGCGGCCTGCACCGCCCAGCCGGTGGCATCGTTCACATGCACGATCCGGCGGTGCGAATGGCCGCCCTCGCGGGTGAGGTGGAGGTCCTCCCCATCGGTGTTGAACGGCACGCCCAGTTCCACCAGCCGGTCGATCGCCTCGGGGGCGTTCTCGATCACGAATTCGACCGTCGCCAGATCGTTCAGCCCGGCGCCGGCGATCATCGTGTCGCGAATGTGGTTCTCGAACGTGTCGCCTGTATCGAGCACGGCGGCGATCCCGCCCTGCGCCCAGGCGGTGGAACCCGAATCGAGCCGCCCCTTGGCCAGCACCAGCACCCGCTTGTGCTCCGCCAGCGCCAGCGCCGCGGTAAGCCCGGCCGCGCCGGAGCCGATGACGAGCACGTCGTGTTGTTCGATGGTCATGCGCTGCACTAATGACGGCAAATCCGCCGGTTGCAAGCAGCAGCCCGCATTCAGGGTGCGTAACAATCGAGGTCGTAGGCGACCGTGACCGGCCCGGCATAGCTCTGCCGGATTGCCGCCAGCCCATCGCCCAGCCGGGCGAGCGAGCGGTTCATATTATGCGTCAGCACCAGCCGCCTTGCGCCCAGCTTCGCCGCCAGTTCGCCGATCGCATCGGGCGGGCGGTGCAGCGCGCGCGGCTGGCCGGGGCCGGGAGGGATCACGAAATGCGCGAACAGCAATTGCGGCCCGCTGCCCGCCAGCGCGGTTTCGAACCCGTCGGAAAAGGCGCTCTGGTCGCCGGTGATGACCACGCTCTTGCCGCCATAATCCACCCGGTAGCCGAGCGCGGGCGCCGCGCCGTGATGGACGGGCAGCGCGGTCACGGTCAGCCCATGGCCGAGCATGAGCGTGACCGGCGCGCCATCGCCATTGTCGGTCGCCACATCGCGCGGGGCGAGCAGCGGCTTGTCCTCGCTGCCGTCGAGATAACCGCCGAGATAGGCGTAGGGGCCGCGATCGGGATCGAACAGCCCGCTGAGGAAGTCGCTGGTCGCGGGGAAGCGCGGGGCGGCATCGGGGCCGATCACCGGCAGCGGCTCGGTCCGATCCTCGAACCCGCCGCTCATCAGCACGCTGACGAGGTCGCCCGAATGATCGGCGTGGAGATGGGTCAACAGGATCGCATCGAGTTCGGTCACATTGCCACCCGCCTCGGCAAAGCGCAGGTAGGCGCCCGAGCCGATGTCGATCAGCAGGCGCGGCCTGCCGTCCACCCGCACGAGATAGCTGGTGCCCGCGCGCGGCGCCTCTGCCACCGGCCCGCCCGAACCGAGCACCTGCACCGCCAGCCCGCTGGCCGGGCAGGCGGCGGGCTGCTCCGCCCGCAAGGACTGGGCGAGATCGGCCTCCGCCTGCGGGATGGGCGGGGATAAGCTCCCCAGCTGGAGTATCAGGATGGCGGCCGGCAGCATGGTGTCCCCCCTTGGCATGGCTGTGCGTGGCGATGCGTTGCGAGAGGCCATTCGCCCAATCCGGCCAGATGGTTACCGCCGGCCGCGCCGCGATTGCCCGCAAGGCAACGCCACACGGCATGCCAGCCACGCTTCGGCGCTTGGCCGGTTCCCCCTGCGCGCTGGCCGTCTATCCGGAATGTGACAGGGGATTTGGACGGGAAGGGTCGCCAGAGCCATGAAGCTCTCGAAAATCGCCTGCGCCTTCGGGAAGCACAGCGTCGATACACAATCAATCCGGGTGAAATACGGCCAGCAATACGGCCGCTGCCAACGCTGCGCGACTCCGCTGGAGGACGGCGGGCTGAACCAGTGGGTGCCGGTGGCGCTGCGCGATGCCGGGCTGGATCACCGCAGGCTGCGTTAGCCTGGCGGCGGGTCAGCCCGCGCCGGTCAGCTGGACGAAGACGTCTTCCAGATCCGCCTCGCGGGTGGTCACGTCGTCGATCGCGAAGCCCTGTTCCTGGACGATGCCGAGCACCTGCCCGGCGGTCATCTTGTCCTTGTCGTAAGTGATCTCGACCGTGTGCTCGCCGGTCAGTTCGCACTTCAGGAAGGCCGGGTGGCTCGGCGCGGCGGAGATTTCCGAAGCGGTGGTGATCGCCACCACTTTCTCGCGCGCCATGCCCACCAGTTCGCGGGTCGGCTTGTTGGCGATCAGCTCGCCATGGTTGATGATCGCGATGCGGTCGCACAGCTGCTCGGCTTCTTCGAGGTAGTGGGTGGTCAGCACCACCGTCACCCCTTCGCGGTTCAGCTCGGTCACCAGTTCCCACAGCTGGCGGCGCAGTTCGACATCGACCCCGGCGGTCGGTTCGTCCAGCACCAGGATCGGCGGCGAGTGGACCATCGCCTTGGCCACCAGCAGGCGGCGCTTCATCCCGCCCGACAGGGTGCGGGCATAGGCATTGCGCTTGTCCGACAGGCGCACCGCGGCCAGCAGTTCCTCGCTGCGCCGCAACGCCGCCGGGATGCCGTAGAAGCCGCCCTGGTTTTCCAGCACCTCGAACGGGGTGAAGAACGGGTCGAACACGATTTCCTGCGGGACGATGCCGATCGACCGCTTGGCGTTGCGCGGCTGGGCGTCGATGTCGAAGCCCCAGATCTCCGCACTGCCCGAAGTCTTGGTCACCAGCCCGGCGAGGATGTTGATCAGGGTCGACTTGCCCGCGCCATTGGGGCCGAGCAGGCCGAAGATCCCGCCCTGCGGCACATCGAAGCCGACCCCCTTGAGCGCCAGCTTGCCTTCCTCCCCCGAACCCTTGGGGGCGGCATAGCGTTTGACGAGGTCGCGGATCGCGATGGCCGGGGGTGTTGACATGCCACGCCGCTTAAGGCGCTCGCCGCCCGAGGGCAAGCGCAGCCGATGGTGAAGCGGATCGGTTGTCGCGGCGTTAACCATGTCAGGATGAAAACGCGTTAACCAGCGTCGCGCTAGGGAACCCGCGATGGATCAGGGGACCACCTTCACCAGCAGCGCCGGGAAAGCCGCACGTGCGGCTGCAAGCCTTTGCGCCTGCTTGCTTTTCCTCGCGAATCTCGCGGGAATCGGGGCGGGCGGCGCCCAGGCGCAGAGCAGCGCGATCATGCCGGTGCAGGTTTCCGTCCTCGCCCCGCTCAGCATCAGCAAGGTCGAAGATCTCGACTATGGCTATATCGTCGTCAACGGGGCAGGCACGATCCAGCTTGTCCCCACGGCCACGCCGACCTGCAACGTCAGCGCCAATCTGGTGCATTACGGCGCCTGCCAACCGGCCGAATTCGAAGGTGTCGGGCAGACCGGGCGGATCATCCGCTTCAAGAAACCGCAGGGCGACAAGATCACCCTCACCGGCCCCGGCGCCCCGATGACCATCACCGGCCTGACCATCGACGGCAGCCCGCAGTTGCAGGCGATCAACGTCACCCCGGGATATAGCCGTTACCGGATCGTCTCGGGCGACGGATACTGGCTGATCCGCTTCGGCGGCACACTGAATGTGGCAGCGGGCCAGGCCCCCGGGGTCTACACGGCCACTTTCGATATCGACGTCGCCTATAATTGACGCATCCGGGCGCAGCGTGCGGCCCGGCCCTTGTGACAGTTGCGAATCCGGCGCTTCCGCATTATCGCACAGCGCCATGAGCATCGCCCCGCCCGAAGTCACCATGGTCGAAACCACCCGCGTCAGCTGCGACGGTGCCGGCGGCATTCGCGGCGGCGCGCACTATCGCCCCGCGGCACTCGGCCATCCGCGCGTGTGGCTGGAAATCGACGAGCACGGCTATGTCGATTGCGGCTATTGCGATCGCCGCTTCGTGTTGCGCGGCGGCCCGGCGGACGGAGCCGACCAGGCGAGCCTGCCGGACATTTCCGAAGGCGCCAGCCCGCAATAGGCCGCAGTTCGCGGGCAATCTGCGCATTTGGCAGGGCGAAATTAACCCTGCCGGTTGACCACGCTGCCTAACGCTTGCTTGGCATGTCGGATGCTACGCCATCCGGACCATGCGCGACATCACATCCGTGCAGCGAACCGTTAGCAAACAATGGCTTACCGGTATCGCGCTCCTCGCCAGCAGCCTCGTCGGGCCGCTCGCCGGGGCCGCACAGGCGCAATCCGCGAGCGCCGGCGCAACGGCCGAGGTCGTTCCTCCGGCCACTCTTTACAAGGATACCGACCTCGATTTCGGCATGATCGCGACCGCCGGAGCCGGCGGTTCGCTGACGCTGAATGCCACCAGCGGCGCGGTCACCACCACCGGCGACCTCGCCCCGGTGGCATCGCATCCGGCCAGCCGCGCGCTGTTCATCGCCAATGCCCCGGTCGGCGCGGTGATGGTCTATTCAGGCGACAGCACGGTCACGCTGACCCGCAACGGCGGGACGGAAACGATGACCGCGCTGCTCAGCTACGGCACCGACAGCAGCCTGGTCACCGCCACGGTGCTGGGCCTGCCGATCGGCGTGAAGGCGATGCAGCCCGAACAGCATTTCCTCGTCGGCGGCACGCTGCTGGTCGGCGCGGGGCAGGCCCAGGGGCTGTACGAGGGCCAGTTTACCCTCAGCATCACCTTTCTCTGACCCGGGTCGGCGCCAACCAGATGCCCGGCGTCGGTGTCGGGCAGTTCACGGTAACGATCGAATAACGGTGACGATCGAATATCTGTGACACCATGCCGATTGCCCTCGACATCACCGAATTTTCCGCCGGGTCGCATTACTTCACCGTTTCGCTGACCGTCAGCCGCGATTGAGCCGCCGCCTTTCCCATTCGGCTGCCGCACCCTATATGCCGGCGATGACCGCAACCGCCGATCCGCGCGTCCTGCTCTATGGCAGCCAGCTCACCCCCGACGAGGCGCAGGCACTCGCCGCCGAGACGCTGGCGAATTGCGAGGATGGCGAGCTCTACCTGCAATTCGCCGCGAGCGAGAGTTTCTCCTTCGACGACGGGCGGCTCAAGACCGCCGATTATTCGCGCGATTCCGGCTTCGGCCTGCGCGGTGTGACCGGCGAGACGACCGGCTTTGCCCATGCCAACGAACTCAGCCCCGCCGCGATCCACCGCGCGGGCGAGACGCTGCGGCTGCTCGACCCGGCGACAGGCGCCCGCC
>JACXVD010000121.1 GCA_014763545.1 Sphingomonadales bacterium
ACCATCTCCGCGGTGCGCGATGCGCATGGGCGGCTGCTGCATTACGTCGCCAATGCCTCCGACCTGTCCGCGCTCAAGCAGGCCCAGGATCGTAGCACCTGGTTCGCCGAGCACGACCCGCTGACCGGCCTGCTTAACCGCGCGGGTTTCCTTGCCCGCCTGCGCGAGCATCTGGCGCAAGCGGCCGAGACCGGCCAGCATGGCGCGGCGCTGGTGCTCAACCTCGACCGATTCAAGAGCATCAACGAGGGACGGGGACCGCAATGGGGCGACGCCCTGCTCATCGCGGCGGGCGAGTGCCTGCGCCTGCATGCCCCGGCGGGTGTCGGCCTGGCACGTCTGGCGGCCGACGAGTTCGCCGTCCTGTTCCCGCCGGGGCAGGCCGACGCCATGGCGGCCGCCGAACTGGCCCTACGCCTGGCCGAAGCCATGCGTTCCGCCCTGCATCAGCCGCTGGATGCGCACGAGGAGTCCTTCCGGGTGTCGGCCTCCCTCGGTATCGCCCTCTATCCCCCGCCGGAATCGGACAGCGACGAGCCGAGCGAGAAGGTCTTGCGCCAGGCCAACCTCGCCATGCGTGCCGCCAAGGCCGGGGGCGGCGACCGGGTCGAGTTCTTCGAGCGGGGCATGGGCGAGCGGGTGCAGGCCGCGTTCGATCTCGAGCACGCCCTGGCGCGCGCGCTGGCCGCCAGGGAAAGCGAACGGCCGTTCCACCTCTTCCTCCAACCGCAGGTGGATGCAACAGGGGCGCTGCGCGGCTTCGAGGCGCTGGTGCGCTGGATCGACCCGCAGCAGGGGATGATCTCGCCCGCGCAGTTCATCCCCATCGCCGAGCAGAGCGGCATGATCGGCGTGCTCGGCGACTGGGTGCTCGATCGCGCCTGCTTCCACCTCGGCCAGCTCAGCCGCGAGGGGCGGGCCTTGAGCATCGCGGTCAATGTCTCGCCGCGCCAGTTCGGCGCCGAGGATTTCGTCGCCTGCGTCAGCCAGTCCCTCGCCCGTCATGGCGCGGATCCCGGGCTGCTGATGCTGGAGGTCACCGAGGGGCTGGTGATCGACAACCCCGGTCGCACGATCTCCACCATGCTCGAATTGGCACGCCTTGGCGTGCGCTTCTCCATCGACGATTTCGGCAC
>JACXVD010000026.1 GCA_014763545.1 Sphingomonadales bacterium
GCCTTGTTGAACAGGTCGAACAGCGCATCGGTATTGGCGACTTCGAAGTTCCACTTCGACATCTGCTTCTCGTTTTCGAGGAAAACGTGGCCGTAGCTCGTCCCGCGCCCGTCGAAATCGAGGTCGTACACATTGTCGACGCCCTGGATATACATGGCGAGGCGTTCGAGGCCGTAGGTCAGCTCGCCCGCCACCGGCTTGCAGTCGAACCCGCCCATCTGCTGGAAATAGGTGAACTGTGTCACCTCCATCCCGTCGCACCAGACTTCCCAGCCGAGACCCCAGGCGCCCAGCGTGGGGCTTTCCCAATCGTCCTCGACAAAGCGGATGTCGTGTTTCAACGGGTCGATCCCGATCAGCGCCAGGCTCTGGAGATAGAGCTGCTGGATGTCCGGCGGGCTCGGTTTCAGGATCACCTGGTACTGGTAATAATGCTGCAGCCGGTTGGGGTTTTCGCCATAGCGGCCGTCGGTCGGGCGGCGGCAGGGCTGGACGAAAGCGGCATTCCACGGCTCCGGCCCCAGCGCGCGCAGCGTGGTGGCGGTATGGAACGTGCCCGCCCCCATGCGCATGTCATAGGGCTGGAGGATCAGGCAGCCGTTGGCGCTCCAGAAATCGTGGAGCGTCAGGATCATGTCCTGAAAACTGCGCGACGGGTCGCGAAGCGGGGCTTGGAAAGGCGTCGAACTCATGGGCAGCGCCCATGGCTTGCTAGCCCAATTGCGTCAATGACGCTCGCAGCCAATTTTCCACTCGCCAAGCGTTGCAAGCCGTCTAAAAACCACGGAACGGAGTTGAGCAATCGAGGGCAGGTGGCTGGGATCATGGGGGAAATGAGGCGTGTGCTGAAGGCGGTTGGGGGCCTGCTGGCCGCGCTCGCGCTGGTCGCTCCAGCGGTCCCCGCGCAGAGGGCCTATGCCCAGGGGCTCAACAACGCGCAGCCCGCGCAAACCTCGCCCCGCTCGCATGCCCCCGGCAATCTCGCCGAACCCAAGGCGCGGCCCGCGCCCAAAATCGTCCAGCGCTACCAACCCACGCCGGCACTGTGGCTGGTGCAGGACGAAGACACGCAGATCTATCTCTTCGGCACCTTCCACGCCCTGCCCCCCGGTTTCAAATGGCGCACGCCGCAGCTCGATGCGATCATTGCCGATGCGGACGAGCTGGTGGTGGAGACGACCGAGGAAGATTCCGAGCGCGACATGAAGCAATCCATGGCCCGCCGCCTCGCCGAATCGCGCGGGCACGAGCCGATTTCCGCCCGTCTGAGCGCCGGATCGGCGGAGAAGTGGCGCAAGCTGATCGCGCAGCTGCACATGCCCGTCGATGCGTTCGACCGGATGCCGCCGCTGCTGGCGATGATCTCCATCGGGATGACCGATATCGAGGACCAGGGATCGACCTCCGAATATGGCGTCGAAACGGTGCTGGAGGCGGAATTCAAGGCGCGCGGTCGGCCCGTGCTTTCGATCGAGGATCCCGGGGCCGTGCTCGACGATCTGATCGCGCTCGACGAAACGCCGTTCATCGCGATGATCGAACAATCGCTGGCGTTCTGGAATGGCAAAGATGTCGCCTCGTTCGTCGCGGGCGACAGCCGGTTTTCGAACTCTGTCGCGGACAGCAGTTTCGTGCAGGAACACCGCTGGGCGCGCGGCGAAAATGTCGAAATCCCCGACAGCGATTTCATGGTCGATGAATTCGGCCCGGCCTATCGCCAGGCGATGCTGACCAACCGCAATCGCGCCTGGGCCAAATGGGTCGAACAACGGCTCAAGCAGCCCGGCAAGGTGTTCGTCGCGGTCGGCGCGGGCCATCTGTGGGGCTATGATTCGCTGCGCGTGCAGCTCGACCAGATCGGGTTGAAGGCGGAGCGGGTTCATCTCCCGTCAGTCGAACCCGCGCAATAAGGGCTTACCGCAGCGACAAGGGACACCTATCTTGCCCGCGATGAAAGACCTGCTCAGCAAACTCGCCGCCCGCCTCGCCACCATCGGTGGTGCCATCGCCCTCGCCTTCTCGCCCGGCGCGCAGGCGCAGGTTGCCCCCGATACGCCCGAGGTCGCCGCGGCCGAAGCGGCCAACGACAATGCCGAGCGGCCCTCCGGCCCGGCGCTGTGGAAAGTATCCGACGGGGACACGACGATCTACCTGTTCGGCACGATCCACGCGCTGCCCAAGGATGTCGACTGGTTCAAGGGCCCGTTGAAGGAAGCCTTCGAAAGCTCCGACACGCTGGTGACGGAGGTGCTGGTCGACGGGCAATCGCCCGCGCAATTGCAGAAGACGGTGATCGAACTGGGGACCTTGCCCGAAGGCCAGACGCTGCGCGACTTGCTCAGCCCCGAACAGCGCACCCGATACGAAGCCGCGATCGCCAAGCTTGGCTTTCCCGTCGCCACGTTCGACCGGTTCGAGCCGTGGTATGCGGCGATGATGTTCTCGATGGTGCCGCTGCTGCAACAGGGCTACGCGCCCGATGCCGGGGTGGAGAAGGTGCTGAGCGCCGCCAATGCGCCGGGCAAGCAGGTTGCCGAACTGGAATCGATCGACCAGCAGCTGGCGATGTTCGACCAGTTGCCGCAGGAAAATCAGGTTTCCTACCTGATGGAAGTGATCGACGGGATCGACGAGATCAAGCCGACGATCGACCAGATGGTGGCCGAATGGCTTGAGGGCGACGCCGACGGGCTGGCGGTGCTGATGAACGAGGGCATGTCCGATCCGGTGGTGATCGACCGCCTGCTCTACCAGCGCAACCGCACGTGGGCGAAGTGGATCGACAAGCGGCTCGAACAGCCCGGCACGGTGTTCGTCGCGGTCGGTGCAGGGCACCTCGCGGGCAAGGACAGCGTGCAGGCCGATCTCGAAAAGATGGGCCTGACGGTGGAACGCATCCAGTGATTGCCCGCGCGCTGTCGGCGCTTGCCGCGGCGCTGCTGCTGGTATCCTGCGGTTCGCCCAGACAGGACGACCTGCCCCCGCCCTCGCCCGCATTGTGGCAGGTCACCGGGCCGGACGGGCAGGCGAGCGGATGGCTCTTCGGCACGATCCATGCGCTGCCCGACGGGGTCGAGTGGCAAACTCCAGCACTGCAGCAGGCCCTCGACAAGGCGGGCCTGTTGCTGGTGGAGGTTGCCGATCTCGACGATCGCGGCGCGATCTCCGGTTCCTTCACCCGCCTTTCGCGCACGCCCGGCCAGGCGCCGCTGTCGGCGCGCCTTGCACCTGTCGCGCGGGCCAAGCTGGCTGCCGTCCTCGCCCGTGCGGGAATGAAGGAAGGCGATTTCGCCGATATCGAAAGCTGGGGCGCCGCGCTGATCCTCGCGCAGAGCGCCGCCGGGGACGATGCCGGCAAGAACGGCGTCGACAGCGCGCTGATCGCGAAATTCCCCCGCGCGCGGATCGCGGAACTGGAGGGCATCGAAGCGCAGTTCGGCGCCTTCGACCGCTTGCCGGAGAAGGAGCAGCGCGACCTGCTCGATCTGGTGGTGACCGACGCCGAAGACACGCCCGCGGATCGCCGCCGCATGGCGCTGGCTTGGCGTTCGGGCGACATGGCCGCGATCGAGGCGGAGGGCAGCGAGGGCATGTTGGCCGACCCGGAACTGCGCCAGGCGCTGTTAATCGACCGCAACCGCGACTGGCTGGGCAAGATCGAACGTGCGCTGGATGCGGGGCGGCGCCCCTTCGTTGCGGTCGGCGGCGCGCATATGGCGGGGCCCGACGGGCTGCCTGCCCTCCTCGCGGCGGATGGCTACACGGTGCGCCGCATCCAATAGCCGCAGCCGCTTTGCCCCTGCGAACACTTGCCATTACCGCCAGACCCGCTATAGGCGCGCCCTTTCAGGCCATGGTCATCCCTGGAGGCGTGGCGGAAAAACCGAACCTAATGCATTTCGAAAGGCAAATACGATGAGCGACGCTCTGACCCTGCCGGCCGAGACGCGCGACCGGGCTGGCAAGGGAGCCTCCCGTTCACTGCGTCGTGAAGGCCGTGTCCCCGCCGTGATCTATGGCGGCAAGGAAGAACCCACCACGATCCACGTCGAAGAGAAGCTGCTGACCCGCCAGCTGGGCACCGGCCACTTCATGAACTCGATCGTGACCATCGAACTTGGCGGCAAGGCGATCCGCACGCTGCCCAAGGACGTTGCTCTCCACCCGGTGACCGACCGTCCGATCCACGTCGACTTCCTGCGCCTGTCGAAGGACGCGAAGGTCGAAGTGCTGGTCCCCGTCGTGTTCACCAACGAAGATGCCTCGCCCGGCCTCAAGAAGGGTGGCGTGCTCAACATCGTGCGCCACGAACTCGACCTGATCTGCGAGGCGGACAAGATCCCCGGCGAGATCGAGATCGACGTGACCGGCAAGGATGTGGGCGATTCGATCCACATCAGCGAAGTGAAGCTGCCCGCCGGCAGCGAAAGCGCGATCACCGATCGCGACTTCACCATCGCCACGCTGGTTGCCCCCTCGGCCCTGAAGAAGGCCGAAGGCGCTGCCGCCGCGGAAGGCGAAGAAGCGGCTGCGGAAGGCGACAGCGAGTAATCGCACCCCGCCATCTGCGCGAAATCACCAAAGCACCGGCTCCGCGAGGGGCCGGTGTTTTGTTTGTGGCGCAGCAGCCGGATGGCCTGCGCCGGGCGCTTGAGGGGCACGCGAAGCGTGCTAAGGCAGACGAATGCAAATCTGGGCAGGTCTTGGAAACCCCGGTCCGCAATATGCGATGCACCGGCACAATGTCGGCTTCATGGCGTGCGACGTCATTGCCGAAATGCACGGTTTCGGCCCGGTGCAGAAGAAGTTCCAGGGCTGGGTCCAGGAAGGCCGGATCGGCACCGAAAAGATCCTGCTGTTGAAGCCCGCCACCTTCATGAACGAAAGCGGCCGCGCGGTGGCCGAGGCGTTGCGCTTCTACAAGCTCGACGTCGATGCGCTGACCGTGTTCCATGACGAACTCGACCTCGCCCCGTTCAAGGTCAAGGTCCGCACCGGCGGCGGGCTCGCGGGGCACAACGGGCTGCGTTCGATCAACCAGCATCTGGGCCCCGACTTCCGCCGTGTGCGCATCGGCATCGGCCATCCGGGCCACAAGGACCGGGTGACCGGCCATGTGCTGGGCAATTACGCCAAGGCCGAAATGGATGACCTCGCCGACATGCTCGGCGCTATCGGCGCAGAGGCGGACTGGCTCGCCCGGGGCGAAGATGCCCGCTTCATGAGCGAGATCGCGCTGCGGATGCAGGGCTGATCGGCGATGCAGCGCGTGGTTGTCATCGGCCCGTGCGGATCGGGCAAGTCCACCCTTTCCCGCGAACTGGCCGTACAGCTGGACCTGCCGCTGTTCCATATGGACCAGTTGAACTGGAACCCGGGTTGGGTCGAAAGCGACAAGGCCGATCTTGCCAGGCGCGTCGAACAGGTGGCGGCGGGCGATCGCTGGCTGATTGATGGCAATTACGGCGGTACTCTGGAACTGCGCCTGGCGCGTGCGGACACGGCGATCTACCTCGACTTCCCTGTGGTGCTGTGCCTGTGGCGCGTGCTGCGCCGGGTGTGGACCCACCGGGGTCGGTCCCGCCCCGATATGCCCGATGGCTGCCCCGAACGGTTCGACGCCAGCTTCATGCTGTATCTGTTCAACTGGAACCTGGGCCCGCGCCTGCGCACGGAAGAGAAACTTGCAGGCTTTCGTGGCCGTCTCGTGCGCCTGTCGGGTCCTGCCGAACTCGCGAAGTGGCGCGACGGGCTGGCCTTTGCCGCGCAGCGGGGCTAAGGGCCGCGGCCTGTCTTTATTCCGGAGTTTTCCATGGGTTTCCGTTGCGGGATCGTCGGGCTGCCAAACGTCGGCAAGTCCACCCTGTTCAATGCACTGACCGAGACGCAGGCGGCGCAGGCGGCCAATTATCCGTTCTGCACCATCGATCCCAACGTCGGCCAGGTGGCAGTGCCCGATCCGCGGCTCGACACGATCCAGAAGATCGGCGGCAGCGCGAAGAAGATCGAGACCCAGCTCGCCTTCGTCGACATCGCGGGGCTGGTCAAAGGCGCGAGCAAGGGTGAAGGCCTGGGCAACAAGTTCCTCGGCAACATCCGCGAGGTGGACGCGATCGTCCATGTGCTGCGCTGTTTCGAGGATGACGATATCCAGCATGTCGCCAACCGGGTGGATCCGATCAGCGATGCCGAAGTGGTCGAAACCGAACTGATGCTGGCCGACCTCGAAAGCCTCGAAAAGCGCGTGCCCGCTGCGGCCAAGCGCGCGACCGGCGGCGACAAGGAGGCCAAGATCACCGCCAGCGTGCTCGGCCAGGCGCTCGAGCTGCTGCGCGACGGCAAGCCCGCGCGGCTGACCGAACCCAAGGATGACGAGGAAGCCCGCATCTTCGCGCAGGCGCAGCTGCTCACGGCCAAGCCGGTGCTCTATGTCTGCAACGTCGGCGAAGGCGATGCCGCGACGGGCAATGCCATGTCCGACCTGGTGTTCGCCAAGGCCAAGGCCGAAGGGGCGCAGGCGGTGGTCGTTTCTGCTGCGATCGAGGCGGAACTGGTCGGCATGGAGCCGGACGACCGCAAGGAATTCCTCGCCGATCTGGGCCTGTCGGAAACCGGCCTCGCCCGCGTGATCCGCGCAGGTTACGAGCTGCTCGGGCTGCAGACCTTCTTCACCGTCGGGCCCAAGGAAGCCCGCGCCTGGACCTTCCACAAGGGCGCCAAGGCTCCGCAGGCCGCCGGCGAAATCCACACCGATTTCGAACGCGGCTTCATCCGTGCCGAAACCATGGCCTATGACGATTACGTCGCCTGTGGCGGCGAACACGGCGCGCGCGATGCGGGCAAGCTGCGGCAGGAAGGCAAGGAATACGTCGTGCAGGACGGCGACATCATGCTGTTCAAGTTCAACGTCTGATCGCTTTCGGCACCAATCGGGCTCCGGGCCGTTGGCCTGGCAGGGATGCCAGCCAGCCGGAGCCAGATGATGGTCGACAAGTCGCGTAAGTTCATTTCCTTCGTCCGCCTCGGCTATGCCGCGCGCGGGCTGACTTATCTGCTGCTGGGTTACATCGCCTTCGCCACTGCGGGCGATGCGCGGGGCGGCGCCGCATCGGTGTACGACTGGCTGCAGGCCGTACCGCTGGGTTGGGTGCTGCTGTGGGTCATGGCGCTGGGCCTGCTGGCCTATGCCGGGTTCAAGTTCCTCTCGGCGGCGGGCGACATCCAGCACCGCGGCAGCGATGCGCTGGGCATTGCCGAGCGTGTCGGCGACGCGGCGAGCGGCGCCGCGCATGTCACCCTCGCCTATGCCGCTGCGCAGTTCGCCATCGGTGCGAGGACCAGCGTGCAGGGCAACACTTCGCAGGAGGTCGTGCATTCCATCCTGTCGTTCCAGTTCGGTTCGTTGTTGATCGGTATCGCCGGGCTCGGCTTTCTTACCGCCGCCGCGATGCAGGCTAAGAAGGCCTATACGGCGGGTTTCATGCATCATGTAGCGGCGCGCGCGCCAGGCTGGATCAGGCCCATCGGCCGCGCCGGACATGCCGCGCGCGCGGTGGTGTTCGGCCTGATCGGATGGTCGCTCGTCCAGTCCGCCTGGCTCGACCGGTCGGACAAGGTGGACGGCTTGGGCGGCGCGCTGCTGGCTCTGCGCGGAAGCGGCGGGGCCTATCTGCTGGTCGCGCTGGGCCTGTCGCTGTTCGGCCTGTTCAGCCTTTTCGTGGCGCGGTACCGGATCATCCCGGATTTCGACGGTGCGGGGCTGGTGCCCAAATTCCGCAGTTGAACTGCGCCGCAATGGCGGGCAGTCGCTAGATTGTCGCGTTGGGAGGCTAACCGGAACGCCATGCGCCTGCTGATTGCCCTTGTCGCCCTGTTCTGCCTGTCCGGCCCCGTCCTGGCCGCAGAAGCAGATGATCGCCCGGTTACGATCCTCGTCTCGATCGACGGGTTCCGCGCCGACTATCTCGACCGCGGGGTGACCCCCAATCTCGTCGCGCTGGCTGCGCGGGGTGCGACCGGCCCGATGCGGCCGAGCTTTCCCACCAAGACCTTCCCCAATCACTACACGCTGGTTACCGGGCTCCGCCCCGACCGCCACGGCATCGTCGGCAATTCGATGATCGACCCGCGCAGGCCGGGGCAGATGTTCACCATCGGAGATGCGAAGCAGGCGCTCGACCCGTTCTGGTGGGATGAGGCGGAACCCCTGTGGATCACCGCCGAGAAGGCAGGGATGCGCACTGCGACAGCGTTCTGGCCGGGGAGCGAGGTGCCCTTCGGCGGCGTCCGCCCGCACGACTGGTTGCGCTTCGATTACAACATCACCAACCGCCAGCGGATCGATATCGTGCTCGACTGGATCCGGCGGCCAAGCGCGAACCGTCCTGCCTTCGTGACGCTCTATTTCGACACGGTGGATACCGCTGGGCACAAATATGGGCCTGACAGCGACGAGCTGAACGCCGCCATTGCCGAGGTCGATGCCCGGATCGGCGATCTCGTTGCAGGACTTGCCGCAATGGATCGCGAGGCGAATTTGGTCATCGTATCGGACCACGGCATGCAGGCGGTATCGGCGGATCGCGTCGTCCAGCTGGACGAGTTGATCGACAGCGCCAGCTATATTCCGGTCGTGACCGGTTCCTATGCCGCGATCGAGCCGGTGACAGGCACGGATTCCCGGGTTGCCGACGCGCTGCTGGGGCATCACGATCACATGCAGTGCTATCGCCGCGAAGATTTGCCTGCGCGTCTGGCTTACGGGAAAAATCCGCGCGTGGCGGCGATCATGTGCCTGGCCGATGCAGGCTGGTCGATCGTGTCAGGCCCGCAGAAATATGCGCCCGATGGCGGCGCGCATGGCTATGACAATGCCGATCCGGACATGCTAGCCCTGTTTATCGCCAGCGGCCCGGCATTCAGGAAAGGCGCGCACCTGCCGATGTTCGACAATGTCGACGTCGCACCGCTGCTACGGGCGGTGCTGGGCCTGCCCCAGCTCGAAACACTCGACGGGCATCTCGCCGACCTGGAGCCGGCGCTCGCCAGATAGGCGCTGCGCTGGCCTAGCTGCGCTGGTCCCACTCGTCGGGATTGCCACCTTCCCGTTCGACATAGTCGGCCCAATCCTGTTCGGGTGAATCGTCCGCCCGCCCGATCAGGCGCTTGAACCTGGTCCAGATCGCGCCGAAAAACACCGCGATCCCGAACAGGATCGGCTTGAGGAACTTGGCGAGGATTGCCAGCAGGCCGAGCTTCTTGGCGGCAGCAACGCCGACCCCTGCGGCAACCAGGCCACCGATGCCGTAATCGGCCACGCGGTCGGTCGAGGAATCGAAATCCTCGTAGCGTGCGCCGGGGTCGAATTGGGCGTGGCTGGCGAAATCGGTCGCTGCCTGCCGCACGCCGGGCAGTTCCGGCATGGTCGAGACGAAATTGAGGCTCAGCACCCCTTCCCGCCCCAGATGGCGCATGTCGTAGTTCAGCGAATTCACGTCCTCGCCAGCGAAGGCGATGTTGCGCGCCCAGACGACCGAATGGGTCTTCGGGTCGTAATTCGGCTGTTCGGCCCAGCCCACGACCTCGACCGTGGGATAGCCTTCGGCCTTGCGTTGTTCGTTCGAGGCGAGCGAGTTCTGCTTCAACTCGTCGAGGATCGCACCATAATCGGCATCGCCTGCGTCATCGTCGGAAACATGGCCGGTATCCTCGAATGTCACGACCGCGCCCCAGCTGTCGGATGCGGGCGACTGGCCATGCGGCATCACCAGCCCCAACACGCCATCGGCGCTGCCTTCGGGATTGCCCCACAACTGGGTCAGGATCTTGCGCGCATCCTCCGGCCCGTAGAAATCATACCGCTCGCCCAGGTCGAGCGACGCATGCGCTTCGGGCAGGGTTACCTTCCCTGTTTGGGGATTGAGCGAAGCGAGGAACTGTTTGAGTTCCGGCGACATCGGTTCCCCGGCACTCTGCGCCGCGAGCGGCGCGGCGAGCAGGCCGAGAATGGCGAACAGCGCGAACAACTTTTTCAACATGGAAGCCCCCTTCCCTGAAGTGCCTGTTGTCTATCGGGTTTTTCCGCCGCGCCAAGTCCCAATTGCACCCGTTAGGGCGGTGTTGGGAGCTCCGGCTGCGCTGCCACTGGAAATATGCCACGATCTTGCGCATATCGGTGGCGTGTTCCGGCGAATCCTCCTTGCTGTCCTGGTGGCACTGCTGGCGGTCCCCGCAATGGCCGCGCCCGCTCCGTGCCACGCACAGGAACAGGCGCCGGCGTCGCATGCTAGCATGGAACGCCACCACAGCGACCATCGCGACCATCGCGACCACGGCACCAAAGCTCCGGTCAGCGCGGGCGACATGCATGACTGCATCGGCTGCATCGCTCCGCTCGACGGGCTGCAGGCAGTCGTGCCCGATCGCTATGCCGTGCGTGACACGCTGCGGCCCGGCCTCGCGCCGCAGCTGGCCGATGCCGGGGCCGTGCCCGACACGCCCCCTCCCCGTTCCTGACGCGCAACCCGTCGGCCAACGACCGTGCCGACCGACACCAACGCAATCAGGATATCCCGTATGAAGACGATTTCGATGGCGGCGCTCGCCTGCGCCGCCGCAAGCCTGCACCCTGCCGCCGCTCTGGCGCAGGATCAGGACAAGCAGGCGATGGACCATGACCAGATGGATCATGGCCAGATGGACCATCAGCAGATGGATCATCAGCAGATGGATCATACCAGCATGGACCATACCGGTATGGACATGCCCGAAACCGGTATGGACCATGCGATGCATGGCGATGCCGTGCTGCCTTTCGCAGAGGGATCGGGCACCTCGCGCCTGCCCGGCTTGGCGGGCGAAGCGCACGGGCTGCATTTGGGCAGCGGGGACTGGATGGTCATGCTGCACGGCTATCTTTCCGCGCAATATACCGACCATTCCGGCCCACGCGGCGACGACAAGGCCTATGTCACCTCGATGGCGATGCTGATGGGTGAACGGCAGACGTCATGGGGTCGCATCCAGCTGCGTTCGATGTTCAGCCTCGAACCCGCGATGGATGCGCGCGGTTATCCCAATCTGTTCGCCACCGGCGAAACGGCGGGCGGCGTGGCGCTGGTCGACCGGCAGCATCCGCACGACCTGTTCATGGAGCTGGCAGGGCGAGTGGATTTCAACGTCGGCAGCGATGCCACCGTCTTCCTCTACGGGGGCCCGGTTGGTGAACCCGCGCTCGGCCCCAGCGCCTTCATGCATCGCACTTCGGCCAAGTATAATCCCGAACCGCCGATCACCCATCACTGGTTCGATTCGACCCACATCACCTATGGCGTGGTGACCGCGGGCTATTCCTCGCCGCTGTTCCAGCTCGAAGCGTCGGCCTTTCGCGGGGCCGAGCCGGACGAACACCGCTGGGACATCGAGACGCCGAAGCTGGATAGCTGGTCGGTCCGTGGGACACTCACTCCCGATCCGCACTGGGCATTGCAGGCAAGCTACGGGCAGATCCACGAGCCCGAGGCGCTACACCCGGGCGAGGACGAGCATCGCTTCACCGCCTCCGCCCACTACGACAACGGCAGCGGCCTGTCGGCGATGGCCGCATTCAGCGCCAAGGACCGGGTGCCGGGCGGCACGCTGACCGCGTGGCTGGGCGAAGTGAACTGGGATATCGACCGGGCTAACACCCTGTTCGGCCGCGTCGAAAACGTCGCCAATGACGAGCTGTTTCCCGATCACGACGATCCATTGCACGATATCGCCTTCCGCGTGACCAAGTTCCAGCTCGGCTATGCGCGGCGCATCCCGCTCGGTCCGTTCGAGCTGGCGCTCGGCGGATCGGCCAGCGCCTATCCCAAGCCGTCGGCGCTCGATGCGGCCTATGGTGACAATCCGCTGGGCTATACGCTGTTCGCGCGGCTATCGCTCGGGCATTGATCGCCCGCGCGGATCGCAACAATCAAGGAGTCGACCACCCGATGCTGTATTTCGAAGATGTCGTTGTTGGCGAAACCCAACGTTTCGGCGCCTATGAAGTTACGCGCGACGAGGTGGTCGACTTCGCCTCCCGATACGATCCCCAGGCCTTCCACCTCGACGACGAGGCGGCGGCGAAAACCTATTTCGGGCGGCTATCCGCCAGCGGTTGGCACACCTGCGCCATGACCATGCGGATGATGGTCGACAATATGAAGAACCATGAACAGGCCGGGCTTGGCTCGCCCGGTGTGGACGAAATCCGCTGGTTGACCCCGGTCTATCCCGGCGACACTCTGCGGGTCGAACTGACCACGGCAGACAAGCGCCGCAGCCGCTCCAAGCCCGAAATGGGCAGCATTTTCGGCCTGGTCGAAGTGTTCAACCAGCACGATACGAAAGTGCTGACGATGAAGACCATCGGCCTGATCCGCTGCCGCGATCCGCAGGGCGCGTGATCGGGCGATCCCGTCACAATCCGTCCTGCACCTTGTAATCGCAGAGCCCGTTGACGTCGCGGTGGCAGACCAGGAAGCGGGCGTTCGGCCCGAGGCTGCCGACCGGCTTGCGGGTGCTGGCCGCAGGGTTTGCGTAAACCTGCGCCCGGCGCGCAGCCTCGGCTGCGGCGGCCTTGCGGTTGTGATCGGCAATCCGGGCGCGCGTTTCCCGGTCGGCGGCCACGCGATTGGCTTCCGGTGCGGTGTTCCACAGGCTGTAGGCGGTCAGGTCGATGTCGCGCAGCTGTGACAGTTTGCCCGCGCGGGTCGATTTGTCGAACACATAGGTCGCGACCGGTTCCGAACGGAAATCGTTGATCGCGATCATGAACGCACCGGTGTGATCGCCATATCCGATCACGCGATCGAGCAGCACCATCCGCCCGGCATCGCGCGAACCGTGGCGGCTCGCAAGGCCAGCATACGCCGCCCAGCGCTGCTGTTCGGTGCAGGATTCCCGATTACCCAATTTGCACCCTGCGGCGAAGCTGGCCGCAACCTCGGGGTAATTTTCCTGCAGGATCAGGATATTTCCCTTGTTGTAGCACCCCGTCGCGGTGCCCAACCGGCAATTCGCGTCCGAATACATATAGCCGCGCTGCAGGTCGAAGCCCTTGCTGGCGGGGTTCGAGAAAATGTGCTCGCCCACCAGGCATGCCTTCACCACGCGGTTCTTGCAGCCTGCCAGAGCATTGCGATCGGCCAATTGCCAGTCGATCGCCTGCGGCCATTTGCCGTTCCCCCCGTCGTAGGCGATGACGGCGGCTTCCGCGCATTGCGACACGAGCCCATTTTCGCACGCCCGGCCGAGGACCACCGCCAGTTCGTGCGGACGCGCCCGGCCTGCCGGCGCTTCGTCGAGGAAGATGTTGTGCACCACGTTGCAGGAGTTTTCCTTGCCCAGCGTGCAGGCTGAACTGAAATAGGAAATCGCCTTTTCCTTGTCGACCGCGAGACCGGCAGAGCCGGCATCGTATGCCGATCCCAGCAGGTGGCAGGCATACCCCTCCCCGCCGCTGCACCCCTTGTTCAACAAAGCCAGCCCCTTGGGCGTATCTCTCACCAGGCCCAGCCCGCTGGCGAGATAGAGTTGCCCCGCCAGGGTGCAGCCAGAGGGGTTCCCGAGGTTGCAGGCCCGCTCGAACAGCTGCTTGCCGCGCGGCATGTCGGGATTGGGATTGTCTTTCGCGATCAGGGCGTTGCCGGCCGCAATGCACGCCTTGGCATCGCCGGCTTCGCATGACTTCGTGTCCTGGGCGGCGGCATAGGTGGTGGCCAGAAGCAGGCCGACGGCGCCCCCCATCACGGCAAGAAACGCCTTCATCTACCTGCTCCCTCCGATTGCAAATCACCCGAACCATGCGGGGATTTGCCGGAGACCGGTAGTGACAAAGCCTGTTAAATCTTGCCGATGGGGTGTGGTCGGGGGCGCGTCACCCGTTTGCTCCGCACCTGCAACACGTGGTGGATTTCACCTGTTTCAGCTGCCGCACTGGGCGGAACCGTTCGCCGAATAGACGATCTTTTCATGCGCATCGCGCACGGTCAAAGCCGCCTTGTAGGTAGTCGTCTCGATCCCCGTTTGCTCGCCGTCCCCGCTGATCGCCAGCGTGACCGACCAGGCCTTGCCATCGAAGTTGGAGCGGATGCCCATGGGCAGTTCAGCGCTCCCGCGATCGGGGGCGAAGCGCACGATTTCATCGTCGATCTTCATCGCGCCCATGGTGTCCATTGCGAGGAAGATAGCCCCCACCCCGCCGCCATCGGGCACAAAGGCGCAGCTGGCGCCGAACAGGTCGTTCTTCTCGATATCGGGAAACAGGATCGGTTGCGGGGTGATCGGGATCGGCTTTTCATTGGCGGCGATCGCCTTGTCTTCCTCCGCGCGCTGTTCGGCGGGGGTCCGCTCCCGCTCGCCGCCACAGGCGGACAGGGCGAGCAGCGGCAGGATTGCAAGACCTAAGCGCATCAGTGCCTCCCGAAGAGCTTTTCGACGTCTTCCATCTTCAGCTTCACCCAGGTCGGGCGGCCGTGGTTGCATTGTCCGGACCGTGGCGTGCGCTCCATTTCGCGCAGCAATGCGTTCATTTCGGCGACCGACAGCACCCGCCCCGCGCGCACCGATCCGTGGCAGGCCATGGTGGCCAGCACGAGGTCGAGCTTCTCGCCCAGCAGCAGCGCGCCCTTGTCGGCATCGAGCCCGTGCTTCGCCAGATCGTCGGCAATGTCGCGCAGCAGCCTTGCGGGATCGGCCTTACCCAGCACGGCGGGCACCGCGCGCACCAGCATGGCGCCGGGGCCGAAACGTTCGATCAGCAGGCCATGGTCGGCCAGCTTCTCCGCCGCTTCCTCCAACCGGTCGCAATCGACTTCTTCCATTTCGACCACATCGGGGATCAGCAGGGCCTGGCTGCGGCGGGCGGCGTCTTCGGCCCCCGCCGCGCGCAGCCGTTCGAGCACCAGCCGTTCATGTGCGGCATGCTGGTCGACCAGCACCAGCCCGTCGGTAGTTTCCGCGATGATATAGGTGTTGGCGACCTGCCCGCGCGCGATGCCGAGCGGGAAGTCGAGGGCTTCAGCATCCGGTTCGGCGGCCTGTTCCGCCCTGCCCTGCGGCAGCGCGAAGACCGGATCGTCCTCGCCGTGCCAGTCGCGGGAGACATCGGCCACGCGGGCAGGTGTCGCGCCGGGCCGCGCCCAGTCGCGTCCGGAGAAGATCGAGCGCAACACCGGGGACGGTTCGGCAAGCGCAGGTTCGGCCATCCAGCGCGCCATCGCCCCGGCGTCGGGCGCTTGCGCGCTCCGCCGGTCGCCGCTCGCCAGCGCCTGCCGCAAGCCCGAAACGATGAAGCCGCGCACTGCGGCGGCATCGCGGAACCGCACCTCGGTCTTCGCCGGGTGGACATTGACGTCGACATCCTCGGCGGGAAGCGTCAGGAACAGCGCCAGCACCGCGTGCCGATCGCGGGCGAGCATGTCGGAATAGGCCCCGCGCACCGCGCCGACCAGCAGGCGATCCTTCACCGGGCGACCGTTGACGAACAGATACTGGTGGTCGGCCACCCCGCGATTGTAGGTCGGCAGGCCCGCAATCCCGCCCAGCTGCATGGCGTCGCGTTCGAGCGCGATCGACACACCATTGTCCTTGAGTTCGCGCGCGACGATTTGCGCGACCCGGTCCTCCAGCGCTTCGCCCGGCTGCAGCGCGAAGATGCGGCGGTCGCCATGTTCCAGGGTGAAGCCGATATCCGGGCGCGCCATCGCCAGCCGCCGGACGACATCGAGGCAGGCGGCATATTCGCTGCGCGCCGAGCGGAGAAACTTGCGCCGTGCGGGGACTTTGGCGAACAAATGCTCGATCCGCACGCGGGTGCCCGGTGGCAGCGCGGCGGGGCCTTCTTCGACCAGCGCGCCATGATCGACCACCCGGCGCCAGCCCTGCGCGCCCCCGCGCACCCGGCTTTCGAGCGTCAACCGCGCCACACTGGCGATGGATGGCAAGGCTTCCCCGCGGAACCCCAGGGTGGCGACCCGTTCGATATGCCCTTCGTCGCCGATCAGGCTGTCGGGCAATTTCGAGGTGGCGTGACGTTCGAGCGCCAGCTCCATCTCCTCAGGCGCCATCCCGCAGCCATCGTCGGTCACTTCGATGCGCGCCAGCCCGCCATCGTCGATCCGCACTGCGATCCGCGTTGCACCTGCGTCGATCGCGTTTTCGACCAGTTCCTTGAGCGCGGCAGCCGGGCGTTCCACCACTTCGCCGGCGGCAATGCGGTTGACCAGCGTTTCGGGCAGGCGGCGGATGGTCGGCTTGGTTTGCATGGTGTCCTGCATGGGCAATCGAGCCTAGCGATCAAGCGCCGCGATTTCGAGACGGGCGGTGGAAAAATCGGGGGTGTTTCGACACAATTTTTTGGCGTTTTACCGCTGCCTTCGCTAAGGAGCCGCCACTCCCTGTCATGTCCGGGTCGCAACTTTCGCAGGAAGCTGCGGCAGGGCGCTGATAATCCTACGGAATCGCAGAATAATGAACTTCTTCTCCAAGCTCTTCAAATTCGGCTCCCAGAACATGGCGATCGACCTGGGGACGGCCAACACGCTCGTCTATGTCCAGGACCAGGGCATCGTCCTCAACGAACCCTCGGTGGTCGCGATCGAAACGATCAACGGCTTCAAGAAGGTGAAGGCCGTGGGTGACGAGGCGAAGGTGATGATGGGCAAGACGCCCGACAGCATCGAGGCGATCCGCCCGCTGCGCGATGGCGTTATCGCCGACATCGAAATCGCCGAGAAGATGATCGAATACTTCATCCTCAAGGTGCACGGCGGCCGCAAGGGCCTGTTCCGCCACCCGGAAATCGTGATCTGCGTCCCGTCGGGTTCGACCTCGGTCGAACGCCGCGCGATCCGCGATGCGGCGAGCAACGCCGGTGCCAGCCAGGTCCACCTGATCCTCGAGCCGATGGCTGCGGCGATCGGTGCCGACATGCCGGTGACCGAGCCGGTCGGCAGCATGGTCGTCGATATCGGTGGCGGGACCACCGAAGTCGCGGTGCTGTCGCTGCGCGGCCTCGCCTACACCACCTCGGTCCGCACCGGGGGTGACAAGATGGACGAAGCGATCGTTTCCTACGTTCGCCGCCACCACAATCTGCTGATCGGTGAAGCAACCGCCGAACGGATCAAGAAGGATTACGGTGTCGCCATGGTCCCTGCCGACGGCGTGGGCGAAACGATCACGCTCAAGGGCCGCGACCTCGTGAACGGCGTGCCCAAGGAAATCACCATCAACCAGGCGCATATCGCCGAAGCGTTGAACGAACCGATCGGTGCGATCGTGGAAGGCGTGCGCATTGCGCTGGAAAACACCGCCCCCGAACTCGCCGCCGACATCGTCGATCAGGGTATCGTCCTCACCGGCGGCGGCGCGCTGATCGGCGGGCTGGACGTGCATCTGCGCGAGGAAACCGGCCTGCCGGTGAGCATCGCGGAAGATCCGCTGTCCTGCGTGGCCATCGGCACCGGTCGGGCGATGGAAGACCCGATGTATCGCGGCGTGTTGATGAACGCCTGATCTGCGTGCGGTCCGGGCCGCGGCCTCCCACGGGGCCTGCACCGGGCGAGAGGAAGGAATTGAGATGGCTCCGCCGGCCTCACGGCGCTCGGGGCATTCGCGCAGGGCGCAGTACGGCATCTTCACCGGATATGTTGTCGCCGGATTCGGCGCCTTGCTCGGTGCGGGCCTGCTCACGATTTCTCTGGTCAATCCCGCGGCGTTCGGCGGGTTGCGCGGCGCGGCGCACGATGTCGCGCGCCCGGTGGGCGAAGCGAGCGCAGTAACCCGCAGCGAAGGTCAGGGCTTCTTTGCCAGTATTGCCGGTTTCATCCGTGCGGGCAGCCAAAACGCGCAGCTCAAGCGCGAGATGGAACTCGCCCGGATACGCTTGGCCGAAGCGGATGCGACGAAGCAGGAAAACGCCCGTCTCAAGGCATTGGTCGGGTTGGACGATGCCCAGCGCCAGCCGGTCGCGATCACGCGCTTCATCGGCTCGACTTCGTCCAGCACGCGGCGTTTCGGCTACATCGGTGCGGGCAGCGCAGACGGGGTACGTCCGGGCATGCCGGTCCGCTCACCACGCGGCGTGGTGGGGCGCGTGCTCGAAGTCGGGCGCCATTCCGCCCGCGTGTTGTTGCTGACCGACAGCGAAAGTGTGCTGCCGGTGCGGCTGTCGCGCAAGGATCTGGTCGCTTTCATCGAAGGTCGCGGTAGCGCGGTGCTGAAAGTCCGGCTGATCAACCTCGGGGTCAATCCGCTCAAGCGGGGCGATGTTTTCGTCACCAGCGGCGCCGGGGGGTACTACGCCCCCGGAATCGCCGTGGCGGTGGTCACCAAGGTGACCGGCGATGGCGCGGAAGCCCGGATGATCGCAGATCCGGCGGCGACCGATTTCGTCGCAGTCGAGGATATCTATCAGGCCGCCGCCCTGCGCGCCGCCCAGCTGCCACCCGGCGAGCCGCTGGACGACGCGGCAACGGCATCACCCTCCCCTGCCGCTATGCCGGCCCCGCAGCCAACGGGCGGAGCGAACTGATGGCGCGCAAGGGGATGCTGGCCCGCAGGGAGGGCTATCACCGGCAGCTCAATCTCGCCCATTCGCCGATGCTGGCCTATCTGACGCCGTGGCTGTCGATCATGCTGGCGTCCTATCTTCCCTCGCTACCGATCGCGAGCGCGATGCCGTTGGCGCCGCCGCTCGGTTTCGTGATGCTGCTGGGTTGGCGCTATGTCCGGCCGGGACTGCTTCCGCCCTGGGCGGGTGTACCGCTCGGCCTGTTCGACGATCTGTTCAGCGGCCAGCCATTGGGCAGCGCTATCCTGGTCTGGTCGCTGGTGCTGATCGCGATCGAGTTCATCGAGATGCGTTTTCCCTGGCACGGCTTCTTCCAGGATTGGGCCTATGCCGCGCTGTTCATCGTGCTCGCGATCCTTGCCGGTGTCGCGTTCTCGGGTGCGCCGGTGACAGGTGCGGTGTTGTTGGCGGTGGTGCCGCAGCTCTTGCTGTCGGTGCTGCTGTTCCCCATTGTGGCGCGCATGGTGGCTTCGCTCGATCGCTTGCGGCTGATCCGTTTTCGTCTGGTGCAATGATGTGGGGTGGCAGCAAGCGGCTCTTCAGCCAGCGCACGCTTCATGACAGTTTCGACCGCCGCGGTTTCGTGCTCGCGGCCTTCGGTGGCGGCGTGGGTTCGCTGCTGGCGCTGCGCATGGGCTACATCGCGATTGCCGAGAACAAGAAATACACCACCGAGGCTGAGAGCAACCGTGTCAATTTGACGCTGATCCCGCCGCGACGGGGTTATATCCTCGACCGGAACAACGCCCCGCTCGCCTCCAATCGCGCCGATTTCCGGGTCGATGTGATCCCCGAACGGATGCACGATCCCGAGGCGGAGCTCGACGAGCTGGCAAGCCTGCTGGCGATCGACAGCGTTCGGTTGCAGGATCTGAAGGACAAGATCGGCAAGGCACGCGGCTTCCAGCCGGTCGAGGTTGCCAGCGGGCTGGATTACGAACAGTTCGCCGCGATCAGCGTGCGCCTGCCCGACCTGCCCGGCGTCGTCCCCCAGCGCGGCTTTACCCGCTATTACCCCACCGGTCCTTCGGTCGGGCATCTGATCGGCTATGTCGGCGCCGCATCGGCCGAGGAATATGAGCTCGACCGCAACCCGCTGCTGCTCACCCCCGGCTACAAGGTCGGCAAGGACGGGCTGGAAAAGCACTACGAGCAGGAATTGCGCGGCGTACCCGGCGCCCGCCGGGTGGAAGTCACCGCGCAGGGGCGCATCGTGCGCGACCTCGAAACACGCGAGGATGTCCAAGGCCAGGCGGTCAAGCTGACCATCGACGGCCCGCTGCAGGACTTTGCAGCGCGCCGTGTGGGCCTGGAATCCGGTTCGGTGGTGGTGATCGATTGCGATACCGGCGGGATCCTCGCGCTGGTGTCCATGCCCTCGTTCGATCCCAACAGCTTCATCGGCGGGATCGGTCGGCTCGAATGGAAGATGCTGCAGGAGGATGACCATATCCCCCTGCTCAACAAGGCGATGCGCGGGCTCTATCCTCCGGGCTCGACGGTCAAGCCGATGGCGACGCTGGCGCTGCAGCAGCTGGGGGTATCGCCCGAAGAACACGTCAATTGCCCGGGCGGCTATCGCCTCGGCAACCGCTATTTCCGCTGCGACGCGGTGCATGGATCGGTCGACATGCGCACCGCGATCGAGCGCAGCTGCAACACCTATTTCTGGTCGATGGTTCACCGCGTCGGCTACGATGCGATCGCGCCCTTCGCGCATGAATTCGGGTTGGGCCAGGAATTCGACATTCCCGGTACGTCGCAGCGTTACGGCACCGTCCCGGATTCGGCGTGGAAGCTGAAGAAATACGACCAGAAATGGACCGAATCCGACGGGCTGAATGCCATCATCGGGCAGGGTTATGTGCTCGTCTCGCCGCTGCAGCTGGCGGTGATGACGGCGCGTATTGCCAGCGGGAAGAACCTGCAGCCTTCGCTGCTGTTCGGCAACAAGAAGCCGCTCGGTCCGCCGCTGCCCTTCACGCCCGAGCAGCTGGCAGTGACGCATGACGGGATGTTCCGCGTCGTCAACGGCCGCGGCACGGCGGGCGCGAGCCGGATCGACATCGGCGGGATCAAGATGGCGGGCAAGACCGGCACGGCGCAGGTGCGAAAACTGGTCACCCGCGGCCATTTCGGCGACTGGAAGGGCCGCGACCACTCGCTGTTCATCTGTTACGCCCCTGCGGATAAGCCCAAATATGCGATCGCCGTCGTCATCGAACACGGAACTTTCGGGGCGCGAGCCGCCGCGCCGATCGCGAAGGACGTGATGACCTATCTGTTCGATCCGCAAACGGCGCTGAACACGCTGCATGCGCTGGAGAACCAGTGGGGCGGCACTGCGGAGCAGCGGCTGTCGCGCAAATATGCCGCCTATGTCGCGCAGGCAGGCGGCAAGGCTGCGCCCGTCCCGCATGAGATGCCCGACCCACTGCTGCGCGTCGATGCCGAAGCGCGCGAGAAGCCGGAGCCTGCAGCGGCGTCCAGCGATGCGCCCGCGCCCGCAGCGACGGCTGCCTCGACGCCTGCGGGAGTTACGGCGTCACCCGCACCTGACGGCGGGAGCACGGGCCGATGAATTCGATCATCCCCGCGCCGATCCTGCGCCAGCCCTGGCAGATGCTCATCCCCCTGTTCCTGCTGGTCGGGTTCGGCGGCGCGGTGCTCTATTCGGCCTCGGGCGGGCATATGCAGCCCTATGCGACTTCGCACTTGCTGCGCTTTGCCATCTTCCTCGGCATGGCCTCGATGATGACCTGGTTCCCGCGCGATTTCGTCAAGCTGATGGCCTATCCCGCCTATATCGCGGTAATGCTGCTGCTGGTGGCGGTGGAGGCGATGGGCGCGATCGGGGGCGGTAGCCAGCGCTGGCTCGACCTCGGCTTCATGCAGCTGCAGCCGTCGGAGTTGATGAAGCCGGTGATCGTGCTGGTGCTCGCGCGGTTCTACGATTCGCTGCCGGCCGGCATGGTGCCGACCTGGCGCTCGCTGATCCCGGCAGGGGTGCTTATCGGCCTGCCGATGTTACTGGTGCTGATCCAGCCCGATCTCGGTACCGCGCTGGCCATCGGGTTCGGCGGTGTGGTGATCATGTTCCTTGCGGGGCTGCCGATGCGCTGGTTCGTCGGTGCGGGGGCGGCTGCGGCTGCCGCGATCCCCATCGCCTATATCTTCGTGCTCAAGGACTATCAGCGGCGCCGGGTGACGACCTTCCTTGATCCCGAAAGCGATCCGCTGGGCGCGGGCTATCACATCACCCAGTCCAAGATTGCGATCGGTTCGGGCGGATTCTTCGGCAAGGGGTTCAACAACGGATCGCAAAGCCACCTCGATTACCTGCCCGAACCGCACACCGATTTCGTCTTCGCGACGATGGCAGAGGAATGGGGCTTCCTCGGCGGGATGTTCGTGCTTGCGGTATTCGCGCTGATCCTGGGTTGGGGTATCGGCGTCGCCAAACGCGCACCCGACCGGTTCAGCCGCCTGCTCGCCTTCGGCATGGTGGCGACGATGTTCTTCTACGTGGCGATCAACCTGATGATGGTGATGGGACTCGCCCCTGTGGTTGGCATTCCCCTGCCCTTCATGAGCCACGGCGGATCGTCGATGATGACCAACATGATCTGCGTCGGCACGCTGATGATGGTCAATGTGTGGAGCCGCAAGGCTGGCCAGCGCGGGATCGACTGACGCAATGTTGCGCCGCAGGAAAATTTCCTGCCGCACCCCCTTTTCACCGGCGCAAGACCCGCTATATGCAGCGCCTCGCCCGATTCGGGCGGCGCCTTCTACCAAGGCAATTGGTCAGGCGAGTGGACGCATAGCTCAGTTGGTAGAGCAGCTGACTCTTAATCAGCGGGTCCTAGGTTCGAGCCCTAGTGCGTCCACCAAGCCTTCCCCAAACTCCATAATCGAAGTCTTTCATGCCCGCCCTGTCAGGGCTGTGTCAGCCTGGTGTGCGAGTGCGATTCCGCAACCCTAGCGGAGATCGCTCGTGAAAACCCTCGCCCTGCCCCTTGCCGCGCTGGCGGTGTTGTCGGCTGCCGCCTGCAAGCCTTCCGAAACTACCCAGGACGGCGACACGCTCGCTGCGACGAGCGATCCGCTCATCCTGGCGGCGCGCGACAATTTCAAACCCATCCCCGAAGGTCCCGCGCAGATCGCGGGGGTTACCGCTACCCCCGAACTCGTTGCGCTGGGTGAAGCGCTCTATTTCGACCCTCGCCTCTCGCAGAGCCACGCGCTGTCCTGCGCCAGTTGCCACAATATGGGGTTGGGCGGTGCCGATGCGCGGCCCACCTCCATCGGCCACCACTGGCAATTGGGTGGGCGCAATGCCCCGACGGTGCTCAATGCGGGCTATAATTTCGTACAGTTCTGGGATGGCCGCGCGGAAGACCTCGTCGCACAGGCCGCCGGGCCGATCGCCAACCCGGTTGAGATGGCTATGCTCACCGGCCAGCTCGTGCCTACGCTGAAGAGCATCCCCGGCTATGCCCCGATGTTCGCCAAGGCTTTTCCAGCCGAAGCCGATCCGATCAGCGAAAAGACCGTGCCGATCGCGATTGCGGCCTATGAAGCGACACTGGTAACACCGAATGCGCCGTTCGACCGCTTCCTGCGCGGCGATGCCGCTGCCCTGACCGACCAGCAGAAGCGCGGGCTCAAGAGCTTCATGGATAGTGGCTGCACGGCTTGCCACAGCGGCACCAATGTCGGCGGCGCGATGTATGCCAAGTTCGGCCTGGTCGCAGACCCGTCGGAAGATGTCCGCCCGGCGGCCGACACGGGCCGCTTCGCGATCACCGGCGATGAGGCGGATCGCTATGCGTTCAAGGTGCCGACCCTGCGCAACATCGCCCTGTCCGCGCCCTACTTCCATACAGGCTCGGTCTGGAGCCTCGACGACGCAGTGCAGATCATGGCGAAGACGCAGGTCGGCAAGACGCTGAGCGCGGGCGAGACGGCGGATATCGTCGCCTTCCTCGGCGCGCTGACCGGCGACCAGCCGAAGGTGGCGATGCCGGTCTTGCCGCCGGTTACCGGAAAATCGGTGAAGCCGGTCAACTGAGCCCAACCTATCAAGGGCGCGCACCGCCGAGGGTATATCCCGCCGCGCGCCCTTCCCCACCCCAGCCCATTGCGCTAACGCCGCCTCCGTTCATTACCGGAGGTATCCCATGGCGCGTTTCCTGATTGTCGAGGCACGGTTCTACGAGCATCTCAACGACATGCTCATCACCGGTGCGCGTGCCGTGCTGGAAGAGGCGGGGCACCAGGTGGATGTCATCACCGTGCCCGGCGCGCTCGAAATTCCCGGTGCGATCGCGCTGGCTTCGGAAAGCGACCTTTACGACGGTTTCGTCGCCATCGGCGTGGTGATCCGCGGCGAAACCTATCACTTCGAGATCGTCGCCGGTGAAAGCGCGCGCGGCATCATGGCGCTGACCATGGATGGGATGGCCATTGGCAACGGCATCCTCACCGTGGAAAACGAGCAGCAGGCAATTGTCCGCGCCGACCCGGCGCAAAAGGACAAGGGCGGAGAGGCGGCCCAGGCGGCCTTGGCGCTGCTGGCCCTGCAAGAGAAATTCGCGTGAGCACCCTGCACCCCTCGATCGGCGGCATTCCGCTGGTTCTGGGTGGTAATGTCTTTGGCTGGACAGCCAAGGGCGAAGATGGTTTCGCCGTACTCGACACGTTCTACGAAGCGGGCGGGCGAATGATCGACACGGCGGATATCTATTCCGCCTGGATCGAAGGCCATGTCGGCGGCGAGTCCGAGCGGCTGATCGGGCAATGGCTGGAATTGCGCGGTGTGCGGCAGGAGATGCTGATCCACACCAAGACCGGCATGTTCGGCGATCCCGAAAAGCTCAAGCCTGCAGCAGTCGCGAGTGCGATCGACGCCTCGCTCGACCGGCTGCGCACCGATTACATCGACCTCTATTATGCCCATTGCGATTACGAGGAACTCGCCCCCGAAGTGATCGTGGAGGCGTTGTCCGCCACCGTGGCATCGGGCAAGGCGCGCGAGATCGGCTGTTCGAACTATTCCGCTGCACGGGTGCTGGCGATGCTCGATGCCGCTGGCGCTGCGGGTGTCACCCCGTTCACCGTGCTGCAGAACCAGTATAACCTCGTCGCGCGGCAGGATTACGGGCCGGACTTGCAGGCAATCTGCACCAGTCGCGACATGGCGATGCTGCCGTTCTTCGGCCTCGCTTCCGGCTACCTCAGCGGGAAATATCGCAAGCCAGAGGATTTCGAGGGCTCCGACCGGAGCTATCGCGTGCGTGACTATGCCGAAAGCGGTCCAGCCGTGCTGGCCGTGATGGATGCGATTGCTGCTGAAACGGGGGCGAACCTGCCTGCGATCGCGCTGGCATGGTTGGTGCGGCAACCGGGTATCCCCGCGCCCATCGCGAGCGCTCGCTCACCCGGGCAGCTGGCCGAATTGCTCGAGTTTACCCGTGTCGAGCTGACCACCGAACAGCTGGATCGTCTGACGTCGACGGGGTGAAGGGATGAACGGTCCGCTGGAATGGATCGCCGCGATCGGCACGATGATCGCAGCCGGGCTCATCGCGGCAGACCTTGGGCGCAAGGCGACAGGATACGGCTTCATCCTGTTTTGCGCGGTCTCGGCGGTCTGGATCGTGTCGGGCCTGACCGACGACGCCCTGCCCATCGCGGCGATGAATGCGATCCTGTTGCTGATCAATGCGTGGGGCGTGTGGCAATATCTGATCAGCCCCAAGAACCGGCGCAAGATCGAGAAGATGGAACAGCTTGAAGAGCGCGCCGAGCACGAGCTGGAGCGCGAGAGCGACTAGGATGTCGCGCCGCCTTTAGTCCGCCGGTTTGAAGACCGCTTCGCAGCCCGAGATCGTGAGTATTCCATCGCCCTTGGGGACATCGAAGGAGAGCCGGTCGGGGCAGCCATCGATCACCAGTTCCATCGAACCCGGTGTGGCACCGATGGGCGGAAGATAGGCGAATGTCGTCGGTCCGGGCAAAGGCCCGTCGTCAATATTGCGAAGCCGTTGGTAGCGCATCCGCAGCATGAAAGGGCGCCCAGCAACATCGCCGTCGAATGTCAGCTTGAGCGGCGGACGGTCCAGAACGGCGGGATCGGTGATTATCCTGCCGCTTTCGTCGGCCACCACCTCCGGGGTCAGCTCCATGTGGCTGGTGCCCTCGCCGTCGGCTGCTGCGGCCGATTCAAGCACGCGCATGATCTGACCTGTGCGCCACCGCGTTTCGCAAACATGGACATAGGTGCGCAATCGGTCCGCAGTTTCTACCTGCAGGAAGAATGGGGGGCCATCATAGCAGGGTTTCCCCTGGCCGCCCTTCAGCGGCAGGAAGGCCGGTGCGCTGTCCGGCTCCAGCGCCTGGCAGGGATCGGCCAGCGCCTCGTCAAGCTGGGCGGCGCGATCCGGTGCAAGCTGGCCCTCGCGCACGAGCATCTGCTCGCGGCCACCCTTGCTGCGCAGGTCGATCACCGGGGGCGGACCCTCCATCACCAGCTCGGTAGATGAGGGGTCTTGCGGTGGCGGCGGTGGAACAGGCGGCGGCGCACCGACGGCAACATCCTCGCGTCGGAAGAACCAGTTTCCGGCAATGCGCCGTGCTGTCGTCCAGGTGTGGCCCCCGCCGGTGAAACCGGGCGGGGCATAGAACCGCAACACCACACCGGCCTGCCCCAGTTCGGCCTGGCCGGGCGCATGCATCAGCTCGCGCGCTCGCGCGATCTCGTCCGCGGAAAGAGGTGCGATCCTTTTCGTGGCGACGCCTGCGATCAACGGGCATTTCGGCCCTGCCAGCGCAGGCGTTGCCCCCAAGCAGGCAGCCGCCCGCAAGCACCGCCGAGAGCGCGTAAATCCTGATCGACCGTGATCGCATGGCCATGGCCCCACCCTTCCGCCGTTCAGCGGTGGGTATTGCGTAACCGTTCACCCGGCAAGCGGTGAAACGGGCGTCCTTACCAGACCTTCACACGCTGTTCCGGCGCCAGGTAGAGCTTGTCTCCCGGCTTGACGTCGAACGCCTTGTACCACGCATCCATGTTGCGCACGGTCAGCGCGCGATACATGCCCGGGGCATGGCCATCGGTCGCGATCCGCTGCCGCATCGCGGCGTCGCGCATCTTGGTTGCCCAGGTCTGCGCATAGGCGATGAAGAACCGCTGGTCGCCGGTGAAACCGGCGATCACCGGTGCTTCCTTGCCGCCAAGCGATGCGCGATAGGCGTCGTATGCCGCCGCGAGCCCGGCAACGTCGGCGATGTTTTCGCCCAGCGTCAGCTTGCCGTTGACCGCAAGGTCGGGGAACGGTTTGTAACCGTCATACTGCGCCGCCAGCGCACCGCCTGCCTGTTCGAACTTCGCCTTGTCGGCGTCGGTCCACCAGTTGCGCATCGCTCCCGTGCTGTCGAAGGCGGCGCCGTTGTTGTCGAAGCTGTGGCTGATCTCGTGCCCGATCACCGCACCGATCGCACCATAGTTGAACGCCGGATCGGCCTTGGGATCGAAGAACGGCGGCTGCAGGATCGCGGCAGGGAAATTGAGCGCGTTCTGCACCGGCAGGTTGACCGCGTTGACCAGCTGCGCATTCATCCACCATTCGCCGCGGTCGAGCGGCTTGCCCACCTTGGCCAGCTGGTGCGCATAATTGAACGCTTCGGCAGCCTGGCGATTGGCGTAGGGGTTGTCGCCGGTGACGGTGAGCGTGGCGTAATCGGTCCAATGATCAGGGTACCCCACGCCGACCTCGATATTCTCGACCTTGGCCATCGCCTCCTTCTTGGTCGATGGGGCCATCCAGTCGAGCGCCTCGATGCGCTGGGCGAAGGCGGTCTTGATGTTGCCGACCATCGCCTGGATTTCGGCCTTGGCCGAGGCAGGGAAGAACTTGTCGACGTAGAGCTTGCCCAGCGCATCGCCGAGGAAAGTATTTACCTCCGCCAACGCGCGTTTCTCCCGCGTGCGTGACTGTTCCGCCCCCGTCAACTGCTTGCCGTAGAAGCCGAAATGCAGGCTATCGAGCTGGCTGGGCAAGACGTCGGCATTGGCATTGATCCGGTGGAAGATCAGCCAATCCTTCCACGCATCGAGCGGTTCCGACGCGACGAGTGCCGAAAGGCGGGTGATCGCTTCGGGATGATAGGCATCGAAGTGATCGAAGCCACCAAGCTGCGCAGCGCCCAGGAACTTGTCCCAATCCAGCCCCGGTGCCTTCGCGGCAAAGTCGGCACGGGTCCAGATGCCCGACGCCTTCGCCCAGTCATCGCTGTCCTCGCGGCTTTGGTGAGCCTGTGCGATCTTCATCTCGAGATCGTAGATCCGCTGTGCCCGCGCATCGGCATCGTCGATATTCGCCGCCTTGAGCAGTGCGGCGATATAGTCGCGATAGCCCTTGCGCAGCCCGGCCATCTTGGCATCGCTGGAGAGGTAATATTCGCGCTCCGGCATGCCGAGCCCGCCCTGAAGGACATAGGGCACAACCTCGCCGCCTTTCAGCGCCTGGGTCACGAAGATGCCGAACAGGTTCTCGGTCCAGAAATTGGTCGCATTGAGCGGATCGACATCGGCGCGGACATTGCCGCCGAGCACGGCCGCCAGCTGCCCCTTGTCGGCAATCGCCTGATATCGGGCGATGTCGGGCTGGATCGGCGCCATGCCAGCGGCATCAATCGCCTTTGTGTCGAGATAGGCGCCGTAGACGTCCTTCACCCGCGCGGCATCGCTGCCGGCTTCCGGCGTGGACGCGTTGATCTGCGTGATCAGCGCGTCGAGGTTCTTCTCTGTCGTCTGGTCGGCGATGAAGAAGCCGCCCACACTCGATCGGTCGGCGGGGATTTCGGTCTTGGCCATCCAGCCGCCATCGGCGTAGCGGTAGAAATCGTCACCCGGCTTGGCCGAAGTATCCATCCAGCCTGTCTGGATCCCGAGTTCGATACCCTGAGCCGCCTTCACATCGCCCTGTGGCGCCTTGCAGGCGACCGGGCCGAAAGCGAGCGTGGCGGTGGACAGCAGCAGGGCGGCGATGATGCGGGTTTTCATGGGCAATCCTCCCGGCCACGCGGCGTGGTGCCGCGCGATTGGTTGCGAAAGAAATCTTCTAGGCTTGCCCTGGGGGCACGGCAACACGCGCTCGTCGGCCAACGCCCGCCACTCATCGAATTTGTCGGTATCTCCGGTTGAATTTTCTAGGGAATTGAAAATCGATGGAAAACATACGTGTAAGATAATCGAGCAATAAACTAACATGTATAACATTATGCGTTTGATATAAATAGTTTGATCAGAATGAATATGAATATATCTCTAAGATGATTTTCGAGTCGCCCATAAAAGCCATTTTGTATTCTGCAAGGCTCCGGGCGACACTCGCGATGGGGCGGGGAGAAATTCATGTTCGAGAAGGTCAGTCATATTCTCGGGCTCGTCACCGAAGACGAGATCCTGTTTTCAACTCCATTCGATTACATGTTCCCGGCAGCGGCACGTTCCCGCGCATGCCTCCTGCCGCAATCCGAAGCGACCGTGGCCGGTCTGCGCGCACTGGCCGATCAGATGGCCGACCCCGGCGGGATCGGCGACCCCCATGCCGACCTCGATTCCGCCATACCGGCGATCTACACGTATTTCGGGCAATTCATCGACCACGATATTACGGCGCGTACCGACCGCGATGGCAGCCTCAGCCAGATCGGGCGCAATGAACTGCCCTTCCCGATCGAGCCGGATGAGGTGGTCGCAAAGCTTGCCAACGGTCGACGACCGCAGCTCGATCTCGATTCCGTCTTTGGCGAAGGCCCGGCACTGGCACCCGGTGCCACAAGCCAGTCCTCGGTCCTGTACGACAGCGGCTTCTCCCTGAAGCGCTTCGTCGATGCGCCCGCCAGCCGCCGCGACCTCGCTCGCGCTGCCGGGCGTACCGCGATCATTCCCGATGCGCGCAACGACGAAAATCTGGTTGTCAGCCAGATCCAGTTCGCCTTTGTCGAATTCTACAACAAGGTGCTGGCGGCGCAGGGCGGCGATCCGCGCGGCGCGCATGTGCGGGCGCGCCAGCTGGTGCGCTGGGCCTATCAATTCGTCGTGGTCGAAGACTACCTCAAACGGGTGTGCGACCCCTATGTCGTGGCGGATACGCTGGCCAATGGGCCGCGCTACCTGGGGCCGACCGCAGGCCGTGCTTCGGCCTTCATGCCGCTGGAATTTTCCACCTCGGCCTTCCGCTTCGGCCATTCGATGATCCGGCCGTTTTACAAGCTCAATGCCACTGCGGCAGAGATCGAGGTGATGAAGTTGCTCGGCCCTGCAGGCCAGCTCGACCCGACGACCAACGATCCCGTCTACTTCGCCGCAGACGGCCATCTGAAGGCCGAATTCGTGATCGATTGGAAACGCTTCGTCGATCCTGGGCCCAATGTGCAGCACGCGCGCAAGATCGACACCAGGATCGCACGGGGGCTATTCTCGCTGCCCCTCGGCGATCGGTCAAACGACCTCGTGCTGCGCCATCTGGCGCGCTCGAACCTGATCCGCGCCTTCAACCTGTCGGTCCCGACCGGCCAGGCGGTGGCCGATGCTTTCGCCGTAACGCCGCTGACGCCGGGGGAGATTACCACCGGTGAGGAAACGGCAATCGCGGATGTGTTGACCGCCAATTATTTCGATCACCGCACCCCGCTGTGGTATTACCTGCTGCGCGAGGCCGCAGTGCAGCAGAACGGCGAGCACCTGGGTGAACTGGGAAGCCGCATCGTTTGCGAAACCATCCTGTTCTTCATCAAGTCCGATCCCAATTCCTATCTCAACAACCGCAGCGACCCTGCGGTGAAAGCAAACGGGATCGACGTCGACCCGGGGGCCGGCGGCACGATCAAGAACCTGCGCAACATCCTGTCTTTTGCCGGAGTCGTATGACGCCGACAGCGACGGTCGCGATCAGCCGATGCCGGGCGCGAAGCAACCGCGCCCGGCGTAGTGGGCGCTGGTGCCGAGTTCTTCCTCGATGCGGATCAGCTGGTTGTATTTTGCCAGCCGGTCCGACCGGGCGAGCGAGCCGGTCTTGATCTGGCCGCAGTTGGTCGCGACCGCGAGGTCTGCGATGGTGGCATCTTCCGTCTCGCCCGACCGGTGGCTCATCACCGAAGTGTAGCCCGCGCGGGTGGCAATTGCGACGGCTTCAAGTGTTTCGGTCAGCGATCCGATCTGGTTCACCTTGACCAGCAGCGAATTGGCCATGCCTTCACCGATGCCCATGGTGAGCCGCTTCGGATTGGTCACGAACAAATCGTCGCCCACCAGCTGGACTGTCCCGCCGAGCTTTTCCGTCAGCAGTTTCCAGCCCGCGAAATCGTCTTCCGCCATGCCGTCTTCGATCGAACGGATCGGATAGTCGGCGCACAGGGCGGCGAGATAGTCGGCCATTTCGGCGCTGGTCAGCGAGGTGCCCTCGCCCGCCATGTCGTAGCGACCATCGGCGAAGAATTCGGTCGAGGCACAGTCGAGCGCCAGGGCGATATCGTCACCCGGCTTGAACCCGGCCTTGGCGATCGATTCCATGATGAAGTCGAGCGCGGCGCGGCTGCTGGCGAGATTGGGGGCAAAGCCGCCTTCGTCGCCGACCGAGGTCGAAAGGCCCTTCTCCGCCAGCCCCTTCTTCAGCGTGTGGAAGACTTCTGCACCCCAGCGCACCGCTTCGGCGATGCTGTCGGCACCCACCGGCATGATCATGAATTCCTGGATGTCGATCGGATTGTCCGCATGTTCGCCGCCGTTGATGATGTTCATCATCGGTACCGGCAGGACATGGGCGGAGACCCCGCCGACATAGGAATAGAGCGGCAGGCCGCGCGCGTTCGCCGCGGCTTTGGCCACGGCAAGGCTGGTGCCGAGGATCGCATTGGCGCCCAGGCGGCCCTTGTTCTCGGTCCCGTCGAGTTCGATCATCGCCAGGTCGATATCGCGCTGGTCTTCGGCGTCGATATCGATCAGCAGTTCGGCGATCTCGCCATTCACGGCATCGACCGCATTGAGTACACCCTTGCCGAGATAGCGCGATGCATCGCCGTCGCGCAGCTCCACCGCTTCGTGGGCGCCGGTCGATGCGCCCGAAGGCACTGCGGCGCGGCCGAAGCTGCCGTCTTCGAGCAGGACGTCGACCTCCACGGTCGGATTGCCGCGGCTGTCGAGGATTTCGCGGCCGTGGATGTCGATGATCGCAGTCATGGAAGGCTCCGCCGGTTGGTGTTGTAAACTGGTAAGACACCCCCATATCGAAGGTGTGGCGCCCTCTTAGCGCCGGAACAGGGTGGCGCAAGTTGCGTTGCCCGGTAAAGTGCGTTGTAAAATGCGATTTCACCCGGCGGGCAGCCCCCCTGCCCCCTAGCCCAAGGGAATGTGACCATGGCCGAACCCAAAACTGCGAAAAAGACCCCCAAGGCAGCCAAACCCGCCAGCGGCAGCGCCGAGGCGAAGGACCGCTTCAACGCGGCGATCGAAGAGGCGAAGGCCGGTGCGGCGGCGCTGAAGGCTGAAGCCACTGAAAAGGCCGGCGCTTATCGCGCGCAGGCCAAGGACCGCTCGGGCGAGCTGATCGACGAGGCCAAGGCCTATGGCGAACAGGCCAAGGTCAAGGCAGGCGAACTCGCCACCGAAGGCAAGGCCAAGGCGAGCGAGGCGATCGGATCGCTCGGCAAGATGGTGGCCGATAACGCCGGCACCATCGACGAGAAATTCGGCGCCAAATATGGCGACTATGCCCGCAGCGCTTCGAAGGGCCTGAACGATGCCGCAGCCAAGCTCGACGCCAAGACGGTCGATGAGCTGGGCGAAGACGCGCGCGAAATGGTGCGCAAGAGCCCCGGCCTTGCGGTCGGGATCGCAGCAGTCGCAGGCTTCATGCTCGCGCGGCTGTTCGGCGGTCGCCGCGGCTGATCTGCAACCCGGGTGCGAGAGGGGATAGCGCCGGATAATGATACAAGGCGAACAGCAAGCACAGACGAACGGAACCGGCGCTGATGGCTCCGGAAGCGATGGCGAGACGGTCGAGCGGACGATGTCCGACGAGATCGTCTCGCTGATCGAAGACGGCCAGAATTATTTCGAAGCCGAACTGGCGTACCAGAAGACCCGCGCCTCCTTCGTGGCGGATCGGGCGAAGGTGGGCCTGGTGCTGGTGTTCGGCGCACTGGCTTTCCTCCACCTGGCGCTGATTGCGCTGGTGGTCGGGCTGGTTTTCGCACTGGCTCCGTTGCTTGGCGTATGGGGCGCGCTGGCGATCGTCGTCGGCCTGCTTCTCGTCGGCGTTGTGACGATGGCGGTAATGGCGAAAAACCGCTTCGGTGCGATCGCAGCCGCCTTTGCCGGCGAGGATGAGCAATGAGCGGGATCGAGCAGCGCCTGCGCGAAGACAAGGCTGTGCGCGATGCGGCGCGGGCAGTCGTCGAGGCCGATGTCGCGTACTTGAAGTCGATCTTCGCCCCGGCTCAGCTGGCGGCGCGGGCAGGTGACGAGGCAGCCCAATTGTTCGAACGGGCGAGCGAAGCGGCGGACGACAACAAGGGTGTGCTCGCCGCGCTCTTGGCGGCAGTACTCATCTGGTTTGCCCGCAACCCGATCATGGCGCTGTTCGACGATGACAGGGGCAGCGAAGAAGACGAATATAGTGAGGAACCGGAAGGGGGCTTCGCCGGTTCCGCAGATGACGAAGTTTAACGGAGACGAGCGATGGACGACGAAGCCACCAAGGAAGCAAAACGCCAGGACCTGATTGCCAAGATCAACGCGGCAGAAGCGCGGGTGGAAGCGCGCTCGGTCGGCGAAACGCTCGCCAAGGCCCGTGACGAAGGGACTGCCTTTGTGAAGCGTCATCCGATTGCTGCCGTCGCCGGTGCCATCGGAATCGGTCTCGCGATTGGTGCCATGTTCCCCGGTGGCCGTCGGCTCGGCAAGAAAGCGGGTGTGAAGAGCGCGGCACTGGCCGGCCTGGCAACCGAATTCGGCCTCGCCTTCGCCAAGGAAGCCTATGACAAGGCGGGCGATGCCGCCCATGCCGGTCAGGATCGCCTGGAAGAATTCAGCGGGATGGTCTCGTCCGGGACCCGCAAGCTGCGCAAGGAAGCCAGCTCCGCGGTGGAAACCGCCACCGACACGGCGAAGAGCTTTTCCCGCCGCGCCGGGCGCGAAATGGGGCGTGCCATGCGCGACCTGCGGGACCGCACGACACACTAAGCGCCAAAACGGCGCAGTTGCGCCAGCTTGGGCTTGTCACACAGCGCAAAATCACTAAGGGCGCGGGGCAACTCCTCCCCCAGCCCAAGGTGAGCCCATGCCCGAACAGAAGCAGCTCCTGCACCTCGTTATGGGCGGCCGCGTGAAAGATCCGCGTTCGCTCGAATTCGAAGATCTGAAGAAAATCGATTTCGTCGGCGTTTTCCCCGACTACGCCTCTGCCGTCGACGCGTGGCGCGCGGCTGCACAGCGCACGGTGGACGATGCCGAGATGAAATATGTGATCGTGCACTTGCACAAGCTGCTCGAACCCGATCACGAGCATTGATCGCGCCAGGCAGGCGATACGAAAAAGCGGCCCGCGCCGGATGGCGGGGCCGCTTTTTTCATGCCCGGCGAGCGGGCAGACCGATCAGATGAATTCGATCTTCTCGACCAGGTAGAACTTGTCGCCGCTGGGCACGGTCACTTCGATCTCGTCGCCAACCTGCTTGCTGATCAGCGCGCGGCCGAGCGGCGAATTGTAGGAAATCCGCCCCTTCTTCGCGTCTGCTTCGGTCTGGCCGACGATCTGGTAGCGCACCGGCTTGTCGTCTTCGTCCAGCAGGGTGACGGTCGCGCCGAACACGATCCGGTCGCCCGACAGCGTGGTCGGATCGATGATCTGCGCCCGGCTCACCCGGTCCTCGATCTCGGCGATTTGCGCCTCGACCTGGCCCTGGCGTTCCTTGGCGGCATGATATTCGGCATTTTCCGAAAGGTCGCCATGCGCGCGCGCTTCCTCGATCGCATCGACGATCTTGGGACGCTCCGCCCGCAGGGCCTTGAGGTCCGCCGTAAGCTGCTCATAGCCCTCGGCGAGCATCGGAACCTTTTCCATCGGGACCCCCATTCTATCCTTCTTGCGGCGCTCTCCGGGGTCAATTCGGGCCCGGCCGCTTCAACGTGAAACGGCCACTGTACGGTCCGAATGTCGGGGAGAGACGCGGTTGTTAGCTGCTATAATAGTCCTGCAACGAACGGACTTCAAGCTGGCGCGCTTGTCCCGCTGCGATTGCCAGTGTCGCGGCCGCCGATGCGGCGGCCGTGGTGTAATAAGGAATCTTCGCCGTAAGCGCCGATGCACGGATGGACTGGCTGTCCCGCAGGCTCTGCCAGCCTTCGGTGGTGTTGAAGATCAGCGCGATTTCGCCATCGACGATCATGTCGACGATATGGCGCCTGCCTTCGGCCACTTTGTTGACCCGTTCGACCGTGACCCCCTGCTCGGCCAGGAACCGCTCGGTTCCACCGGTCGCGACCACGCGGAAGCCCATCTCGATCAGCTGGCGCACCGGCTGCACGATCTGGACCTTGTCGCTGTCCTTCACCGAAACGAACACCGTGCCGCTTTCGGGCAGCACCATTCCGGCGCCCAGCTGCGACTTGTAGAAGGCAGTGGGGAAATCGCGGTCGATGCCCATCACTTCGCCGGTCGATTTCATCTCGGGGCTCAGCACCGGGTCCGAACCGGGGAAACGGGCGAAGGGGAACACCGCCTCCTTCACCGCCATATAGCCGATTTCGCGGCGGATCGCGGGCAGGTCGGCCAGCTTTTCACCCGCCATCACCCGCGCGGCGATCTTGGCGACCGGGCTACCGACCGCCTTGGCGACGAAGGGCACCGTGCGGCTCGCGCGCGGGTTGACTTCGATCAGGTATACGTCGCCGTCCTTGACCGCGAACTGCACATTCATCAGTCCGCGCACATTCAGCCCGCGTGCAAGCAGCTCCGCCTGGCGCTCCATTTCGGCAATGATGTCGTCCGGCAGGCTGTAGGGCGGCAGGGTGCAGGCGCTGTCGCCCGAATGGACGCCGGCCTCTTCGATATGCTGCATTACCCCGGCAACGACGACCTGTTCGCCATCGCACAGCGCATCCACATCGCATTCGACCGCATCGCGCAGATACTGGTCGATCAGGACAGGGCTGTCGCCCGACACATTCACCGCGGTGGCGATGTAATCGTCCAGCTGGGCTTCGCTATCGACGATTTCCATCGCCCGCCCGCCCAGCACATAGCTGGGGCGCAGCAGCACCGGATAGCCGATACGCGCAGCCACGGCGGCCGCCTCGTCGCGGCTCTTGGCAATGCCGTTTTCAGGCTGCTTGAGGCCGAGCTTGTTGACCAGCTTGGCGAAGCGTTCGCGGTCTTCGGCCAGGTCGATCGCGTCGGGGCTGGTGCCGAGGATCGGGATACCCTCGTCCTCCAGCGCCTGCGCCAGTTTGAGCGGTGTCTGCCCGCCGAACTGCACGATCACGCCCAGCAATTCGCCCTTCGACATTTCGACGCGCAGGATCTCCAGCACGTCTTCGGCCGTCAGCGGCTCGAAATAGAGCCGGTCGGAGGTGTCGTAGTCGGTCGAAACCGTTTCCGGGTTGCAATTGACCATGATCGTCTCGAACCCGGCTTCTTCGAGGGCGAAACACGCGTGGCAGCAGCAATAGTCGAACTCGATACCCTGCCCGATCCGGTTCGGACCGCCGCCGAGGATCACGATCTTGCGCCGGTCACTCGGCGCGGCCTCGTCCTCCGGCTCGCCGAAGCTGGGCGCTTCGTAAGTCGAGTACATATAGGGCGTGATCGCCTCGAACTCGGCGGCGCAGCTGTCGATGCGCTTGAACACCGGCTGCACGCCCAGCTTGCGGCGCAGCGCGCGGACTTCGTCCTCGCTGGTCGCGCCCGCCATGGCCCGCAGCGCATCGTGCAGCAGGCCCGAGCGCTTCGCCTGGGTTTCCGCAAGGCCCCCTGCGACGCCGACCGAGCGCACCGCCAGCGTAGCCAGCCGCCGGTCGGAAAAGCCCATCGCCTTCAACCGGCGCAGGCCATCGGCATCGCCGGGCAGGCCGTGTTCGCCGATATGCTTTTCCGCAGCGATGATTTCTTCGATCTGGCGCAGGAACCACGGGTCGTAGCTGGTGATCGCGTGCACTTCCTCGACGGTGAAACCTTCGCGGAAGGCTTGCCCGACCTGGAGCAACCGGTCAGGTGTTTGCCGTGCGAGCGCAGCGGTGATGACGTCGCGCCCTGCCCCTTCCAGTTCCAGCACCCGGTTGAACCCGTCGAGCCCGGTTTCCAGCCCGCGCAGCGCCTTCTGCAGGCTTTCCTGGAAGCTGCGCCCGATCGCCATGACTTCTCCGACCGACTTCATCGCGGTCGACAGCAGCGGCTCGGCACCCTTGAACTTCTCGAAGGCGAAGCGGGGGATCTTGGTGACGACGTAGTCGATCGTCGGTTCGAAACTCGCCGGGGTGGCGCCGGTGATCTCGTTGGTGATCTCGTCGAGCGTATACCCTACCGCCAGCTTCGCCGCCACGCGCGCGATGGGAAAGCCGGTGGCCTTCGACGCGAGCGCGGAGGAACGCGACACGCGCGGGTTCATCTCGATCACGATCAGGCGGCCATCCCTGGGGTTGACCGCAAACTGCACGTTCGACCCGCCCGTCTCCACGCCGATCTCGCGCAATACCGCGATGCTGGCGTTGCGCATGATCTGGTATTCCTTGTCGGTCAGCGTCAGCGCCGGGGCGACGGTGATGGAATCGCCGGTATGGACGCCCATCGGATCGACATTTTCGATCGAACAGATGATGATGGCGTTGTCGTGCCGGTCGCGCACGACTTCCATCTCGTATTCCTTCCAGCCGAGCAGCGATTCCTCGATCAGCACTTCGGTGGTCGGGCTGGCATCGAGGCCGGAGCGCACGATGGCTTCGAATTCGGCACGATTATAGGCCACCCCCCCGCCGGTCCCGCCAAGGGTGAAGCTGGGGCGAATGATCGCCGGTAGGCCGGTCTTTTCGAGCACGGCGAAGGCTTCGTCCACCGTGTGCGCGATGCCGCTGCGCGCGCTTTCGAGGCCGATCTTGTCCATCGCCTCGCGGAACCGCATGCGGTCTTCCGCCTTGTCGATCGCATCGGCGTTGGCGCCGATCATCTGCACGCCGAATTTGTCGAGCGTGCCATCTTCCGCCAGCGCCAGCGCGGTGTTGAGCGCGGTCTGCCCACCCATCGTCGGCAGCAGCGCGTCGGGCCGCTCCTTCTCGATGATCTTGGCGACGAC
>JACXVD010000027.1 GCA_014763545.1 Sphingomonadales bacterium
GGGCAGGCGGCGAGCCGGGGGGCGGCGCGGAGCCGGGCACCACGTCGAGCGGCCCGTCGCGGAAGCGCAACACCAGCGCCGCTTCGCGCGCCGCACTCGCCGCGTCGGTCAGCGTCCGGCCCGCTGCATCGGTCACGCGGACATAGCCGCGCGCCAGCACATTGTCGGGGTCCAGCGAGGTCATCACCCGTGCCAGCGCGGCCAGCCGCGCCCGGCGATCGTCCAGCGGGCGGGTGAGCAGCGTTGGCACGAGCCGCGCCGCCGCCAGCCGGTCGGCGGCCCGCTGGGCCCGGTGGGCCAGCACGGCGGGCGAGAGCCGCGCCGTGGCCAGCCGCTGCTGCGCCTCGCCCGCCCGGTCCTTCAGCCCGCGTCGCAGCCGCTCGGCCATCTCGTCGAGCCGCTGCGCCTGCGGCTGGAGCAAAGCCTCCGGCCGGGGCAGGCGCTGCGCACGCAATTCCAGCCGCTCGCGCGCAATATCGAGTGGGCGCAGCACCGCGCGTTTCTGGCGCGCGGCCAGTTCGGCCAGCTGCGCCGCCAGTTCCGCCCGCACCGGGACCGCGATTTCGGCGGCGGCGGTGGGGGTCGGCGCACGGCGATCGGCGGCAAAGTCGCACAGGGTCGTATCGGTTTCGTGCCCGACGGCGGATATGACCGGGATGGTGCATTCCGCCACCGCACGCACGACGACTTCCTCGTTGAAGCTCCACAGATCCTCGATCGAACCGCCGCCGCGCGCGACGATGACCAGATCGGGGCGCGGCACCGCACCGCCGGGTGTGAGCGCGGAAAAGCCCCGCACCGCCGCTGCCACCTGCTCCGCCGCGCCCTGCCCCTGCACCAGCACCGGCCAGACCAGAACCTGGCTCGGGAAACGGTCGGCCAGGCGGTGGAGGATGTCGCGGATCACCGCCCCGGTGGGCGAGGTGACGACCCCGATCACGCGGGGGAGGAAGGGCAGCGCGCGCTTGCGCCCCTCGTCGAACAACCCCTCGTCCGCGAGCCGGGCGCGGGTCTTCTCGAGCAGCGCAAGCAGCGCGCCCTCGCCCGCTATCTCCATCGAATCGACGACGATCTGGTATTTCGAACGGCCGGGATAGGTAGTCAGCTTGCCGGTGGCGATCACTTCCACCCCGTCTTCCGGGCGGAACGCGAGGCGCTGGGCATTGCCGCGCCACATCACCGCGTCGATCACCGCGCCTTCATCCTTCAAGCTGGCGTAGAGGTGGCCGGAGGCGGCGCGCTTCACCCCGGAAAGCTCGCCGCGCAGCCGCACGAAGCCGAACTGGTCTTCCACCGCGCGCTTCAGCCGGGCGGAAATCTCGGTGATGCTCAGCGGCTCGGCGTTGTCCCCGGCGCGCCTGCGCGCTACCAGCCCGGCTGCATCGGCATCATCGAAATCGGAGTTGGGCATGAACATCCTCTTGCTGGGATCGGGCGGGCGCGAACATGCGCTGGCGTGGAAGCTGGCGCAATCCCGGCTGCTGGCTGGAGCCGAGGATAAGTTCTACGCCGCGCCGGGCAACCCGGGGATTGCCGAACACGCGCGTTGCATCGCGCTCAACGTGACGGACCACGACAGCGTGATCGCCTTCTGCGAGGAAGAACAGATCGGGCTGGTGGTGGTCGGGCCGGAGGCGCCGCTGGTCGATGGGCTAGCGGATTCGCTGCGTGCGCGCGGCTTTGCGGTGTTCGGCCCGTCGAAACGCGCCGCACAGCTCGAAGGCAGCAAGGGTTTCACCAAGGATCTGTGCGAGCGCGCGCAAATCCCGACCGCAGGCTATGTCCGCACCGTCTCGCTCGAAGCCGCACGGGCAGCGCTCGACACTTTCGCGCCGCCCTATGTCCTCAAGGCGGACGGTCTCGCGGCAGGCAAAGGCGTGGTGATCGCCGAGACGCGCGTGGAAGCGGACGCCGCGCTGGCCGATATGTTCGGCGGAGCGTTCGGCGAAGCGGGCGCGGAAGTGGTGATCGAGGAATTCATGGAAGGCGAGGAAGCGAGCTTCTTCGCGCTAACCGACGGCTCGACCATCATGACCTTCGGCAGCGCGCAGGACCACAAGCGCGTTGGCGAGGGCGACACGGGGCCCAATACCGGCGGCATGGGCGCCTATAGCCCGGCACGGGTGCTCGACCCGATCACGCGCGGCGAGGTGATGGAAAAGATCATCGGCCGCACGGTCAAGGCAATGGCGGACGAGGGCATGCCCTATTCGGGCGTGCTCTTTGCCGGGCTGATGCTGACCCGCGAGGGCCCCAAGCTGATCGAATACAATTGCCGCTTCGGCGACCCGGAATGCCAGGTGATGATGATGCGGCTGGAAAGCGACCTCGGCGAATTGCTCTATGCCTGCGCGACCAATTCGCTCGCCAGCGTCGAACGCGTGAAAATGCGCCGCGAAACAGCGCTGACCGTGGTGATGGCCGCCCAGGGCTATCCCGGCACGCCCGAGAAGGGTGGGGCGATCGATCTGGGCAATGCGGAGCAAGCCGGTGCCAAGGTCTTCCACGCGGGCACGCTGCTGGCGGACGGGCATCTCGTTGCCAATGGCGGCCGCGTGCTCAACGTCACCGCGCTTGGCGGTAATGTCACCGGGGCACAGGCGGCAGCCTATGCGGCAGTGGACGCGATCGAGGCCCCGACCCTGTTCTGCCGCCGCGACATCGGCTGGCGCGAAGTGGCGCGGGAAACCGCCTAGCCCGTCGCCGCAGCGCGCCCCGCCCGCTGCGGGACGAACAGCACCAGCAGCACGATCGCCGCGCCCAGTACCAGCGAGGCAGCGAGGCGGCTGAGTTCGAGCCCACCGTGGCTGACCGGCTTGTCGAGGAAATCGCCGACCACCGCGCCCAGCGGGCGGGTGAGGATGAAGGCGAGCCAGAACAGCGCGACATGGCTGATGCGGGTCCAGAAATAGGCCGCTGCGACCAGCGCCAGCGCGCCCCCGAAAATCGCCGCCGCGCCCGCATAGCCGAGCGATCCGTCCGCCACCCAATCGCCCAGCGCCGTGCCCAGCGTCTGCGAGAAGGTGATCGTCAGCCAGTAATAGAGTTCGGCGCGCGGTTCATGCACCGAGGCGACCGAGATACTGCCGAGAGCGCGATGCCAGACCAGCAGCGAGGCGAGCACCAGGCCGAGCAGCAGCAGCGATCCGCCGGGGTAACCGATCCCCAGCGAGCGGGTCGCAAAGTCGGCCAGCGTCGTACCCGCCGTGGTCGAGGCGATAATCGTTGCCCAATAGAGGAATGGGTGGAAACGCCGCGCACGGATCTGCGCCCACACCAGCACCGCCAGCAGCCCGCCGAAGATGGCCGTGCCGACGAGATAGCCATTGACCGCGCTCGCCTGCCCGCTGGTTTCGCCCAGCCAGCTCATGCTCACCGTGTCGCCCATCGTCTCACCGAATGTGGTGGCGAGGATCTTGAGCACCCAGAACCCGAAAGTGACGGCGGGAACTTTGGTCAATGCGCCGGATAGTCGCGCCGCGCCTGCATCATCCATGGCAAACTCCTGTATGGGAAACTGCCGGGACAGCTAGGTTTTCCGGGCGCCAGGCGCCATAAGCAGCTGCTTAAACCATTCAGGACCAGCAGGAATCCCATGTTCGAAGCCCGCAAGACCAGCATCGGCCTGACGATCGCCGCCATCGCCCTGCAGGTGGCCGCGACGATCTATTTCCTGATCGACGCCTTGGGCGAAAGCGGGTCGGGAGGCATCGGGCTGTTCGAAATGCTCGTTGCCGTCGCCCTGCTGGCGGGCATCGCCTATGGCGCGCTGACAGTTCGCCGCCTGCTGGCCGAGGCCGATCGGCGCGAACGGGCGCTGGCGCTGGCGCGCGGGGCGCTCTCAGAACTGATCCGGCAACGCTTTGCCCAATGGAGCCTGTCCCGCGCAGAAGCGGAAGTGGCGCTGTTCGCGCTCAAGGGCTGCTCGATCGCAGAAATCGCGCACTTGCGGGGCGCCGCAAGCGGGACGGTGCGATCGCAGTTGAGCCAGGTCTATGCCAAGGCCGGGGTCAACGGCCAGCCCATGCTGATGAGCCTGTTCCTCGACGATTTGCTCGACCCGGATGCGCTGGCGACGGGCTGACCTGCCTTCCGCCTGTCCCACCGGCCAATCACCCCGCCAGACAGTCACCCCGCCAGACAGTCACCCCGCCAGCCTGTCATCCCACCAGATCGCGCAATGCCCACCACGGCAGGTAAGGGCGGCGCAGCGCCTGCTCGATCGCATAGGGCCACCAGCCGGGGCCGAATGGCTGGTAGAGCCGCACCGGCACCTGCCACCTGCGGGCGATCGCCATGGTGCGCCGCCGGGGCAGGCCGCGGAGCTGTTCCAGCTCCACCGGCGTGCCCGCCTGTCGCAGGAGGCCGAGTGCGGCTTCGGCAAGCGACGGATCGTGGGTCGCCACGCCAACCGTCGCGCCGCGCCCGGCCAACCGCCGCGCCAGCTGGAGATAGGCCGCGCCGACGTCAGGCGGATCGCCGCCCGGATCGGCCCATTCCCCCTTGACCAACCGGACGCGACAGGGCGCATCGCGCAGCGCGGCTGCATCGTCCATGCTGCGTGCCCAGCGCGCGGGCAGGGCAAGCCCAGCGCCCGCCGCCTGGGCCAACGCCAGCGCGCGCGACGCCTGGTCGTGCGTCAGTGCATCGACGATGAGCGGCAGGCCCTGCGCGACGATGTCTCGCACCGCCAGCTCATCGAACCCGAGCTGCGGCCCCTTGAGCGCCAGCACCGTGTCGCAGCCGCTCGCCTGCAGCCGGGCGGCAAGCGCACGATAGGCCGCGACCACCACCTCCGGCGGATCGTCATCATGCGCGAAATAGCCCGCGCTGCTGGCAATGCCGCGCCGGGCAAACGCGGCACAGGCCCGTGCCGCCGCTTCCGGCGTCATCTCGGGCATGATCCTGCCAAGATGTCCGGGCAGGGCATAGCGCATCGTGCGCAGCCTGCCCGCCAATGCCCCGTTCACACCATGCTCCGCCGTGCACGGGCACGCAGCCATTGCCCGCTGTCGCGCGCCAGTGCGGCCATTCCGACCAGTGAGAAGGGATAGGTGCGCAGCCGCACGCAGGGATGCTGCGACCGGGTCCACAATTCTGCGATCCAGCCTTCGGCCTCGCCCATGAATTCGAACGCGGAAAGCCCGGCACGCACAGCCTCGCCGACCGCATGGAGCATCAACAGATTGCCCGGCGAACAGCGGCTGAAGTCTTCGTCGTAACCGATCTTGTAGAGCCAGTAGTGCCCGCCCGACACAACGGCCAGCTGCATGGCGACCGGGCGGCCGTCGATCCGCATAAAGGCAATACGGCACTGGCCCGCCGCGCTGGCGGCGCGCAGATACTGGCGGAAGAACGCTTCCTTGTCCGGATTGCAGGCGATCGCCGAACCCGCCTCGCGCTTCCAGCTGCGCAGCTCGACCGCGATCGCCTCGTCGAACAGCGCGTCGAAAGCCGCGGCATCGGGGCTGTGCATGGCAAGGCTCACCCCGCCCAATTCTTCCGCGCGGCGGCGATAGCGGCGGAAATCCGAGCGGCGGCGGGCCGAGAAATGGCTGTCGGGATCGCCCCAGCTCGCATCGAGCGCCAGCCAGGGGCTTGGCGTAGCGGGGCGGATCGACAGCAGGCCGCGCCCCCGCATGGCCGCCCGCAAGGGTGGGATCAGCGCCGAACCGGCAGGAAGGCGGGCAAATTCGAGCGGCTCGTCGAGCCGCGCCAGCTGCTGAGCCAGTCGCTCCACCGCCGCACCATCGCGGCACAGCGCATCGCCGGGTTCGAAGACTTCATCATCCCCGGCCATCCGCCACGCGGCCAAGCGCCCCGTTCCTTTGCTCAGCGCGATGCAGGCGTCCGGCCCCCCTGCACCCTCACAGGCAAGGACACGATACTGGCGGCCACGCAGCAGCGTATCCGCCAGCGCAGCCTGAAATTCGGGAGATTGCGTGGGGAGATCGGCATGGGGCGCGAGCAACTGCCACGCGAGCGCGCCCGGCCAGCCTGGCTGGTCATGGCACGCGCCGGTCGGCGGTATGGATATTGCGCGATGAAACACTGCCCGGCCTCCGACCGCGCAGTTAGCAGGCATATCCTAAGAAACCGCCAATTCCCGCGGCGAGCGGGTCGGTTCAGCCCAGCTTCTCGGCCATCAGCGCCTTGAGGTCGGCCTCGGGCCGGGCGCCGTAATGGCTGATCACTTCTGCAGCAGCGATCGCCCCGCGGCGCAGGCAGCGTTCGAGCGGTTCGCCATTGACGTGGCCATAGAGGAACCCTGCGGCGAACAGATCGCCCGCGCCGGTGGTGTCGACCACCTGTTCGATCGGCTCGGCCGCCACTTCGGCGCGTTCGCCATTGGCCACCGCAACCGCGCCTTCCGCGCTGCGGGTCACCACCAGCACCGGCACCTTGCCATCGAGCGCGGCAATGCCGGCCTCGAAGTCGGACGTGCCGGTCAGCGCTTCCAGCTCGGTATGGTTGGCGAACAGGATATCGATCAGCCCGTCTTCGATCAGCGCACGGAAATCATCTCCGTGGCGGTCGATCACGAAGACTTCGGACAGGGTGAAGGCAACCTTGCGGCCGGCCCCGCGGGCAGCCTCGATCGCGCGGCGCATGGCAGCGCGCGGTTCCTCGGGATCCCACAGATAGCCTTCGAGATAGAGGATTTTCGCGGCCGCAACCGCTTCGGCATTCAGCGTGGCGGGCGGCAGGAACTGGCTGGCGCCGAGGAAGGTGTTCATCGTGCGCTGCGCGTCGGGGGTGACGAAGATCAGGCAGCGCGCGGTCGGCGGATCGGTGTCGGTATTCTTGGTCGGGCGCACGGGCGTGTCGAAATCGATCCCCACCGCCCGGATATCGTGCGCGAACACCTCGCCCAGCTGGTCGTCCGCGACCTGGCCGATGAAGGCGCATTGCGCCCCCAGCGCCGACAGGCCGGCCAGCGTATTGGCCGCGCTGCCGCCCGAAATCTCGCGCGCGGGGCCCATCGCGTCGTACAGCTCGCGCGCGCGGTCGGTATCGACCAGCGTCATCCCGCCCTTGTTCAGGCCCAGTTCCTCGATCAGCTCGTCATTGCAGGGCGACATCACGTCGACGATGGCATTGCCGATGGCGATCACATCGTAGCGGGCTTCGGTCATGGGAATCCTTGTAACTTGGGGGGCTAAGCAATGACTGCGACAGTCTGTGGAGCGCGCCTAGCCGGTCGGGCCGCGCAGGCCAAGGCTTTGCGCGCGGGCAATTGTCGCTAAACTCCCCATATGACCGGTGTTCCTTCCGCATTGCTGCGCGCGATCGGCCAGTTGGGCGATCGTGCGGTGCTGGCAATCGTCGCCAAGTCGATGGCGATCACGCTGGCGATCTTCGCCGCGCTCGCGCTGGCCCTGTGGGAGCTGCTGGGCTGGGCGGCGGAGCATTATGCCGCCGGATATGGGGCGGCGGGCGCGGCGCTCGGGCTGGTGCTGGGGGTGGTCGCTGCCTGGCTGTTGTTCCGCTTCGTGGCGCTGGCGGTGGTCCAGTTCTTCGCCGACGAGATCGTGCTGGCGGTCGAGCGGCGGCATTATCCGCAAGCCGCCGCGAGCGCGCGGACCATCCCGTTTCGCGAGGAACTGGCAAACAGCCTCGCCGCGCTGGCGCGGGCGGTGCTGGTCAATCTGGTCGCCTTGCCGGTCGGGCTGGTGTTGCTGGTTACCGGCGTCGGCACTGCGCTGTGGTTCTGGGCGGTCAATGCATGGCTGCTGGGGCGCGAATTGCAGGACATGGCCTGGCTGCGCCACGCCCACAGCCCCGGTGCACCCCCGCCGATGAGCGGTGGAACGCGCTTTTTGCTCGGCGGGGCGATTGCCGCGCTGCTGCTGGTGCCTTTCGCCAATCTGCTGGCTCCGGTAATCGGGGCGGCGGCTGCGACCCATCTGGTGCAGCGGCGCAAGGGAGTGGGGAATGGCGCGTAACACTCTGAAACTCGTACTGGCGCTCGCGCCGGTGGCGATGTTGGCGGCCTGCGGGGCGAGCGGCACGGCACCTGTGCGCAGCGCCTCTTCCGCGCCGCCGCCCGTGCGTAGCGTCCCGATCCCGCCGACCAATCCCAAGCCGCCGGAAACCAGCGGTTTTCGCGCGGCCAAGGTGATGAGCCTGCCCGGGCTCGAAGGCGTCATCGGCGCCAACGCAGCCAGCCTGCAGCGCCAGTTCGGCCTTGCCCGGCTCGACGTGTGGGAAGGCGATGCGCGCAAGCTGCAGTTCAGCGGCGACGCCTGCGTGCTCGACATCTATCTCTATCCGCCGGCACCGGGGAAAGAGCCGACCGCCGCCTATCTCGATGCACGCCGCGCGAGCGACGGGCTGGACGTCGACCGGGCCGCTTGCGTCCGGGCGCTCAAGGCACGCTGACCCCCGCCGATTGGCCGGGAAAGGCGCCGGGTAACGCGATCTTAGGCAAATTGCGGCACCAAACGCGCCATTGGACGCAGCCAATCCAATGAGGGTGCCGCAAATGACGATGCAATTTCCTGAACTCGCGCGCCAGGTGGCCGAAGATGGCGCGGTCAGCGCCGACGAGATCCTGGCGCTGCGCCAGCTCGGCTGGGGCGACGGCCAGATCAGCGCCGCCGAAGCCGAAGCGATTTTTGCCATCAACCGCCAGATCGCCCAGCCGAGCGTGCAATGGGTCGATTTCTTCGTCGAGGCGCTGGGCGAATATGTGCTCAACGGCACCCCGCCGCGTGGTTATGTCGACGATGCCGAGACCGAATGGCTGATCGGCGCGCTGGACCATGACGGCAGGCTGGAGAGCATGGCCGAGCTGGAACTGCTGGTACGCGTGATGGAGCGCGCCACCAATGTACCCGACAGGCTGAAACATTATGCGCTGCGCCAGGTCGAAACGGCGGTGCTGACCGGCACCGGCCCGACCCGCGACGGCGGCGAATTGTCCGACAGCCACATCACCACCGCCGAGTGCCGCCTGGTGCGGCGGATGATCTTCGCCAGCGGCGGCCATGGCCCGGCTGCCGTAACCCGCTACGATGCGGAAATGCTGTTCCGGCTGAAGGACGAAACGCTGGGCGAAGCCAATGCCGCCGAATGGGACCAGCTGTTCGTCGATGGGGTGGCGAATTATCTCAAGGGATTCCAGCTGCATAACGCACAGCTGAGCCACGCCCGCGCGAAGGAGCTGGAAAGCTTCATCGCCGACAGCCGCCCCAGCGTGGGCCGGTTCATGGGCGCGATGGCGCGCGAAGTGCCGCAGGTGCGCAACCATTTCGGCAAGGTGTTCGGCAAGAATGCCTCGGCCACACGCTATTTCGAGGCCGAAGCGGCAGGCAATCTGGTGACCGACGACGAAGATGCCTGGCTCGAAAAGATGATCGACGCCGATGGCGAGGTGGACGATCTCGAACGCGCGCTGCTCGCCCGGATCGCCGCGGGCGACTGATCCGGGCCGGTCGCGAGGCCGGTTTTACACCATGAAGCTTTCGCCGCAGCCGCAGCTGCCCTTGGCGTTGGGGTTTTCGAACACGAACCCTGCGGTGAAATCGTCTTCGACCCAGTCCATCGTGCTGCCCACCAGGTAGAGCACGCTGGCGCCGTCGATGTAGAAAATGCCGCCCGGCGTTGCGATCTTCTCGTCGAAGCTGGCTTCCTCGGTCACGTAATCGACCGAATAGGCGAGGCCCGAACAGCCGCGACGGGGGGTCGAAAGCTTCACCCCGATCGCATCTGCCGGGGCCTGCGCCATCAGCGCGGCGATCCGCGCTTCGGCAGCCGGGGTCAGGATCACGGCGGCGGGCCGCTGGCGGGTGGTGGTGGTCGTGTCGCTCATCACAGCATTCCCAGTTCGAGGCGGGCCTCGTCGCTCATCTTGGCGGGATCCCATGGCGGATCCCACACCAGCACCACGCTGGCATCGCGCACACCGGGCACCGCGCCGACGCGCAATTCGACTTCTCCCGGCATCGATTCGGCGACCGGGCAATGCGGCGTGGTCAGCGTCATCATCACGCTGACATCGCCCTCGCCGCCCACATCGACATCGTAGATCAGGCCGAGATCGTAGATATTCACCGGGATTTCCGGATCGTAGATCTCTTTCAGCGCCGCAACGACATCCTCGTAGAGTTCCCCGCCCGGCTGGCCGGGCGCGAGGCCGGCGGGCTTCTGCTGCAGGAAACCTTCGAGATAGTCGCGCTTGCGCTCGAGCTTGGCCGCGGGGGTTTCGTCGTCCACCGCATCTTCCACGCGGGCGCGCGGCGGCTTGGCCACCGCCGTTTCCGGCAGCGGGCTCGCGGCAAAATCGCGTTCGTTGTTCGTCGACTCGTCCATCAGCCGAAGATCCTCCTGGTCCGCTCGATCCCGCGCAACAGCGCGGCGATGTCGCTCGAATCATTGTAAATGCCGAAGCTGGCGCGCGCGGTGGCCGGCACGCCGAGGTGGTCCATCAGCGGCTGGGCGCAGTGATGCCCGGCGCGAATGGCGACATTTTCCTCGTCCAATATGGTGCCGAGGTCGTGCGGATGCACCCCTTGAAGTTCGAAACTGACGATGCCGGCGCTTTCTTCGGGGCCGAACAGGCGGATGTCGTTGTGGCTGCGCAGCGCGTCGCGCAATTCGCGCACCAGCGCCCGTTCATGCGCATCGATTACCCTCAGCCCGATCGCCGCGACATAATCCACCGCTGCTGCGAAACCGATGGCCTCGACAATGGCCGGCGTGCCCGCCTCGAACCGGCCCGGGGGCGCGGCGAAAGTGGTCTTTTCGAAGGTCACGCGGTCGATCATCGCGCCGCCGCCCTGGTAGGGGGGCATGTCGGCGAGCAATTCGCGCCTTGCCCATAGCGCCCCAATCCCGGTCGGGCCGTAGAGCTTGTGCGCGGAAAAGACATAGAAATCGCAGCCCAATGCCGCGACATCGACCGGCAGCCGCGGCACCGCCTGGCACCCGTCGAGCAGGATCTTCGCCCCCACCCCATGCGCCAACGCCACCGCCCGCTCCACATCGAGCACCGAGCCGAGCACGTTGGAGACATGCGCCAGCGACACCAGCCGATGCTGCGGCGTCAGCATCGCTTCTGCCGCATCGAGGTCGATCTGGCCGTCGGCAGTCAGCGGGCACACATCGATGGCAAAGCCGATCCGGTCGCGCAGCATCTGCCAGGGGACGATATTGGCGTGGTGTTCCAGCGTGGAGAGCAGGATCCGGTCGCCTTCGCGCAGATTGGCCGCACCCCAGCTCGCCGCGACCAGGTTGATCGCCTCGGTCGCGCCGCGGGTGAAGACCAGCTCGTCCTCGGCGCCGCCGATGAAACCGGCAATCTTGCGCCGTGCCGCCTCATAGGCGAGCGTCATTTCCGCCGAACGGGCATAGACGCCGCGATGCACCGTCGCGTAATCGCGGCCCAGCGCGCGGGCCACCGCATCGACCACCGCCTGCGGTTTCTGTGCGGTCGCGGCCGTGTCGAGATAGTGCCAGCGCGCGCCGTCGGGCGTGACGAGGCCGGGGAAGTCGGCGGCGCGCGAGGCTGTTGCCGCCAGTGTCACAGCGCCGCTTCCTCAAGATGCGCCAAGGCCCCTTCGAGCAGCGATTCGCGCAGGGCTTCATCCCCAACGGCGGCGAAGGCATCGGCGATGAAGGCACGCACCAGCAGCCTGCGCGCAGCCTGCGGCGGCAATCCGCGGGCGGCCATATAGAATGCGGTGGTTTCGTCGAGCGCGCCAATCGCCGCGCCATGGGCGCATTTCACGTCATCGGCGAAGATTTCCAGCTCGGGCTTGGTGTTGGCCGAAGCGCCCTTCTCGAGCAGGATCGCGCGGAAGTTCTGCGCTGCGTCGGTCTTCTGGGCATCGCGGACGACTTCGATCCGGCCCAGGAAATTGCCCGTCGACTGGCCCCATTGCACCGCGCGGACGACCTGGTTGCTGGTCGCGCCCGGCTCTGCATGGATCACGCGGGTGACGAATTCCTGCCGCTTGCTGTCGCCGCCCAGCGTGACGCCGCCAAATTCGAAATGCGCACCTTCTTCCAGTGTCACTTCGAGCTCGATCCGCAGATACGGCCCGCCGACGATCGTGGCGAAATATTCGAACCGCCCGCCCTTGCCGACATGGACCCGCTGGCGAACCGTCGCTCCGGGCGCGCTGGCACCGTCGCCGAGCCGGATATTGTCGCAAATCGTTTCGCCCGGCGCGACGGCAATCTCGCCCCATTCGGCGAGGTAAGCCATCGGCGCTTCGGCGAGGAACTGCGGATCGGCATAGCGCCAATCCTCGTCCCGCGTCGTCGGTCGGCGAAGGGTCGCGGCTTCGCTCACGCCGCCACCCCTTCTCCAAGCATCTCATAGCCTTCGCGTTCGAGTTCGAGCGCGAGGTCCGGCCCGCCCGACTTCACGATCCGCCCCTTGGCAAGGATATGGACATGGCCCGGCTGCACGTAATCGAGCAGGCGCTGGTAATGGGTGATCAGCAGCACGCCCTTTTGCGGATCGCGCATGATCGCGTTGATCCCCTCGCCCACGATCCGCAGCGCATCGATATCCAGCCCGCTGTCGGTTTCGTCGAGCACGGCGAATTTCGGGTCGAGAATTCCCATCTGGACCATCTCGTTGCGCTTCTTCTCTCCGCCGGAGAAACCGACGTTCACCGGACGTTTGAGCATGTCCATGTCGAGCTTGAGCAGCCCGGCCTTTTCCTTCGCCAGCTTGAGGAATTCGCCGCCCGACAGCGGTTCTTCGCCGCGCTGCTGGCGCTGCGAATTGAGCGCTTCGCGCAGGAACTGGACGTTGGAGACACCCGGGATTTCGACCGGATACTGGAAGCCCAAGAAAAAGCCCGCGGCAGCGCGTTCGTGCGGCTCCATGGCCAGCAGGTCCTGCCCACAGAAGGTCACCGAGCCTGCGGTCACTTCATAGCCCGGGCGACCGCCGAGCACATAGGCGAGCGTCGATTTGCCCGCGCCGTTCGGCCCCATGATCGCATGGACCTCGCCCGCGCCGACGCTCAGCGTCAGCCCGTTGAGGATTTGCTTGGGCCCGTCGGCAGAGGCGACCTGGGCGTGGAGATTGGTGATTTCGAGCATGGGTCAGTTCGTACGTCCGGTGAAATTGGCGATGGCCTGCGCGATCTCGTCGTTCAGGTGGAGAATGGCTTGTTTTTCGGCTTGCTCGGCGGCTTCGCCGGTCAGGCCTGCGGTCGCGGCGGCCACGCGGATGTCCTGCACCCGGCGGATTTGCGCGCCGCAGAAGGCGCGGATCGAGATGATCGCTTCGTGCAGTCCGCCCTCCGGCGCGCTTCCCGCTCCGGCCAGCAGGCACCCGCGCAGGCGCGATTCGGCCAGTTTGTCATCGAAATCGTCCTGCGCGGCGAGCGGAGCCGTTGTTGCCGCAAGGAGCGCGGGCGCCAGCACCGGCGCGAGAGTTGCCAGGGTGAGTTTACGGATCATCGTGTCCCGTCCTTGCCGCGCGGCTTGCTATTGCGGTGGTGTTCGCGGCGCGCATCCTGCTTGTGCGCGATGCGCATGCGCATCCCGGCAGTGATCCGCTGGAGCACGGCGTCGATATTTTCGAGAATGTCCGACGCCTTGATCCGCATCACGCGGATGCCGACCGATTCGAGGCTCTTGTCGCGCCGCCGGGCGAGCGCATCGTTCTGCCCTTCCTCGTCGATGGCGATCGCCATGCCGAGATTGTGGCAGTTGAAATCGACGATCGCGCTGCCGACCACCGCGTGGCGGGTAAATTTGTAACGCCCGAGATCGGCCTTGGCGAACCGCTCAGCCAGCGCCTTGTGCGCCGGCGAGGAATCGCGCCGCATCTCGCGCGCCTGCTCGTGCAGCACATCGAGCCGCTTGTCCGAGATTTCCCACCCGCGACCCTTCTTCTTGAGCGCGGGGGCGGCGTCGGGGGCCTCATCGGGCGAGCGGAGCTGGAGGGTTTTGCGGGTGGTCATTTCAATCCAACGCTGACTGCCAATGCCCGATCAACCCGCTTTAAAGCAGCAGAGCTAATGGTGCCCAAATGCGCTTTCACTCGAGCGTCGCCATCGATGGTTCTAACGTGGCCGCACTCTACTACCGAGTCCTTCGACCCGTTGAAGCCCAACTCATCGGCTTTGACAGCTACCTGAACCGGCAAAAGCTTATTCTGTTTCGAATCTGTCAAGGGCACCACAATTGTCATCGGTGAGTGCTGATTGCCTTTATCATTCTGCACAACGAGGCACGGGCGCGTTCCGGAGTATTGATCATTCGCCTTTTCTACACCCGTCGATCCAGAGAGGTCGACCTGCACGATATCACCGCGCTTGACCGGGATTTTCATCAACCCACACTCCCTTCTAGCGAAATCGCCAGCAGCCAGCAGCAGGCTGTCGCACTGGGTGAAGTTGCGCACGCCATCGGCATTGGCGGCCACGCGGACCAGCCCGCGATAGGTGTTGTTGCTCTTGCCCGCGCTGATGCCCTTTGAGATGATCGTCGAGCGCGATCCGCGCCCGTTGTGGATCATCTTGGTGCCGGTGTCGGCCTGCTGGAAGTTGTTTGTCACCGCGACCGAGTAGAACTCGCCCACGCTATCTTCGCCGTTGAGCACGCAGCTGGGATATTTCCACGTCACCGCGCTGCCGGTTTCGACCTGGGTCCATGAAATCTTCGATCGCGCGCCCTGGCACAGCCCGCGCTTTGTGACGAAATTGTAGATCCCGCCCTTGCCCTCGGCATCGCCGGGATACCAGTTCTGCACGGTCGAATACTTGATCTCGGCATCTTCCATCGCGACCAGTTCGACCACCGCGGCGTGCAGCTGGTTCTCGTCGCGCTGCGGGGCGGTGCAGCCTTCGAGATAGCTGACATAACTGCCCTTTTCGGCAACAATCAGCGTGCGTTCGAACTGCCCCGTATTCTCGGCATTGATGCGGAAATAGGTGCTGAGCTCCATCGGGCAGCGCACGCCTTCGGGAATGTAGACGAAGGTGCCGTCCGAAAAGACCGCGCAGTTCAATGTGGCAAAGTAATTGTCGTGCATCGGCACGACCCGGCCCAGCCACTTCTTCACCAGCTCGGGATATTCGCGGATCGCTTCGCTGATCGAGCGGAAGATAACCCCGGCGGCTTCGAGTTCCTTGCGGAAAGTGGTGGCGACGCTGACGCTGTCGAACACCGCGTCGACCGCGATCTTCTTTTCCGCCTTGGGATTGCGCGCACCCTTCACATTGGCGAGCAATTCCTGCTCCGCCAGCGGGATGCCGAGCTTGTCGTAAACCGCCTTGATCTCGGGATCGAGTTCGTCGAGCGAACCGAGTTCGGCCTTCTTCTTGGGCGCGGCGTAATAATAGGCATCCTGATAGTCGATCGGCGGATAGCCGAGCTTGGCCCAGTCGGGCTCTTCCATCGTCTGCCACAGGCGGAACGCCTTGAGCCGCCAGTCGAGCATCCATTCCGGCTCGTTCTTCTTGGCCGAAATAAAGCGGACAGTATCTTCGTTCAGCCCCTTGGGTGCGAATTCCTGTTCGATGTCGCTCGACCAGCCGAATTCGTAATCCGCCGCCTTTGCCGCCGCCTCGCGCGCGGCCAGGTCGGTCTCGGGTGGGTCGGTCTCGGGCCGGGCGGTTTCCGGCGTATCCTTGATGTCGATATTGTCGCTCATGCCATTTCCATCTGCGCGAGCCGCGACAGGGGCACCCCTGCCAGCGCGCCGCGCAATGCCTCATTCACCACGCCCCAGTGCGGGCGCACCGAACAGGCGCCCTCGATCGCGCAATCGTGGCTGCCATTCTCCACGCAGCTGGTAAGTGCAATCGGCCCTTCCACCGCTTCCACGATGTCGGCCAGGCTGATCGCCGCCGCCGGACGCGCCAGTTGCAGCCCGCCATGCGCGCCGCGCACCGAGCGCAGCAGGCCCGCCGCGACCAGCCGGCTGACCAGCTTCTGCACGGTGGGCGCCGGAAGCCCGGTTTCCTGCGCCAGTTCCGCCGCCGAAACGCGCGCGCCGCCGCAATGGCGCGCAGCAGCGCTCATCGTGACGACGGCATAATCGGCCAGGTTGGACAGTCGCATTGCGGGCACTTCGCCTAATTCGGACCAATTTGTTCCGAATTCACCTATGCATCAGCTCTCGCTAATTCAAACGAAATCCCATTGTTGCGAGTCGTTTGCAGTTTGGCGTGAATATTACCGGCGCGAAGAGCGCATGGCAGCGGCCAGAAAAAAAGGGCGGCACCCGGGTTTCGGGTACCGCCCTCAGAAGTTGAGGAACTCGTTGCATTGCTGCCTCGAGCCCTTCGGGTCGCAAACCCGCGATAGGCCCAAGCGTGAAAAACGAATTGTATGGAATCGACACCGCAATTCGAATTTTCATGACGAATTCTGTCATGAATGGCCCAAATCATGACATTTTCGCCTATTTTCGGCCAATCCGGGCCGTTCGCACCCCCGGCTGCACAAGACGATTCTCGACAGGGTGGAGAGCCGTTGCCATAGGCGGGATGATGCTTTTTTCCCTGTTCCGCCCCGCGATTTTCGCCTTCGCGCCCGAGGACGCGCACCGAATCAGCCTGGCGGCGATGCGCCTGATGCCGACCGGTCAGCCACCCGAAGCCGGCCCGCTGGCGGTGGAGGTTGCGGGCATCGCCTTCCCCAACCCGCTGGGAATGGCCGCCGGATACGACAAGGATGCCGAGGTTCCCGACGCGCTGCTCGGCCTCGGTTTCGGCTTTGCGGAGGTCGGGTCGATCACGCCGCTGCCGCAAGCGGGCAACCCCAAACCGCGCCTGTTCCGGCTGGCCGAGGACCGCGCGGTGATCAACCGCATGGGGTTCAACAACGGCGGGATCGCAGCGGCGCACCGCCGATTGGCCGCCCGGCCGCGGCACGGGGTGGTCGGTGTCAATGTGGGGGCGAACAAGGAATCGGTCGACCGCGTGGCGGATTACCTCAAGGGCATTACCGCCTTCTCCAGCGTCGCCGACTATATCACGGTCAACATCAGTTCGCCCAACACGCCGGGTCTGCGCAATTTGCAGGCCAAGGGCGAATTGGAGCTGCTGCTTGAAGCGATCGCGGCGCAGCGCAGTGCGGGTGACCCGCCGATATTCCTCAAGGTCGCACCCGATCTCGAGGATGGCGACCACGAGCGGATCGTGCGCGCGGCGCTCGACAATGGCATTGCGGCGCTGATCGTCTCCAATACCACCATCAGCCGCCCGCCGCTCAAATCGCGCGATGCGGGCGAGGCGGGCGGGCTGTCGGGCGCGCCGCTCAAGCCGCTGGCGCTGGCGCAATTGCGCCGCTTCCGTGCGATTGCAGGCGACAGCTTGCCGTTGGTCGGGGTCGGCGGGATTGCGACCGCGCAAGACGCCTGGGAACGCATCCGCGCCGGTGCGAGCCTGGTGCAGCTCTACAGCGCCATGGTCTATGAAGGGCCGGGGATCGCGAAGCGGATCATATGCGGGCTCGAAAAGCTGATGCAGCGCGACGGCTTCGCCTCCATTGCCGAAGCGGTCGGGACGGAGTAGCGCTGGGAAATGCTCAAGCACCTGGTCGCACCGCTCGCCCTCGTCCTCTCTCTCGGTGCCTGCGCCACCGACAGCCAGACCGCACTGCGACCGGCGGCAGCGCCGAGTGAAACGACCCGGTACGAACGCGGTATCGTCAGCGCCGCCGATCCGCGCGCGGCGGAAGCGGGCGCGGCGATGCTGCGCAAGGGCGGATCGGCCACCGACGCGGCGATCGCGGTCATGCTGGCGCTGACCGTGGTCGAACCGCAAAGCTCCGGCCTCGGTGGCGGCGGGTTCTATCTCCATACCACTCCGGATGGCCGCATCGACACGATCGACGGGCGCGAAACCGCGCCGGCCGCTGCGACACCGGGCCGGTTCCTGACCCCCGACGGCAAGCCGATGGAATTCCGCTCGGCAGTCGAGACGGGGCTCAGCATCGGGGTGCCCGGCAGCCTGCGCCTGGCCGAACTGGCGATGAAGCGTGACGGCAAATTGCCGTGGGCCGAGGTTTTCCAGCCCGCGATCCGGCTGGCCCGCGATGGTTTCGCCATCACGCCGCGGCTGCACGATGCGCTCGGCTATGCGAAAAGCACTGCGGGGCGCACGCCGGAAGGGCTTGCATTGTTTTACGGGCCGGATGGAAATCCGCTGCCGGTGGGTACGGTCGTGCGCAATCCGGCTTTGGCCGATACGCTGCAGCAGATGGCCGACAAAGGGCCCGACTGGCTCTACAGCGGGCAAAATGCTGCGGAGCTGGCAGCCAAAGTCGCTGCCGACACCCCCAGCGATGGCAAGATGACCGCAGCCGACATCGCGGGCTATCAGGCGAAAGACCGCGCGCCCGTGTGCGGCACCTATCGTGCCTACCGGGTTTGCGGGATGGGCCCGCCTTCCTCCGGCGCGACCACCGTGCTCGCCATCCTGGGGGAACTCGAACCCTTCGACCTTTCGCGCCTTGGGCCTCAATCGCCGACCTTCTGGCATCTCTTTGCCGAGGCCCAGCGGCTGGCCTACGCCGATCGCGAGCGGTTCCTGGCGGATCCGGATTTCGTGTCCGTCCCGGTCGATAAGCTGGTCGATCACGCCTATCTCCTGCGGCGCGGGGCGCTGATCGATCCGGGCAAGACGATGGCGCATGCCATGCCCGGCCTGCCCCTGCCTCCGCCCGATGGAGCGGAGCCCGACGAACACGGCACGTCGCATTTCGTCACCGTCGATCGCTGGGGCAATGCCGTGTCCTATACATCGACGATCGAAAGCTCGTTCGGATCGGGCAACATGTTCCGCGGCTTCTACCTCAACAACGAGCTGACCGATTTCAGCTTCGTCCCGCAGGAAGATTGTTCGGCGCGAGTCGGCGGCGGTACCGATGCGCGGATGGGCGACATCGCCGAAGGGAAGCTGGAGATGGCGGTGGGCAGCGACTGCCGCCCGGTCGCCAACCGCGTGCAGGGCGGCAAACGCCCGCGCAGTTCGATGTCGCCGACACTGGTCTTTGCACCCGACGGCAAGCTGCTGATGGTGGTCGGGGCGGCCGGTGGCGCGACCATTCCGGTGCAGACGACCCGCGCGATCATCGGCGTGGTCGATTTCCACCTGCCGGTTGACCAGGCGCTGGCCCTGCCCATGCTGTTTTCGCCCGGGGATACGATCGCGATCGAGCCGGGCACGTCGCTGGTCGCGATGATTCCCGCCCTCAAGCAGCTCGGACATTCCGATATCGTGGTGCGGGCCTTGCCGCTCAAGACGAACGCCGCATTGTTGACCAGCGACGGCTGGAGCGGCGCGGGCGATCCGCGCAGCGAAGGTGTTGCGATCACCGAATAGGCCGCTTGCAGCCATCGCGTGAGCCGCCTAATTCGAAGGTCGACGCCGACAACGGCACTGAATTGGGAACAGGATCAGCCTTGCAACTGAGCGACATCGATTCCGCGCAGAACCTAGTCCAGCTTTTCCTGTCGCGTGCCGACGAGCGTGGCGACGCGCCCTTCCTCGGCGCCAAGCGCGACGGAAGCTGGCAGACGATCAGCTGGAAAGTCGCGGCAGAGCGGGTCTGCAAGCTGGCCGAATCGCTGCGCGGGCTGGGCCTGAACAGCGGCGACCGGGTCGTGCTGGTCAGTGAAAACCGCCCCGAATGGTGCATTGCCGACCTGGCGATCATGGCCGCAGGCTGCGTGACCGTGCCCGCCTACACCACCAATACCGAGCGCGACCACCAGCATATCCTCGACGATTCGGGTGCCCGCGCGGTGATCGTATCGACCGACAAGCTGTCGCGGCCGCTGATCCCGGCGATCATGCGCACCGGGAATGTCGACCATGTGATCGGCATAGAACCCCTCAAGGTCCAGCAGAGCGGCAGCTTCGCCTTCCATCGCTGCGAGGAGATGATGCAGGGCGACGCGGCCGAGGCGCGGCGAGCGGTCGATGAGCGTATTGCGGGGATCGCGCGCGACGATACCGCCTGCATCATCTACACCAGCGGCACCGGCGGCGCCCCGCGCGGCGTGCTGCAGCACCACGGCGCGATCCTGTGCAACGCAGTCGGCGCGGCGTCGATCATCGCGGAGGATTTCGGCTGGGACGAGGAACGCTTCCTCTCCTTCCTCCCGCTCAGCCACGCCTATGAACATTCCGGCGGCCAGTACCTGCCGATCTCTCTAGGCGCGGAAATCTATTATGCGGAGGGGCTGGAAAAGCTCGCCAGCAATATCGAGGAAGTGCGCCCGACCATCATGGTCGTGGTGCCGCGGCTGTTCGAAGTGCTGCGCACGCGGATCATGAAGCAGGTGGAAAAGCAGGGCAAACTGCCGAACTATCTGATGAGGCAGGCAATGGCGATTGGCGAACGCCGCGCCGAAGGGCGGCGACGGCTGGCCGACCTGCCGATGAATCTGCTGCTCAATCGCACGCTGCGCCCCAAGATCCGCCAGCGCTTCGGCGGACGGATCAAGGCACTGGTTTCGGGCGGCGCACCGCTCAATCCCGACGTTGGCGTGTTTTTCGAAACCATGGGGCTGACCTTGCTGCAAGGCTATGGCCAGACCGAAGCCGGGCCGGTGATCAGCTGCAATCGCCCTGCGGCGGGCATCGCGATGGACACGGTCGGCCCGCCGATGCGCGGAGTCGAGGTGAAGATCGCCGAGGATGGCGAAATCCTGGTGCGCGGCGAACTGGTGATGAAGGGCTATTGGCGCAACGAGGCCGAAACCGCGCGCACCGTGGTCGATGGCTGGCTGCACACGGGCGATATCGGCCATCTCGACGATCGCGGGCGGATCATGATCACCGACCGCAAGAAGGACATGATCGTCAACGACAAGGGCGACAATGTCGCACCGCAGAAGATCGAAGGCATGCTGACCTTGCAGCCCGAGATCGCGCAGGCGATGGTGAGCGGCGACAAGCGCCCCTATGTCGTCGCTCTGGTGGTGCCCGATGCCGAATGGGCGCTGGAATGGGCCCGCCAGAACGGCGAGAAGTTCGACCTGCGGGTGTTGCAGGATTTCCCGCCGTTCCGCACTGCGGTGCGCGAGGCGATCGACCGGGTAAACCAGGACCTGAGCGTAATCGAGAAGGTGCGGCAATTCGCCTTTGCCGACGAAGCCTTCGCCATCGAAAACGAGGAAATGACCCCTTCGATGAAGATCCGCCGCCACAAGATCCGCGCGCGTTACGGCGAGCGGCTCGACGCGTTGTATCGCAGCTAGGCCCTAGCGTCCCGGTCGGCGGCAGGCCGCGCGTATCTGGCCCAGCTGGCCGTGCAATTCCCGCGCGCCCACGTCCAGCCGGTGGAGCAGGGCGAGCATGTCGAGCCGCGAATAATATCGCGCGGGCATCTGTTCTCGGCAGCCTTCGCGGTAGCATATCTGTTCGATCCGCACCCCGCCCGCATCCTTCCTGAACAATCCGTGCGCCAGCGCGGTGCGTTCGTCGCACAATGCCGTCCATTGCTCGACCAGTCGTGCAGCGCGGCGTTCATGGCCCCCGAATGTCTGGGCCGAAAGGACTTTGCCCAGGCTGCGCAGCCGCGCCAGCGCGCCGGGATGGCTGGCTTCCTTGTCGAGCGCGACGCCCGCATCGGCAAGCACGGCGAGCGTTTGGCCGACGTCCACCTCCACCGCGGCGAAAATATCGAGGCACAGACCGCGCCAGGCAAAGGTGGCGATGGCGGTTTCGTGATCCGAGGCGGCGCTTTGACCAAGGGGGAACGGGGCATTCATCGCCCCAGCTAACCCGGCGAAGGTAAAGGAAGTTTTGGCAATCGCGAAGACAGGCCGCACGCTGTAGTCAGGGGGCAGCCAAGTGCCTTCAGGGCACAATCGTCGGCGTCGGGATCGTAGCTTAGGAAATGATCGTGATGGCGCCGCCCCCGGCTTGCCCGTCAGCGAAGCAGCCAGCGCGAGCAGCGGCAACAGGGCCGACCAGGGTGCAAGGCCCATGAACAGGCGCGAAATCGGGCTGGCGGCAGGGGGCGCAATCATCACGCCGCGATATCGGATAATCCCGCCTGTCAGACCGAATACGTGGGCTCAGGCGGCCTCTTTCTCGATGAATTCCGGGTAGAAGCTGGGTTTGCGGTCGCTCCAGCCCGGTGCAGTGGCCGCGGCTTCGCTGAGGCTCTGGAGCAGGAGCTTGCGGCGGCTCGGCTTGATCTGCGGCAGCGCAGCGGCGGCGCAGAAGGCGCTGGGCAGCCAGGGCCGGACTTCGGCGCCAAGCAGTCGCTCATAGAGGAAGCGGAAGGCCGAGAAGCCTTCGATCCGGTCCTGCGCAAGGTCGAATGCGGCCACGCGGGTCAGCTTGCCGATGAAGGCTTCAAGCTGTTCGAAGCCGGTTTCGGACGGGAGCGAACCGCGCAGCAGCTTCAATTCCTGATAGGCGACATATTGGCTGCGGATTGCAGCATTTTCTTCCGCGTCGCGCGCCCAGAGTTTGAAGGCATCCTGGCGACCCAGCCCGATGTCGAGGCTGCGGCGGATGTAACGCTGTTCGGCGGCGGTAAAGCCGGCGAATTCGCGCATTTCGGCGATGGTCAGCGAAGCAGTCCCGATATTCGGCATGGCGCGTATCCCCTGTTGCCGGGTTGGCCCCGACAGACGCAGGTTCGCGCAGCATGGTTAATTTCCGGTAACCACGACTAACGCGGTTAACCGGGGCGGAATCGCGATACAAAAAAGGCCGCAGCGGGTTGCTGCGGCCTTTTTCGAGGGACGGGGTGGCGATCAGATGTCGTTGCCCAGCGCGCCCTTCACCTTGCCCATGGCCTGCTGCGCTTCGCCCTTGGCTTCCTGCGCGCGACCTTCGGCTTCGAGGCTGGTGTTGTCGGTGGCATCGCCCACCGCCTGCTTCACATTGCCGGCAGCTTCGTTGGCGAGGCCCTTGGTGCGGTCTTTCAGTTCACCCATGACAGATTCCTTTCCTTTGTCGTGCGTCGCCGGAAGGGAGGGGGATGATCCCGGCGACTTACCCAACAAACGATTGGATTTGCGGCATTGTTCCTTCGCCCCGGACGAACCGAGGCAGGGCTGCGACGATCAAATAAGTCCGGCGAGCGGCGAGCTGGGATCGGCGTATTTGCGGGTCGCCATGCGCCCGGCGAGATAAGCTTCGCGCCCCGCCTCCACCGCCAGTTTCATCGCGCGGGCCATGCGGATCGGGTCCTTCGCCTCGGCAATGGCGGTGTTCATCAACACCCCGTCGCAGCCCAGCTCCATCGCCACCGCCGCATCGCTCGCGGTGCCGACGCCGGCATCGACCAGCACGGGCACATTGGCCCCCTCGACGATCAGGCGGACGGTGACACGGTTCTGGATGCCCAGCCCCGAGCCGATCGGCGCGCCGAGCGGCATGATCGCCACCGCGCCCGCATCTTCCAGCTGTTTCGCGGCAATCGGATCGTCGGTGCAATAGACCATCGGTGCGAAGCCTTCCTTGGCCAGCACTTCGCAGGCGCGCAGGGTTTCGACCATATTGGGATAGAGCGTGCGCGCTTCGCCCAGCACTTCCAGCTTGACCAGATCCCAGCCCCCCGCTTCGCGCGCCAGCCGCAGCGTGCGGATCGCATCTTCGGCGGTAAAGCAGCCTGCAGTGTTGGGCAGGTAGGTGATCTTTTTGGGGTCGATGAAGTCGGTCAGCATCGGCGCCTTGGGGTCGGTCACATTGACCCGGCGCACCGCGACGGTGACGATTTCCGCGCCCGATGCCTCCACCGCGGCGGCGTTCTGCGCAAAATCCTTGTATTTGCCGGTGCCGACGATCAGGCGGCTGCGGAAGGTGCGCCCTGCAACGGTCCAGCTGTCGTCGGCCGGCTGGTGGTCGCCCCCGCCAACGAAATGGACGATTTCGAGCACGTCGCCGTCTGCCAGCGGCGCGGCACCCAGCGTCGAGCGGGGCGCGATTTCGCCATTATGCTCGACTGCGACCTTCGCCGGATCGAGTTCGAGTTCGCGCACGAGGGCGGCGATGGTGGCGGCGGAAGTCCGGCGCGGATCGCCGTTGACGGTGATGCTGAGGCTTGCGGTCATTCCCGCGCAGATAGCGCGCAGGAAGAATGGCGCAAGTTGAGGATGTGCCCGAGCGACACCAGTGCCACCCCGATGATGGTCAGCACCGCCTCTTCAACGCCATGCGGCACGGCCAGCGCGCCGCCCATGAAGGTCAGCCCCATCATCGCCACGACGAAGGGCGCGGCGCGGCGGTGGCGCAGCGCACCCCAGCCGATCGCCACCGCGGCAATCACCAGCGCCAGCGCCAGGCCGACGCGATGGATCACCGGGGAAAGCAGGAACTGGCCGCCGATTCCCAGGGCCGACACGATCACGATACTCGCCAGGCAATGGATCGCACACAGGCCCGACAACATCAGGCCGGCACGGTCGAGCCGCCGGCGAATCATGGGGAGGGCAGAGCGCATGGTGGGTGCGATGTATGTGACGTTGTAACATAGTTCAACCCTTGGCGGGTAAATTCAATGCTTTTGGCTTGCGCTTGCGCGAGGCTCCCCGCATTTGTGCGCCATGGTTACCGCAGCGGATATGAACCCCGGCATGTCGCATGCGATCGGCGGCAGGGCGCGACCGGGGGTGCTCGCCGCATGGTTGATGGTCGTCGCCGCGCTGGTGGTGATGATTGTGGCGGTCGGCGGGATCACCCGGCTGACCGAATCCGGCGTGTCGATCACCGAATGGAAGCCGGTCACCGGTGCCATCCCGCCGTTGACACAGGCACAGTGGCAGGCCGAATTCGACGCCTATCGCCAGACGCCGCAATTCCTCGAGGTCAATGGCCCGGCGGGGATGACGCTGGCGACGTACAAATTCATCTATTTCTGGGAATGGGTGCACCGCCTGCTGGCGCGCGGGATCGGGCTGGTGCTGATCGCGGCGACCGCGTGGATGTGGGCAAAGCGGCAAATCCCGGCGGGATACAAGCCGCGGCTGCTGGCGCTGATCGCACTGATCGGGCTGCAGGGCGCGATTGGGTGGTGGATGGTCGAATCGGGCATCGTCAACGATGTGCGGGTCAGCCACTTCCGGCTGGCGGTCCACCTGCTGACCGCGCTGTTCTTCCTCGGCGGGCTCGTCTGGACCGCGCTCGACCTGCTGGTTCTGGCGCGCGAGCCGGGAGCCCGGCCGGTTCGGCTGACCGGTTTCGGCACCATGGTTCTGGGCGCGCTCGCCATCCAGCTGCTGTTCGGGGCCTGGCTGGCCGGTCTGCGCGCGGGCGTGGTGGCAGGGGGCGGCTGGTTCAACTGGGAAGCCTGGCCGCTGATGCAGGGCGCATTCTTCCCCGATGGCGTCGACTGGTCAGGCGGGCTGCTGCACGCGATCGCCAACGATCCCTTCCTCGTCCATTTCGACCATCGCTGGTGGGCCTGGGTGGTGGTGGCCTTGCTGGTCGTGCTGGCGCGCCGGATTCGCGGCGTCAGCCGCAAGGCATCGATTGCCCTACATAGCGCTTTCGGCACGCAGATCCTGCTCGGAATCGCCACGGTCTGGAGCGGTGTCGCGCTGTGGCTGGCGGTGGCCCACCAACTGGTCGGCGCGCTGTTGGTGGCGGCGACCGTATGGGCCACGCATCTCCTCGGCAGGGTGCAATGGCGGCGCTGATCTGGTGCCCCTTCCCCGATGAAGCCAGCGCCGAATCGGCGGCCACTACCCTGCTGGACGAGCGGCTGGTAGCCTGTGCGAACATGATCGCGGGTGTGCGCTCGCTGTTTACATGGCAAGGCGAGCGGGGCCAGGGTGACGAGGTCGGGGTGTTGTTCAAGACCGACGCGCGCGTGCTCGACCAGGCAGTCGCCCGGCTGGAGATGCTGCATCCCTATGATGCGCCGGCGATCATGGGCTGGCGCTGCGATGCGGCAGGCGTGGCGACGGCGCAATGGCTTGGCGAGCTGGCGGAGACTACACAGTGAACGGGGCCGCGCGCCGTGACGCTTTGCGCCTTGCGGCGGGCTTCCTGCTCGCACCGCTGGCGATTTCCGCCGTGGCCGCGCGGGCGGCAGGCGCCCTGTCGGTGGCCTTGCCTGGCGACCCGATGAAGCTGGCCCGCCGCCTGACCCGCGAGTTGGGCGACGGGGCGCAGATTTCGCTCGATCGCTGCTGGCAGGTGCGTTTCGTGCCAAGCGGGGCTGGCTATCGCGTCGAGGGCAGGCAGCTGTCCGCCGCAGTCGACGCACCGCCTGCGCTTGCCGGCCTCGCGCGGATCGAGCAAGCGCGGCGCGACGACGCCCGCTTTCCGATGCTGCTCGACACCAGCGGAATGATTGTCGGCACCGCCCCGGCCACATCGGCCGATGATGTGCATGCCGCCCTTATCGAAGCCGAGCGCATGATCGGTGCCGCGCGGATCGACCCTGGCCAGCGCAATGATGTGTTGCGCATGGTGTCCGCCATCGAAGCCTCGACGATCCAGCTGATGGGCAAGACGCCGCCCGATTTCTTCGTCCCGCGAAGCGGCGCGTGGGACGAGACAAAGGCTCTCCAGCTGCCCGGCGGATTGCGCGGTTCGGTGCATGTCAGCTTCTTTGCACAAGCTGCAGGCGATTCCCCGTTGTTGCATCACTCTCAGCGCACAATCGAAACCACCATCGGCGATTCACACCGGCGTTCGCTCGAGCAATGGGAACTGGGTCCGATCTCATCCCCCATCTAGCTCCACGGTATTATTTTACCTCCATGCGAAGCCCCGGATTTGCTTGACTTTGGACAGGCAAGCGAACAAATGCGCCGCTCTTCGCGCGTCCGGGAATCCGGATTCGCGACAGGATTCGCTTAACGGCCCCAAGGGCCACCTTACAAACGGGAAGTCCAAGCCATGAAGGCTCTCACCAAGGCCACCCGGTCGATCAAGCCGGCCGAAGTGGAAAAGAACTGGCACCTGATCGATGCCGACGGGCTGGTCGTAGGCCGCCTCGCCACGATCGTTGCCAATATCCTGCGCGGCAAGCACAAGCCGAGCTACACCCCGCACGTCGACTGCGGCGATCACGTGATCGTGATCAACGCCGACAAGGTGAAGTTCACCGGCAAGAAGCTGCAGGACAAGCGCTATTACAAGCACACCGGCTATGCCGGCGGCATCAAGGAAACTTCGCCGGCCAAGGTGCTGGGCGGCCGTTTCCCCGAACGCGTGCTGGAAAAGGCGGTTGAGCGGATGGTTCCGCGCGGCCCCCTCGGCCGGGCGCAGATGAAGGCGCTGCACCTCTATGCCGGCACCGAGCACCCGCATGACGGCCAGCAGCCGGCAGTGCTCGACGTCGCCTCGATGAACCGCAAGAACAAGGCTACCGTGTAATGGCCGACACCAACGAAACCGTCACCGATCTCGCCGATCTGAAGGACATCGCCGGCGAAACCGCCGCTGTCGACACCGTCGCCCCGGCTGCCCCCACGGCACCGCTGCGCGAACAGGAACTCGACCAGCACGGTCGCGCCTATGCCACCGGTCGCCGCAAGGATGCGGTCGCCCGCGTCTGGCTGAAGCCCGGCACCGGCAAGATCACCGTCAATGGCCGCGACCAGGAAGTCTATTTCGCGCGTCCGACGCTGCGCCTCGTCATCAACCAGCCCTTCGGCATTGCCGACCGGGACGGCCAGTATGACGTTGTCGCCACCGTCAAGGGCGGCGGGCTTTCGGGCCAGGCCGGCGCTGTGAAGCACGGCATCGCCCAGGCACTCGCGAAGTTCGAGCCGGCGCTGCGCACCACGGTCAAGGCCGCTGGCTTCCTGACCCGCGACAGCCGCGTGGTCGAGCGCAAGAAGTACGGCCGGGCCAAGGCTCGCCGCAGCTTCCAGTTCTCGAAGCGCTGATCTACCCGATCAACGGAACACGAAAGGGCGGCCCGGAAACGGGTCGCCCTTTTCGTTTGTGCAGCTTGATCAGTTGCCGGTGCGGCTGCGCTGTTTTTCCTGCAGCGCCAGCACCTGCTTTGCCACGAACCAGCTGAACGGGATCGACAGCACGAAACCTGCCGCCGCTGCCAGAATGATCAACTTCGGCGTTCCCATGCCTGCGGCGAGCACGGCGGTGATCCCCATGCCCATCAGCATGGTGGAAATGACAAGATGAAGGATGAGTGCAAGGCGCATCATGAGGCGGCCCCCTTTTGCCTGGAATACCGCGCTCCGATAGGCGCGCCGCGCAGGCAAGTCCTTGCGCGGGGTCAAATTCCCGAAGCTACGGCCAGCCCCCGGGTCAATGCACCGGAGGATCGACCTCCGGAACCGCCGCAACCGGGGCGACCGGCTCACCCGGCGTCCGCGGCGGCATCGCATCGGGCGGGATATCGTCGATTTTCATGTCCTCGGTCGGCACGTGTTCGAGATTGCGGACCTCGACTTCGATCGCGCCATCGGCGCGCAGCGTCAGGGCGTTGAAACTGGGCGGGGTTGAGCGGATCCGCTGCGACAGGGTGCCCGCACCGATCATCCGGATCGGCCCCTCCGGCGTGTCGCGCATCATGTCGAACGGATCATGGACATGGCCGCTCAGCACCGCGGCGACCTCGCGCTGTGCCAGCATTGCCAGCGCCCGGTCGCCCCCGTGGGTCAGCGCCGTGCCGCGCGTGCCGACCTCGACCAGCGGGTGATGGGTTGCCACCAGCACACGCGTGCCGGAAGGAAGCGCGTCTATGGCTGCGAGGCACTCGGCGAGCGCCTCATCGGTAATCCAGCCCTTCGACCAGTTGAGCCGGGGTTGCCAGCGGCGCACCGATTTGAGCGGCACGATTGCGGTGCCCGGCAATTCGATTTCGCGCTCGACCAGGTCGCGCATGCCGCGAAACCGCTTGTAGGGTGTGAGAAAGCGTTCGACCGGGTTGAAATAGGGCATGTCGTGATTGCCGATGCCGACCGTCACCCGCCCGTCGAGCGAGTTGATCCAGCGCGTCGCGGCCGCAAATTCGCGGTGGCGTGCGCGCATCGTCAGATCGCCCGTGATGGCGATCGCATCGGGGCGCAGGCGTGCGATCTCGCGCTCCACCCAGCCGATCGCCGCGCGATCCTCCAGCCCGAAGTGAATGTCAGAAAGGTGGAAGATCAGCTTGCTGTCAGTCGCCATGACCGGTCGCTAGCAAATCGACCCCGCAAGGCGCCACCGTGAATCGCTCGCGCGGCAATCCTGTCACAGGCTCGCCGTCGAGCAGCATTTCGACCGCCGCACCGCCATCGCTGGCAATCTCGACCTCGTCGACCAAACCCAGGCTGTCGTGCGGGCCTTCGCGGAAATTGCGCCGCAGCAGCGCGAAACCCTGCCGCGCAAGGTCACCGGCGGTTTCGGCGTAATAGCCGTGCAGCGCGATGCCATTGGCACCGGGGGTGAGCTGCAGCAGCGGGTAACCTTCCGCCCGCCCAAGCCGGGGAGCGACGGCATGGACCGGCTCGTCCTGGGTGGTGCGCCCGATCGCATCGACCGCGTCGCTGGCGATGCCCGCTATATCGCCCGCGCGCATGGCTTCGCGGACGCTGGCCCAGCTGGTACCTGGCCCCGCGAGCAACCCGGCCAGCGCGATGCCGTGATCCGAACGGATTACCGGCGGGCGGCAACGCAATGCGGCACCGCTCGCGACGATGCGGAGAATTGTCGCAACATCGCTTTCGCCATGCAGGCGCCTGCCGAGCAGGTTCATCGTCCCACCGGGCAGGAACAGCACCGCACCGCGCCAATCCTGCAGCTTCGAGATTGCCGCATTCGCAGTGCCATCCCCGGTGTAGATGATCGCCAGCGGCACATCGGCGGCGTCCAGCTCATCGGGCGTCGGCAGCGGATCGTCGGGAAACCTGCTGGTCCCCGCCAGCTCAATCACCGCGTTTTCGAGTGCATCATGCAGGGCCGCGAGCGCCGCCTCGTCATTGCTGCCGCTGGCAGGATTGTGGATCAGCCAGGCACGTGAGAAATGCTCCATGCCACTGCAAAGCCGCAGTTGGCTGGCGGTTCCCGAACGGGCGTCACACGATCAGACGCGGCGGGTCAGGATCAGCCACGCTGCCGTTGCATTGAACAGGCTGTAGGCGAAATAGGCCCAGCCGAGCTCGGGCGAGCCGTTGGCCGCGAACCACAGGGCGGCGAGCAGCAGCAGGAACTCGCTGGCAAAGGAAATTCGTACCCCCAGCCCGCCGGGCAACCATGCCTCGCGCCCGAACAACGGGTGCTGGCTCTCCAGCACCGCCCTGTTGAGCGCAAAATTGCCGATTCCGAGCAAGGTGATGATGAAAATTGCCATTGATGACGGTTTTGCGAAATCCTTCGTCGGTTCGCAATGTGCATTGATCCGACGCCGGATACCATCCGTCCGACAGCTGCTCCGCCGGTCGAGGGCCGCGCGGGGCTGGTCGAGCATCGCGTGATGCGCACGGCCCACGCGCCTATTTCCATGACTGCGAGACGCCTTCGCCCCCCTTCGAAGGCCCGCACCACGGAGGAATGAGAGATGATGCGCCCCCTTTTGACCCGCTCGCTGGCTGCCGCCGCGATGATCGGTTCGATCGCCCTGGCCGGCCCGGCCTATGCCGAGACGATGTCCATCCAGTACAAGGACCTCAACCTGGCCACTGCCAAGGGCCAGAAGATTCTCGAGGCCCGGATCGACCAGGCTGCCCGCGAAGTCTGCGGCGCCAATGATCTTCGTACCGGCACCCGCGTGCGCAGTGCCGCCGAGCGAGCCTGCGTCGCCGATGCCAAGGCGAAGGCGAAGGAACAATTCGCCGCGCTGATCGAAGACAAGCAACTCGGCGGCTGAAAACCCCAGCAGCCGTCGTTAGGCCCGGACCGGATCCAGTCCCCCGGTCCGGGCCCTCTTTTTTACAATGGCGAATAATCCGCGACAGGCGGAGTTACGAAAATGCAGGCGGGCCTCAGCGCCCGGCCATCGCCTTGACCTTGGGCAGATAGGTTCGCCCGATCCGCAGCGCCTCGCCATCGTCGAGCTCGACCGACCAAACCCCCAGCCCATCGTGCCGCAGCCCGCGGATGCGGTCGCGCCGCAGGATGGTCGAACGGTGGATGCGGATGAACTGCGCCGGGTCGAGCCGCTGCTCGAGCCCGGCGATGGTCTGCAGCAGCAGGTAGTTGCGACCGCCCGGCCCGCCTTCGCCGACATGCAGCCGGACGTAGTCACGCTCCGCGTCGATCCGCCCGACCTGCGCGACTTCGATGCGCAGCAGTTCGGAACGATGGGGCACCCACAATTCCTCCAGCCATTCGCTGTTACCGCCGACGGGTGCAGCACCATGTTCGCCGCGGCGGGCCAGCGCGCGGGCGATGGCCCGGCCCAGCCGCTCGGGCGTGACGGGCTTGAGCACGTAATCGACCGCATCGAGGTCGAAGGCTTCGACCGCGAATTCATCATGCGCGGTCACGAAGACCACCGCCGGGCGGTGCGCGGCCTTGGCCAGCTTGCGCGCGACCGAGAGCCCGTCGACTTCGGGCATGGTCATGTCGAGCAGGACAAGGTCCGGCCCCAGCGCCTCGACCAGCCGCAGGGCGGCCGCACCGTCGCTGGCGGTCCCGACAACGGCAAGCTGGGCCAAGCCGGCGCAGATCACCTGCATCCGTTCGACCGCGAGCGGCTCGTCGTCGACGATCAGCGTCCGCAGCGGGGCTTCGGCCTCGGTATCAAAGGGCATATTTCACCATCGGGAGCCGCAATTCGGTGCGGTAACCGCCCGGCACCGGGCCGGATGTGATCATCGCGTCCTGACCGAAGCGCGCCTCGATCCGGTCGCGGACATTGGCGAGGCCGATGCCGAACCCGTTGGGCGCCTTGGCCTCCGCACCCGGTCCGTCGTCGCTGACGCTGACCACCAGCCGACCGAATTCCTCGCGCGCGGCGATGGTGATGGTCACCGCACGGCGTACCGGGGCAACGGCATATTTGACCGAATTTTCCACCAGCGGCTGCAGGATCATGCCTGGCACGCGCGCTTCGACAAGGTCATCGGGCAAATCGAAGATAACCCGCAGCCGATCGGGGAAGCGCACCGCCTCGATATCGAGATAGTGACGCTGGAGCTCCATCTCCTCGGCCAGCGAGACATCCGAAGTGGGGTCTTCGGCCAGCGAATGGCGGTAGAAGTTGGAGATGTTCTGGATCATCTCCTCCGCCCGCGCCGCCTTGCCGGTCATCACCAGCGCGCTGAGCGAATTGAGCGTGTTGAACAGGAAATGCGGGTTCACCTGGTAACGCAGGCTGCGCAGTTCCGCTGCCTTGGCCGCGCGGCGGAACTCGCCCTCGCGCCGTTCCGCCAGCCGCGCCTGTGCGCCCGCCAGCAGCGCCAGATAGAGCGCGGCCCAGGCCAGCAGCAGGAAATAGCGGCCCAGCGCAATGTCGGTCAGCTGGCGCCAGCGTTCGAAGCCCACCGGCGCCTTGGCCAGGGTCAGCGTCTTGGGCGGCGGCCCATCGTCTTCCAGCGCACCGGGATCGTCGACATTGCCGTCGAGCGGCGATCCGTTGACGCTGGGCACGTCCACCAGCACATTGCCCGCTTCGTCGCGCCGCAGCTTGACGCCCTGCTTCTCGCCGATCTTCTCGATCACCTTGCCTTCGATATCCCAGAAGACCATTTCATTGACCTGGGCGATCAACACCGATGCGGGCAATGCCAGCAGCAATGCGGCAACGATCTTGATCCACAGCGGCCGTGCGTCGACCAGGCGCAGCACCAGCCACATGATGAAGGTGATCACCGCGCCCGCCAAAGTCACAACCGCCCGGCGGCTGAGCATTTCGACCTGCAAATCCAGCCCGACCAGCGCGCCGCGCGCGGTGGTCAGCAGGAAATAGCATAGCCACAGGCCGACGATCGACATCACGACCGTCTTGGCGGGCACCCGCGCGGGGGCGTTATTCAGCAAAAGAGCGCTCATTCTGGCTGCTGCCTTAGCCTCCGTGCGCTTGGGTCCGCCAGAACGGTGGTCGAGGGACTGCGGCGGTTGGTCGAGAAGCGCTCAACTGCCCGCCAGCAGGTGTTCCTTCGCGATCTTGTCCTTCCAATGGGCAGGCGCGAGCGTGTGGACATTGTTCCCGCGGCTATCCACCGCCACCGTCACCGGCATGTCCTTGACGGTGAATTCGTAGATCGCCTCCATGCCCAGGTCCTCGAAGCCGACGACCCGCGATTCCTTGATCGCGCGGGCGACGAGATAGGCCGCACCGCCGGTCGCCATCAGATACGCGACCTTGAAGCGGCTGATGACCTCCACCGCATTGGCGCCGCGTTCGGCCTTGCCGATCATGGCGAGCAGGCCGAGGTCGAGCATCATTTCGGTGAACTTGTCCATCCGCGTGGCGGTGGTCGGGCCGGCCGGGCCGACCACCTCACCCATTACCGGATCGACCGGGCCGACATAATAGATCGCCCGCCCGCGGAAATCGACCGGCAGCTCCTCGCCCTTCGCCAGCATGTCCTGGATCCGCTTGTGCGCCGCATCGCGCCCGGTGAGCATCTTGCCCGACAGCAGCAGCCGGTCGCCATTTTCCCAGCTGGCGACTTCTTCGGGCGTCAGATTGTCGAGATCGACCTTCTTCGCCTGTGCATCCGGCTGCCAGTGGACATCGGGCCACTGGTCGAGATCGGGTGCCGGGATGTAGCTGGGCCCCGAGCCGTCGAGGGTGAAATGCGCGTGGCGGGTGGCGGCGCAATTGGGGATCATCGCCACCGGCTTGCCCGCGGCATGGCAGGGCCAGTCGAGAATCTTGACGTCGAGCACGGTGGACAGCCCGCCCAGCCCCTGCGCACCGACGCCCTGGGCATTGACCTTGTCGTAAATCTCGATGCGCAGCTTCTCGATATCGTTCTGCGGCCCGCGCGCCTTCAGCTGGGCCATGTCGATCGGTTCCATCAGGCTCTGCTTGGCGAGCTTGACGCAATGTTCCGCCGTGCCGCCGATGCCGATGCCCAGCATGCCCGGCGGGCACCAGCCCGCACCCATCGAGGGAATCTGTTCGATCACCCAGTCGACGATATTGTCCGACGGGTTCATCATCTTGAACTTGCTCTTGTTTTCGCTGCCGCCGCCCTTGGCCGCGACGTCGATCGAAACGGTGCGGCCGGGGACCATGGTGACCGACAGGACGCAGGGCGTGTTGTCCCTGGTGTTGCGGCGGGTGAAGGCGGGGTCGGCCAGGATCGAGGCGCGCAGCTTGTTTTCCGGCAGATTATAGGCGCGCCGCACGCCTTCATCGACCACATCCTGCAGCGAGCGTTGCGATTCGAGCCGGCATTCCTGGCCCCATTCGACGAACACGTTGACGATGCCCGTATCCTGGCAGATCGGCCGGTGGCCTTCGGCGCACATCCGGCTGTTGGTGAGGATCTGCGCGATGGCATCCTTCGCCGCCGGGCCCTGTTCCGCCTTGTAGGCTTCGCCCAGCGCCAGGATGTAATCCATCGGATGATAATAGGAGATGTACTGGAGCGCATCGGCGACGCTCTCGATCAGGTCTTCCTCGCGGATTGTCACCATGTCGCTCATCGAAGCTGTGTTCCTTCCTGTCGATTCCCCGTCGCTCCATAGGCGCGGGGTAGCCAACGCGTCAAAGCGCTTGGCGTGCCGCACGCTTCCGCCTAAAGCCGAGGCCGTTGACGATGCGTGTTGTTTGAGTAATACAGTAGTTCGGAAACCCCTATGACCCTGACCGAAACCTCCTCCGCATCGCAAGGCATGGCGCCTGAGTTCACCCCCGATTTCGGGATCGCGCGCAAGGCGATGATCGACAGCCAGCTGCGCACCAGCGGCGTCAACGAACCCTTCGTGCTGGCACGCATGGGCGCAGTCCCGCGCGAGGATTTCGTGCCCCCCGCCGCCCGCGCCGCCGCCTATATGGACCGCGCGGTCGCCCTGGGTGACGGTCGGTTCCTCGCTGCCCCGCTGGTGCAGGGCCGGATGCTGGCCGAAGCCGCCCCGCGCGCCGACGATGTGGCGCTGGTGGTCGATGGCGGCAGCGGCTACCTCGCCGAACTGCTCCTTCCGATGGTCGGCAAGCTGGAGGTGACGACACCTGCAGACGCACTGGCCAAGGGCAGCGACGGCGGATTTTCGCTGCTCGTGATCGATGGCGCGATCGAGGCATTGCCCGATACGCTCGCCAACCAGCTGGAAGAAGGCGGGCGCGTGGTGACCGGGCTGGTCCAGCGCGGCGTGACCCGGCTGGCCGCAGGCCGCAAGATCGGCGGCGAAGTTGCCCTGCTGCCGCTCGCCGAAATCGGCATGCCCCGGCTGGCCGAATTCGACCTACCCAAGGGCTGGAGCTTCTGAGCATGACGCCACGTATTCTCGTGGGCGTGCTGCTGGGCGGCGCGGCCCTGCTTGCTGTGCCGGCGCAGGCGGACACGCTGCGCGATGCGCTGGTCGAAGCCTACAAGACCAACCCGACGCTGCAGGCCGCCCGGGCACAACAGCGCGCGACCGACGAGACGGTGCCGATCCAGAAAGCTTCGGGCCGTCCGAACGTGTCCGCGACGGGCCAGTATGTCGAATATGTCAAGCAGAGCTCGACAAGCTTCACGGCGCCCGAACGTGCCGTGGCCGGCCAGGTCGACCTCGGCGTGCCGGTCTATTCGGGCGGTGCGGTGAAGAATGCCATCCGCGCGGCGGAAGTACGCGTGGGTGCCGGACAGGCCGATTTGCGCGGCACCGAAAGCGCGATCTTCAGCCAGGTCGTCGCCGCCTATATGGATGTCATCCGGGCGGAGGCCATCGTCGGGCTTTCCGCCAACCAGGTCGGCGTGCTCGAAGTCAATTTGCAGGCGACCAGCGACCGGTTTGAAATCGGCGATTTGACGCGCACCGACGTGGCCCAGTCGGAAGCGCGCCTCGCGGTCGCGCGGAGCGACTTGCGCTCTGCCCAGGCCAACCTCGTGGGCGCGCGCGAACGCTATATCGCGCTGGTCGGCAAGGCGCCGGACAATCTCCAGCCGCCCCCGCCGCTGCCCGACATGCCGGCAACGGTGGACGAGGCGCTCGCAGTCGCGCTGGACAACAACCCCGACCTGATCGCGGCGCGCGAACGGGCCCGCGCGGCCGGTTACGATATCGACGTTGCCGGGGCGGGCCGTTCGCCGAAGCTCTCGGTCTTCGCCAACAGCGCCTATTCGAATTATCTCGGCACGCTGGGCAGCGGCACGGTCGTGGCGCCGCCGCAGGATTCAACCACCGCGCAGGCAGGTTTGCGCCTGTCGATCCCGCTGTTCCAGGGTGGGCTTCCCGCCGCGCAGCAGCGCCAGGCGCAGGCCCGCGCGGCAGCCTTGCTCGAGCAGGAAATCGGCGCCGAGCGCGATGTAATCGTGCAGGTCCGCTCTGCCTGGTCGAGCTGGAAAGCGGCCAATGCCATCGTCGTGTCGAGCCAGCAGGCGGTCGAAGCCGCGCAGCTCAGCCTCGAAGGCGTGCGCGCGGAAAACACCGTCGGCAACCGCACCATCCTCGACATCCTCAATGCCGAGCAGGAATTGCTCTCCGCCCAGGTGACGCTGGTGACCGCGCGGCGCGACGCCTATGTCGCCGGATTCACGCTGCTGGCCGCCATGGGACGCGCCGAAGCGCGCGATCTGGGGCTGGAGGACGAGGGCCTGCTGTACGACCCGCAGGTCAATTACGATCGGGTCGACGGCAAGTGGAACGACTGGTCGCGCGACCCCGATCCGGTCGCCCAATCGACGAGAACAATTGACATTCCCGCCGCCGACGCGGAAATTCCCGCTGCTTCGCCAAGTGATTCACCCACTGGCGGATCGAATTAGGCGTAATTTCGGCGTAGCTCGCCAGTAACGGGGACCGGGGGCAATGGCACAACAGGGCGAAGCATCGGTCGAGGAAATCCTCGAATCGATCAAGAAGGTGATCGCGCGCGACAATCGCGCCGGTGCCATCGAAGAACGCCGCCGCCGCGCCAGCGAAGGGCTGCGCGACCGCGAAATCGACGAGTTCGAAGCCGAGGAAGTGCTCGACCTCGGTGCGGCCGCCTTCGTGTCCGAAGCGCCGCTGGACGCGGATCTGGATGGGGATGCCGACGAAGGCGAGGAATCGGCCCCGCTGACCAGCGAGACCGCGCGCGCATCGATGCGCGACAACCTCGCCGCGCTCGCCATGCTCGCCGAACCGGGTGTGCCGCCGCAGATCGTGCGCTCGGGCGAGACTTCGCTCGAAGGGCTGGTGCGCGAAATGCTGCGCCCGATGCTGTCCGACTGGCTCGACAAGAACCTGCCCGGCATGGTCGAAAAGCTGGTGCGCGACGAAATCGCGCGGATCGCACACAAACGGGGCTGAACGGCCCCCAGGCGGGACACAACCTGCGCAACGCGCCGCCCGCCGAGCGGATAATAACACGCGCAACTTGATTGCCCGGCGCGAGCGGCTAATCCTTGCCGCCATGTTGAAGCACATCGGGTACGCAACCCTCGCCGCCATGCTGGCCAGCGCCAGCCCCGCCCTCGCCGCGCCGGACGCAGAGGGCAGCGCCGCTCCCGCCGACGAACGCGCGCCGATGAGCCCGCAAGATCTCGTCACCCTGCCGCGCCTCGGCGGGGCGACCGCGACCAAGGATGGGCGGCTCGCCGTCTGGACGGTCACCGTGACCGACCCCGCCAGCTACGCGCGCAGCACGCAGGTGTGGCTGCGCGATCTGGCCCGGCGCGATGCCGTGCCGGTGCAGCTCGACCTTGGTGGCAGTGCATCCAGCCCGGCCTTCGGCGACGATGGCTGGCTCTATTTCCTGTCCGACCGCAAGCCGGCGGATGCGGACAAGGACGCGGCGGCGACGAGCCAGGTGTGGCGCGTGAAGCCGGACGCAGAGGGCAAGGTTTCGGCGATCGAGCAGGTCACCGCCCTGCCCGCCGATGTCGACGGGTTCATCGTGTCGCCCGGCGCAGCGAAAATCCTCGTGTTCGGGGCGATGCCGCGCAGCTGCACCAGCTATGGCTGCACCGCGCCCGCCGCCCACCTGCCCGGGCCGGGCACCGGCCGCCTCTACCGCGCGGAAGACGGCTTCGTGCGCCATTGGGACAAATGGGAGACGCCGGGCAGCTACAGCCGCGCCTTCGCCTTTGCACTGGTCGGCGGCAAGGCCAGCGGCGATGGCGTCGCGCTCGACGGACCGGACGGCGCCGGGGCGCTGGTCGGCGATACGCCCACCCAGCCCTTCGGCGGCAATGAGGATCTCGCATGGGCGCCGGATGCCTCGGGCGTCTATTTCGTCGCCCGCCGCGCCGATGCGGAAGAGCCGATGTCGACCAATCTCGACATCTGGTGGAACGATCTGTCGGGCAAGGCCCCGACCAACCTGACCGCCGCGAACCAGGCGACCGACGCGCTGCCCGCGCCCTCGCCCGACGGCAAGTGGCTCGCCTGGGCGGCGATGGCGCGGCCGGGTTACGAATCCGACCGGATGGTGATCCACCTGCGCAATGTCGCGACCGGCGAGACGCGCGAGCTGACCGGCGCGTTCGACCGCAGCTTCGGCTCGCTCGCCTGGACCCCCGATTCGCGCTGGATCATCGGCACCGCGGGCGATGTGCTCGACGTGCCCGTGTTCCGCGTCGATCCGAAAAGCGGCGCGGTGCAGAAGCTCGACCTGATGGCCGGCAACGAAGCGCATATCGGCAATGTCGTGCCGCTGCCGGGCAACGGCCTGCTGTTCACCCGCGATTCGATCGGCGCGCCGGCGGAACTCTATCTCTCGCGCGGCTGGGAGCAGGCGCGCCCGCTGAGCGATGCCGCCATGTCGATCCTCGGCACGCGCGCGTCCATCGTCACCCGCCGGTTCAGCTTCATCGGCGCCGATGGCGACACGGTGTGGGGCCAGATCACCCGGCTGGAAGGGCAGAAGGGCCCCATCCCCGCGATCCTCTACGTCCATGGCGGCCCGCAGGGCAGCTTCAACGATGGCTGGTCGAGCCGCTGGAACCCGCGCGTGGTGGCCAGTCAGGGTTTCGCGGTGATCTCGGTCGATTTCCACGGCAGCACCGGTTACGGCCAGGCCTTCACCGATTCGATCAACAAGGACTGGGGCGGCAAGCCGCTGGAAGACCTCCAGCTCGGCCTCGCCGCCGCGCTCAAACTCGACAGCCAGATCGACGGCGCCAATGCCTGCGCCATGGGCGCCAGCTATGGCGGCTACATGATGAACTGGATCGCGGGCAAATGGCCCGACCGGTTCAAATGCCTCGTGCAGCACGATGGCGTGTTCGATGCCCGCGCGATGGGCTACGAAACCGAGGAATTGTGGTTCGACACCTGGGAACACGGCGGAAACACCTATTTCCAGGCGCCCGAGGAATATGAACGCTGGAATCCGGTGAACCATGTCGACCAGTGGAAGACGCCGATGCTGGTGATCACCAGCGAAAAGGACTTCCGCATCCCCTATACCCAGGGAATCGCCGCCTTCACGGCACTGCAAATGCGCAAGGTGCCGGCCGAGCTGCTGGTCTTCCCCGATGAGAACCACTGGGTGCTCAAGCCGAAGAATTCGCTGCAATGGCACCAGACCGTGTTCGGCTGGCTGCATCGCTGGCTGGGCGGCGCCGAGGCGGAAAACGCCAAGCCGGAAGATGGGGGCCAATGAGCCACGCCGGCGACCTCGCCAAGGCCGAACGCGCGCTCGCCAAGATCGGCGGGGAGCATATCGAGCGCCACATCTTCCTCTGCGCGATATCGGAAAAGCAGAAATGCTGCCGCCGCGAGGAGGGTGAGCGCGCGTGGAAGTACCTCAAGAAGCGGCTCAAGGAGCTGGGGCTGGCCGGGCACGGGGTGCAGCGGACCAAGGCCGATTGCCTGCAGATTTGCGAAGCGGGGCCGGTCGCGGTCGTCTGGCCCGATGGGGTCTGGTACCATTCCTGCAACGAGGAAGTGCTGGAACAGATCATCCAGCAACATTTGATCGGCGGCGCGGTGGTGGAGCAATTCCGCTTGCGCGCAGCGGGCGAGGGGGCCGACCGGGATTGCGACTAGGGGCGGTTGCGCTCGTCTTCCAGCCGGTCGTGGATGCTCGCATCGTGGCCGGTGCCGTGCGAGAGGAACACCAGCCCCATCAGCGCAGAGGCCAGCAGCATCATCGCCCCGATGCCCAGCGCGGCGGCGATGTAATAATGCACCGAGACCATGCCGTTCTGCTTGTAGAGCACAGCGACGGCCAGCACGACGGTGCCCACCGTCAATCCCATCATCAGGCGCATGGCACGGCGAAAACGCGCCCAGGCGTGGGCGGCGGTTTCCGGGTCGTCGAGTGGGGATTTCGGGACCATGTCCGCTCCATGGCGGGACACGCGGCGTGACGCAACGCATTAGCGCCTGCCGGATTGGCATTTGCGCTGCATTCGTGGCACACTCCGCCCGAAGACAAGGGGAGAGGCCATGCAGATTGCGCAACTGATCGCCAGCCGTCCGAGTGCGGACATCGTCACCTGCCATCCCGACATGCAATTGCGCGAGGCCGTGGCGCTGATCGCGCAGAAACGCATCGGCGCGCTGCCGGTGGTCGATGGCGGGCAGGTGGTCGGGATATTTTCCGAACGCGACGTGCTCTATCGCCTCGCAGCCGAGGGCGAAGCCTGCCTGTCGCGCAGCGTGGGCGAGGTGATGACCGCGCCCGCGATCAGCGTCGACCCGTCCTCCAGCGTGCTGCAGGCACTGGCGCTGATGACCCGGCGGCGCATCCGCCATTTGCCGGTGGTCGATGGCACCGCGATGTGCGGCTTCATCTCGATCGGCGACCTCGTGAAATCGCGGATCGACGAGATCGAGAGCGAGGCCGAGGCGATGCGCGAATATATCAGCATGGCCTGAGGTGTTGGGGCCGATCCACCCCACTGCGACAGGCGACTTGAGACAGGTGGGGCGAATCCCTAGATCATAGCTATGAGCGAAGCCCTGACCCTGACCCAAGCCGCCGCCAGGCGCGTGGCGCTGATTGCCCAAAAACAGGCCAAGCCTGCGATCCTGCGGCTGTCGGTCGAAGGCGGGGGCTGTTCGGGCTTCCAGTACAAATTCGACCTCGCCGAAGCGGCGGAAGGCGACGACACGGTGAGCGAGACCGAAGGCGTCAAGCTGGTGGTCGATCCGGTCAGCCTCGATCTCGTCTCCGGCGCGACGGTGGATTTCGTCGAATCGCTGGGCGGCGCAGCCTTCCGGGTGGAAAATCCGCAGGCGGCATCGGGCTGCGGCTGCGGATCGAGCTTCGGTATCTAGCGGCTTTATCCCCTTTCGCCTGCGCCGAGCTTGTCGAAGGGCTGCATTTTCTTCTAGCGCTGGGATCCGGTAGAAAGCCGGGCTCCGACGGACCCGGCCCAAACGGATGGCCCGAACGGATGGCCCAAACGGATAGGGTATCACAGGTGAAGATCGCCAGCTTCAACATCAACGGGATCAAGGCGCGGCTGCCGCGGCTGCTCGAATGGCTCGAAGAAACCCGCCCCGCAGTCGCCTGCCTGCAGGAAATCAAGACCCAGGACGAAGGCTTCCCCGCCGAGGAATTCGAGAAGATCGGCTATCACGCGATCTGGCACGGGCAGAAGAGCTTCAACGGCGTGGCGATCCTGGCCGACGGGGTGCAGCCGGTAGAAGTGCAGCGCGGTTTGCCGGGCGAGCCGGAGGACGATCATTCGCGCTATCTCGAAGCCGATGTGAACGGCGTGCGCGTGGCGTGCATCTACCTGCCCAACGGCAACCCGCAGCCGGGGCCGAAATTCGATTACAAGCTGCGCTGGATGGAGCGGCTGCGCGGCCGCATGGCGCAGGTATGGGTGGAGGAAGTTCCCGCCGCCTTCGTCGGCGATTACAATGTCATCCCGACGGACAAGGATGTCTGGGCAGTCAAGGCGATGGCCGACGACGCGCTGATGCAGCCCGAAACGCGCGATGCCTATATGCGGCTGCTGGGCGATGGGTGGACCGATGCGCTGGCCACGCTCAACCCGCGCGGCGGCGTGTGGACCTATTGGGACTATCAGGCGGGCGCCTGGCAGAAGGACCACGGCTTCCGCATCGACCACATGCTCCTCTCGCCCGAACTGGCCGACCGGATGGTCGCCGCCGGGGTCGACAAGGAATATCGCGGCCGCGAGAAGGCCAGCGATCACGCGCCCGTCTGGGTCGATCTGCGCGCCTGAGCCGCCTGGATGGCCCCCACCGCGCCGCGCGCGGCAGGGGCAATCGGGTCAACGATAGAAGATGTGGCTGGAGATGGTCGCGGTGGCGACCTTGCGATAGCTCCACGCCGGGCGCACGTAGCGTGCGTGGAAATACAGCGCATCCTGCGCCTTGCTATCCCAGCTGCCGTCATGCGCGATGCGCGCCACCGCCTTGGCCTGCAGCCAGGCGGGCGAGCTGCGGTTGATGCGGGGCATGTGCCCGCCGCGCACGAAGCTGAACTGCTTGCGCTGCATCACCACCCCGCAATAGCTCGACGGGAAGGAATCGGATTCGGTGCGATTGACGATCACCTGCCCGACAGCCAGCTGGCCTTCGAGCGGTTCGCCGCGCGCTTCGAAATAGATCGCGCCCGCCAGGCATTCCATCTGGTCGGACAGAGCGCCGCCGGTCGGCGTGCTGGCGACCAGTTCGCGCAGCGATGATGCCTGTCGGGGGGATACCGCCTCGACATCGGCTTCCGCCTCGGCGGCTGCCTGCGGGGCGACGGGCAGCGGCTGAACCACTTCCCGGGAGGTGAACTGCGGCACCACTTCTTCGGCTGCCGCATCGGTTTCGACCTGCTGGTTCTCGCCCTGCTGGGCATTGGCACCGGAACCTTCGGCGCTGGCAAAAGTTACCACCATGGCCACCGCGAGTGCGGCCACGCCGGCCTTGTAAGTCTTGCGACTCATATTTTCAGTCACTTGGGCGGTGAACGGGCCTGGCGCAGGCTGGGACCGTTGCGCGATATTCGCGCAACCGAATAGGGGTCCGTTGCAGGCCTGCCGGCCGTTCCCCGACTGCGCGCTAGCCCACCGGCCGAATTGCCGGAAACGCCGCCTGCGCATCTCGAAGTCGGCGGCCACATAGGCCGGGAACTTTTCAGGTCAACCTATTTTTGCTGCAGTGCGGCAAAGTGTTCCGGATCTGCGACGTCCAGCTCGACGATCCAGACATCGCTGTCCTGGCGCTTCCGACGGGCGAGATATTCGTCCAGTTCCTGCGGTTTTTCAGGGTCTTGCCGTCGGGTTACGGTCCATCGACGGGTGCCGTCGAGCTGGGGCATGCGTTCGTGGACTGCGGCATTCATGCCACGGTTTGTCAGCAATATCAGGATGGTGCCCGCATCACGTTCACCTTTTGCGATAACCGTACCGAAGCCACCTGCCGCCTGGGCTGCGCGGAGCAGGCCGGAGACCTCGACATGCGCAGGCAGGCGCTCGTCCATCGGGCTAGCCCGCGGGGGCGGCGTAGCCGGGCAGGCCCGACAGCGCGATATGCGAACGCATGAAGGTACCGGTGCCGCGGCCGATCTCGTCGCCTTCGGCATCGACCAGTCGCGCTTCGGCGACGAAGACGCGCCTCCGCCCGCTGATCCAGCGCCCCTCGGCAACCACCTCGCCCGCGCGCACCGGCTTGGTGAAATGCAGGTTGAACGAGGTGGTCAGCAGGAAGCGGTCGCTCACCAGCGTGTTGGCGGCGTAGAAGGCGGCATCGTCGAGCATCTTGAAATAGACCGTGCCATGCGCCGCGCCGCCGGCATGATAGACTTCATGCCCGATGGTGAAACGGATGCGCGCATGGCCCGCAGCGGGGATTTCGAGGCGGGACGCGAACAGCGAATTGACCGGCGCTGCGGCATAGAGCCGTTCGAGCGCGCGGTGGTGCAGCTCCGCACCCGCTCCGTCGCTCTCCTCAGGCAGCATCGCGCTCCGTCGCGTTGGTCAGCAGGGCGAACAGCGCCTCCTGATCCGGCGCGGCGAGCAACGCCTCGCGGATATCCTCGTCGCGCACCAGCCGCGAGATCGCGGCGAGGGCGTGGAGATGCGAGATCCCGGCATTGGACGGCGACAGCAGGCCGAACACCAGGTCCACCGGCATGCCGTCGGCGGCGGCGAAATCGGCCGGCTGCTCGAGCCGCAGCAGCGCCGCACAGGGGCGGCTGAGCCCGTCGATGCGGGCATGCGGGATCGCCACGCCGCGCCCGAAACCGGTGCTACCCAGCGCCTCGCGCTCTTCGAGCCCTTCGAGCACCGGCACGGAATCGAGCCCGTAGGCTTCGGCAAAGCGTGCCGCGAGCGCCTCGAGGATCGCCTGCTTGCTGTCTGCCCGGCAGTCACCCACTGCCTCGGGCAAAAGGTTGAAATTGGGGTTCATTCCTGTTGCACTTCACAATTGATCCGCTTGGGCCCGCATGGCTCGCGATGCACGCGCACAGCGCGTCGGGGCATCGCGAGGATGTCGCGGGGAAAGCCCTGGGCCGCCAAGCTTGCCAAAGGCTTTAGCGCGGTTCGACCCAGCCGATCGTTCCATCGCGGCGGCGGTAAACCATATTATGGCGTCCGGTGCCAGCGTTTTTGAAGAACAGCGCGCCGGTGTGGCGCAGGTCGAGCATCATCACCGCGTCGGCCACGCTCGCTTCGGGGATGTCGGCGGTGGTTTCGGCGATGATCGGCGGCGCGTCATATTCCACTTCCTCGACATCGTCGGCCTGCGGTTCGGGCAGGGCGGCGAAGATCGTGTAGGCGGCCTCTTCTTCCTTCAGCGCATGGGCGGCCTGTTCGTGGCGATCCTTGATCCGCCGCTTGTAACGGCGCAGCTGCTTGTCGATCTTCTCCGCCGCCTGGTCGAAGGCCTGGTGGGCATCCTGCGCTTCGGCATGGCTCTTGAGGATCAGCCCCTGCATCACATGGGTCACGATGTCGCAGCTGAAGGCACCGGCGGGCGCCTTGCCGAAAGTGACCGCTGAGGAGAGCGCGCGACTGAAATATTTCTCGACGATCGCGTTCAGGCGGTCCCCAACATGTTCCTGCAACGCATTGCCGGTTTCGATCTGGTGGCCCGAGACACGAATGTCCATGATATTCTCTCCTTTTTGGCGCAGAATTGGCAGCGTCAGCTGCCCCAGATGGGCGCGTCCATCCGGTCGATAAATTTCTGGTGCCGCGCGAGTTCCTCCGCGCTGGCCGAATGCGGGCGCGGTTCGCGCCTCTCGCGCGTCGCCGCCGGGTTGGCGTGGAGCTCGACGACGGTTTGCGACGATACTTCGCCGCCAAGGCTTGCCAGTTCGAGCCCGATCTGCCGCCCGCCGGTCAGCTCGACATAGACCTGTGCGAGCAATTCGGCGTCGAGCAGCGCGCCGTGCTTGACCCGGTGGCTGCGGTCGACGCCGTAACGGGTGCACAGCGCATCGAGCGACAACTTGGCGCCGGGATGTTTCTTGCGCGCGATGGCGACCGTATCGACCATCCGGTCGAGCGAAATCTCGGCCAGCCCGACCATCGCCAGTTCATTGTTGAGGAAGCCGAAGTCGAAGCCGGCATTATGCGCGACCAGCGGCGAATCGCCGAGGAAGGCGAGCAGATCCTCGGCCAGTTCGCCAAACAGCGGCTTGTCCGACAGGAAGGCGCTCGACAGGCCGTGCACCGCCTCGGCAGCTTCGGGCATGTCGCGCTGGGGATTGCAATAAGCGTGGAAGGTCGCCCCGCTGGGCACCCGGTTGAGCAGTTCGATACAGCCGATTTCTACAAGCCTGTCCCCACTCCGGGGGTCGAGTCCTGTCGTTTCGGTGTCGAACACGATCTCGCGCATCCCCATTCATATCGGACTCTCTCCGCGCGGTGGCAAGGGGTGCGAGCACGAAAATTGCGAGATGCGGCTCCGGGGCGCAATCGCGCTGCGGTCAGGCAGTGAGGCGCGCGATCAGCGCGCGCACCGCGGCATCGGTGGCGGCCAGCGTCGTGCCGGTGTCGATGACATGATTTGCCCGCGCCCGCTTGTCCGCATCGGGCACCTGCCGGGCGAGGATCTGGGCGAATTTCTCCCCGGTCATCCCCGGCCGCCCAAGGACGCGGGCGCGCTGCACCGCGGCAGGCGCGGACACGACCGCAACCGCATCGACCTGTTGCCAGCCGCCCTTTTCGAACAACAACGGGATGTCGAACACGACCAGCGGCGCGCCCCCATGTTCGATCAGGAATTCCTGCCGCCGCGCGGCCACGGCGGGGTGGACGATCGCTTCCAGCCGCGCCAGCGCCGCATCGTCGCCGAACACCAGCGCGCCCAGTGCCCCGCGGTCGACCCCCTGCGGCCCGGTGGTGCCGGGAAAGGCCGCTTCGATCGCCGGCAGCAATGCGCCGCCCGGGCCCTGCAGGCGATGCACTTCGGCATCGGCATCGAACACCGGCACGCCCGCGCCGCGAAACATCGCCGCGACGGTCGATTTGCCCATCCCGATCGAACCGGTGAGGCCAAGGATGACCGGACGGGTCACGCTGCCAGCATTCGGCGCAAACCCGCATCGCGATCGTCGCGCGGCGGGGCGGTGCCGTAGAATTTTTCGAAGGCCAGCGCGGCCTGGCCGATCAGCATAGCCAGCCCGTCCACGGTCTCGAACCCGGCGGCGCGCGCGGCTTGCAGCAGCGGCGTGTCGAGCGGGTGGGTGACGATGTCGTAGATCACGCTGCCCGGCGGCACGTGGCTCAGATCGAGTGCCAGCGGCTTCTGCCCGGCCATGCCCAGCGGGCTGGCGTTGACCACCAGGTCGAAGCAGCCCTCGCGGTCGTCGAACGGGAAATCGGTCGGGTCGGCGAAATGATCGAGCGCGATGGCGTGATGATCGCCCTGCGGAGCCAGCTCGTCGAGCAGCGCGCCCGCCTTGGCCGGATCGCGCCCGGCGAGGACGAGGACGAAATTTTCCCCGGCGAGCGCGGACACGATGGCCCGCGCCGCACCGCCCGTACCCATGATCCGCGCCATCCGGAACAGGTGGCGCTGCGCCAGAGCGGGTCGCAAAGGTTCGAGGAAGCCGCCGGCATCGGTGTTGTATCCCGCCAGCATGCCGCCGCCCTCGGGCACGATCGTGTTGACCGCGCCGATCGCCTGCGCCTGGCGGTCGAGCCGGTCGAGCAGCGGCATCACCGCCTGCTTGTGCGGCATGGTGACATTGCACCCGCGCCAGTGCGGATCGCGGCGGCGCGCGGCGAGATAATCCGCCAGCCCCTCCGCCGTGACATGGCAGGCGCGATAATCCGCCGCGATGCCCAGCTTGCCCAGCCAGTAAGTGTGGATCGCAGGCGATTTCGACTGCGCAATGGGGTCGCCGATCACTTCGGCATAGGGCCGGGTCACGCGGGCAGCTCCCCCAATTCGCGCAATGCGCCGAGCACCTGGAGGAGCGGCATCCCGAGCACGGTGAACTGGTCGCCCTCGATCGCCTCGAACAGCAGCGGCCCGCGCGCCTCGATGCGGAACACGCCCACGCAATGGCCCACTTCGGGCCATTCGGCGTCGAGATAATCGGCGATGAAGCCATCCGACAGCTGCCGCACATGCAGCCGGGCCAGCGCCGCGCCCGACCAGACGATGCCACCTGCGCGCTGCAGCGCCGCGGCAGAGTGAAGCTCCATCGCCTTGCCGGAGAAGAACCGCAGATGGGCCGCCGCTTCGGCGCGGTCGGCAGGCTTGTCGAACCGGCGCCCGTCGACGACGACCAGCGAATCGCTGCCCAGCACGATGTCACCCACCGCTTCGACGGCGAGCGCCTTCGCCTCGGCCAGCGCGCGCGCGATCTCGGCGGGGGGCGCGTCGCCCAGCGCAGATTCGAGCGCGCGTTCGTCGATCCCCGCCGGTTCGCAGCGATAGGGGACGCCCACGGCATCGAGCATGGCGCGGCGCGAGGCGCTCTTGGAGGCGAGGACCAGGCTCATATCGGCTTGGGTCCCACCACCGGCGGGACATCGCGTTTCTCGCGGTCGTTCATCAGCTTCAGCACCGCAGCCGCCGTTTCCTCGATCGAGCGGCGGGTTACGTCGATCACCGGCCAACCGTTGTCGGCGAACATGCGCCGGGCGAAGGCAAGCTCGGCCTTGACCCGGTCATTGTCGACATAGGCGGTTTCGGTCGCCTCGTTGAGGCTGAGCAGGCGATTGCGCCGCACCTGCACCAGCCGTTCGGGCGCGGTGGTCAGCCCCACCACCAATGGGCGGCGCAAGCTGAACAGGACCGGCGGCGGCGGGCTTTCGACCACCAATGGAATATTGGCGACCTTGTAACCGCGATTGGCGAGATAGATGCTGGTCGGCGTCTTCGACGTGCGCGACACCCCGGCGAGCACGATATCGGCCGCTTCCCAGTTTTCCCAGCCAACCCCGTCGTCATGCGCGATCGTGTACTGGATCGCCTCGACCCGATCGAAATAGGCTTCGTCCATCGAATGCTGCCGCCCCGGCCGCCCGCGCGCCTGCTGGCCCAGTTGTGCCTCGAGCGCGGCGGTCACTTCGTCGAGCACCGCGACAGCGGGCAGCGCCAGGGTGCGGACATGTTCTTCCAGCCGCTTGCGTGTATCGGCATTGACCAGCGTATAGAGCACCAGACCGGGGTTTCCGGCGATTTCCTCCATGATCCGGTCGAGATGCTGTTGCGAGCGGACCATGGGCCAGAAATGCCGTATCACGTCGGCATTCTCGAACTGGGCGAGCGCCGCCTTGGCGATCATCTCCAGCGTCTCGCCGGTCGAATCCGACAGGAGGTGGAGGTGGATGCGGCTCATGGGCGCGGGAATGCCTTTCGCTCGGGCTGTGGACAACCCAAGGCATAAACCACGGGAGGGAAGGGCGGACAAGTTCGGGAGAGGATTGTCTCCCCATTACCCGCCCGCAACCTGCCCGCTTGTGGACAGGCAGACCCGGTTTTCGACAGGCTGGGGATAGCGTGGACAAGCTTCGTTTGACGCACCGGCTGCGCGAGTCGCGTGCGGCATTCGCCCTGTTCATGCCGGGAGAAATCGGGCAGAGGCGCGCTGTCCCCGATATCCACAGGGCCAACAGACTCCATCATCTCTATTAAATTACTTTATTTATTGGATAGGACCCCTTCGATGCCCGGCCTCCTGCTCGATACGCTGAACGGCAAGCGCGCCGACAAGGTGCCCATGTGGCTCATGCGCCAGGCGGGGCGCTACCTGCCCGAATATCGCGAACTACGGGCACAGAAGGGTGGCTTCCTCGAACTGGCCTATGACAGCGAGGCCGCGGCCGAGGTCACGCTGCAGCCCATCCGGCGCTTCGGCTTCGACGGGGCGATCCTCTTTTCCGACATCCTGGTGATCCCGCATGCGATGGGGCAGGATCTGTGGTTCGAGGCGGGCGAAGGGCCGCGCCTTGCGCCCAGGCTGCTCGATGCCGCCTGGCAGGCCCTGCAACCGGCCGTGGAGCGCCTGGAGCCGGTGTATGAGACGGTTCGCCGCTGCCGGGCTGCCCTGGGGCCTGAAACGACCATGCTGGGCTTTGCCGGCTCTCCCTGGACCGTGGCGACCTATATGGTGGCCGGGCAAGGGTCGAAGGATCATGCCGAGACGCGCGGGCTTGCCTATCGCGATCCGGCTGCCTTTGCGTCGCTAATCGCCGCGATCGAGGAAGCGACCGCGGATTATCTGATCGGCCAGATCGATGCGGGCGTGGAAGCGGTGCAATTGTTCGACAGCTGGGCGGGCAGCCTCGCGCCCGACGAATTCGAACGCTGGGTAATCGCACCCAATGCGCGGCTGGCGGCGAAACTGCATGAGGCGAGGCCGGGAATCCCGGTGATCGGCTTTCCCAAGGGAGCGGGGGCCAAGCTGCCCGCCTATGCCCGCGAAACCGGGGTCGATGCGGTGGGCGTGGACGAAACGGTCGATCCGGCCTGGGCCGACCGCGAATTGCCCGCCGGCCTGCCGGTGCAGGGCAATCTCGACCCGCTGTTGCTGCTGGCGGGCGGCGACCGGCTGGTCGAGCGGACCGGGTTCATCCTGCGCGCCTTCGCCGGACGGCCGCATGTGTTCAACCTCGGCCACGGGATCGGCCAGCACACGCCGATCGAACATGTCGAGGCGCTGGTTGCCTGCGTGCGCGGCTGGCAGGGATGACATCGGCGCCCCGCTACCCTAAATGGCCCCCATGCAGGACGTGCTTTCCATGACCTATCTCTGGCTCAAGGCCGGCCACATCATCTTCGTGATCTTTTGGATGGCCGGGCTGTTCATGCTGCCGCGCTATTTCGTCTATCACCAGGAAGCAGCGCCCGGCTCGCCCGAGGAAGCGCAATGGATCGACCGCGAGCGCAAGCTGCTCAAGATCATCCTCAACCCCTCGATCGTGGTGGTCTGGGTGCTCGGCCTGCTGCTGGCATGGAATATCGGCGCCTTCAGCCAGGGCTGGTTCCATTTCAAGCTGCTGCTGGTGCTGCTGCTGTCGGCCTATCACGGCTATATGGCGGCCTATGCCAAGAAGCTCGCGCGCGGCGAACGCGGCATGTCGGGCAAGCAATTGCGGTTGATCAACGAAGTGCCCGGTATCGCGGCCGCGCTGATCGTGGTGCTGGTGGTGCTCAAACCCTTCTGATCCCGGTTCCGGCTGGCAGGAATTCCCGACCGGCGCGGCGCGCGGTTCGCCGCAATCCGAATTGACGCTGGGCCGGGCCGCGCTTATGTCTGCGCCCGTATCCGGCTGAGGCGGCGCATTTCCCTGCCGCCGGTCTGCTTTCTCCAAGCCCCGACGACCTGCCGGCCATCCAAACTCTCGGAACACACACAATGCACCTGAAAGAACTCAAGAAGAAAACCCCCGCCGAACTGGTCGAGATGGCCGAGGAGCTGGGCGTCGAAGGCGCGAGCACGATGCGCCGGCAGGATTTGATGTTCTGCATCCTGCGCGAACTCGCCGAAGACGAGGAATATAACGAAAAGATCATGGGCGTCGGCACCATCGAGGTGCTGCAGGACGGTTTCGGCTTCCTGCGCAGCCCGGAGGCGAACTACCTCGCCGGGCCCGACGACATCTATGTTTCGCCCAACCAGGTTCGCAAATGGGGCCTGCGGACCGGCGATACGGTGGAAGGCGAAATCCGCGCGCCCAAGGATGGCGAACGCTATTTCGCGCTGACCAGCCTGACGAGCGTCAATTTCGACGATCCCGACAGCGTCCGCCACCGGACCAATTTCGACAATCTCACCCCGCTCTATCCCGACGAACGGCTGGTGCTCGATTCGAGCGATCCCACGGTCAAGGACAAGAGCGCGCGGGTGATCGACCTGATCAGCCCGCAGGGCAAGGGCCAGCGCGCGCTGATCGTCGCCCCGCCGCGCACCGGCAAGACCGTGCTGCTGCAGAACATCGCCAAGGCGATCACCGACAACCATCCGGAAGTCTTCCTGATCGTGCTGCTGGTCGACGAGCGGCCCGAAGAAGTCACCGACATGCAGCGCAGCGTGAATGGCGAGGTCATTTCCTCGACCTTCGACGAACCGGCCAACCGCCACGTGCAAGTGGCCGAAATGGTGATCGAGAAGGCCAAGCGGCTCGTCGAGCACAAGAAGGACGTGGTGATCCTGCTCGATTCGATCACCCGCCTCGGCCGCGCCTACAACACCGTCGTGCCGAGCTCGGGCAAGGTGCTGACCGGCGGTGTCGATGCCAACGCGCTGCAGCGGCCCAAGCGCTTCTTCGGCGCGGCCCGCAATATCGAGGAAGGCGGATCGCTCTCGATCATCGCCACCGCGCTGATCGACACCGGCAGCCGCATGGACGAGGTGTCGCCCGCATTGCCCCGGCACGCGGTTCTCACCGGTGCGCCGGGGGCGGGCAAGTCCACCCTGCTCCAGGCTGCGGCCCATGCGGGCCTTGCCACCTCGCCCGAAATTGCCCGCCAGATCCTGCGTGACGAGGGCGGGATGGCGCTGCGCGAGGGCGACCCGCTGGCCTTTGCCGAGGCAATGCTGGAAGGTCATCTGCGCGAATTCGAGCGGGCGCGGGCAGGCGCCGGCCCGGTGGTGTTCGATCGCGGTTTCGCCGATGTCGTGGGCTTTCTCGACGTATCGGGGCTCTCGGTCCCCGGATCGGTCGACCGCGCCTGCCGCGAGGTGCGTTATGCCGGTCCGATCCTGCGCGCCCCTGCGTGGCAGGCAATCTACGCGCAGGATGACCAGCGCATCCAGGACTGGGACGAGGCCGTCGCCAGCGACGAGGCGGTCACCGCGGCCTGGCGGCGCTATGGCTACGACCCGGTCGACCTGCCCTTCGCCCCGGTCGCCGAGCGTCTCGCCTTCCTGCGCGACCGGCTGGGGCTATGATTGCGCCAATTGCGCGCCCATCATTTCCCATACTTTGTTGATCGCCTTGAGCGGGCGGATCATCACCTTGAAATCCTTGATCATTCCGGCTTCATCGAAGGTGATGATGTCGACCCCGTTGATATGGATACCATCGAGTTCGGTCTCGAATTCCAGCAGGGCATGATCGCCTGCGCTGAATTCGCGGACATAGCGGAACTTGTCGGTATTGAGCACCACACCCGCCGCAGCGAGATAGGCGACGACGAGATCGCGGCCCACCTGCGGGCGGTGGACTACGGGGGAATGGAACACCGCGTCTTCGGCGATGATGGCGGCCAGCTGTGCGGGCTGGTTTCCCGCCTGCACGACCCCATGCCATGCCGCGATGCCGTGTTGCGCGCTCATCCTGCCACCCTGAAGCTGCCGGCCTGCGCTGCCTTCCAGTAGCGGCCATATTGGGTCGCATCGGGATCGGACAGCAGCACGCCTTCGTCCACGAAATGATAGATCCGGTCGACCGTATCCGCGCGCGCGCCGTCGAGCCGTTCGCTGATATGGTGCGGGCGCAATTGCCACGGATCGTCGAGCGCCATGGCGCGGATCATTTCGGCAAAGCTTTTCAGCGTCTTGGACTGGAAGCGGGCGACGCGCTCGGCCTTGTCCTCGACCACCAGCCCGCGCTGGCGCGATTGCGACTGGGTCGCGATCCCGGTCGGGCAGCGATCGGTATGGCATTGCATCGACTGGACGCAGCCGAGGCTGAACATGAAGGCGCGGGCGGCGTTGCACCAGTCCGCGCCCATGGCCATGTTGAACGCCATCCCGGCGCCGGAATGGACCTTGCCCGATGCGCCGAGCTTCACATCGCCCTTCAGTCCGCAGCCGACCAGCGCGTTGCGGGTGAGGATCAGCCCTTCGCGCAGCGGCATGCCAATGCGGTTGGAAAATTCCACCGGGGCGGCGCCGGTGCCGCCCTCGGCCCCGTCGACCACGAGGAAGTCGAGGCGGATGCCGGTTTCGAGCATCGCCTTCATCAGCGCGAACACCTCGTGCGGCTGGCCGACGCAGAATTTCGCGCCGACTGGCTTGCCGCCCGATAATTCGCGCAATTGCGCGGCCCATTCGAGCAGCTCGATCGGGGTGGAGAAGGCCGAATGCGCGGCGGGGGAAACGCAATCCTGGTGCGCCGGAACTCCGCGTGTTCGGGCAATTTCCTCGCTCACCTTCGGCCCGGGCAATACCCCGCCGTGCCCCGGCTTGGCCCCCTGGCTCAGCTTGATCTCGACCATCCTGACCTGGTCGAGCTGCGCGGTCTCGGCGAAGCGTGCGGGATCGAATTTGCCGTCGTCGTCACGGCAGCCGAAATAGCCGCTGCCCAATTCCCACACCAGGTCGCCGCCGTGTTCGCGGTGATAGTGCGACAGGCCGCCTTCGCCCGTATCGTGGTAGAAATTGCCGATCTTCGCGCCCTTGTTGAGCGCGCGGATCGCATTGGCCGACAGCGAGCCGAAGCTCATCGCGGAGATATTCAGCAGCGCCGCGTCATACGGCTTGCCGCATCGGCCATTGCCGATCCGCAGCCGCCAGGGATTGTCGCTGTGGGTGCTGGGCGCCATCGAATGCGCCAGCCATTCATATTCCTGCGAATAGACATCGAGTTCGGTCCCGAACGGGTGCTCGTCCAGCTCGCCCTTGGCCCGGGCATAGACCAGCGAACGCTCATCCTGGCTGTAGGGCCGCCCTTCGAGATCGCCTTCGACGATGTAGCTGCGCAGGAAGGGGCGCAGATCCTCCATGATCCAGCGAATCCGCGCGATCAGGGGATAGTTGCGGCGCAGGCTGTGTTTCGTCTGCACCATGTCCCACAGCGCAATCAGCAGCAGCGGGACGGTGACGAGCAGCAGCCACAGCAGGTGGGGCACCAGCAGCGCCAGTCCGCTCAGCAGGGCAAGGACGACGGGCGCGGCGAAGCGGGTCAGCACGGCCGCGATCTCAGGCGAGGTTTGCGGCGAAGAAGTCTGCGGTGCGCCCATCGGCCAGCTGCGCCCCGGCCTCGTCACGGCGATTGCCATGGGTCGTGGCGAAGCCGTGGTCGAGCCCGGGATAATCGTGCAGGGTGCAGTGCGGATTGGGGTCGAGCGCCTCGTGCATCGCCCGTTGCGCCTCGGGCGAAACGAAATGGTCCGCGGTGGGGATGTGCAGCATCAGCGGCTTGGCGATTGCATGCGATTCGCCCAGCGCCTGGTCGATCATCACCCCGTAATAGCCGACCGTCGCATCCATATTGGTCCGCGTGGCGACGAGATAGGCGATGCGCCCCCCGAGGCAGAAGCCGACCAGCCCGACTTTCGCAATCCCCTGCTCGTGGCGGAGCCAGTTGGCGATGGCCTGCGCATCGTCGACGCTCTGGCTATGGCCCTCGCTTTGGGCGGCGACATAGGTATTCATGTTGGCGAAGGCTTGCTCCAGCTGCTCGGGCACGTCGGGGTCGAGCTCGACCCCCGGGGCGAAGCGCCAGAAGATGTCCGGCGCGACCGAGAGATAGCCCTTCGCCGCCCAATCGTCGCATTTCTCGCGAATCCCGGCATTGACCCCGAAGATCTCCGGTATGACGATAATTGCCGCGCGCGGGGTGCCTGCGGGTCGGGCGACATAGGTCGGGATCGCCCCGTTTCCGTCATAGGCGGGGACCTGGACCATTTCGGTCATGCGGCGTTCTCCTCGTTCTCAGGCTGGCCGGCAGCTTGTCGGCCCGGGTGGGTTACCTATCGGCTGGCGATGGACTTTGCCAATGCCGTATGACAGGCTTGCCACATAGAACGGAGAAATGCCGATGAAGGTCCACATCGAAATCGACTGCACACCGCAGGAAGCCCGCGATTTCATGGGTTTGCCCGATGTTGCCAAGGCGAATGACATCTATATCGACACGATGTCGAAGGCGATGAAGGGAGTGACGGACCCCGAACAGCTCGGCGACATTGCCAAGCAGCTGGCGCCGATGGGCCAGTTCGGGCTCAAGATGTTCCAGAATTTCATCGAAGGCAGCCTCGCCGCAGGCGGTTCGGCCGCGAAGGGCAAGAGCAAGGACTGACCGCTCCGCGGGGGCACTTTCCGGCAATGGATACGATTTTCGCCCTGTCGAGCGGTGCGCCGCCCGCCGGAATTGCGGTCGTCCGCGTGAGCGGGCCTGCGGCAGGGGCGGCGCTGGAGGGGCTGGCGGGCAAGCTGCCGCCACCCCGCATGGCGCGGCTCGCGCAGCTCAGGGATGGCGCAGGCGCCTTGCTCGACGAGGCGCTGGTGCTGTGGTTTCCCGGCCCGGCCAGCGCGACCGGCGAGGATCTGGCCGAATTTCATCTCCACGGTGGCCGCGCGGTGGTTGCAGCGGTCGAACGCGCGCTGGCTGACATGCCGGGTCTGCGCCGGGCCGAGGGCGGTGAATTCACCCGCCGCGCTTTTGCCAATGGGCGGATCGACCTCGCCGAAGCGGAAGGGCTGGCCGAGCTGCTCGGCGCGGAGAGCGAGTTGCAGCGGTTGATGGCACTGGAACGGGCAGGGGGCACCTTCTCGCGGCAGGTGAACGATTGGCGGGAGCGGGTGTTGTTGCTCGGCGCCGAACTCGAGGCCGAGCTCGACTTCGCCGATGAAGACGATGTGCTGGCGTTGGGCGACGCCTATTTCGCCGATATTGCGGCGCTCGCGCGGGATCTGGGGGATTGGTTGGCGAGGCCGCGCATCGAGCGGCTGGGGGAAGGGTTCCGGGTGGTGATCGCCGGACCGCCCAATGCCGGGAAGTCCACCTTATTCAACGCTTTAGTTGAAAGCGATGCGGCGATCACCTCGCCGACCGCCGGGACCACGCGCGATGTGCTGGAGCGGACGGTAGCGATCGGCGGGGTTCCCTTCACCCTGGCCGATACGGCCGGGCTGCGCGCAGACCATGGCGACGAGATCGAGGCGATCGGCATTGCCCGCGCGCAGGCCGCACTCGAACGGGCCGATCTCGTGCTGTGGCTCGGCCCGGAGGGTGAGGGGCCGCTGGGCGCGTGGGAGATCGAGGCGCAATGCGACCTCCCCGCCCACAGCGCCAAGGCGGCTGCCGACCACCGGCTGTCGGCGGTGACGGGGGAGGGGTTGGCCCGGTTGCAGGCCGCCCTGGTCGCGCATGCGCGGGCATCGCTACCCAAGCCGGGGGAGGGCGCCCTGAACGCGCGCCAGGCGCAGCTGGTAGGAGAGGCAGAGGGGGCATTGGGCGCGATTTCACCGCAGCTCGACCCGCTGCTGGTAGCGGAGAATTTGCGGGTGGCACGGCAGGCATTCGATCGCCTGACCGGCCACGCCTCGACCGAAGACATGCTCGACACCTTGTTTGCGCGGTTTTGCATCGGAAAATAGCCGATGTTCCACGTGGAACATGGACCGTCCGCCGTGCAGTGCGGGCGTTCCACGTGAAACTCCTTTGACCGGCTCCGGTGCTGCGTATATCGCGGCGGGCATGCGCAGTTTCGATATCATCGTGATCGGCGGCGGCCACGCCGGCGTCGAGGCGGCAGCCGTCGCCGCGCGCATGGGCGCACACGTCGCGCTGGTGAGTTTCGACCTCGATGCGATCGGCGCGATGAGCTGCAATCCTGCCATCGGCGGGCTGGGGAAGGGCCATCTCGTGCGCGAAGTGGACGCGCTCGATGGATTGATCGGGCGTGCTGCCGATGCGGCTGCGATCCATTACCGCATGCTCAACCGGTCCAAGGGTAGTGCGGTCTGGGGGCCACGCATCCAGGCCGATCGCCGCTTGTTCAAGGCGGCCATCCAGCGCGCGCTCGCAGCGCAGGATGGGCTTGAGCTGGTAGAGGGGGAAGCGGCTGCGCTCCGCCTCGCCGGTGAGCGCGTGGTTGGCGTGACCTTGGCCGACGGCAGTGCGTTGCAAGGCCAAGCGGTGATCCTGTGCACCGGCACGTTCCTTGGCGGCACCTTGTTCCGCGGCGAGGAGCGTTTCGAGGGCGGGCGTATTGGGGAAGATTCGGCCCAGCAGCTTGCGGTGCAATTGCGCGCGGCCGACTTGCCGATGGCACGTTTGAAAACGGGTACGCCGCCACGGCTCGATGGGCGGTCGATCGACTGGTCGCGCCTGGAGGAGCAGCCTTCGGACGTAGAGCAATGGACCATGTCGCCGCTCACGCCGCACCGGGTGAATCCCCAGCTGTTCTGTGCGATTACCCGCACGAATGCGCGCAGCCACGCGATCATTCGCGAAAATCTGCACCGTTCGCCGCTGTTTACCGGCGCAATCGATGCGCGCGGGCCGCGCTATTGCCCTTCGATCGAGGACAAGATCCACCGCTTTGCCGATCGCGACGGGCACCAGGTGTTCCTCGAGCCCGAAGGGCTGGACACAGCGCTGGTATACCCCAACGGGATCAGCACTTCGCTGCCCGCCGATGTCCAGCTGGCAATGCTCCGCACGATGGACGGGCTGGAGCGTGTCGAAATGGCAGTGCCCGGCTATGCAGTCGAATATGATCACATCGATCCACGCGCTTTGACCCCGACGCTCGAACTGCGCACCATTCCCGGACTCTATTGCGCCGGACAGATCAACGGCACCACGGGATATGAGGAGGCGGCTGCGCAAGGGCTGGTCGCAGGGATGCACGCCGCGGCAGTTGTCACCGGCAAGCAGGCGGTGCCGCTCGACCGGGCCAATTCCTACATTGCAGTGATGGTGGATGACCTGACGCTCCATGGTGTGAGCGAGCCGTACCGCATGCTGACCGCCCGCGCCGAATACCGCTTGCGCCTGCGCGCGAACAACGCCGCGACGCGGCTGACGGCGCTCGGCATCGCAGCTGGCTGCATCGGCCCGGAGCGCAGCGAGTGGCTGGCGCGGCGGGAGGAGGAACGTTCCACGTGGAACCGCGCACTGGCGCACGAGGTCGCGGCGACCGAGCTGGCCGATGCCGGGTTGGCGGTGCGGCGCGACGGTGGACGGCGGCCGCTGTCCGAGTGGCTGCGGTTCGACCAGGTGGACATCGGCGCTCTCGCACCGTGGCTGGCACCGAGCCTCGACCCGCGCAGCGAGCTTGCCCTCGAACTGGCGGAAGACGCGGCCTATGCGCCCTATCTGGCGCGCCAGGACGCCGAATTGCGCGATTTGCGGGCGAGCGAGGCCGTTGCGCTCGATCCGCACTTCCCCTTCGCAGAGGTTCCCGGCTTGTCGAACGAAATGATCGAGCGTCTCGGCGCAGCGCAGCCGCGAAATCTCGCCGCAGCGGGCCGCGTGCCCGGGATAACTCCGGCGGCCCTTGCCGCGCTGCTGGTGCACGCACGGCGCCGCGAACGGGCGAATGCGGCATGATCGCGACCGAGCAGGAGGCCCGGCAGTTCGTCGCCGAGCTATGCGACGCCGGGGCGATGGAGCGCCTGGAAGTATTCGTGGCCGCCTTGCGGGAGGAGAACGAACGGCAGAATCTCGTCGCCGCGGCCACGCTCGATATCGCCTGGCAGCGGCACATTGCCGATAGTGCGCAATTGCTGGCGCATGTTCCACGTGAAACAGCAGGGCCCTGGCTCGACCTCGGGACGGGGGCAGGGCTGCCTGGGCTGGTCATCGCCGCCATGCGACCGGATATGCCCGTCAAGCTGGTTGAATCGCGCAAGCGCCGGGTGGAATGGCTCGAAACGATACGAATGCGGTTGAAGCTGCCGCATTGCGAGGTGATCGGCAGTCGGCTCGAGCTGGTGGAGAGCTTCCCGGCCAGTGTCATTTCGGCACGCGCCTTTGCGCCATTGCCGCGCCTGCTCGACTTGTCCGCACGTTTCTCCACAAGCGACACCCTCTGGCTGTTGCCCAAAGGGCGCTCGGCAGCGCAGGAATTGTCCGAATTGCCGAATCGCATGCGCGGCATGTTCCACGTGGAACATTCGCAAACCGACGCCGAAGCCGGTATCATCGTCGGCAGGCTGGCTACCAAGGCCGCGAAAGGGAAAGCATGATCCGTATCGCTATCGCGAACCAGAAGGGCGGGGTGGGCAAGACGACCACCGCGATCAACATCGCGACTGCCATGGCCGCAACGGGCTGGAAGACGCTGCTGATCGACCTCGATCCACAGGGTAACGCCTCCACCGGGATGGGAATCGGCAACGATGCGCGCGAATCCTCCAGCTACGATCTGCTGGTGAACGGCGCGACGCTGGCGGAATGCGTGCAGCCGACGGAAATCCCCGGGCTGGATATCATCCCGGCCACGCAGGATCTCAGCGGGGCGGAGGTCGAGCTCGTTTCGGTCGAGGATCGCACCGACCGCCTGCGCGCGGCTCTGGCGGGCCATACGGGGCACGATATCTGCTTCATCGACTGCCCGCCCTCGCTTGGCCTGCTGACGCTGAACGCGCTGGGCGCTGCCGACACGCTGCTGGTGCCGCTGCAGTGCGAATTCTTCGCGCTGGAGGGGCTCAGCCAGCTGCTGCAGACGGTCGAACGGGTTCAGCAGCGCTTCAACCCCGATCTGGGCATCGTCGGTATCGTTCTGACCATGTTCGACCGGCGCAACCGGCTGACCGACCAGGTGGCCGACGATGTGCGCGATTGCCTGGGCAATCTGGTGTTCGAATCGGTGATTCCCCGCAATGTCCGGCTGTCCGAGGCGCCCAGCCACGGGATGCCGGCGTTGGTCTACGATCATCAATGCCCCGGCAGCCGCGCCTATATTGCGCTGGCCCGCGAATTGATCGCCCGCCTGCCCGAGAAGAGGAAAGCCGCATGAGCGAGACCACCGACCCGATTCGCTTCTCGGTCCCCACGCGGCCTCATGCGGACAAGAAGAAGAAGCTCGGCAAGGGGCTGGGGGCATTGCTCGGCGAGACGCGCCGTGAAGAACCGCTGGTGCGCCAGGATCCGGCAGAGGATGGCGAGCGTGCCGCGCCGCGCGTGGCCGAAGCGCCGCGAGGGGGGCTGGCCCAGCTCGCCGTCGCCGCGATCGAGCCGCTGCCCGGCCAGCCGCGTACGCATTTCGACGAGGATGCACTGGCTGAACTCGCCGCATCGATCGCCCAACGCGGGGTGATCCAGCCGGTCATCGTGCGCCCGCTGGCGGGCGGGCGCTACCAGCTGGTCGCCGGCGAACGGCGCTGGCGAGCGGCGCAGAAGGCACAACTGCATGAAATCCCTGCACTTGTCCGCGAACTGGACGAGCGCGAGGTGATGGCGCTGGCGCTGATCGAGAACATCCAGCGCGAAGATCTCAACCCGATCGAAGAGGCGCGGGCCTATCACCGCCTCGCCGAAGACGAAGAGCTGACCCAGGCGGAAATCGCCAAGATGGTCGACAAATCGCGCAGTCACGTCGCCAATCTGCAGCGATTGCTGACCCTGCCCGAAGACGTCGTCGCGATGGTCGAGCGCGGAACGCTCACCATGGGCCACGCGCGCGCGCTGATCGGTAATGACAATGCCTCCGAACTCGCCCGGCGGGCGGCCGCGCAGAAACTCTCGGTTCGTGAAGTCGAGAAACTCGTCCGCACCGGAGACAAACCGCGTCGAGAGCCGCGCACCGCGCGCAGCCCCGCGAACGATTCGGACATTGCCGCGGTGCAAGCGCATCTCGAGGAGTTTCTCGGCCTGCAGGTGCGTATTCGCGCCGATGCCGACCCGCGCTCGGGCGAGGTGACGATTCGCTACCGCACGCTCGACCAGCTCGACCTGATCTGCCAGCGACTAACCGGCGGAGACATCTAAGTGCCTGCAAACAGACGTTTGTCCTGCCATGTTCGGGTGGAAAGTTAACAAAACACCGTGAAGGCATTAACCATAGAAACAAGTAAAGCCTGAACTCCGTAGAACTACATGGTCCCTCCAGAACGGGTCGCTAACCCCGTTCGGCGGGTTACTCGATGGGTCCCGCCAGGGTTTGAATACGCTTGGAAGGGACCAGGACCACATGACCAATAAATTCCGTTTCGGCGCTGCTGGCGTCGCACTCGCTGCCGCCTTCGCAATGAGCACTGCCGCGCAGGCTGCCGATTCCGCCACTGCCACCGCCACCGCGGAAGTCGTGCAGGCCCTCACGCTGGTGAAGGACACCGACATGGACTTCGGCAAGGTCGTGGTTGCCGGTGCCGGCACCGTGGACGTTGCCACCGATGGTTCGGCCACCTGCAGCGCCAACATCACCTGCTACAGCACCACCAGCGCCGCTGACTTCTCGATCACCACGGGTTCGATCGGCAAGTCGGTGACCGTCAACCTGCCGACCGGCCCGATCGACCTGATCCGCGCCGGCGCGGTTGACCCGGGCACGGGCTTTGCCGCTGCCGACAAGATCGAACTCGACGGTTTCGTAACCGACGCGACCTCGAACGACATCCTCGACACCGATGGCGTGACCGTTCTTGGCCAGTATTACACCGTGACGCTGGTCGATGATGGTTCCGGCAACGGTTCGGCTGCCTTCAGCATCGGCGGCACGATCACGCTCGACGGCTCGGAAGTCGAAGGCGTCTATTCGAACACCTTCGACGTTTCGGTGGAATACACCTGATCACAGGCTGATCCACCCGGCCTGACCCTGGCCGGGGAATCCAAGGCGGGGGCCGTGTCCGTAAGGGCGCGGCCCTTTGCCTTATGTGCCGCCGCCGATCATGGTTTAGGCGATTTTAACCCTGTTTGCCTAAGCATTGCTTCGACGCTGCGTAGTTGCACGTAGCCCGCTGCAGACAGGATCGCTTCCCCATGAAATTCGACGCAATTCCGCGATTTGCCACACTTGCGGCCGGCGTTGCCGCGCTGGCCACGGCGATCGCCGCGCAGCCCGCAGCCGCTCAGGGCGATCTGCTGGTCGCGCCGACCCGGGTGATTCTGGACGGTCGCCGCGGCACGGAAGTGATCCTCAGCAACATCGGCAGCGATGAAGCGACCTATCGCATCGGCCTCGAGCTGCGGCGCATGATGCCCGATGGCAGCCTGGTCGACGTCGACGAAGCCGACGCCAATGTGAAGGAACGCGCTGCGCTCGATATGGTCCGCTACGCGCCGCGCCGCATTTTGCTGCCCCCGGGGCAGCCGCAGGCTGTGCGCCTCGCCGCCCGGCCGGCCGCCGATCTGCCCGATGGCGAATACCGCGTGCACATGTCGTTCCGTGCGATTCCCAAGCCGACCCCGGTGACCGAAGCAGCCCAGGCCCAGCAGGGCGTGAGCGTAAGGCTGATCCCCGTCTATGGCGTGACTATCCCGATCATCGTGCGCCAAGGCAGGATCTCCGCCCAGGTCGCGATCGCCAATCCGAAAATCGTGCAATCTCCCAAGGGCCCGCAGCTTCACTTGCAACTCACCCGCACCGGCGAAAGCTCGACCTATGGCGAGATCCGGGTAATGGCCCAGGGCAGCAAGGAGCCGATCTACCAGGTGCGCGGCCTCGCGATTTATCCCGAGGTGACCGATCGCGAAGTGTCCCTGCCGCTGAGTGCCGAACAGGCCGCCGCGATGCATGGCGCGATGCGGATCGAATATCGCGAAGTGCCTGAAGCCGGCGGCGGACTGATCGCCGCGCTGGATACGTCCATCGGCTGAACCGGCGCGTTTCCGACAGCGAATCAAGACCATGAACTGGCGTAACCGCAAATTGCCCGGCGCCGTCGCGATTATCGCGGCGGCGCTTGGCGTTGTGGCGCCGGTTTCCGCACAGGCGCAGTCGGGGTGGCAGCCGAACGAGGATGATTTCCTGCTGCTGCAGTTCACGCTGGGCAAATATCAGTTCAACACCGAAGTGCGCGGATACCAGACCGACAAGGGCGTTTGCCTCGATCTCGCGGACGTCATACAGTCGCTCGACCTGCCGATCCGGCTCGACAAGAAGTCGCGCCGCGCAACCGGCTGGTTGTTCGCGGAAGACCAGACCTTCACCATCGACCGCGAAGCCAATACGGTACAAAACGTGAACATTGGCAAGGCGCCGGTCAATAACGAGATTTATGACACGCCCGAAGGCTGGTGCGTCGATTCGAAAGCACTGTCGCGCTGGTTCGGGATCGACATGAAGCCCGACCTCTACAATTCCGCGATCCGCCTCGACGAACACGCGAAACTGCCGTTTATCGAGGCGCTCGAGCGTAAAAGTCGCGCCGCGCGACTTCGCAAGCCCAAACAGGCCTTCGACCTCTCCGCCTATCCGACGGCGCAGACCGAATACCGCATGTGGCGCACGCCCTCGGTCGACACGATTGTACGGGCCGGGTTCAACGGCGGCACCGGGCAAAGCCGGGCAACGATGCGGTACGAGACCTATGCCTCGGGCGAAATGCTGGGCGCCAGCTATTCGGCGCGCCTGGCCTCCGACGATTCGCTGACCCCCCGCTCCTTGCGCTTCACCGCGTTCCGGCAGGATCCCGCCGGTGGCCTGCTCGGCCCGCTCGGCGCGACCGAGGTTTCCGCGGGCGATGTGGAAATGCCCGCCGGGCAGTTGACCGGGCGGTCGTCGGTCGGGCGCGGAGCCTATATCTCGAACCAGCCGCTCAGCCGCAACTCGCGCTATTCGACCACCGAATTGCGCGGGACGATGCCGGGCGGCTGGGACGCCGAGCTTTATCGCAACGGCCAGCTCATCGCCTATCAGGGCGACGGGATCGACGGCCGCTATGAATTCCTCGACATCGCGCTCTATTTCGGGCGCAACGATTTCGAGATCGTCCTCTACGGCCCGCAAGGCCAAGTCCGCCGCATTCGCGAAAGCGTCCCGGTAGGGACCAATGCGGTCGAACCCGGCAAGACCTATTACTGGGCCGGCTTCCTGCAGGAAGATCGCGACCTGGTGGAGATCGGTACGCCGACTTCACCCGATGGCGGCCATTGGCGCTGGGGGGTGGGCGTCGAACGCGGGCTGAGTGACCGAACGAGCGTGGCGCTGGGTGTGCAGAGCATCTTCCATGCCGGGCGCCGCCGCGAATATGTCGAAGCGAACCTGGTGCAGGGCCTCGGCTCGATGCAGCTCAATCTCGGCGGCGCGTGGGAACGCGGCGCGGGCGGGGTGCTGCAGGCGAACGCGCTCGGCCGTGCCGGCGGGGTGAACTTCGGCGTGGACGCGGTCTGGGTGCAGGGCGACTTCTCCAGCGAGTTCGTCGCACCCGGAACATCGTACAAGGTGGCGTTCCGCGCCGATACCTCGCTCAAGCTGGGCGGCCTCAGCCTGCCGCTGCAGGCCTCGATCGGCCGCGCGCAGCTGAAGAACGGACAAAAGGTTACCGAATGGTTAATGGCAACCGGTGCGAACTTCCTGCGCACCAACTGGCGGGCGGAATTGCGGGGCGCGATCGCCGATGGCTCGACCACGACGACCAGCACCGATCCCACGATGTTGCGCATCCTCGCCAGTCGCCGGATGTTCGGCCTGACGCTGCGCGGCGCCGCCGATTTCAACCTGTCGGGCAAGCAGAAGGGCTTTGCCGCTGCCCGGCTGACCACCGCGAAGGCGATCGACGACACGTCGGACATCACCTTCGAACTCGAACACGATGCCCCGTCGAAGGAGACCAGCTTTGCGCTCGGCTATTCGAAGAGCTTCAAGAAATTCGCCGTCCGCGCCAACGCGTCCTACGACACGCGCGGGGCGATCGGCTTCAACCTGTCGCTGGCCTTCAGCTTCGGGCCGGACCCGGTCAACGGCGGGATCCGCTTCTCCGAAGAAAAGCTGGCCCGCAACGGCCAGGCCAAGGTCATCGTGTTCCGCGACGACAATGGCGACGGGCGGCAGGATCCGGGCGAGGAGGTACTGAAGAACGTGAATGTCGAGGCGGGTCTGCGGGAAACCGGCGCGGTCACCAGCGACAGGGGCATGGCGATGGTCGACGGGCTCAAGCCCTATGTGCCGATCGTCGTGGGCGTCGATGAAGCATCGCTGGGCGATCCCTACCTCACGCCCTCGGTCAAGGGTGTGGTGGTGGTTCCGCGCCCCGGCGTTGCTGCGGAAGTGGTCATCCCGGTATCGCCTGCCGGCGAGATCGAGGGCACGCTGCTGTCGACCAACGGCACCGAACTGCCGGGCGTCGAACTGGAACTGGTCGATGCGCGTGGCGCCGTGGCGGCAACCACCATGACCGAGTTCGACGGCTTCTTCCTGTTCGAAAAGGTGCCCTATGGCCGCTATCGCCTGCGTGTTTCGGCCGATGCCGCCCGAGCGCTGGAAGTGCGTGCCGCGCTCGCCAGCGATATCGAGGTGGCGCGCGGCAAGGACATCGCCCGCGTCGGGGTGATCAAGCTGGAGGATGGCGGCCAGCTTGTGGCCGCGCGAGTCCCGCCGCCCGGGGCCATCGGCGGCGCGCCCTGAGGCGCGCCGGACCGATCAATTGCCCTTTGTGTATTTGGTGGGCTTGGCCGGGGTGTATTTGGTCGGCTTGGGGGCGGTGCGGATGATCTTCACCGTCTTGGTCGGCGCCGGGCGCGACACGGTTTCGGTGACATATTCCTCGGTCACATATTCGCGCACCACTGCACGCTGGGGCACGGC
>JACXVD010000122.1 GCA_014763545.1 Sphingomonadales bacterium
GCGCGTGGCAGGTGTGGCTGGTGATGGGCGGGCGCGGTTTCGGCAAGACCCGGGCGGGGGCCGAATGGGTCCGCACGATTGCCGAGGGCGATCCCTTCGCTCGGATTGCGCTGGTCGGCGCGTCGCTGGGCGAAGCGCGCAGCGTGATGGTGGAGGGCGAAAGCGGGCTGATCGCCTGTTCGCCACCCGATCGCCGCCCGGTGTTCGAGCCCTCGCTGCACCGGCTGCGCTGGCCGAACGGGGCGCAGGCCTTCCTCTATTCGGCCGCCGAGCCGGAAGCCTTGCGCGGCCCGCAGCACAGCCACGCCTGGTGCGACGAGATCGGCAAATGGCCGCATGCCCATGACCGGGCGACCCGCTGCTGGGACAATCTCCTGCTCGGCCTGCGGCTGGGCCGCGACCAGCGGATCGTCGCCACCACCACCCCGCGCAACACCGCGCTGGTGCGGCGGATATTCGGCGGCGCGGGAACCGTGGTGACCGGCGGCGCGAGCAGCGCCAATGCAGCGAATTTGCCGCCAAGCTTCCTCGCCGCGATGCAGCGCGAATTCGGCCACTCGCTGCTCGGGCGGCAGGAACTGGGCGGCGAACTGATCGAGGAGGTCGAAGGCGCGCTGTGGAGCCGCGCGCTGATCGAGCGGTGCCGCGAAACTTCGCGCGGCATGGACCATGCCCGTATCGTGATCGGGGTCGATCCACCCGCCTCGGCCCAAGGCGACGCCTGCGGGATCGTGGTCGCGGCGCTGGGGCAGGATGGCATCGGCAGGGTGCTGGCCGATTGCTCGGTCGAGCGCCCGACGCCCGAACGCTGGGCCCGCGCCGTGGCCGAAGCGGCGGCGGTGTGGCAGGCCGACCGCGTGGTGGCGGAGGCCAACCAGGGCGGCGCGATGGTCGCCAGCGTCTTGCGCGCCGCCGCTATTTCGCTGCCGTTGAAACTGGTCCACGCCAGCCGCGGCAAGGCAGCCCGCGCCGAACCCGTCGCCGCGCTCTACGAAGCCGGCCGCGTGCGCCACGCCGGCCTGTTCGCGCAGCTGGAAGACCAGATGTGCGGGCTGATGGCTGGCGGCAGTTACGAAGGCCCGGGCCGGTCGCC
>JACXVD010000093.1 GCA_014763545.1 Sphingomonadales bacterium
TCGGCATGGGCGGTCGGATCGCTCAGCTCAAGGGTTCTGTTTCCGTCCGCAGCCAGGATTGTCTGCCCCTGAACCAGCACTGCGCCGACTGGCACTTCGCCGCGTGCCCCCGCCAGTTCAGCCTGCCGATCGCGATTACCCAGCATCTGCCCGCGTCGTTCCTCCCGGTCTTCGCCCGCCAGCTCGAGCTTGCCTCGGGTCGGCCCGCGCATGTCGCCAGCAGCGGCAGCGTGCTCAAGCAGGGTGAAATCCTGATTGCCCCGGGCGACGGGCACCTGATGTTCGAAGAACGCGGCGAACGCATCGTCGCGCGGATCGCGGATTTTCCCACCCCCAGCGGCTGCCGCCCCTCGGTCGATCCGATGTTCGAATCGCTGGCCCGCGCACTCGGCGGCCAGGCACTCGGCGTCGTATTGTCGGGCATGGGCCGCGATGGGGCGCAGGGCGCGGCGCAGCTGGTCGACGCCGGCGGCACCGTGTTCGCGCAGGATCGTGAAACCAGCTCGGTCTGGGGCATGCCGCGCGCGGTCGCGACCAGCGGCATCGCCTCGCTCGTGGCCCCGCCCGAACAGCTCGCCGCGCGCATTGCGATGGTCCCCGCAGCATGACCGGCGACAGCGACTCGATCTCGTTCCGCATCGTCGCCGACCTGCTGGCGAGCCGGACCGGCCAGCGGATCGACGAGGGGCGGCGCTGGCGCATTCCCAGCGCGCTCGCCGGAGTATTCCGCCAGCGCGGGATTTCGAACCTCGACCAGCTGGTCTGCCTGCTTGCGCAACCGGGCGAGGCGACACTGGCCGACGAGGTGGTCGAGGCGCTGCTCAACAACGAAACCTATTTCTTCCGCGACCGGATGATGTTCGACCAGCTGGCCGAGCGGGTCCTGCCGTCGCTGGCGCAGGCGCGCGCCAACCGGCGGCGGCTGTCGATCTGGAGCGCGGGCTGTTCGACCGGGCAGGAACCCCTGTCGCTGGCCATGCAATTGCGCGACCGGCCCGATCTGTGGGACGGCTGGCACATCGACATCCTCGCCACCGACATTTCGGGCAAGGCGATCAACGCCGCGCGACAGGGTGTCTATTCGCAGTTCGAGGTGCAGCGCGGCCTCGGCGTGACGCAGATGCTGAAATATTTCACCGAAACGCCGCGCGGGTGGAAGGTCGATCCCGAATTGCGCTCGCGCATCCGCTACCGCGTGCAAAACCTGCTCGACCCGATGATCGAAGGGCAGAAATTCGACCTGATCCTGTGCCGCAACGTCCTGCTCTATTTCGATCCCGGCACCCGCTCGCGGGCCTTCGACCGCATCAGTTCGGCGATGGCGAGCGATGGCTGGCTGATGCTGGGCGCCGGCGAAACGGCCAATGGCCACACGCGCGCCCTGCGGCCCGAGCCCGACAGCATCAACCTCCACCGCCCGGCACGCCACAGCGAACCGGACGACCAGCGGCGCGCCCGGCCGTGACCGGTCACGCGGGGCGCAGGTTTGGTAAAATCCGGGTTTACGCTTCCTTAGTCGCAACGGGTTAGAGCGGCATGTCGCCATGGCGTCCGAACGGGGGTAATTTTCGCGTGAAGCTCAGCAAGATCATCGGCGATCCGCGCATGCTTGCCTATGCGCCGCTGCTGGTGCTGAGCGCCGTGTTCGGTGCTGTCACCGGGCTGTTGCTGGCCAACAAGCACATCCCGACCGGTTCGGTGACCTACCTGATCATTGCCGGCGCGATCATCTATATCGCAGCCTTCATGGTGATTGCGCGCGTCAGCGTCCTGCATATCGCGCGGCTCGAGAGCGTCGGGCTGACCGACAGCCTCAGCCTGCTGCCCAATCGCCGCGCGCTGCACGCCGATATCCAGCAGATCAGCGGCGGGAACAGCGAATTTGCGGTCGCGCTGATGGACCTCGACGGGTTCAAGATCGTCAACGACAATTTTGGTCATGCCGTCGGCGACAAGCTGATCAAGCAATGCGCCGCGATCGTGGTCGAACAATGCGGCACGGATGCCCGTTGCTATCGCCTGGGTGGGGACGAATTCGCGGTGAGCGTCGTGGGACAGCTGGCCGGCACGATCCTCGAAGGCGTCTGCCGCAATTTGCTGCAGCGGCTCAAGACGCCGATCGTGATCGACGATCGCCGCATCACCATCGGCGCCAGCATCGGCCTGTCGCGCAGCGACGGGAAGGACGGGCTCACCTCGTCCGAACTGCTGCGTCGTTCCGATGTCGCGATGTATGCCGCCAAGGGCAGCGGCAAGATGCGCTGCACCTGGTACAAGGACGAATTCGACCGCAACCGCGAGGCGCTGCGCGAGCTCGACGGCGAGTTGCGCCGGGCGCTGACCGACGAGGAATTCGTGCTCAATTACCAGCCGCTGGTGGATTCGCGCAGCGGCAAGGTGGTGGCGGTGGAATGCCTGATCCGCTGGCAGCGCCCCGATGGCAAACCGGTGGGGCCGCATATCTTCATCCCGGTGGCCGAGGAATCCGGCCTGATCAACGCGCTGGGCCTGTGGATCCTGCGCCGTGCCTGCCAGGATGCGCTGGGTTGGGACGGGATCAAGCTGTCGGTGAATATTTCCTCCGCCCAGCTGCGCGACCCGGAATTCCCGGTGCAGCTGGCGCATATCATCGAGGAAACCGGCTTCCCTGCCGAGCGGCTGGAGCTGGAAATCACCGAAACCTGCCTGGTGCTCGACCCCGTCATTGCGGAACGCAGCCTGCACATGATCCGCGGTTTCGGCGTGAACGTCGCGCTCGACGATTTCGGCACCGGCTATGCCTCGATCGGCTTCCTGCGCCAGTTCCGGTTCGAAAAGCTCAAGCTCGACCGTTCGCTGGTGGTCGATGCCGAAGGCGACGATTCCTCGCGCGCGATGATGGTGTCGAGCATCTCGATGGCCCGCGCGCTCAAGATGGATGTCACCGCCGAAGGGGTCGAGACCGAAGCCCAGGCGGACATGGTCCGCGCAGCCGGCTGCGACCAGATCCAGGGCTGGCTCTATTACAAGGCGATGCCGGCTGGCGAAATCGGCGAGTTGCTGACCGACGCCGAAGCCGACGAAGACTTCAATGCGAATACGGGCCTGGCTGCCACGCCCGACAAGGGGAGTTGCGCAGCATGAATGCGATGACCGAAATCACGCCCGAAACCGAAGGCACGACCGCTGTGGCCGATGCGGGTCAGGGCGGCGCCCGGCGCGACACGCACAGTGACGCGATGTCGCGTTTCCGGATCGTGTCCAACTGGTTCCGCAAGCTGCCCGTCGGGCGCAAGCTGGCGCTCGCAACCGGTTTGCCGCTGCTGTTCATCGCGCTGACCGGGCTGGCCGCCTTCTATGGCCTCGGACTGATCATGGCCGATCTGGCTGCTGACGGCGAAACCGCCCACACCGATGTACTTGCCCTGCTTTCGCAGATGCGCTTCGCGATCGGCCTGGGCACGCCGCTGATGATCGGCATGGTCACCTTCGTGATCTGGCGGCTGCAGCAGGAAGTCACGGTGAATGTTCAACGTCTGTCGGGCTATATGGATCGCCTGCAGCAATTCGATCATAATTTCACGGTCCGCGGCGTAGAGCGCGAGGACGAGATCGGCCAGATGGCCCGTTCGATCGAAACCTTCCGCAAGGCGGGCATCCGCCTCAAGCGCCTGCAGGACGAGAAGGACATGACCAAGGACCGCCATCTCGACACGCTGCGCGATCTCGCCCGGCGGTTCGAAGGCACCGTGGGCGAAGTCGTGTCGGGCATCGGCGCCGCATCGGAACAGCTGCAGGCGACCGCGACGCTGATGGCCAATACCGCCGAATCCTCGTCAACCCAGACCGACGATGTCGCGCGTGCGATGGAAGAAGCCTCGACCGGCGTCACCGCTGCGGCGGCTGCGAGCGACGAATTCGCCATGTCGATCAACGAGATCAGCCGCCAGGCGGCCAGCTCTGCGGAACTCGCCCGCGAGGCGAGCGATACCGCCCATCGTGCCGACGAAACCATCTCGACGCTTTCGGAATCCGCCGGCCAGGTCGGCCAGGTGGTCGAGCTCATCCAGTCGATCGCGCAGCGCACCAATCTGCTGGCGCTCAACGCCTCGATCGAGGCGGCGCGCGGCGGCGAGGCCGGCCGCGGCTTTGCCGTGGTCGCTTCCGAAGTGAAGGAACTGGCTGCGCAGACCAGCCGCGCAACACAGGATGTCGCCCGCCAGATCAACGAGATGCAGCAATCGACCGACGCCAGCGTCACCGCGCTGCGCCGGATCGGGGACCAGATCAACCAGCTCGAAGCGACCGCCATTTCCATCGCTTCGGCGGTGGACCAGCAGTCGGTCGCGGGGCAGGACCTCGCGCGCAGCATCGACCTTGCCGCCAATGGCACCGGGCAGGTCGCGGCCAATTTCTCGACCGTCCGCGAAGCCTCGCTGTCGACCGGAGCCGCCGCATCGCAGGTGCTGTCGTCCGCATCGGAACTCGGCAACCGCGCACATCAACTGCGCGAACAGGCCGACCGCTTCCTCAGCGAAGTCCTGCGGGGCTGATAAGCGGCAACGCTATCGCGGCTGGGGTGGTCAGATATATCGGCGTTCAGCTCTGCTGGTCTGCGATAATCGCGACGATCGGCATCGGCCGCCCATGACAGTCCATCCGCGGCCCAGCAGCGCCGCCTTGCGAAGGGCGGCATTTCGTGTGGTAGCGGCATCGCGCCATCGCAGCCTGACTATACAGCGCAACCGGCGACCATAAGGCGCGTGCTGCGTGCTTCGGGCATGCGGCGCTTGCCACACGGTAGCCGCACCGGCGCCGTGTCACCCCAAGGATTGGACGGAGGAGCGGAGCGATCACGCCGATCGGGGGCGACATGCCGCCCCCGATCGGCGACCAGTTGAGGCGATCCTCGAAGCAAGCATGCCCTGCTCCGGAAGCATGATTGCCCGCGCGGTAGTGCTCGCCCGCTTCAACTGCGCGCGGCACTGTGGGCGAGGCAGGGTCGATCAGGAAGGGGCAGGGAACAAGACGGGCAAAGGCGCCGCAGTCCGAACCGAATTCGGACCTACCTGCTGGATCAATTCCGCCTTTCCAGCGCCAGACGCAAAAAAGGCCAGCCAATCCCGTGGGATTGCTGGCCTTTTTGTGGTTGCGGGGGTTGGATTTGAACCAACGACCTTCAGGTTATGAGCCTGACGAGCTACCGGACTGCTCCACCCCGCGTTACCGGTGTGCGCCTGCGAGAGACGCCAAAAGGGCCGCCCTTGCGGGACAGCCCTTCGACTTGTGAATGGGTTTTTCCTCGCACCCGCCGGCTGCAATGCCTGGCGGCGACCTACTCTTCCAACGCTTGAGCGTTAGTACCATCGGCGCGGTCTGGTTTCACGGCCGAGTTCGAGATGGGATCGGGTGGGTCACAGACGCTATGGCCACCAAGCAATGAAGCAGGCGGATGCGTGTCCCACCGGGCGAACCCGATGGGGACATGGGAATTTAAATCGATGCACATATCTGGCTGGAGGATCCTCCACCGGACATACCCTTTGCAGGGCTGTCGTTGATGGTGGGATTCATCAAGCGCGATCAGAACTATTAGGACTGGTTAGCTCCATACATTACTGCACTTCCACACCCAGCCTATCAACGTCGTGGTCTACGACGGTTCGAAGATACCTAATCTTAAGGGAGGCTTCCCGCTTAGATGCTTTCAGCGGTTATCCCGTCCATACATAGCTACCCTGCGGCACCCTTGGCAGGATGACAGGTACACCAGAGGTATGTTCACCCCGGTCCTCTCGTACTAGGGGCAACTCCTTTCAAGTATCGACGCCCACGGCAGATAGGGACCAAACTGTCTCGCGACGTTCTGAACCCAGCTCACGTACCACTTTAATTGGCGAACAGCCAAACCCTTG
>JACXVD010000123.1 GCA_014763545.1 Sphingomonadales bacterium
CGCCATGCCATTGATCCCACAGGGCCAGAATGCTCGCGAAGTCCGAATCGGCCACGCGGAACGCCTGTTGTGCCTGATCGGCAGCCTGCGCGTGATCGGATGGGCGTTCACGCGGGTCTTGTATCGACAGAAAGGCCACGACGATCAGGATATCCACCGAAGTGGCGTCTGCCTTCGACAAGTTTGATAACACCATCCTGCCCAAGGTCGGATCGACCGGCAAGCGCGCCAACTGGCGCCCCAGCTTGGTGATGCGCTGGCGCTCGTCCAGTGCGCCCAATTCGAACAACAAACGGCGGGCACCGGCGAGTTGCCGCGAATCGGGCGGTTCGATGAACGGAAAATGCTCCGGCTCGCCCAAACGCAATTCGATCATGCGCAACACCACCGAGGCAAGGTTGGTGCGCAGAATTTCGGGGTCGGTGAACGCCGGTCGGCCAGCGTAATCGGCCTCATCAAACAGGCGAATGCACACACCCGGCGCGATTCGGCCGCAACGGCCCGCCCGCTGGTTCGCCGATGCCCGCGAAATGGCTTCCACCGCCAGTTTTTGCACCCGTGAGCGCGGGCTGTAACGGGCAATCCGCGCCAACCCCGAATCGATCACATAATGAATGCCGGGCACGGTGAGCGAGGTTTCGGCGACGTTCGTGGTCAGTACGATGCGCCGGCCCGTATGCGGCGCGAAAATCCGCTGCTGCTCGGCGGCTGACAGGCGCGCGAACAACGGCAGAATTTCCGTATGGCGCAATCCATGCCGACCCAGCCGGTGGGCGCACTCGCGGATTTCCCGTTCACCCGGCAGGAAGACCAGAATATCGCCGCCACTGGTCGTTTGCGCTTCTGCCTGCAATTCATCGACGGCAGCCACGACGGCAGCGGCCAGATCCCGCTCTTCTTCCGTCTCGATGGATGCCTCATTCGGCGCGACAGTCAATGGACGATAGCGATATTCAACCGGGAAACTCCGCCCCGCCACGGTGATGACGGGCGCCGGACGCGGCTCGCCCGACGCGTCCTTACGGGCAAAATACCGGGCGAATCGCTCGGTGTCGATCGT
>JACXVD010000094.1 GCA_014763545.1 Sphingomonadales bacterium
ACCACCGTATCGACCTTCGCCTTCTCGCGGTTCAGCAAGGCCAGCGGGGCCGAGACATTGGTTCCGCCGCCGCCAACCCCGGCCAGCTTCGCGGCATTCACCGCGACCCGGGCCTTGGGATCAAGCTTGAGCTTCACCACGTCCACCTCGAACGGCAGCACGCGGGTCTGCGAATTGCTCCGCAGCATCGCGGCCGAAACCAGCGCGGCGATGTCGATGCAGCGCACGACCGAAGTCGCACCCTTGCGGTAACCGGTCGCAGGCGAGCTCATCGAGCCCGACACGTCCGGACACACCACGACATTGCCTTCCAGCACCGGAACCTTCGCGAGCGACAGGTCCAGGGCCTTCTCGAGCGCGGCCTGCACCGCCAGCGGAACGTCCCCAGATCCTTGGGCACCGACCTGCGTCAGCGCCGTCATCAACTGGTAGGGCATCGGCTTCACGCGGGAGATGGCATCGGGATCGGCCAGCCGGGCAGCAACCTTCTCGGTCACTCCGTCGATCTGGAACACTCCCTTACGCGCCAGCGTGTTGAGGTTCATCCGCAGCGCCTGCCACCCGATGCGCTCGGCCAGCACGGCCCACTGCTTCGCGGTCAGCTCGAAGGCGGTCAGCCATTCGAAAGGCACATCGGGCAGGGGCCGCGAAGGGTCCGCCTTCCATGCCTCGAAATCGGCGATCTCCTTCGGCAGCGCCGCGACATCATAGGGCTTGCCGATCAGCCAGCCATAGAAGGCACGCCGCTCGACCGAAGCCGGGGCCGGGTGAACCATCTTGACGATATCCGCCAAGCTGGGGTCGTTGCCCGTCGCCGCCCGCATCAGCTGGCGGGTCGAGGCATTTTCCAGCCATTCACGCACCAGCCGCTTCGGCCGCGAGCCGAGCGAAGTCCGCCCGGTCTGGCCCGACCGCATGATCTGCACGAAATTGCGGAGCATACGGCCGTTATCGATCACGCGCTTGAACACCGGCACCATCAGGTCCGGATCGGACATCGACAGCACCGCGGTCAGCAGCGCCGGCATGTCTTTCATCGCGCCTGACTGGCGAGCGTAGATCGCGCATTTGGCGACCCATTCGGCGTCCACCGCCCAGGCCGCTTCGAGCGCCTTGGCAAGCTGGTCCTGCGCATCCGCATAGAAGCCATCCGAAAGCGTACCGGTCGCCGCAAGCTGAGCAAGCAGGGCTTCGGGGCCATAGGCATAGGCGCTGCCGCCCGCTTGGTTCACCGTGTCCGTGCGCGGCAGGATTTTTGCCCCAAAGGACGAGAGCACCGAGGAAAACAGGTTCTTGTTGGCCATAGTCCAACTCCATCTCTTTGCGGGCTGTGGGTGGCCGGCCCATTCCGGCCACCCTTGGTCCCGCGTCTTGCCGGGTGTTCGACTTACCCGACGCCAGAGACATTGCAGGGGTCGTGCCAGTTCGCACCCCTCACGCTAAAAACAACGCAAAATATTGTAATAAGACGCAAAAAAATTCCGAGGCACTAGGCGCAGTTTGGGCGAAGTGTCCAGATTTCTATCTTCTTGGATATATATCTATAATAATATATCGTCCTTTGTGTGAGGCAGATCGATCATTCCGCAGCAACACGCGAGGGCAGAGACCCGGGGATAGGCCTGTGGTCGCTCAGCGCAGAATGCTGGGTGCATTGTCCGGCCTGCGACAGACCTGCCCTCGTCTCCCGCGGACCAAGCTCGCTGCGGTTGAGCTGCACACACTGTGGCCACAATGAACGCACGGCAAACCCATACAAGGCCCGCCCTACCGGTGGACCGGCGCGCAACGAGCGCCTTGCGTGCATGGGATGTGGGCAGGAATTGCCCAGGCCCGGGGCCGGTGCGCGAACCTCCCGGCCGGTCCGCAAGGTCATGCGGTGTCCCGGTTGTGGCCGCCGGTTCAATTACACCCTGTTCGGCAGGCTACCGCAGGTCGTTGCTGGCGTTGATCCGGCATTCGGATTGCCGTTGTACCTGAAGACGATGGTTGGGAAGCACGAGCTCTGGGCACTGAATCCAGCCCATGTCGAACTGCTGGAGTGCTATCTTGCCGCCAGTCTACGGCGCCGCACGCTGGGTTATGGCAACATGACAATGATGGCGCGCCTCCCGGCATGGATGAAGTCCGCACGCAATCGCCCGCAGGTCATCAGCGGTCTGCGACGGCTTCGGGCGAAAGCAGCCCAACTCGCATGAAGCCCCTCACCGTCATCGGCTTTCTCGGCTCGACGCTCGATGCCGCCAAGTTCGGCCCTTCGCGGTGGAACAAGTGGCGGCCCACGGTCAGCATCTGCATGCAGGAAGACCTGCGGGTGGATCGCTTCGTGATGATTCACGGCAGTTATCACAGCCGGCTGGCGGACTTCGTGATGCAGGACATCCGCGATGTTTCGCCGGAGACCGAGATTGTCCCCCACGTCATGGACTTCGACGATGCATGGGACTTCGAGGAAGTTTACGGCAAGCTGCTCGATTTCGCGCGTGAGTTCGAATTCGATCCGGATGCGCAGGATTACCTGATCCACATCACCACCGGCACCCACGTGGCGCAGATCTGCCTCTTCCTGCTGACCGAGGCGCGCTACCTGCCGGGCAGGCTGCTCCAGACCCAGCCCAGCAAGGGTGCGCCGCAGCCGATCGGCACCTGGGCTGCGATCGATCTCGACCTTTCCCGTTATGATTCCATCGCCAGCCGCTTCGCCGAGGCGAGCGCAGAAAGCACCAGCTTCCTCAAGAGCGGGATAGAAACCCGCAACGCGGCTTTCAACCGCATGATCGAAGAGATCGAACAGGTCGCGGTGCGCAGCCGCGCCCCGATCCTGCTGATGGGCCCGACCGGGGCCGGCAAAAGCCAACTGGCCCGCAAGGTCTATGAACTGAAAAAGCTGCGCCACCAGGTCAACGGGCCCTTCGTCGAGGTCAACTGTGCGACGCTGAAGGGTGACAGCGCCATGTCCGCACTGTTCGGTCACAGGAAGGGAGCCTTTACCGGTGCCGTCCAGGACCGGCCCGGCTTGCTCAAGAGTGCCGACAAGGGCCTCCTGTTCCTCGACGAAATCGGTGAGCTGGGGCTGGACGAACAGGCGATGATCCTGCGCGCGATCGAGGAGGGGCGCTTCCTACCGGTCGGCGCTGACAGCGAGGCCAAAAGCAAGTTCCAGCTGATCGCCGGGACCAACCGCAACCTGATGGACGAAGTTGCCGCCGGAAACTTCCGCGAGGATCTGTTCGCGCGGCTCAACCTGTGGACCTTTGCCCTGCCCGGCCTCGCTAAGCGGCGCGAAGATATCGCACCCAATCTCGACTACGAACTCGAACGTTTTGCAGAACGCGAAGGCACACGCGTCACTTTCAACAAGGAAGCGCGCGAACGCTATCTGACCTTTGCCGAAAGCCCGTCTGCACGGTGGCAGGGCAATTTCCGCGACCTCGCCGCCAGCGTCACCCGTATGGCGACACTTTGCCCGACCGGCAGGATCGACCGCGAGGCGGTGGACTTCGAAACGGGCCGACTGGCACGGCTCTGGTCAGGCGACAAGGCAGAGAACAGCGGGTTGACCGAGCTGCTCGGACAGGAGCGCATGGCAGCGATCGACCCGTTCGACCGGGTACAACTGGAATTTGTGATCCAGGTGTGCCGCCGTTCCTCCAACCTGTCGGACGCAGGCCGCGCCCTGTTCGCCGCCTCACGCGAACAGCGCACATCGATCAATGATTCCGATCGGCTGCGGAAATATTTGGCCAAATTTGGACTGGAGTGGAGCGCGATCGTCCGGGAAATCGCCTAAAAGCACCAATCCGGTAAAGCTTGGTGGCGCACCCGACAGGATTCGAACCTGTGACCTCTGCCTTCGGAGGGCAGCGCTCTATCCAGCTGAGCTACGGGTGCCTGGCCCAAGGAGGCGGCGCTTAGCAAAGGGGTGCGGCCTGTGCCAGCCAATTATGCGCCGCGCGCACAAAGCCCCGCGCGGTTAGCGATTTGGCAAGCGACGCCGCGTTATGGGCAGGGCATGACCCCTAACGCCTCCTCCACCAGCCAGCCGGCCGCCGAACCGCAGCGCCTGCGCGCCAGTAGCAGCCAGATGAGCGTGCAATGGGCCGCGCTGCAGGATGCAGCGGGGGCGGTGGCCACGCTAGCCGGGCTGGCGACGGAAAAGCCGTCGCCCACCGTCCGCAATTTCCCGGCGCTGATTCGCGACGCCGGTGGCTGGCGACTGGACCTCGCCGAACGCGGGATCGCCGACCTTACCGCGATCATGCAGCCCGGGCTGACTGCGCTGCTGGCGGTCAATGCGCGCGGGCAGGATGCGACTGCCGCCGCGCTGACGCTGTGGCGCGAATTTCACGCCGCCCGCGCGGCGATCCTCGGGCTGGTCCCGCAGGACGGAAATCTCGGCCCGCGCCGCAGCGCCTGACCCGTCCTGCCGGTGCGGGAGGCAGGTGCCAAATAGCTTGACCGGGTTCCTGTTATGTTCCAGACCCGGAGCATGACCCAGCCGCTGCCCGCCGATTCATCACCCCGTGCCGCAACGCTGCCTTCCGATGCGCTGGCCCCCAAAGCGCAGGCCCCCGATGCCCAGGCTGTGGCGCGCGGCATTGCGCGACTGTTTGCGCGCAACGATATCTGGTGCCTCGCCGAAATGCCGCTGCGCAACGGGCGCCGCGCCGATCTGATGGGGGTCGATCCCAAGGGGCAGGTGATCATCGTGGAGATCAAGGTGGCGCGCGGCGACCTGCTGGGGGACGGCAAGTGGCCAGATTATCTCGATTTCTGCGACCGGTTTTATTGGGGCCTGCCGCCGGGGCTCGACCGGGCCCCGCTCGAAGGGGTGGATTATCGGCCCGATTGCTGCGGGATCATCGTGGCCGATGGCTATGATGCCGAAATCCTGCGCCCCGCCCCGCTGCAACCGCTCGCCGCCGCGCGGCGCAAGGTGGAGGTGGAACGGCTCGCCCGCACCGCCCTCCGCCGCCTGACTGTGGGGCGCGATCCGGATTGTGCGCCTTGGGGGACGGGAGAATAGCCCGGCCACCGGAACGGGCGAGGATGCGCATCGAAGATCCGCCTGGCGGGCGCAGATAGCCAGCGCACATAGCTGGCATAGGGCGCCTGCCCGGTGCATAGGGTGCGGCATGACGGGCGCGATCATTCTTTCGGCTATGGCGATGACGCTGATCGTCGGCCTGCGCTATCTCGCGACGAGCGGCATCTTCGCCTGGGCGACCGGCAAGGTCCGCCCCGGGCTCTATCGCGGCCTGAATCCGCAGATCCGCCGTGAAATCGGCTGGTCGCTCGCCTCTGCCGCGATCTATGGCGTGCCTGCGGGCGTGGTCGCCTGGGGCTGGCAGGAACGGGGCTGGACGCTGATCTACAGCCAGTGGAGCGACTATCCGCTGTGGTATGCACCGCTATCGCTGTTTGCCTATCTCTTCGCGCATGACACGTGGTTCTACTGGACCCACCGCTGGATGCACCGGCCGCGCTTGTTCCGCATCGCCCATGCGGTGCATCATGCCAGCCGACCGCCGACCGCCTGGGCGGCGATGAGCTTTCACCCGATCGAGGCGATCAGCGGCGCGGTGGTGATCCCGGCGCTGGTGTTCCTCATCCCGATCCATGTCGCGCTGCTGGGCGCGGTACTCGCGATCATGACGCTGATGGGTGTCACCAACCACATGGGCTGGGAGCTGTTTCCCCGCCGCATCGTTCACTCCGCGTTGGGAAACTGGCTGATAACCGCGAGCCACCACCAGCGTCATCAC
>JACXVD010000028.1 GCA_014763545.1 Sphingomonadales bacterium
GCGTCGCCACCCGCTTCGACCGCAATATCAAAACCTTCATGGCAACTATCGCCATCGCAGCCTTCGTCACGTGGTGGCTCTAATGAGTCCGGACCCTAGCATTTGGCAAAGCTCATCGGCATCCTGATAGAAGCTGTACAGGCTGTCGCCCTGCAAAAGCAGTCCAGGGTAATTGCGACCAGGATGCCGTATTACTGCAGCATTTGTTTGGTCAGAGAATATTTCAACAAGCTCTTTCCTCACAAGCAAACTCCTGCCTCACAACAAATTGACCGCTCCGAACCGAGCAAACGAAAGACCGGAAATAAAATGATCACAATCGACGGCTCCGAAGGTGAAGGCGGCGGACAGGTGCTGCGGTATTCCGCGGCCCTTGCGCTGCTGACCGGCGAGCCATTCACCATCCGGAACATTCGCGGAGGCAGGGCCAAGCCCGGGCTGATGCGCCAGCATGTTACCGCGCTGGAAGCAGCCTGTGCCATCGGCGGAGCGGAATGTTCCGGGCTGACGGTCGGTGCCAGCGAACTGACCTTTCGGCCTGGCAGCGTTACGCCGGGTGAATACCATTTCGCCGTCGGCACCGCCGGTTCGACCGGGCTGGTGCTCCAGACCGTTCTGGTGCCGCTGATGCTGGCCGACGCGCCGTCACGGCTGGTTATCGAGGGCGGGACACATGCGATGGCTGCGCCGCCGTTCGAGTTCCTGCAAAAGACGCTGCTGCCGGTGCTTGAGCGGATGGGGCCGAAGCTTTCCATCACGCTGGAACGTCACGGCTTCTACCCGCGCGGTGGCGGGCGGATCGTCGTCAACATCGACCCCTCACCGCTGCGCCCGATCGAATGTGTCGATCGTGGAGCGTTCAAGGACGGCAAAGTCGAAGCCCTGGTCGCCGGCATCCCGTTCGACATTGCCGATCGCGAGTTGAGGGCGGCGCGCAAGGTGCTGGCGGAATGGCCGGACGAAGCCTTTGCACCCGTGCAACTCCGCGCCGAACATGGCCCGGGGAACGCGCTGGTTCTGGAAGCCGAATTCGAGCATGTCACCGAGGTCATGTCCGGCTTTGGCAAGCTCGGCGTGCCTGCGGAGCGTCTGGCGAAGAGCGCGGCAAAGCGGATGGCCGGTTACCTGGCCTCGCAGGCCTTTGCCGGTCCTTACCTGCAGGACCAGCTGCCGTTGCCGCTTGCGATGGCCGGGCGTGGCACGTTCACCACGGTGAAGCTCAGCGAACATACCCGCACCGCAATGAGCCTGATCGAGCGGTTCTCGGGAAGGGGCTTTCGTGTCTCCGAAACCGCCGAGGGGACCCATCTGGTCGAGGTCTGCTGACCGGCGGACTAGAGCCAGACCGATCGCCGGTCCACGATCCGCTGGAATCCAGCCGCGAATGAAGAAGCCCTTGCCCGCAGCAAGGTGCGCCTGCCTTGGGCGGTCCGGGTGAACACCAGCTTCGAGGAGCCGACCCTGTTCCGCCACAGCTCCGCAAACCGTTCGGCAGTCTCCTTGCGCGCGCCGATTGCGGCAGGAACGGCGTGATAATCGGCCCGCCGCTTCAGCCCGAACCATGACGTGCGCACCATCAGGTAACGCGGGTTCTGCACCGGCCCCAGGATTTCCGCGATGGCCTGCATCGCCTGGCGTTCGGCCTTGCGGATGTCGGTCACGTCGCGCAGCGTCAGGATATGGCCGCCCGAACTGCGCGGCTTGGTTGCGGCGAGGAAGATGCGGCCCAGCTTGCCCTCGACTTCGAAGGTTGCCCCGTCGGGGGTCAGCAGCCCGGCGACCATCGCATCGACCATCCCGGGCTGGTCGAAACCGGCACCCACCAGCAGCGTGCCGGCCTCCACCACCTGCTGCACGATTTCGCGCGCCGTCAGGCCGAGCGGCGGGGGCGACGCGGGATCGTAGGTCAACAGCGCCACGAACTGCGTGTTGCACTGGACCAGCCGCTGGCCCTCGTCGAAAATGGCGAAGGCATCGGCGGCCACGTCCAGCACCTCGCCCAGGTCGGTGACCTCGGTCATCCGGTCGGGTTCCATCAGCACCAGCTGGGTGTTGCCGCTGGCGAGCGGATAGTTGAACGGGACCAGCACCCGCCCGTCATGGGTTACCACCGGCTCCAGCCGCCATTGCCCGGTGCGCAGGGGCTCCGTCGCCTCCGCCGTAGCGGGATCGGGCCGGGCAGGGGCCGATGCGCCGCCGCGACCGGCCAGCGCCGCGATCAGTGCATCGACATCCATGCCTGCCACATCGGCACCATCGGCGGGGAGGAAGCCGGCAAGGCTGCCGCTTATGCCCAGCACCTTCAGGTCGGGATCGAGCAGCGCCATCGGCAGCGGGTGGGACGAGAGCAGATCGTCGATGGCACCCGCCAGCCCGGCATAATTCAGCCGCGTTGCCGCCGCGCCGGGTTCATCGCTCATCGTGTCGCGTCCTGCCATCTGTAGGCGGGCGATAGGCCCGCCATGTATCAGCCGTTGGTGCGCCAATGTATCAATTGTGTCGCCGCCGGCACCCGCTGTGTCGCGTTCTGGTGCGCGTGCGCCCACCCGGGCCGGTCAGGGAACCCACCACGCCTTCGCGCCGGGCGGCACATAGTCCGCGCTGCCGCATTCGCGCACGCGCTGCGCATAGTCCGTCTTCGGGTCCGTCGGGACCGGCTCGCCTGCCACGCCTGCTGCCACATCGAATTCGCCCGGCAGGCGGTGGTGGAGGTTGGGGCGGTGCTGTTTCCAGTTTGCTTTCGTCATGCCGCCCGAATGGCAGGCCAAGGTATCGCGCGATTGTCTGCCGGGAGCGCACAAGGTTTCAATTGTTTCATGCGCACCGGCGCGGCGGCGCGGGGCATGCCATGAATATGCTATTCGGCGCCGCGGTGTGCCGCCATATCAATGGTGGCGGGTCGCACAGGAGGGCGAGATGCGGGAATGGTTGCAGCGCGCGCCGGTAAGGCTGCTCGTCGCGCTGCTGGTGGTGCAGGCGGGATATTGGCTGGTGTTCCACCCGCTGGTCATCAGCCCGCCCGACCCGGTGGGCGCTGTGCCGCTGGCAACCAGCGAGGCGAGCTATGCCCGGCTGGACGAGCCCAGCTGGCAGGCGGCGCAAAAGGCGAAATTCGCACCCATCGATAGCCTGCTGATCCCGCTCGAGCGGGGCTATCACGCCTCGCGCGCCAGTTTCGCGCTCGATGCAGTCCCGGTCGAGGGACTTGCCCTGCTGGTCGCGGATTCGGCGGACAATCGCGAGGTGTGGGTCAACGGTTCGCTGCTGGCGGGCGACGGCAGGATGCTCCTGCCCGATGTCACCTACCACGGGCAGCGGCGCAGCATGTTGCGCATCCCGTCGGGCCTGCTGCACGTCGGCGAGAACGAGGTGCTGACGATTGCGGTGACCGAGTTTTCCGAAATGGGGGTGATGGTCGCGCCAGTGGTGGGGCCCTACAAACCGTTCGAGCGCGCCTTTACATGGAAGGTCTTCCTGTTCGGCACGGCGCAGGTGATTTCGGTGACCATCGGGCTGGTGGTCGTGTTCCTGGCAGGGATCGTCTTGCTGCGGTCGAGCGAGCGCCGGTTCCTGTTCTGGTTGCTGGTGCTGGCGCTGGCATGGTCGCTCAATGCCCTGCTGCGCATCTGGTACGATATCCCTCTGCATGGCGCGTGGCGCACCTTTGCGTTCTTGGGCAGCGCGCTGGTGCTGTCGCTGGCATGGCCGATGATGATCGACGCCTGGACCGGTCGCAGCATTGCGTGGTTCCGCCGCGCATGCCTGGCGGCGTTTGCGGTAGCGATGCTGGTGGTCGGCTGGTTCAACTTCGTCGACCACAGTTTCGGCGCGTTCGAGCGGGCGATGGCGGTGCTGGTCTGGTCGGGCATGCCGCTGCTGGCGGTCGCATTTGGCCGACTGGGCTGGCATGCACTGCAGCGGCCGGCCGACCGCCCATGGGAAGCCGCCTTGCTGCTGACCATGGCGATGCTATTCGTCCTTTCGTTGACCGGGGCGCTGAGCGACACGATCCGTTCGTTTTACTGGCAGCTGACGCAGCCGCTGTTCGTGCTGCTGTTCGCGATTGCCTTCTTCGGCCGCAATTTCCGCCTGTTTCGATCGCGCGAACAGCTCAACGTCGAACTCAGGAGCCTGCTCGACAGGCGGACCGCCGAACTCGAGGCGGCGCATGCGCGCGAGACGGATCTTGTCCGCCAGCAAGCCTATAACGAGGAACGCGGGCGGATCATGCGCGATATGCACGATGGGCTGGGGTCCAACCTGATGTCGCTGCTGCTCGCCGCGCGACGCGGCGTCGCGGAACCGGCGATGGTGGCCGAAGGGCTGCAATCGGTGGTCGACGAGATGCGGCTGATGATCGATTCGATGGACTCGGTGGGCGAATCGCTCGCCACCGCGCTCACCACCTTCCGCGCGCGCGTGGCGGAGCGGATCACCGCCACCGGCTTCCATCTGGACTGGCGCGACACCGCCCTCCGCCCCCCGCCCGACTATTCGCCGCGGATGGTGCTGCAGATATTCCGCGTGATGCAGGAAGCCGTCACCAATGCGCTGAAACATTCCGGCGGCGATGCCATCGCCATCGCCATTGCCGATGGCGAGCGCGACGGAGAAGTGCTGGCGATCACGGTAAGCGACAACGGCGATGGCGCGCTGGGTCCGGCGAACACAAGGGGCCGTGGCCTTGCCAATATGCGCAGCCGGGCGGCGGCGATCGGGGCGAGCATCGACTTCATCGAAGCGCCGGGGGGCCTGTCGGTGCGGCTCGGGCTGCCTGCGCAGACGCGGGAACCATGACCATGGCATTTGCGCCGCGCGCCCCCAGGTCGCATGAACGGCAATTCTACTTGCCGCAGCAGCAGGGCTGAACCGCCATGATCGAGGACGAGGCGCGCCACCGTATCGCAATCGTGGAAGACGATCCGATCGTGCGCGATCATTTCATCGATATCGTCACTGCTGCCCCGGCGCTCGACCTCGCCGGTCTCGCGCCGACCATCGCGCGCGGACGCGAACTGCTGGCCCTGCAACCGGGATTGTTTCTGGTCGATATCGGCCTGCCCGATGGCAGCGGGCTGGATTTCATCCCCGAGATCAAGGCGCAGACCGATGCGCAGGTGCTGGTCGTCACCAGCTTCGGCGATCGCGACACGGTGGTGAACGCGATCCGCGCCGGGGCCGATGGTTACCTGCTCAAGGATTCCGCGCCCGAAGTGATCGCGCGAGGGATCGAGGTGACCCTGGCCGGCGGTGCGCCGATCAGCGCGGCGGCGGCGGTGTACCTGCTGGACCGGCTGCGCACCGCGCCGCTGGTCGAAGCGGCCGAGGCGGAGGACAGCGGGCTTACCGCGCGCGAGGTGGAACTGCTGCAATTGTTCGCGCGCGGCGACAGCTACAAGGAAGCGGCGCGCACGCTGGGCATCAGCCCGCTGACGGTGGGCAACCATGTCAAGTCGATCTACCGCAAGCTGGCCGTCCATTCGCGCGGCGAGGCGGTGTATGAAGCGATCAAGACCGGCCAACTGAAAATCTGACGCAGCAAGGGCTGGTGAAGGCCGGCACAGCGCAGCCCTGCCACATCCATGGCACCAGTGCCGTGGCATGGCAGGCCCGCGCAGGGCGCGGCACATCCCCCCGAAATCCAGATCGGGAGGAAATCCATGCGCCGTCCTACAACCAATCGCCTGCTGCAGTCCGCGTCGCTCGCAGCGCTGGGCATCGCCGCCACGCTTGCTGCGCCAGCGGCGCATGCCGCGACCGCCACCGGGCCGACGATCACCTCGATCGTCAATCAGACCGCCGATGGCGGCGGAGCGTTCTGCCGGGTGAACTACACCTTCTCGGTCATGGGGGTGGACGACGACGTCGCCTCGACCGACCGCATCCGCTACGGCCTGACCCAGAACGGTGGCACGACCATCCTCCCCTCGACCGGATATGATTTCGGGGTGCTGGTGGGGTACCCGTATAACAGCAACAATTACGCCCCGATCTATCCCGGCACGGTCATCGATGGGTCGAACCGGCTGTATCTCTCGCTGTTCGATCTCGATTCGACAGATACGCCGACCGCCACCCTCGGCCAGGTGGAAATCACCCCGGCGATGCTGCAATCGGCAGGCGGTGCCTGCGCCGCGCTGGTGGCGCCGCCCAACCTCCCGCCGGTGACCGACGCGGGAACTGACCAGACCGTCGATGGCGGATCGACAGTGCAACTGGCAGGCACTGCCAGCGATCCGGACAACGATCCGCTGACCTACCAGTGGACGCAGACATCGGGGCCGTCGGTCACGCTCAGCGGCGACACCACCCTGTCCCCCAGCTTCACTGCGCCGCCGCGCACTGCGTCGAACTATACGCTCGGCTTCTCGCTCACCACCACCGACGCGAACGGCGCCAGCGCCACCGGCAGCGTGCAGGTGACGATCCGCGCCAACCAGCTGCCCACCCCCGATGCCGGCACCGACCAAAACGTGCGCGGCGGCAGCAGCGTGACGCTGGATGCCGGGCTGTCCAGCGACCCCGAGAACGATTCGCTGACCTACAGCTGGACGCAGGTTTCCGGGCCGGTCGTGGTGCTCGACAATGCGGCGGCGATGCGCCCGGTCTTCACCGCGCCCGCCGCCACCGGCACGGCACAGGTGCTGGTGTTCCGCGTGGCCGTGTCGGACGGGTTCCCCGCTGGCGACGGGGAAACGCAATATGACGAGGTTACCGTCACCGTCGAAGCCAATGCCGCACCCACCGCCGATGCGGGCGCCGACAGCGGGCCGATCGATACCGGTACATCCGTGACCCTCGACGGGTCGGGTTCGAGCGATCCCGACAACGACCCGCTGACCTACAGCTGGACGCAGGTTTCCGGGCCTCCGGTGACCCTGACCGGCGCGAATACCGCCACGCCCAGCTTCGTCGCCCCGGCGGTGCAGGGCACGCAGAACCTCGTTTTCCAGCTGGTGGTCAATGACGGCACAGTCGATTCCGCGCCCGATACGGTGACCGTCGCAGTGCGCGCCGTGGGCACGGTGACGATCGTGCAACGGGTGATCGGCGACGATCGCAACTTTGCCTTCACGTCCGACATCGCGGCACTCAACACTTCGCTCACCACATCCGGCGGCAGCGGGCAGTTGGTGGCGACGCTGGTTCCGGCGGGCAGCCACACGCTCAATGCCTCCGACCTGAGCGCGGCCGGCTATGCGATCACCGACATCAGCTGCAACGACAGCGATTCGACCGTCAACCTTTCCAGCCGCAGCATCGCGATCAACCTGTCGCCGAACGAGAACCTGGTCTGCACCTTCACCAGCGCCGACACGCGCAGCGCGGCAAGCCATGCAATCGGCGATTTCCTGACCGCGCGCAACGCGGCCTTGCTGGCCCAGCAACCCGATCTCCAGCGTCGGCTCGACCGGCTCAACGATGTCTCTCCGGGCAATGGCGGGGTGGTTGCCTGGTCTGTCCCGGTCCCGGGGTCGAACCTGCTGCCGGTCTCGTTGACCATCGGCAACGGCGGGATGCAGGCGTCGACCAGTCTCGAGCGCACCCGGCGGTCGGTCGATCCGCAGGGTTCGGGCAGCCATGCGTTCGACATCTGGGCCGAAGCCTATGTCAGTCGGCTCAGCTATGGTGCGCATCGCGGCAGCCTGCGCGTGATCTATGCCGGGGCGGATTATCGGCTCGGCAAGGATGTGCTGCTTGGCGCGATGGTCGGGTTCGACGATTTCAACCGCAAGGGCGGTCTGGCCGCCGTCGGCGCAGCGGAAGGCGATGGCTGGATGGCCGGCCCCTATGCCATGGCCCGGGTCGCCAGGGGGCTCTATCTCGATGTGCGCGCAGCCTGGGGCAAATCGGACAACACCGTCTCGCCGCTGGGCACCTACACCGACGGGTTCCGTACCCACCGGGCCTATTACTCCGGCTCGCTGGTGGGCGAATTGCCGCTAGGCGGGGACACCACGCTGCGGCCCGAAGCCACCGTGCGTTACCTGCGGGAACACCAGCTCGGCTACACCGACCGGTTTGGCGTTGCCGTGCCGGGGCAGGTGGTCGACCAGGGCGACATCAGCTTCCGCCCGCGCATCTATCACAATGCCCGGATCGGCGGCGGCTGGACGCTGCGCCCCTATGCCGAGGCGGAAGGGATCGTCACCTTCGGCCTGCCCGCCGGATCGGTGCTGGGCGACAGCTTCCGCATGCGGGTGGAAGGCGGCGCGGAGATGATGAGCCGCGAGGGCATTCGTATCGGGCTGGGTGCGTTCTACGACGGGATCGGTGCGGGCAGCTACGAAGCCAAGGGGGCACATGTCTCGGTGGGGTTCAGCTTCTGATGCGCCGGTTCCCCCGGGTGGCGCATCGGGCGGGGAGGGCGCTTGTCCTTCCCGCCTTCGTGCTGGTCGCAGCCAGTGCCTGCCGGGCGAGCGAGGCCTTGCCCCCAACAGCGATCGGCGCGGTCGAGGTGAGCGGTGACTGGGCATTCGGCTGCGACAATATCGGCGCCTGCGAAGCCGTGAGCCTCGGCGGAGAGGAAGAGGGCGACGCGCCTGGCGGGCTCGGCATTGCCCTCTATTTCGCCGATACACCCGGCCCGCTGCGGGCAACGCTCGCCGTGCTGGCCCGACCGGTCGACGAGGTCGACAGCGAGGAGGCAGCGCAGATGGCCCGGCCTGCGGACGTCGCCTCCTTCCGCGTCGGGCACAAGCTCTACCATCTGGGCGATATCGACGAGGATCAGGGGACCGAGGAGCCGCATCTCCGCTATCTCGCCCCGCCCGCGTTCCTCGACGCGCTGGTGCAGGCACGCAGTCTCGAACTGCTCGATCGCAAGGGCGGCATGCTGGGCAGCATCTCCGCGCGCGGGCTGGGCGATGCGCTGGCCCATGTGCGGCAGGTCCGCCGCGAAATGCCCGCCGGTGCGCGTGTCCCGGCACCCTTTGCCTTTGACCAGCCACCGCCGTTCGATTCGCTCGGTGAAACGGGTTTTTCGCCTGCAATGGCAGTCGCTTGGCAACAGACCGTGGGCTGCCCAGAACTCGACATGGACCTGGCCGAACGCCCGCTGTCCTACCAGGCCTATCCGCTCGAACCCGGGGTGCGGCTGGTGACCATCAGCTGCGCACCAGCCGTGATCGGCAGCGGGGACGATCCCAATTTCTACATTCCGGTGATCTACGATGCGCGGCACGGGACCAGCGAGTATGCACGCTTCGACATGGTGCCCGGCGGCTATTCGCTGGGCGGCACGCTGCTGGTGCCGGACACCTGGCTCAACGACGAGGACGGGCAGTTGCGCACGCTCGGCCTGCGGCGCACGCTGGGCGATTGCGGCACCATGATGAGCTATGTCTGGCGGCGCGACACGCGCGAATTCGTGCTGGTGCACGCCTCTGCCATGCCCAGTTGCCGTGGGGCGGGCGAATTCATCCGCACCTATTTCCGCCCGGCCGAAATGCGCCCGCGCTGACCCGTGTCAGCCGCTTGAGCCATCGCCGGGCGGGTCCGGTTGCGGATCCAGCTGTGGGGGGAGCGCGGTGGCCGGTATCGGCTCGAGCACCGGATAGGGTTCCAGCGGGCGCATCCTGCCGGCACGGGTTCCGACCCAGCGCACGCGGGGATCGGCGGTCTGTACCGCTTCGCCCAGTTCCCACACATTGCGGTAGCCGTAGCCGTAGAGATTGGTGAAAGTCTGCAGGTTCAGCGCCACTTGCAGCAGTTTGGTGACCACCGGCTGGAGGTTGTCGGTGAAATTGTTGTTGCAATAAATCAGGATCGGCCGTCCGCGATCCGGCCCGATCGTCTCGGCGAGGCTGTCGGCGGTAAAATCGCTCAACGGCAAATTCACCGCCCCTGCGATATGGCCTTCGGCATAGGCCGCGCGCGATCGTGCGTCGAGCACCAGCACATCGGGATCCTCGTCGATCAGGCGTCGGAATCCGTCCATCCGCAGCAGCCGTTTGGCGCGATAGGGGCCGACTTCGGCAACCAGCGCGCGATAACCGGGATAATCGATCAATTCATTGCCGCCCTCGGCGATCATCTCGACGGCGCGGGGCCGGGTTTCCGCGGCGATGCCGCCTGTGGCCGCGATGGCCGCGATCCCCCCGGCAAGGCTGGCAAGCAGCAGTGCTTTCATCTCCCGTCCCCTCCAAAGCGGCGCCGCCAACCGCGCCGGACCAGCCACAGGCCGAGCAGGCCGCACAGCAGCGCAGCGGTGTATGCGCCGGAGCGGAATTCGCCGCTGCCCTGGCTCTCGACCATCTGGCTCGCCTGCAGACTATCCTTGTCGAAGCTGAACCTGCCGGGAATGAAACTTATCGCGATGCGCGACCCGGGCCCGTGCGCCGCATAGATGGCCCGCGATACGTCCAGTTCGTAGCGCGACAGCACGGGCGTGGCAGATTGCGCCAAGGGCTTGCCCGCCATCCAGTCGCGATGGGTTGCGGGGCTGGCGCGATCGAATTCGAGGTCGAGATAGTAATGATCCGCCCCCGGGCGCGGCTTGCCGCGATAGTCGACCCTCTCGCGATCCTCGCTGCGCGCGGATTTGACGGTGGCGAGCGCGACATGGCCTTCGTCGCGCAGCCGGTCCATCCGCGCAGTCACATCGGCGGTGGTCACCGGGATCACCGCTGCCGATACCAGCGCCAACCCGCCGATAACCAGCGTCAGTTCCCCCGGCTTGCCTTTGGCCATCGCCGCCTCAGGCGCGCCGGAGGCGACTGCCGACCAGCCAGAGGCCGATCGCCAGCGCGGCGAATACCGCCATTGCGACGCTGTAGGCGGTATAGTCGCGCCCGGCGATTTCCGAATAGAGCATGCCGCCACTGCTGTCGTAGCGATGGGTGACGACCACCACATCGGCGCCGGGCGCGGCCTTGGCCATGCTCGCATCGCTCACCGCGATGGACCGCAGATGGTCATCGCTCGGCGCGGTCGGAGGGGGCGAGAGCGAGGGCGGCTTGCCGGCCGCCGCCGCGGCGGCATACTCGGCATAGGGCAACCCGCCCTGCGGGTCGGTCGCTACGCGCAGGAAATTATAGCTGACCTGCCCGCTCTTGCCATTGTCCCACTTGATCGCATTGGTCTGCTGGCTCGTGTCGAGCACGCGCGCGGCGGAAACCGTGCCCTCGCGGATGAAATATTTCAGTTCGCCCTCGTCGGACCAGCGCATCATCAGCGCCCCGATAATGCCGAGCAGGCTCAGCACCGCGAGTGTGCGGAAGATCAGCACGGTCAGGCCGCGCTTCGCATCCTTGTTCCCGACCAGTTGCGCCCTGTCCATCTGCCTGATTCCCTTGCCGTGGGGCGCTGCCTGCGCACCCTTGCCATCGGCGGCATGCTAGGGCGGGGGCTGCGCCCGCCCCATGCCAAAGATATGGGGCTGCCTGGCGCCGGACAGGGCGGCTAGAGGGATGCGCAGGGCGATCTGCGTTGGAGGAATGCGATGGCACACGCGAGGGCACGATTGGCGCTGCTGGGTGCCGCGCTTCTGGCCGGCCTGCCGCTGGCGGAGGCGTGCGAGGCGATCGACCCGGTCGCAGCGCTGCCGGTGATGGTCGGCGGACAGGAGGATATGGATGCCTGCATGTCGCTGGGTTATGTCGATCATCTGAACCCGAAGGGCGACAATTTCCTCTCGGTCCGCGCCCAACCGCGCGCGGGCGCGCCCGAAACCTATCGCGTGAAGGCGGGCCACATGCTGTGGCTGTGCGACGAGAGCCGGGATGGCAAGTGGTACGGCGTGGTTTTCCAGCCTGCGGAGCGGATGGAGGACTGGGCCGACTGCAATGTATCCACCCCCTTGCCGCGGGGGCCCTACCGCGGGCCATGCCGCAGCGGCTGGGTGGCAAAACGCTTCGTCGAATTGGCCGCGGGCTGATCCGCGCGCCGCGTCAGCACCCGCTTGATTATCACACTCGTTACAATTAAGCCGCCCGCAAAGAGCATGGCGAGGAGGGTGGTGTGAAAGATCTGGCAGGGAAGGTGGCGTTCATCACCGGCGGCGGTTCGGGTGTGGCGCTGGGGCAGGCGAAAGTCTTTGCCGAAGAGGCGGGAATGAAAGTCGCCATCGCCGATATCCGCCAGGATGCGCTGGACGAAGCGATGGAATATTTCGCCGGCCGGAACGTCACCGTCCACCCCGTGCGGCTGGACCTGACCGACCGCGCTGCCTTCGCCGCTGCGGCGGACGAGGTGGAGCGGGTGCTCGGCCCGGTCTATTTGCTGTGCAACACTGCCGGGGTCAGCCAGTTCGGCCCGCTGGCGCAGGCCACCTATGACGATTGGGACTGGCAGATGTCGGTCAATATCGGCGGAGTGCTGAACGGCGTGATGACCTTCATGCCACGGATGATTGCGCGCGGGCAGGGCGGCCATATCGTCAACACTGCCAGCATGAGCGCCTTCGTCGCGCTGCCGCGCTGCGGGATCTACACCACCACCAAATTCGCGGTGCGCGGCCTGTCGGAAAGCCTGCGCGCCGAACTGGGCGAATTCGGCATCGGCGTGTCGCTGCTATGCCCCGGCGCGGTGAACACCAACATCCATCGCTCGGTCGAAACCCGGCCCGAAAAATTCGGCGAAACCGGCTATTACGGGCGCGACGAACAGGTCTTCGCCGGGCTGAAGCAGGTGATCCAGGACGGGTTCGACCCGATCGACCTGGGCCGCATCGTGCGCGAAGCGGTGGAGGAGGATCGCTTCTGGATCCTGCCCTATCCCGAATTCATCGATGGGCAGAAGAAGCGCGATGCCGATGTGATCGCGGCGATGGAACTTTATGCCGACCATCCCGACACGATCCGCCGCGCGGAACTGGCCGCGCAGCGCGGCGACAGGATGCCTGGATCGTAAGGCAGGGCAATCAGGGGAGGTAACCGAAGCGGCCGGCATAGGGCCCGGCAATCGCCATTATCCGTGCCTGGTCGCCTGCATCCAGCCGCTCGCGCCATTTGCCCAGCGTTTCTTTCGCATTGCGCCGGTAATAGGCGCCCTTGCCCGAATAATCGGTCGCCTCGGCGCGCAAATTGTCCTCGATAAAGGCGTCGAAGCGCGCATTGCGCGCGATGCCGAGGAAGGCGAGCAGCGCATCGAGCGTTGCGTCGGGTTCGAGCGCAAGATCGTCCTGCCGCACGACATGGGTGCGCGGATCATCGACCAGATATTGCGCGGCAAAGCCGTAAACCAACCGCCACAGCAACGCCGCCTGCTCCAGCGGCGATTGCTCCTCATGCGCGAATTTCGCGATCAGGTCGGCTTCGCCCGGCAAGGCTTCGAGCAGGGCGGGCTGCAGCAGGTCGGTGAAAGCGAAATTGCCGGTCTTGCGCGCCAGGCTTTCGGCAAAACCGCAGGGATGGCGCACGGTCAGCACCACTTTCAGCCCGTCCTCGCGCTGCATGGTGCGCGCGGAAAAGGCGAGGAAGGGATCCTTGAAGATCACCGGTTTGGCCTGGCGCAGGAAGGGCAGCTTGCGCTCGACATAGCGCCCGACCTCGAGCAGCTGGCGCGGGCGGCGGATGCGCAAGGCCCGGTGGGCGACCTCGCCTGCGAAACCCTGCGCGGTAAGATAGCGGATCAGGGCGGCGCGCAGCTGCGGGTAGCGCGCCTCGTCGTAGAATTCGTACCAGTGCTCGGGCGCGAGCGAATCGTAACCCAGCGTCGGCTGCGCATTGAGCGGTTCGTGCAGCAGGTGGAACTCGCTCGCGCATTCGAGCATGCGCCCGACCAGCGTGGTTGCCGAATAATGCGTGCCGGTGACGATCACCGATGCGCGGTAGAGTTGGTCGGGCGTGGTGGTGGGCGGCATCCCAGCCTGTCTAGGGGCGCTGCGGCGCCGGTGCAAACCAACTCTCCACCCCCGCCGATTTCATGGCACGCGGGGGCGGAATCAGCCGTGAATCCATGAACTTGCACACACAGCCGGAGGCAATGATCGGGTCGGCCTGAGCTTAACCGGGCGATGTTTTGCAATATGGAGTGGTTACCGAACACGGTAAATTGATGGAAGAAACCTCTCGCGCTGGCTAAAAGCGAAAACAGATAAGCTACGCCTCCCACATCGGGGCGAATCGAGGATGATTAGCAATGGACGCTTTCGCGCCCGATACTGTGCTGGCCAAGCGGCCCGACAATGTTCAATCGGTGGTCGATGACGAAATTGTCTTGCTCGACCTTGGCAGCGGGCAGTTTTTCAGCCTGTCCGGAACAGGGCGGCGCGTATGGGAATTGCTCGACAACCACGCGGCGATGGGTTCGCTGGTCGGTGCGTTGCTGGACGAATATGAGATCGACGAACCGACCTGTGCCCGCGAAGTGAGCGCCCTGCTGCGGCAGCTGGAGACGCGGCAGCTGGTCACGATCGGCGGCTGAGCAGGGTCAGCCTATTGCAGGTGCCGGTAATCCTCGCGCTCGCTGGCGCCGACCACGCAGGTTTCGCCCAGCATCAGCCAGGCGTGCAAATCGTGGCTGCGCCAGCTCTGCCCCTTGCGGGCGCCGATATGCAGCCGCGTGGGGATGCCCCGCCGGGCGAGCATCCAGCGACAGGCCAGCGCGCGGGGCAGGCAGATGGCGCGGAAGGGCACCGCACCGGCAATCGCATCGACCTGTGCGCCGAGCATGGACGCGCGATGGATTTCGCGAGCGGTCGGCGCAGCCTCGTGCGCGCCCGGCCCCAGTTCGCCCAGCAGGCCGCGCCAGTGCCGCAAGGGTACGAAGCGGATCAGCAGCACCGCGAGCGCCAGGCTCCCGACGATCTCTGCCTTGCGCGCCAAATGTCTGAACGGGCGCATCGCGCGGGCAGGCTGGGCATCCATGGTCCGGTGATATGACCGTGTCCGCGAAAAGGGAAGCATCGGCCCAGGCGCGAGGGCTCGATCCGCAACTCGCCGCGCTGTGCACACTGTTGCGTCCGGCGCTGGCGCTTGAACCGCAAGCGGGTGCAGCTGCGATGGCGGACGCGGCGCTGGTGCAATTTGCGGTCGCCCGGCACCGGGTGGGGCCGCTGCTGGCGCATGCATTGGCGCTTGCGGGGGTGGAGCCGGTTGGCAGCGACGCCAGCGGCATGCTGGCGGCGGATTGCGCGCGCAGTGCCAGGGGTGCGGCGCAGCGGCAGCTTGCCGAAATGCGCGCCCGCGCACTCCTCGATCGCGCCGGGTGGGCCTGGTGGGGATCAAGGGGCCGGCGCTGGCAGCGGCGCTTTATGGCGATGCGGCGCTGCGTCCTTCGCGCGATATCGACCTGTTGATTGCGCCACGCGATGCGCGCACGGCGCTGGCTGCGCTGCAGGCGGGCGGGCTGCGGCATGTCGCCCACGCGCTTGCGCCGCAGGCGGATGCGCCATCCCGACCGGAGGGATCGCTACGGCGGCGAGTGCTGGAAATGCGGGTGTTCAAGGACGTCGAATTGCACGACGATCCGCTCGATGCGACGCTCGAGCTGCACGGCAGGTTGTTCGCGGTCGAGCCGCATGGCTTTTCCGAACGGCTGCGCGGCGAAAACGCGGAGCTGGCCGACGCCTCGCTCACGAGCGACCACTACGTGCTCTATCTTGTCCTCCACGGCGCCGTATCGTTCTGGCCGCGGCTGCGCTGGCTGGCCGATTTTGCGATGCTCGCCGGCCGGATCGCGCCCGAACGGCGCGCGCGGATCGTCGCGTTGGCGCAGGATTACGGTGCCGGGCCAGCGTTGGCGGCGAGCTGCGGGCTGTGCGAGCAATGTTTCCCCGGCAGCATCGGGCCCGGCTGGCCGCTCCCCGAAGCGGGCGGGCACGGCGTCGCGCATGATCTCGTGGCGCGGTTCCTGCGCCAGCTGACCGATCATGCGCCGGGGGCTGTGCATCGCCCGCCCACCCTGTCACCGCTGGAAAACCCCTTGCTCATGGTGTTTGGCAGGCGGGTCAGCCTGGCGCAGATCGCAGGCCAACGGATTGCGAAATCGCTGATGCTGCGGATATGACCGGCGCCATGGCGCAGGGGCAGACCACGGCTGGGATGGGCGATGGCGTACGCCGCACGGGCTGGCGCGCCTTTTTCGGCTCGCTGTTCGCCTATGCCAGCAGGCGGCTGCTGGCGGCGGGCGGGCTGGTGCTGCTCGCCGGGCTGCTGGAAAATGTCGGCCTGTTCGTGATCCTGCCGCTGGTCGCGCTGGTCATCGTCGGCCAGGGGGCCGGCGGGCAATTCGCGTGGGTCGAGCCGCTGGTGGCCGGCTGGGCGCCGGGCGGCGCGCCGCTGCAGCTGGCGCTGCTGTCCGCCGCGATCCTGGCGCTGCTGGTGCTGCGCGCGGCGGTGCTGACTCGGCGCGACATGCTCGTGTTCGACCTGTCCAAGGGCTATGTCGACCATCTGCGCACAGCGGTGATGGATGCGGTGGTCCATGCATCCTGGCCCGCGATCCGCCAGCTCGAACAGGCGCGCTTGATCGACGCGGTGACGGTGAATGTCGCGCGGGTCGGGCAGGTGGTACAATTCTTCGTCCAGGCGGGCACCGCGATCATCCTTTCGGCACTGTTCCTCGGCGCGGCGCTGGCGGCGGACTGGCGGCTGGGCACGCTGCTGGCGCTGTTCGTGGCGCTCGCCGCAACGTTCGCCGCGCTGCGGCTGAAGCGCAGCTATCGCACCGGCAGCGCGGTAACTGCGGCGAGCGGCCATGTCATGCGCGAAACCGGGCGGATCATGGGGGGGCTGAAGCTGGCGCGTGCCTATAACGCAGAGCGGGCCTTCACCGCCCGCTTCGCCGCTTCGGTGGCCGATACGCGGCGGCTGGCGCGCGAATTCCAGTACCAGCAGATGCACATGCGGCGGTTGTTCGAAATCGCCGGTGCGGCCCTCGCGCTCGGGCTGCTCTATTTCGGTTTCGCGGTGCTCGCCGTGCCTGCCGCGCAATTGCTGGTCTTCGCCGGAATCGTGCTGCGGCTGGTGCCGGTGCTGGTGCCGCTGTTCGGCGCGTTGCAGAACCTTGCCTTCGCGCTGACCGCCTATGAGGCGGTGGAGCAATTGCGGCACGAGGCGCTGGCCCATGCCCTGCCGCCCGAAGCGGACGGCCCGCAGGCACGCGCCGCGCTGCCAAGCGCAATCGCGCTGGACCATGCGCGGGTGGCGGTGGGCGAACACTGCCTGCTGGAAACCGGCAAGCTGGTGCTCGGCCCGACCGGGCTGGTGGTGCTGCGCGGCCCGTCGGGGGCAGGCAAGTCGACCCTGGTCGAGCTGCTCGCCGGGCTCTACCTGCCCGCCGCGGGTGCCCTGCGCCGGGGTGACGCCGTGCTGGCGCATGACGGATTGCGCGCGTGGCAGCGCGACATCGCCCTGGCCCCGCAGGAGCCGTTCCTGTTCAACGCGACTCTGCGCGAAAACCTGTGCTGGCCCGGCGCCAACCATGGCGACGGGGAATTATGGGCTGCGCTGGAAGCGGCGCAGGTCGCCGAGCTGGTGCGGCAATTGCCGCATGGACTGGACGAGCCGCTGCACGATCAGGGCGCGCGGCTATCGGGCGGCGAACGCCAGCGGCTGTGCCTCGCCCGCACGCTGCTCAAGCCCGCACGGATCCTGCTGCTCGACGAAGCCATGTCGGCGCTCGACCCGGCGCGCGAGGCGGCGGTGCTGGCCATGTTGCGCGCATCGGCAAAGGATCGGCTGGTGGTGCTCGCCAGCCATTCGCCGCTGGCGGAAGATTACGCCGATCGCATTATCCGGGTGGAAGCGGGGCGGGTGCTGGCCAATTCCTGACCTCAGGCGAAGCCGCGCTCGAGGAAACGCAGCGCGCATCCCGCGAGCAAGGCCGCGCCCTGCGGCAGCACGGTTTCATCCACCATCATCCGGTTGTTGTGAATCCCGCAGCAATGCGCCCAATCCGCGCCTTCCTGCGCGACGCCGAGGAAGAACATCGCGCCCGGCACCTGTTCGAGGACGTAGGAGAAATCCTCTGCCCCCATGATCGGGGCGGGCAGGCCGATCCACTTGTCCGCGCCGACCAGCTCGCCGGTCACCGCCTGGCCCAGGGCGACCGCGCGCGGATCGCAGATGGTGACGGGGAAGCCCTCCATGATCTCGACCCTGGCCTGCAACCCGTGGGCGGCGGCAATCCCGCTGGCGAGCTGGCGCATCAGTTCCTGCACCCGCGCGCGGTTGCCCGGCGACAGCGTGCGGATCGTGCCCCTGAGCACGGCCTCGTCGGCGATCACATTATGCGCCGTCCCGGCCTGCAACTGGCTGACGGTGACGACCACGGCATCGGCGGCGTTGAACCGACGGGTGACCATCGCCTGCAGTGCGCCGACCAGTTCGGCGGCAGCGGGCACCGGGTCGAGCGTGTCGTGCGGCATGGACGCGTGCCCGCCGCGCCCGACGATCGCGATCTCGAACTGGTCGGCCGCCGCCATCAGCGGCCCGGCGCGCCCGGCGACCGCGCCATGCGGGGCATTGGGCATGATATGCAGCGCGAAGGCGGCATCGGGCATCGGGTCGATCAGCCCGTCTTCCAGCATGAAGCGGGCGCCGTGATAGCCCTCCTCGCCGGGCTGGAACATGAACTGCACCTCGCCCGCCAGCTCGCCGGTATGGGCGCACAGCAGGCGCGCGGCCCCGGCGAGCATCGCGGTGTGCGTATCGTGGCCGCAGGCATGCATCCGCCCATCGAATTTCGAGGCGAAAGGCAGCCCGGTTTCCTCGGGCATCGGCAGCGCATCGGTATCGCCGCGCAGCAACACGCGGGCGTGGCCGTCGGCGCCCGGCTTGCCGCCCTTCAGGGTCGCCACCGCACCGCTGGTCGCCCCGCCTTCGCGCCATTCCAGCGGCAGGTCGGCCAGCGCCCCGCGCACCTTGGCCATGGTCAGCGGGGTCTGCAGCCCCAGTTCGGGTTCGGCATGGATCGCGCGCCGCAGCGTCACGATCCCGTCGGCGATCTCTTTGGCGGAGTCGAGCAGGGCGGGATTGAGCATGCCGCGAGGGATAGATCAATTTGCCGGGAACAGGAACGGCCGTCTTGGCGTAACCGAAATGCAACCGGGTAAGAAAAATGTAGCATGACTTCATATTTCGCGGTTAAGGCCCAGCAATCATGGAAGGCTCGATCTACCATTTCGACCAGTTCACCGGCTTCGAAGCCGCAGCTGCGGCCGATTGCGAGGCGCAGCCAGCGCCCTGTCGCCGGGTGAGCGGGTCACCCAAGGTCGGGCTGGTGCGCAACCGCCGGAGCCACCGCAACCAGGGGCAGGATCATGGCCTGCGCGCCGGTCCGCAGCTGCTGATTGCCGAGCCGGACGACCGCGCCGAACTGCCCGGCATCCTGGCCGAGTTTGCGCGCGAACGGATCGACCTGCTGGTGATCGACGGCGGTGACGGTACCGTGCGCGATGTGCTGACCTGCGGCTATCCGATGTTCGGCAATTGCTGGCCGCGCATCGCCGTGCTGCCGCAGGGCAAGACCAATGCGCTCAATGTCGATCTCGGCGCGCCTGCCGGATGGACGATCGAACAGGCGATCGCCGCCTATCGCACCGGCGGCGAGATCAAGCGCCAGCCGCTGCGGATCGCTTCGCTGGAATCGCGCGGGGTCGAGGTGCTCGGTTTCGTCATCGGCGCAGGCGCCTTCACTATCGGCATTCGTGCCGGGCAGGATGCGCACAAGATGGGCGCGTTCAACAGCCTCGCCGTGGGCGTGACGGCCGCCTGGGGCGTGCTGCAGGCATTGTTCGGCAGCGACCGCAACATCTGGCGTCGCGGCGTCGGCATGCGGCTGTGGCTCGGGAGAGACGGCAGCGAGCTGGCCCACAGCGGCTTCGGCGATCCGCGCCGCCGCGAAATCATGCTGGCCTCGACGCTCAAGCAGCTGCCGATGGGGCTCAAGGTCTTCCCGGTGGGTGATGGCAAGATCGGGATGGCAGTGATGGACAAGCCGCGCCGCCGCCTGCTGGCGATGCTGCCTGCGGTGCTGGCGGGCTATCGCCCCAAATGGCTGGCCAAGGCCGGACTGCACCAGCTGCTGACCGACCGGTTCGAAATCGCGCTCGACGACCAGTTCATCCTCGACGGGGAAACCTTCCCTGCCGGGCGCTACAGTGTGGAAAAGGGGCCGACGCTCAGCTTCGTCGTCCCGTGACCGATACGCTCGCCCAGCGGATCGCCCGCCAGTTCGCGGCGTCCGTCCATCCGTCCGTCACCGCCTTTGCCGCGCGCCTCGCCAATGAGGCGGGGGCCGATGCCGTGCTGTTCTACGGCTCGAACCTGCGTACCGGCGAGCTGGAGGGCGTGCTGGATTTCTACATCCTGCTGCCCGGCCCGCAGCGCGAGCGGATCTGGCCCCGGGTCAGCTATCACGAATGGACGCACGACGGCGTGACCCTGCGCGCCAAGGTCGCCACCATGGCCTTCCAGACTTTCGAACGCGCCGCAGCGGGCGATTCGCGCGATACCACGATCTGGGCGCGCTTCGTGCAGCCCAGCACGCTGGCATGGTCGCGCGATGCGGCGGCAGCGGCGCGGGCGCAGGCGGCGGTCGGCGCGGCGATGCGCACCGCAGCCCGGCTGGCGGTCGCCCTGGGGCCGGCCAGCGCGCGCGAGGAAGACTTCTGGCGCGCGCTGTTCCGCGCGACGTACAAGGCTGAATTCCGGGTCGAAAAGCCGGGGCGCGAAGATACGATCCTTGCCGCCAATCCGGCACATTACGACGGATTGATCACCGCTGCATTGGCCGAGGAGGGGATCGCCTTCACGCGAGATGATGGCGTGCTGACGCCGCAGATGCAGGCGGCCGAGCGGCGGCGACTGCAAGGCTGGTGGCGCGCCCGCGCGCGGCGGGGCAAGCCGCTCAATTTCCTGCGCCTGCTGAAAGCCAGCACGACGTTCGACGGTGCTGCGCGCTATGCCGCGTGGAAGGTCCAGCGCCACACCGGCGTTGCGGTGGAGGTGACGCCATGGCGCGAAAAACACCCGGTGCTGGCGGCGCCGGGTGTTCTCTGGAAGGTCTGGCGGGCGCGCCGCAAGGCGCGCTGACGCCGCTTACATATAACGCATGCTGATGGTGATCGACTTGACTTCATTGCCGACGCTGAAGGCGGTCTTCTTGTAGCTCGGCTTGCCGAGGTTGAAGATATTGAGGCTGGGGTTGTTCGACATCGCCCCGCCATCTTCCGACAGATCGGTCTTGCCGTTGCCGTTGAGATCGTGGCGCACCGCGATGCCATAGACGCCCGATGCGGGCAGCGGGACGCAGAAGCTCATCGTCCCCGCCTTGGCCGGGGTTTCGATGCGGGTCAGCCACTTGCCCTTTTCGAGCCATTCTTCCTTGGTGCCGCGATAGCTTTGCACCCGGATCGTGCCTTGCGAAGCCTTGATCTGGTTTACCGTGACGAGCACGGCCGGGCCGCCGCCGGCGCGGCACTTGCCCAGGTCGTTGCCGATCTTCTGGCGATATTGCGCGTCAGCCGGTGCGGCAAGCATGATCCCGCCGGCCGCCAGCGCCATCAGCGCGGTGGGGAGGAACTTGGTCATTGAATGCAACTCCTGTACGTTACCTGCTGGGGCCATTCCGGCTCGCGCGATGCGCGATCGACCGATAATTCTGTCCGGAACAGCCCTGTTTCAACCTCGGGAAATAGGATTGCGGCACTGAATAGGGACTGAATTGCCCGTCCAGTGCTTGTCAAGCTTGCAGCCGCCCTGCGGCCAGTTGCAACCGGCGGTCGGCGATGGTGGCGAGCTGGCCGTGATGGCCGATGATCACCATCGTGCAGCGCCCCCGCAGCCGGGCCACCGCATCGGCCACGGCTGCATCGGACGCCGGATCGAGCGCACTGGTTGCCTCGTCGAGGATCAGCAGCGCCGGATCGCGCAGCAGCGCGCGGGCCAGCACGATGCGCTGGCGTTCCCCGCCCGACAGCCGCCGGCCGCCTTCACCCAAATCGCAATCGAGCCCGCCGGGCAGGTCGAGCACGAAGCTTGCCTGCGCTGCCTGCAAGACCTCGATCAGCCGCCTGTCATCGGCCTCGGGATCGGCCCACAGCAGGTTCTCGCGCGTGGTGCCGGTGAACAGCAGCGGCTCCTGATGGACATAGGCGACCCGGCTGCGCCAGGCGCGCCGCGCTGCCGGGTCGAGCAGCTTGCCGTCGATCGCCATCGTCCCGCTGTCGGGTGCCAGCAGCCCACCGATGATGTCGGCCAGCGTGCTTTTGCCGGCCCCGGATGGCCCGGTCAGCGCCAGCACCTCCCCGGCTTGCAGTTCGAGCGTGATGTCGCTCACACCCGCATCGTCGCGATGGCTGAGCGTGACCCGGTCGAGCACGATCGAGTGGGTCAGCGCGGGCGCGATGGCGAGGGCGTCGCTCTGCGCCTCGGCCTCGCCTTCGACGCTTTCGATCATCCGCTGCGTGGCGACCAGCGCGGGCGCGGCATGGGCCCATTGCTGCCAGCATTCCTGCAACGCGCCCAGCTGCGGCACCGCACGAGCGAACAGCGCGACCAGCGGCAGCAGCACGGCCGGGCTGTAGTTCCAGCGTTCCAGCGCCAGCCAGGCCAGCACCGCGAGCAGCGCCGCCCCGCCCACTTGCATCAGCACCCGCGCGCGGCCGGTGTCGGCGACATATTGCCGCTGGACTGCGCGCAGCCCCGAAAACCCCGCCGCCACCTCGCGCCGCGCCCAATCCTCGTTGCCATAACTCTTGACCAGCCGCAGCGCGTCGAGGCTTTCCTCCAGTCGCAGATAAATCCGGCGGTGGCGTTCGGTGATCAACTCGCCCAGCTCGCGCGCGCGGCGGCGCAGCCCGGCATAGGCGAGGATCACCACCAGCCCCCCTACCATCCCGGCCATGGCGACGATCGGCGAGATCAGCAGGGCGGCAAGGCCGGTCGCTGCGAGGCTCAGCGCGGTCTTGACGAAGGTAAAGAAGATCTCCGCCGAAGCTGCGCCCATATCGAGCGTGGAGACCAGCAGCGCGCGATTCTCGCTTTGCCGCATGCGTGACAGCGCGCGCCATTCTGCCTCGACCAGCGCGTGCATCGCCCGCTGCCGCAACCCGTCGACGATCCGCACGGTCACATCGAGCGAGGCGAGCGCGCGGGCGTAGTCGGCCAGTGCGCGGATGCTCACCACCAGCACGAAAGCGGCCAGCAGCACCGACAGCGGCGGGGCGAAGCCACGGGTGGCGAGCCAGCCTGCCAGCGGAGACGACCCTGTCGTCCCCGCGCCGGGTTCGAGTGCGGCAAGCAATGGCACCAGCAGCAGGAAGCCCAGCCCTTCGCCCAGCGCGACCAGCACGCTCAGCGCGCTTACCGACGCCAGGCGGCCCCGTCCGGCAAGTTCGACGATCTGCGGCAGGGCGTGCTTCATGGCGCGCCCACGCTTGCACCGCGCGGGGGGCGCCTGTCAAAGATCGTTGCGACCTTCGACATGCCCGATGAAGCGCGCCGCCATGATCGCGCGCGGGATCGCCATCATGCGCGGCCAGTCCCGGTCGATATCCAGCCCGGCCCGTTCGGGCCACTGCGCCAGCAACTGTTCGACCCGGTCGATGTCGATCATCTGCGACAGCACGGGATGATCGCGCATCGCCGTGCAATATTCCGCCAACTCGCCGCGCCTCCGCCCGACCCGGGCGTGCATGTCGATATTGTGGAATCCATGGCCCGTCGTCAGGCGCTGCGCTTCGGGCATCGCCCCTTCGGCCATGCGCCGCGCCAGCCGCCGGTCCATCCCGTCAAAGGCGAATTGTTCGGTCGGCAGGCCAAGGCAATATTCGATCAGCGGGCGATAGGCGGTCACGTCGCGGGTCGCCACGCCATAGATCTGTTCGAAGGCCAGGGTGATGTCGATCCCGTTGCGGTCGGCTGCGGCATGATCTGCGCGCGCCGCTTCCTGCCGGTCGCGGGCGAAGGTGAAATCGTCCCACGCACCGCTTTGTCCGCCCCCGCCGCTGCGCGCTGCGGCGGCCTTGCGCTGGGCGGCCAATGCCTGCGGCGACAGGGGGGAGAGCAGCGCGGTCATGTCCTTGCGCCCCGGATGGGCCAGCGCCCGCGCCAGCCCGCGCAGGCCGGCGGGCAGTTGCGGCAGCACCGAAAGCGCCAGCAGCTTGCGCCACAGCGGGCGGCTGTCGCCCGGGCGATTGGCCAGCAGCCGCAGCAGCTGGCCCCATTTCCCGCGCCGGGCATATTCGACATAGGCCCAGCGCCCGTCGTCGCTGATGCTCTGGTTGCCGAGGTCGGCGTTGAGCAGCGTGTCGCAGCCGAGCTCTACCGCCTTGGCATAGACGCCGTGATACATCCCGACATTGGCCAGCCCGAGGACGAAGCTGTCCATCGCTGCGTAAATGTCGCGCGCGCGGTAATCGAAGCCGCCGAGCGCCGGGTCGGCCACATGCAGGGCAAGGCGCGGGTGCATCGCGGCGAATTCGCGCACGATCGGCAATTCGTCGCCGACAATCCCCGGGGGGAGATCCACATCCCAGTCGGGATCGGGGATGAAGGTGATCGCATCGAGCCCGCGCCCGGCTGGCAGGCAGCGCAGCAGCGAATCCGCGACCAATGGCGAATCGAGCCCGCCCGACAGCGCCAGCGCAGCCTTGTCCGTGGTCGCCAGCGCCCGGGCGGACGCTTCGTCCAGCAGGCTGCGCGCCTGCGCGACATAGTCGCGCTCGTCACGGTGGCGGACCTGCGGCACGGTGCCGGGATCGTACCAGCGCGCCACCTTCGCGCCCGCCGGGTCCAGCGTGACGCTGGCGCCGAGGGGGACCGAGGCGATCCCGCGATACCAGCTGGCGCCATCGCCTTCGCGAAAATCGAACGCCAGCTCGTCGGCCAGCCGCGCATAATCGAGATCCTTCGCCACCCCGGCGGCGAACAGGACGCGCAGCAGGGGCGAAGCGATCGCACGCCCGGCGTCGCTGGCATAATAAAGCGGCGGCGCGCTCCATGGTGAGCGGGCCAGGTGCAGCCTGCCGTCGGGCAGCACGGCGATGGCCGCGTAATTGCCGATCAGCCGTGCCTGTGCGGCATCGCCCCATGTCTCCAGCGCGGCGGCATAGAGCGCGGACGGGTCGTCTGTCGGGCAATCGGTGAGGCGCGCAATCTCCGCGCCATTGTCGATCCAGCCGGACAGCACCGCATGGGTGTTGGCCTCGCTACAGGGCGAAGTGGCTGGCTGCCTGCGGCCACGAGCGGCGTCGATCAGGCAGGCGCAACCGAGCCAGCGGCTGGCTGCCTTGCCGCCGTAAAGACAGAGGCTGCGCTGCATGGCCTCGACCCGCAGCACAGCCTCTGTGTCAGCCTTGGCCGCGGGCCAGTTTAACCACGCGGCAATCACGGCGGCTCGCTAACAAGAGCGGGGCGGCAGCCCTCAGCTCTTGGTGTTAACTGCCTGGACGATCGGGGTCGGCTTCCCGGCGACATCCGAAACGGAACCGAGATGCGTCAGTTCAGGCTTGTGCCAGATCTTGCGGGCGGTGTCGGCGTGCTGCTTCGCCATTGTGGTAATCCTCCGAATAGGCATTTCAGGTCACCCGAAAGGTGAATGCCGGAATAACCCTATAGGGAAACTACGTAGGTTTCGCAATCGCAGCATTTACATGAATGTCAGCTGTCACAGCACCGAAACTTCCAAAGTTGCCAGACGGAGATTGTTAGTTACTTGCGAGAGCAACTTATGGTTGCGAAACTGGCCCCTGCCAACGTTGCGCGGCCCGATGATTGTGCGCGTAAGCGAATCGCTGCCTGCGAATCGCATTTTGCGGGCGCGAATTCGCGCTTGCACAATCGCCCCGCTCCATGTGGAAAAGCGGCCCTCGCGCGCTTGTGGGTGACTCTACGGCGGCTTAAGCGCGAAGAACTCTCGCAAGGGCCCTGCAATGCCGGCACCGCTGATTTCTCCCTCCATCCTCTCGGCCGATTTCGCACGGCTGGGCGAGGAGGTGCGCGCGGTTGACGAGGCCGGGGCCGACTGGATCCATATCGACGTAATGGATGGGCATTATGTGCCCAACATCACCATCGGGCCGGACGTGGTGAAGGCGCTGCGCCCGCACAGCGCAAAATGCTTCGACGTCCATTTGATGATCAGCCCGGTCGATCCCTATCTCGAAGCCTTTGCCGAGGCGGGGGCCGACATCATCACCGTCCATCCCGAAGCCGGGCCGCATGTCCACCGCACGCTGCAGGCGATCCGGGCCCTCGGCAAGAAGCCGGGCGTGGTGCTGAACCCCGGCACCCCGGTCGATGTGCTCGACAATCTGATCGACCTGGTCGACCTGGTGCTGGTGATGAGCGTCAACCCCGGGTTCGGCGGGCAGAGCTTCATCCATAGCCAGCTGGCCAAGATCGCGGCGATCCGCGCGCTGATCGAACGGCAGGGCCGCCCGATCCATCTCGAGGTCGATGGCGGCGTCAATCCCGAGACGGCGAAACTATGCGTTGCGGCCGGGGCCGATGTTCTGGTCGCCGGTTCCGCCACTTTCAAGGGCGGCCCGGCGTGCTATGCCGCCAACATCGCGGCACTCAAGGGCGCCGGATAATGGATGGGCTGCTGCTGCAAGGCTCCGCCAGGGAGCAGGAGGCACCGGTACAAGGGGGTGCGGCGCGCAGCATGGCAATTCCGCTTGCAAAGGATTCCGGCGAAGCTCTGGCCAATGGCGGAGCAAGCGCGGCCGAGCTGCCCGAAGGCCAGGTGCTCGAACCCGGTCGTTCGCTGGCGCTCGCCGATTTCTCGTCGCCCGCGCTGGGGCCGGGTGAGCGGCTGGTGCGGCTCGCCTATCGCCTTGGCGTGCCCGGTGCGACCCTCGCCTCGCCGTTTCGCAAGCCGCAGAAGCTGCGCCTGCTGGCGACGGTGGAAACGCCGCTGGGCGGGGAACGGGTGGCAGGCGTGGCGCTGCGCGCCGGCCATTTCCTCGTCTACGGGGTCAAGGCACCGATCGCGCAGATGGATTTCGGCCCCAATGCGCGGCTGACCCCGCCGTTCGAGCGGGTCGTTCACGGGTTTTCATGGTTGCGCGACCTGGCGGCGAGCGCGCCGCGCGAACAATGCACCGCCACGGCGGAACGCTTGCTGGCAGCCTGGCTGGCGGCCAATCCGGGGCCGGGCAAGCGCGGGGCCAAGGGTGCGGCCTGGCAGGTCGAGCTGGCCGGCATGCGGCTCCTCGCGTGGTTCGTCAATGCGCCGATGCTGCTGGGCGGCAATGATGCGAAGCTGCGCACCAGGGCGCTCGATGCAGCGGCGGAAACCGCGCGCTGGCTCGACCGCAACGTCACCCGCGCGCCCGACCGGCTGGGCGAAGTGGCCGGATGGTGCGGCATCGTCGCCGCCGGACTGCTGTTGCCCGATGGTAAGCCGCGCCGCCTGTTTGGCGAGGCCGGGCTGGTGCGCGCGCTGGGCGACCTGGTGGCCGAAGATGGCGGTGTGCTGTCGCGCAGCCCGCTGGCGCAGATGGAAGCCATCGCGCTGCTGGTCGACCTGACCGCCTGCTATGCCGCGCTGCGCGAAGACCCGCCCGAGGCGATCGCGGCCATGCAGGCGCTGCTGGTGCCCCCTTTGTTGACGCTGGCGCATGGCGACGGTTCGCTGGGCAGCTGGCAGGGCGGAGGGGCAATCCCCGCCGCGCGCGTGGCGGCGCTGGTCGATGCCAGCGGCATTCGCACCCGCCCGCTGAAGGATGTGCGCCAATGGGGCTATCAACGGGTGGCCGCGGGCAAGAACGTGCTGCAGTTCGACGCCGCGCCGCCGCCGCTGTCGCGCCATGCCCGCTTTGGCTGCGCCTCCACCCTCGCCTTCGAATTTTCGGTCGGCGGGCAGCGGCTGGTGGTCAATTGCGGCGGCGCGGCGATGGCCGGCGGGCAGGTTCCGGTACGCATCGAGCAGGGGCTGCGCGCCACTGCCGCGCATTCGACGCTGGTGCTCGACGATGCCAATTCCACTGCGGTGCTGATCGGTGGAAAGCTGGGCAGCGGCGTGGGCGAGGTCGAGGTCGACCGCCGCCAGATCGAGCTCAAGCAGGGCAAGGCGACGCGGATCGAGGCGAGCCACGATGGCTATGCCTCGCGCTACGGGCTGGTCCATCGCCGCATCCTGATCCTGCGCGACAACGGCGAGGAACTGCGCGGGGAAGACCTGCTGACCCCCTCGGGCCGCAAGATCAAACATGGCAAGGTCGGCTACGCGATCCGCTTCCACATCGGGCCGGGGGTTGACCTCAGCCTGTCGGACGATAAGCGCGGCGCGGGATTGGCGCTGGCCGATGGCAGCTACTGGCAGTTCCGCATCCCGCAGGGCGAACTCGCGATCGAGGAAAGCCTGTGGGTGGACGGTCACGGCAAGCCGCAACCGATCCAGCAATTGGTAATCCAGGGAATGGTGGCGCGCGGCGGGGGAAGTTTCTCCTGGCTGCTCAAGAAAATGGGATGACATCGGTGGCACAGGTAAAGATCGATCGGGCGCTCCTCTCGGTGTCCGACAAGACCGGACTTGTCGAATTGGGCCAGGCGCTGGCTGCGCGCGGGGTGGAACTGGTTTCGACCGGCGGCACCGCCAAGGCGCTGCGCCAAGCCGGGCTGGCGGTAAAGGATATCTCCGACCTCACCGGTTTTCCCGAGATGATGGACGGGCGGGTCAAGACGCTGCACCCCAAGGTCCATGGCGGGCTGCTGGCGGTGCGCGACAATCCCGAACACGCCGCCGCGATGGCAGAGCACGCTATCGGCGCGATAGACCTCGTTGTGGTCAATCTCTACCCGTTTGAGGCCACCGTGGCGAAGGGTGCCGAGCGCGACGAGATTATCGAGAATATCGACATCGGCGGGCCAAGCATGGTTCGCTCGTCGGCCAAAAATCACCAATTCGTCACGATTGTCACCGACCCGGCCGACTATGCCGAACTCACCGCCGAACTGGCGGCAAACGAGGGGGCAACCTCGCTGGCCTTCCGCCGCAAATGCGCGGCGAAGGCGTTTGCCGCTACCGCCGCCTATGACTCGATGATCAGCCAGTGGTTCGCCTTTGCCGACCAGCAGCAGCTGTTTCCCGACATGCTGGCGATCAATGGCATGGCCCCGGTGGTGCTGCGCTATGGCGAAAATCCGCACCAGCAGGCCGCACTCTACACGCCCGTCGGCCCGCACGGGCGCGGGATCGCGCAGGCGCGACAGCTGCAGGGCAAGGAACTGTCCTACAACAATTACAATGATGCCGATGCCGCGCTTGAACTGTGCGCCGAATTCCGCGGCCAGGCCCCGGCGGTGGTGATCGTCAAACACGCCAATCCCTGCGGCGTTGCCCAGCGTGCCAGCCTGCTCGATGCATGGCACGACGCGCTGCATTGCGACAGCGTTTCCGCCTTTGGCGGGATCGTGGCGGTCAATGTCCCGCTCGACGGGCCGACGGCGGAAGCGATCTGCGAAATCTTCACCGAAGTGGTGATTGCCCCGGGCGCCGACGATGCTGCGCTGGCGGCTTTCGCCAGGAAGAAGAACTTGCGCCTGCTACTGGTCGACGAACTGCCCGATCCGCGCCGAGGCGGGCTGGCGGTGAAGCCGATCACCGGCGGGCTGCTGGTGCAGACGCGCGACAATGGCGCGATCAGCGAAGCCGATCTCAAGCTGGTGACCGAACGCGCGCCGACCGAACAGGAACTGAAGGACTGCCTGTTCGCCTGGACCGTCGCCCGCCATGTGAAGAGCAATGCCATCGTCTATGCGAAAGGCGGCGCGACCGCCGGGATCGGCGCAGGCCAGATGAACCGCCGCGATTCTTCGCGCATTGCCGCGATCAAGGCGCGCGAAGCGGCGGAAACCTATGGCTGGGATGCTCCGCGCACCGTGGGCAGTGCGGTCGCTTCGGACGCCTTCTTCCCCTTCGCCGACGGGCTGCTGGCCGCGGCCGAGGCGGGCGCAACCGCGATCATCCAGCCGGGCGGATCGGTGCGCGACGAGGAAGTGATCGCCGCCGCGAACGAAGCCGGGCTGGCCATGGTGTTTACCGGGATGCGCCACTTCCGGCACTGATCTGCTGGCCGCACCGCCGGATTTGTTCCGGCAAAGCCCGGCATTTCGTCGTAACCATTCGTCGCTCTGGCGCGAATGAACCCTTGCCATCGCCACGTTCACTTTACTGCAAGAGCTTCGTGGCTAGGGGAGCGTTCGTTCGATGAATCACACCCGGAAAGACGACAATGGGCCTGTTCAAACCCGACCTCTATCGCAATTTCGCCATCGGTTTCGCTATCGGAACGCTGATCGTGCTTGCGAATCTCGGGTCGGGCCTGGTGGACAAGGCAGTGCCCAGCGCACAGGCGCAGACCCAGGCGGCTGCAGCGCCGCACGCGGTCGGGCTGCCCGCGGGCAAGTGATCCGGGGCCTCGGCCTCGTCGCGGCATTTTCCCTGGCGCTGGCGGCCTGCCAGCAACCGGCCATCGCCTCCGAAGACATCGTCCGCGCGCCCGCGCCGACCCTGATCGCGCAGGAGAAGAAGGGGCTGAAAGTCGCGATTTTCGCGGGCGGCTGTTTCTGGGGCGTCGAAGGCGTGTTCAGCCATGTGAAGGGCGTGACCAGCGCGGTTTCCGGCTATCACGGCGGCGGCAAGGCGGATGCCGATTATCACACCGTCTCGACCGGCCGCACCGGCCACGCCGAAGCGGTGCGGGTCACCTACGATCCCAGTGTGGTGCGCTATGACCAGCTGTTGCAGGTCTTCTTCTCGGTCGTCGCCGATCCCACCTTGAAGAACCGCCAGGGCCCCGATGCGGGCACGCAATATCGCGCCGCGCTGGTTCCGCTGAACCCCGAACAGCGCCGCGTCGCCGCCGCCTATCTCACGCAAATGGCGAAGTCGGGCGTGTGGAACCGGCCGATCGTGACCGCGATCGAACCCTACAAGGCGTTCTACCCGGCTGAGGGCTATCATCAGGATTTCATGCTGAAGAACCCGCGCCACCCGTACATCACCGCATGGGATGCGCCCAAGGTGCAGGGGCTCAAGAGCCTCTATCCGGCCCTCTACCGGGTGGGATTCGTGCGCAACTAGTGGAAACCGGCCCCGGGGCGGGCTATATCCCCGCCATGGCCAGCCACGCACATCATCACCACGAACATTCGGGCAAGGGGCTCGTCGAAGCGGCGCGCGATGCGCTCACCGCCGCGGGCGAACAATGGACGAGCATGCGCTCGGCGGTGTTCGAGGAACTCGCCCGGCACGAAAAACCCGCTTCGGCCTACGATATTGCCGACAATCTGTCGTCCAGCCGGGGCAAGCGGGTGGCGCCCAACAGCGTTTATCGCATCCTCGACCTGTTCGTGGCGAACAACCTTGCGCTGCGGGTGGAAAGCGCCAACGCCTATCTCGCCAACACCCATCCGGGGTGCCAGCACGACTGCATCTTCCTGGTGTGCGACGAATGCGGCGAGGCGACCCATGTCGACGACGACGAAGTCAGTCGCAAGGTGCGCGCGATCGCAGCCAGCCACGATTTCAAGCCGGAACGCCCGGTGATCGAAATTCGCGGCCTGTGTGCCGCCTGCCGCTGAAGCGGGCGCGCCACAGGGCAATCTCGTTCATCGACAGCACTGTAACAGCGGTGTAAGCCACCGGGCATGAGCGAAACACCCGCGACACCGCTGCTCGACAGCGTCGAATATCCCTCCGACCTTCGCAAGCTGCGCCCCGACCAGTTGCGCCAGCTGGCGGACGAATTGCGCGCCGAAATGATCTCTGCCGTCGGCAGCACCGGCGGCCACCTCGGCTCGGGCCTGGGCGTGGTCGAACTGACCGTGGCGCTGCATTATGTCTTCAACACCCCGGAAGACCGGCTGGTGTGGGATGTCGGCCACCAGGCCTATCCGCACAAGATCATCACCGGGCGCCGCAGCCGCATCCGCACGTTGCGGCAGGGTGGTGGGCTGTCGGGTTTTACCAAGCGCAGCGAGAGCGAATACGATCCCTTCGGCACCGCGCACAGCTCCACCTCGATCAGCGCGGCACTGGGCTTTGCCATCGCCAACAAGCTGAACGGCAATCCGGGCAAGGGCATTGCGGTGATCGGCGACGGCGCGATGAGCGCGGGCATGGCCTATGAGGCGATGAACAATGCCGAGGCCGCGGGCAACCGGCTGGTCGTGATCCTCAATGACAACGACATGTCGATCGCGCCGCCGGTGGGCGGGCTGTCGGGCTATCTCGCGCGGCTCGTCTCGTCGGGCCAGTTCCTCGGCCTGCGCGAACTGGCGCGTAAATTCGCGCGCAAACTGCCGGCCCCGCTGCACAAGGCGGCTCGCAAGACCGACGAATATGCGCGCGGCATGGCGATGGGCGGGACCTTGTTCGAAGAGCTTGGCTTCTACTACGTCGGGCCGATCGACGGGCACGATCTCCACCAGCTGGTGCCGGTGCTGGAAAATGTCCGCGATGCGGCAGAAGGGCCGATCCTCGTCCATGTCGTGACGCAGAAGGGCAAGGGCTATGCCCCGGCCGAACAGGCGGCGGACAAATACCACGGCGTGCAGAAATTCGATGTGATTACCGGCGAACAGAAGAAAAGCGCCGGTGGCCCTCCCGCTTACCAGAACGTGTTCGGTGAAACGCTGGCCAAGCTGGCGGAGAGCGACAAACGCATCTGCGCGATCACCGCGGCCATGCCCAGCGGCACCGGGGTGGACAAATTCGCCCAGGCGCATCCCGAACGCGCCTTCGACGTCGGCATTGCCGAACAGCACGCGGTAACCTTTGCCGCCGGGCTCGCCGCGCAGGGCATGCGCCCCTTCGCCGCGATCTACTCGACCTTCCTGCAGCGCGCCTTCGACCAGGTGGTGCACGATGTCGCGATCCAGAACCTGCCGGTGCGCTTCGCGATCGACCGTGCCGGGCTGGTCGGTGCCGACGGCTGCACCCACGCGGGCAGCTTCGACATCACCTATCTTGCGACCTTGCCCAACATGGTGGTGATGTCGCCGGCGGACGAGGCGGAGCTGGTCCATATGACCTATACCGCCGCCGAATACGACGCCGGGCCGATCGCCTTCCGTTACCCGCGCGGCAATGGCGTGGGCGTGCCGCTGCCGGAGACGCCCGAATTGCTCGAAATTGGCAAGGGGCGGATCGTGAAGCAGGGCGGCAAGATCGCACTGCTCAGCCTCGGCACGCGCCTGGCCGAAGCCATGAAGGCGGCCGATGCGCTGGAAGCCAAGGGGCTGTCGACCACGGTTGCCGACCTGCGCTTTGCCAAGCCGCTCGACACCGAGCTGATCGAAAAGCTGATGCGCACGCATGAAGTGGTGGTGACGATCGAGGAAGGTGCCATCGGTGGCCTCGGCGCGCATGTGCTGACCCATGCGAGCGACACCGGCCTGACCGATGCGGGGCTGAAGATCCGCACCAAGCGACTGCCCGACATCTTCCAGGACCACGACGATCCGGCGAAGCAATATGACGAGGCCGGGCTGAATGCGCCGCATATTGTCGATACGGTGCTCAAGGCGCTGCGCCACAACAGCACCGGCGTGGAAGAGGCGCGGGCCTGAGGCCGGTCAGGTCGGATCGAACAGCAAGGCGATCGCCGCGGCAAGTTCGCCGTCATCGAGTGCGAGGCTGGCCGGCCCCATCGACAGTTCTGCACGCACCGCGCGCTCGCCATCCAGCGGCTTGAGCGCGCCGAAGAGCCAGATACCTGTTGCGCGCGCCACCCGGTCGCGGGCCGCGAGCCATGGCTCCGCCTCGCCGGGCAGCCAGAGGTGGAACATGCTGGTCTGCGGCGGATCGGGGACGATGGCTGCGCCGGGTTGCATCGCGAACAGCGCGGCGACTTGCCGGGCGCGTTCGACAAGCTGCGGCATGCGCTCCAGGCATGGGGGCAGGCGCAGCCGCGCCGAGACGATATTGCCCATGGCCGTGTACAGCGTGCCACCCTGCCGCCGCTGCCAGATGGCCGCCTCGTCCACGAAATCCTGCGGGCCGAGAAGCATCGCTCCGGGCAGCGCGCCGACATCCTTGTAGAACGAGACATAGACTGAATCGAACAGCGCGGCGATCTCGGCCAGGCTGCGGCGATAGGCGGGTGCGGCCTGCCATACCCGTGCCCCGTCGAGATGCAGCCGGATACCCCGGGCCCGGCAAAACGTGCTGAGCGCCACCAGTTCGTCCCACGTCGGCAGCTGACCGCCAATTTCGCGGGCGGGCAGTTCGATCAGCACACTCGCGATGCCGGTCGCCTGTGCCGCGCCGCCGGGGCCGATCAGCGCCGCGATGTCCGCGACCCCGGTCGGCCGGGTCGCATCGCCCAGCAGATGGGCGGTCAAACCGTGCAGTTCGCGATAACCATGCTGCTCGTGCAATTCGAGATGCGAGGTCGGGTGGAAGGCGGTCACCCGATTGCCGACCCGGTCGCTCCATATCCGCAGCGCAATGGGCTGTGCCATGCAGCCCGAGGGCATGAAGCGTGCGGCAGGCATCGCGAACAGCGCGGCGACTTCCGCTTCGAAATCCTCGACCAGCGAACCGCAGCCGTAACTGTCGGGCTGGATTCCGGGCTCGAAACCGTCCCCCTCGCCATGCGGCCCGTTATCCCGCAGCCAGGCGGCAATCGCTGCAAATTCGTCTGCCGGGTTTTGCGGGCCGACCCCGGTAAGATGGCGGCATGTCAGGCGCAGGCGGGTGCGTTCGATCTCGAGAGCTTCGGCATTGTCCATCGCACCGTCTCTGCGGGCGGGGCGCGCAGGGCGCAAGGCTTGGCCGCGCTACACCCACCGCCAGATACCCGCGGGCACACCCGCCGCGGGGATATGGGCCCAAGTGATCGCCAGCCACAGTGCGAGGGCTGCCAGCCACAGCACCGGAGCAACCCCGAACAGCGCGCCGAGGCGCGGCCAATAGCTGGTCTTTGCCTCCCACCCGGCCCAGGCGTCGCCCATCAGCAGCTCCTTCTTGCGATCCTGGAAATGGCTGCCCAGCAGCGCCAGCACCAGGATGGCGCCAGCGAGGATGGTCGTCCGCATGCTCCAGTGCAGCAGCAGATGTGCCAGCGCCCACAGCGCGAAAGACCACATC
>JACXVD010000095.1 GCA_014763545.1 Sphingomonadales bacterium
GCCCCCGCCACCGCCCGCGAAAAGCACCAAGCTGTCCTACAAGGACCAGCGCGACTACGAATTGCTCCCGGCCCGGATCGAGGAACTGGAAAAGGCCATCGCGCGCGGCGAGGAAATCCTCTCCGATCCCGAACTCTACACCCGCGATCCGCAGCGCTTCGCCAATATCTCGCAAGGCATCGAAAACGCCCGCGTGGAAAAGGACGCGGCCGAGGAACGCTGGCTGGAACTGGCCGAAATGGTAGAGGGTTAGGCGATGGAATTCGACGACCAGCTGCGCCGCTATTTCGGCACATCCGACCTCGCCTTGCTCTCGCCCGATGGCGTCGCGGCGGGCGTCGAGAAGATCCAGGTAGATTTCGGCCTCGAACGCGCGCGCGAACGGCGCTTTGCCCTGTGGGTGCTGCTGCACATGTTCGGCGCCGCACCCGACCTCGATGTGGCCTTCGACAACGAAGACGACCGCAACAGCGCGCGGGATTTCATGGCCATGGTGGATCGCGCTGCGGACGAGTGAGCGGCCCGCGTGGCTCACCCCACCCGGTAGAACTCCGCCACCCGTTCCAGCGCCAGTTTCAGCACCAGCTTGCCGCTGCGCGCGGGCCAGTCGAGCGCCTTTTCGGCTTCGGTATCGCCGCCCTGCCCCCTGATCCGCACGGCGTCCCACCGCATGGTGACATTCGCCCCGAGCTGCGCGCGCTCGTAATCGGCGCGCAACCTTTCCCCGGCATCGAACAATCGGTCGGACAGGTGACCACGCGCATGCAGCCAGCTGAGCGGCGATTCGGCGAGGTTGACGGTCACCGTCCGCCGCTTGCCCCGCGCCCCGCCCTTGCGGCGCGGCCCTTCGCTGGTGAGTTCGCGTTCGACGAGCTGGCGGCGCATGTCATTCCCCTCTTGCACAAGTGAACGGATCGCCGCTTGCCAAAGCAGATGGTTTGTAGGAAAGATAAAACTCGCCAATTTGGTTATAGGAGCCACAAGGTGATCAATCGCATCCGCGACATTCGCAAGCAGAAGGGGCTGACGCTGGCCGAACTCGCCGAAGCCTGCACCCCGCCGACCACGGCGCAAACGATCGGGCGGCTCGAAACCGGCATGCGCAATCTGACCATTGGCTGGATGGACCGCATCGCCGCCGCACTCGGCGTGGATCCGCAGGCGCTGGTTCGTTCCGACGACGACGAGGCCACCCAGATCGTCGCCACGCTGGGCGAAGCGGGGGCGGAAGCGCTGGCGAAGCCGCGCAACGCCATCCTGCCGTCCGAACTGGGCGGCGACGGCATCCTGCTGGCGATGGCGGTGGAAGCGGCGAGCGGCCCCTATCTGCCCGGCGACCAATTGTGGCTGCGCCAGCTCACGCCGGCGGACGCCGCGCGGGCGATCAACCGCGATGTGCTGGTGCCGCGCAAGGGCGGGCGGTTCGCTTTCGGGCGGCTGATCGACCGGCAGGGCAGCCTCGTCGGCATCCTTCCTCCCGGCGCCGGGCAGAAACAGCAGGTGGTTGACGATCCGGCATGGATCGCGGTTGCCGAAATGCTGGTGCGCCGCCTGTGAAGCGCGTTCTTTCGCTCTCCACGCTCTATCCCAATTCCGCCAACCCGCGCTTCGGCGCCTTCGTCGCGCGCTCGCTGGAGGCGCTGGCCGCGCGCGGGGACTGGGATGTGACGGTGATCAACCCGATCGGCACTCCTCCGCTCGCCCTCGGCAAATATGCAGCCCTCAAACACGCGGCGGTCGACGGGATGGAAGGCCGCGTGCGGGTGCTGCGCCCCACGTTCCCGCTGATCCCCAAATTCGGCGGGCGGTTCAATCCGGCGCTGATCGCACACAGCGTGGGCAGCCTGGCGGCAAAGCTGCACGCCGAACGCCCCTTCGACCTGCTCGACGCGCAATTCTTCTATCCCGACGGACCGGCGGTGGCGCGACTTGCGCGCAGCCTCGCCCTGCCCTTCTCGATCAAGGCTCGCGGCGCCGACATTCACTATTGGGGCAGCAAGCCCTGGGGGCTGCGCCAGATGCGCGACGCTGCCAGTGACGCAACTGGCTTGCTCGCCGTGTGCGGTGCGCTGGCGGAGGATATGGCCGCACTGGGCCTGCCGCGCGACAAGATCGCGCTGCATTACACCGGGCTGGACCGCAACCGTTTCCGCCCGCTCGACCATCCGATGTTACGCCGCCGGCTGGGTGAGCAGTTGGGGATCGCCCTGTCCGACAAGGCGCCGCTGCTGGCCACCGTGGGCGCCCTGATCCCGCGCAAGGGGCAGGAATTCGTCATCCGCGCGCTGGCAGTACTGCCCGGGGCGCAATTGCTGCTGGTCGGCAAGGGCGAGGACGAAGCGCGGCTGCGGCAGATGGCGCGGGACATGGGGCTCGAGCGACAGGTCCATTTCCTCGGCTCGCTCGACCACGATTTGCTGCCGCTGGTCCTGAGTGCAGCCGATGCCATGGTGCTGCCGTCTGCCAGCGAAGGGCTGGCCAATGCCTGGGTCGAGGCGCTCGCCTGCGGCACCCCGCTGGTGATCACCGATGCGGGCGGCGCGCGCGAACTTGTGACATCACCCGACGCCGGGATGATCGTCGAGCGCAATTCGGATGCGATCGCAGCAGCTATCCGCACGCTGCTGGACAATCCGATTCCGCGCGAGCGGGTGGTGGCGACGGCGGCGCGCTTCAGCTGGGAAGCGAACGCCGCCGCGCTGGCGGAATATTACGAGCGGCTGCTGCAGGGCTGAGCGGGAAGCTCAGCCCTCCCCGCGCGCCATCCGTTCCTGACGGTCGGTGGCGGTTTCGGTCGGCACGAAACTGTCCGACTTGACGCCCAGCCAGATCAGGATCGGCGCGGCCATGTAGATCGAGCTGTAGGTACCGATGAAGATACCCAGCGTGATCGCCGCAGTCAGGCCGAACAGGCTGTCGGGCCCGATGAACAGCAACGCGACCAGCGCGATCAGCAGCGTCAGCGACGTCATCACCGTGCGTGCCAGCGTCTCGTTGACCGACAGGTCGAGCACCTCGGGCAGCGGCATCTTGCGGTATTTCTTCAGGTTTTCGCGGATACGGTCATAGACCACGATCGTATCGTTGAGCGAATAACCGATGATCGTCAGGATCGCGGCGATGATGTTGAGGTCGAATTCGAGCTGGGTCAGCGCGAAGAAGCCCATCGTCAGCGACACGTCGTGGAACAGCGCGAACAGCGCGCCCGCGCCGAACTGCCATTCGAAGCGGATCCAGATATAGATCGAGATCGCCACCATCGCCGCCAGCAGCGACATCAGGCCGGTGCTGAACAATTCGTTCGACACCTTGCCCGACACCGAATCGACGCCGTCGATCCGCACATCGGGGTATTGCGCCTTGAGCGATTCCTTGATCTTGTCTGCCATGGCATTGGCCAGGCCCGGGTTCTTTTCCGAACCTTCGGGCAGCTTCATCCGGATCGAAGCCTCATTGGGCGCGCCGTAACGCTGGATGATCGGATCGCCATAGCCGAGCTTTTCGATCGAGCTGCGCATTTCGCCCACGGGCGCTTCTGCGGTCTGGGTGAAGGTCACCCGGATCATCTGCCCGCCGACGAAATCGACGCCCAGGTTGAGGCCATTGACCAGCACCAGCGCCCAGCTCGCCGCAATCAGGATACCGCTGACGATGAAGAACGGCAGCCGCCAGCGCAGGAAACCGATGTTGGTGTTGTCGGGGACGAGTTTGAGAAGTCGCATTGGTCCGTCCCCCTCAGATGTTGATGTCGTGCGGACGCGCACGGCGCAGCCAGCCGGCCACCCACATGCGGGTGACGGCAACGGCGGTGAAGATCGAGGTCAGCACGCCGATCACCAGCACGACCGCGAAGCCCTTGACCGGGCCCTGGCCGAAGGCGAACAGCAGCGCGGCCGCGATCACGTTGGTGATGTTGGCGTCATAGATCGCGCGGCTGGCTTCCTTGTAGCCGGTTTCGATCGCCTGGACGACGCGGCGGCCCCTTCGTCGTTCCTCGCGGATACGTTCGTTGATCAGCACGTTGGCATCCACCGCCGCGCCGATCGTCAGCACGAAACCGGCGATACCCGGAAGGGTCAGCGTGGTGTTGAGCAGCGCCATGATCCCCAGGATCATGAACACGTTCAGCACCAGGGCGCCGTTGGCATAGACCCCGAAGCGACCGTAGGTCACCATCATGAACACCAGCACCGCCGTGGTGCCGATGGTCATGGCGATGAGGCCCTTCTTGATCGAATCGGCGCCGAGATCCGGCCCGACGGTGCGTTCCTCGATCACCTTGAGATCGACCGGCAGCGCGCCCGAACGCAGCGCAATCGCCAGCTGGGCCGCGCTCTCGACCGAGAAGCTGCCCGAGATGCGCGCGCTGCCGCCCAGGATCGGTTCGTTGATGTTGGGCGCGGAGAGCACTTCGCCGTCGAGGATGATGGCGAAGGGCTTGTTGACGTTCTCGCTCGTCAGCTTGGCGAATTTGGTGCCGCCCTGCTGGTCGAACTGGATGGTGACGACCGGTTCGTTGGTCTGCTGGTCGAAGGTCTGCTGCGCATCGATCAGCCGGTCACCCTGAATCCCGCCGAGGCGCTTGACCGCCAGCGACTGGCCGGCCTGCGGCGAATCCGCGGCGAAGGGGAAGATCTGGTCGCCCGGGGGGGCAATGCCCTGCGCCACGTCGGTCGGCAGCGCGTTCTGGTCGACCAGCTTGAATTCGAGCTTGGCGGTCTTGCCGAGCAGCTTCTTCAACGCCTCGGGATCCTGCAGGCCGGGCACCTGCACCACGATCCGATTGTCACCCTGGCGGATGATCGTCGGCTCGCGCGTGCCGAGTTCGTCGATACGCTTGCGCACCACTTCGGTGGCGCTGTCCATCGCCTGGTCGACCGCCTTGTCCAGCCCCGCCTGCGTGGGGCTGAGCACGATGCGCGTCTCGTCCACCACTTCGAGGTTCCAGTCGCGCGTCATCCCGGTGCCGTTGATCAGCGGTTCGAGCAACGAGCGCGCACGATCCACGTCAGCCGCGCTTTCGACCATGAAGCTGAGCTTGCCGCCCTGGGTCGAGACATCACCGATACGGATGCGCGGTTCGGCCCCGCGCATGCGCGCGCGCACATCTTCTTCCATGTTCTCCAGCCGCTGTGCCGCGACCTGCGACGAATTGGCTTCGAGCAGGATATGGCTGCCGCCGGCAAGGTCGAGCCCGAGGTTGACCGTCGGGCTGGGCAAGACGCTGGGCCAGGGAACGTTGGCCAGCGAAAGGACGGAGGGGAGCGAGGCGAGCAGTCCGATCAGCGCGACCGTCCAGAACCAGGCCTTCTTCCAGGTGGGAAATTCAAGCATCGTGCGAGCTATCCTCGGCTGGGAGCTTCGTCGGGTCCGGGGATCAGTCGTTCGCTGCGGCGCTGCCGCCCGGCGGGACGATGTCGCCGATGGTCGACTTGACCACCTTGACCCGCACGCCCTGCGCGATCTCGACTTCGGCGTAGTGGTCGTCGACCTTCATCACCTTGCCCATGATCCCGCCGGAAGTGACGATTTGATCGCCCTTCTTCACGCTGGCGATCTTTTCGCGATGGGCCTTCTGCTGGCGCATCTGCGGACGGAAGATGAAGAACCAGAAGATCGCGACCATGCCGAGGATCGGCAGGAAGCTGACCCAGGCAGGCGGTGCGTCTGCGCTGGTGGCTGCGGCAAGCAAGTCGAACATGTATGAAACCCTGAACCTTCTAGGAAAGCGCCATATGGGGATGGGGTGCGGCCCGTCGCAAGGCCCGCACAGGCCCACGTCCCGTCAATGGGCGCGGCGCGTAGCAGTTATGTTGCAGCAGGGCAACGAATTGCAGGGCACGGCGCCGGGGATCGCCGATCGCACCGACATTGCGCCAACGCGCAAGCGACGCTTGCCTTCCCCGCGCGGCGCACTTATAGGGCCGCCCTCCACTGGTCTCGGGACGTAGCGCAGCCTGGTAGCGCATCACACTGGGGGTGTGGGGGTCGGAGGTTCGAATCCTCTCGTCCCGACCAGTGGTTTTGATATTCGTCCAGCCAAGCGCTCGGATGAT
>JACXVD010000029.1 GCA_014763545.1 Sphingomonadales bacterium
GCCAAGGGTGGAGAACTGTAGCGCAGTCAACCTATTGCAAAAACACGGTTTTTCTACGCCAGAGCTACCCTTAAATACGCCTAAATTTCAAGTACCACACTTCGTGCCCGTACACCGTGCGGGCCTTGTGTTCGTAGCGGGTTTCGCACCAGCCGGACGGGCGCTGCTGCCAGCTTTGCGGGCCTTCTACGAGCCATTCGAACTGGTGGGTGTGGCGGCGCATCACCATCAGCGCGTGGCGCAGGTACACCGCATGGTCGGTGCCGAAACGGAATTCGCCGCCGGGCTTCAGCTTGGCGGCGAACATGTCGACCGGCCCGTCGTTCATCATCCGTCGCTTGGCATGCTTGGCCTTGGGCCATGGGTCGGGATGGAGCAGGTAGAGCATGGTCAGCGCCCCGTCGGGCACGCGGCGCAGCACCTCCAACGCATCGCCGTGGTGGATGCGGACATTGGCGAGGCGCCCGTTGCCCTCATGCCCGTCGCGCACATGGGTCAGCGCCTGGGCCACCCCGTTGACGAACGGCTCCGCGCCGATGAAGCCATGGTCGGGCAGAAGGTCGGCGCGATAGGCGAGGTGTTCGCCACCGCCGAAGCCGATTTCGAAATGCAGCGGGCGCTCGTCGCCGAACAGGCGCGCGGCGCTCACCGGCCCCTCGTCGGGGACGGCGATCTGCGGCAGCAGCTTGTCGACCAGCTCCTGCTGGCCCTTGCGCAGCGGCTTGCCCTGGCTGCGGCCATAGAGCCGGTTGAGCGTGGTCGGATCGCCGGGTTTGTAAGCGGTCATGGCGCAGCCATTGGCCGCGCGGGCAGCACCGGTCAACCATGGTCTCGACGCTTGCCCGGAACCTAACGGGCCGTTCGGGCGATCTTAATCTCGAATGCTTAGGATTGATGTTCTGTCGGACGGGAGTTCGAGGAGTAACACGATGGGTAAGAAGAGCGGTGCGGACAAAAGCGGCGTAATTGCCGCGAGTTGCACCTTGGGGCGCGACACCTTCCCGGTGAGCGTTTCGCGGCTTTCCAGCGGCGGCTGCCGGGTCGAGGCGGATGAAGACTGGCCGCCCGAGTGCGAATTCCTCCACCTGTCGATTGCCGGCGGCGTCGAGGTCAACGGCTGCGCCGCGAAGGCGCGCGGGCGAAAGGCCGACATTCGCTTCTTCGGCCAGATCCACCCGGTGGTCGTCGATCAGCTCGCAGCGGCCGCGTAACCGGACTGCCGCGCTGATACAGGCGGCCAAACCGGCCTCTGCCCGATAGGCAGGGCGATCGGACGGCCGCCTCGGTGTAGCGCCGCCTCCCCACGATCAAGCCCGGTATTGCCGTGCCACGCGTACGCGCATCAGGGCCGCTGAGCCCTCGAGACAAGAAATTTGATGTGGACGCGGGCGGGCTCGCTATGGTCATTCGGGGCGATGCAGCAAGGCGATCTTACCACTGCCGCGATCGAGTCCCTGAGCGCGAGCGAGCTTGAAATCCTGCGCCTTTTGGCGAGCGGTCATACCGCCAAATCGATCGCCCGGCGCCTCGACCGGTCCGAGGCGGCGATCAACGAGCGACTGCGCGATGCGCGGCGCAAGACCGGGGTCGGCAGCAGCCGCGAATTGGCGCGAATGCTGGCGGCCCGAAAAATCTGGGACAAGAAAATCGATCTGCCCGGCGGCGGCGAAAGCGGAGAAGACGAGGCCGTGCCCCAGGAAAGGGGCCGTCTTTCCCGCAAAGGAGTGCTCATCATGTTGATGTCCGCAAGTCTCGCCGCAGCTGCAGTTCTCGCCGTCGCATCGCCCAGCCTGCCGTTTATCGAGCAAAGCCATCTCGTCGATCCCGAAGGTGCGGCAGGAACCGCCGACGCTTCGCCGCTGGTGGGGCGCTGGTCGCTCGAAACCTCGCGCGTGCCGGAAGCCGAACGTCCGCAGGCGGTGACCATCGACTTTTCGACCGACGCCGGTCTCAAGTGGACGATGGCGGTGGCCATGACCACGGCTGACGGGACCAGCTTGCAGAGCACCGCCACCGCGCGGGCCGACGGCAAGCCGGTTGCGGTTGCCGGGAACATGTCCTTCATCGACAGCGCCTCGTTCCGGCGCCCGGCTGCCGGGACGCTGGTGGTAACCCTGGGCAAGGGCGGCAAGACCGTGTCGACCCGCATCTACGCCATCTCCCGCGATCGCAAGACGATGACCGAGACGATCGTGTGGCCCAACCAGTCGCTGCCGCAGCTCGAAACCAATACTTTCGAACGCGCGCCGGGCTGAACGAAAAAACGCCCGGAGTGATTGGCACTCCGGGCGTTCTCGCTGTTTGCGTATTTTCGAATGGGGTCAGGCGGCCTCGGCCTCTTCGCCCGGATCGCGCAGGACATAGCCGCGGCCCCAGACGGTTTCGATATAGTTTTCGCCGCCGCATGCGTGGCTGAGCTTCTTGCGCAGCTTGCAGATGAAGACGTCGATGATCTTGAGTTCCGGCTCGTCCATCCCGCCGTACAGGTGGTTGAGGAACATTTCCTTGGTCAGCGTGGTGCCCTTGCGCAGCGACAGCAGCTCGAGCATCGCATATTCCTTGCCGGTCAGGTGGACGCGGGCGCCGTCGACTTCCACGGTCTTCGCATCGAGGTTGACCGCCAGCTTGCCGGTGCGGATGACCGACTGGCTGTGGCCCTTGGAACGGCGGACCACTGCGTGGATGCGGGCGACCAGTTCCTCACGGTGGAACGGCTTGGTCACGTAATCGTCGGCACCGAAGCCGAAGCTGCGGATCTTGCTGTCCATCTCGGAAATGCCGGAAAGAATCAGCACCGGCGTCTGCACCTTGGCGACGCGCAGCTTTTTGAGCACGTCGTAACCATGCATGTCGGGCAGGTTCAGGTCGAGCAGGATGATGTCGTAATCATACAGCTTGCCCAGGTCCAAACCTTCCTCGCCAAGGTCCGTCGAATAGACGTTGAAACCCTCGGTGGTCAGCATCAGTTCGATGGCCTTTGCCGTGGTCGGCTCGTCCTCGATCAGCAATACGCGCATGGGATAGTCCCCCTTTGCCCCGAAACCCAGTCGGTAACGCCTGTGAAATAGGTGTTGACCGCGATTAACCACAAAACATCTGAACGAAAAAGGTTAACGCCGGGTAAAGAGCGTTGAGCGTTTGTGTCTGAGTCTTTCTGGTAACAGTTCGTTATCCATCCGCACCGGCATCCGCAGGGTGCATCCTCGCCGCTGTCGCTCGCTTTCGGCGAGCCAGGCCTGCCCGGCCTACAACCCGCGCATCTTCTTCTGGCGCCGCCGCTGCACGCTGGAGCCGATGCCCATCGCCTCGCGGTATTTGGCGACGGTGCGGCGGGCGAGGTCGAAGCCTTCTGCCTTGAGCAGGTCGACCAGCGTATCGTCGGAGAGGATCTTCTTCGCATCTTCCCCGTCGATCAGCGCCTTGATCCGCGCCTTTACCGCTTCGGAGGATGCACCCTCGCCATCTGCCGAACCGACGCCCGAGGTGAAGAAATACTTCAATTCGAAGGTGCCGCGCTCGCAGTGGAGATATTTGTTGCTGGTCACCCGGCTGACGGTGCTTTCATGCATCTCGATCGCTTCGGCCACTGCCTTGAGCGTCAGCGGCTTGAGGTCGGAGACGCCGCGGCGGAAGAACCCGTCCTGCTGCTTCACGATTTCGGCGGCGACTTTCAGGATGGTCTTCTGCCGCTGGTCGATCGCCTTGATCAGCCAGTTGGCATCGGCCAGCTTCTCGCGCAGCCAGCCGCGCGCCTCCTTGCCCGCGCAGCCGTGCCGCAGTTCGAGATAATAGCTGCGGTTGACCACCAGGCGCGGCAGGGTCGCTTCGTTGAGCGCAATGTCCCATCCGCCGCCGCGCGCCGGCGCCAGCAGGATATCGGGGACCACCGCCGCAGCCTCGCCCCCGCCGAAACGCAGCCCCGGCTTGGGGTCGTAGCCGCGCAATTCGGCAAGCATGTCCGCAAAATCCTCGTCATCGACATCGCACATCCGCTTGAGCCGCGCGAAGTCGCCGCGCGCGACGAGGTCGAGGTTATCGATCAGCCGCGCCATGCACGGATCGTAGCGGTTGGCCTCTTTCGCCTGCAGCGCGATGCATTCGGCAAGGCTGCGTGCGCCCACCCCGGTGGGATCGAGCGACTGGACCAGTTCCAGCGCATCCTCCGCTTCGGCCAGTGACACGCCCAGTTCGCCCGCGATTTCGCGCAGGTCCACGGGGAGGTAGCCAGCCTCGTCGAGCAAGCCGATGATATGCAGCGCCGCCGCCAGCTCGCCATCGGAATAGGCGAGGCTGCCGGCTTGCCGCGCAAGATGTTCGGCCAGCGAAAGCTCGCCTTCGCCGCGCTCGTCGATGCCGGGGCCGTCCTCGCCGCCTGTCATGCTGCCAGCCCGGCCCCAGTCGCCGGTGTCACGGTCGCCGGTGTCACGGTCGCTGTCGATGGCGCTGGGGTCGATGTCGAGCGGACGATCCTCGCCCCCGCGTCCTTCCGCGATCAGCGCATCGGCGCCCTGTTCCTCGCGCGCGGCGAGGGACATCGTGTCGGGCTCGCCCGCATCGCGCGATACCTCGCCCAATTCGAGCAACGGATTGGCTTCCAACGCTTCGCCGATGAATGCCTCGATCTCGAGGTTGGACAGCGCCAGCAGCTTGATTGCCTGCTGGAGCTGGGGTGTCATCACCAGCGATTGCGATTGCCTGAGGTCTAGGCGGGGGCCGAGGGCCATGATCTGCTAGCCCGGGCGACGACCCGTCACAGCGTAAAGCCTTCGCCGAGATACAGCCGCCGCACGTTCTCGTCGGCCACCAGGGCTTGCGGCGTCCCTGCGAACAGCACCTGCCCACCGTAGATGATGCAGGCCCGGTCGACGATGTCGAGCGTTTCACGCACATTGTGGTCGGTGATCAGCACGCCGATGCCGCGCTGCTTGAGGTCTTTGACGAGGTCGCGAATGTCGCTGATCGACAGCGGGTCGATCCCGGCGAAGGGTTCGTCGAGCAGCATGATCGAAGGCTTGGCCGCCAGCGCGCGGGCGATTTCGCAGCGCCGCCGTTCACCGCCCGACAGCGCCATGGCGGGCGAGGAGCGCAGGCGTTCGATATGGAATTCCTCGAGCAGCCGTTCGAGTTCCTGCGCGCGGACATGCTTGTCGGGCTCGACCAGTTCGAGCACGCAATTGATGTTCTGTTCCACAGTCATCCCGCGGAAGATGCTGGTTTCCTGCGGCAGGTAACCCAGGCCCAGGATCGCGCGGCGATACATCGGCAGGCGGGTGACATCGACCCCGTCCATCAGGATGCGCCCGGCATCGGGCCGCACCAACCCCATGATCGAATAGAAACAGGTGGTCTTGCCCGCGCCATTGGGGCCGAGCAGGCCGAGCACTTCGCCCTTGCCGACGGTGAGCGAGATGTCGGTCAGAACCGCCCGCTTGTCATAGCTCTTGGCGATCGAAATCACCTCCAGCCCGCCCTGCGGGATCGGCTGGCTGGCGCTCATCGCGGCGGCGGAATCCGCGGTGGGGGCGGGGCTCTCGCTATCGGCAAGTGTCGTCATCGCCGCGAGCTTTAGCACCGCGTGGCGAGCTTTGAACCCCGAATTTCCTGCTTGGCACGATTCGTGCCTAATCCCGGCTGAATGCGCCAGCGTGAATGGCAGCGGGCACGATTGTTACCGGGGTTGATCGCGTGACGCAGTTTTGAAATACTGCCGGCCAGAAGAGGGGCAAAAAAGGGGAGCCGGAGTCGTGGTAGAAACCATGCACAAGCGGGAACATGCCGCACATCACGCCGCGCAGGGGGCGCGGCAGCTCGATTGGCGCCGCAAGATGAGCGACAATGTCGCCTATGCCCTGCTGATCTATACCGCGCTGAATATTTTCGTGGTCATCCACGCGCTGAAGGGCGGCGGTTCGTCGCTGCTGCCCTATTTCGCGCTGATCGTGCTCGTCGCCGCGATCATTCCCGCCTGCCGCTGGTTCGAAGCGCGCTGGCAGGTGCTGGACGACGATCACGCGGCCGACCCGGCGCTGCGCGGCAATTTCCGACATGACCAGCTGTGGCTGTGGATCACGGCGATCGGCCTGCCTTTCCTGCTCACCGGCCTGTTCAAGGCGATCGCGCTCGCGTTCTAGGCGGTTTCGCTCGCGTCCGATCCCGTGTGCCCATTGCCGAGCGGGGGTATTGTCCCTAGCTCGGGAGCCATGACGCATGCCGGAGCCTCCCGATGATCGACGCCGCTACCGCGCAGGATCGCTGCGCCCAGCTGATCGAGGCGGCCCGCCGCGCCGGGGCTGACGAATGCGACGCCATGGCGCGCGCGCAAAGTTCCGAAGGGATCGGCGTGCGGCTGGGCAAGCTGGAAGATGTCGAGCGTTCGGAAAGCGATGAAGTGGCGCTGCGCGTCTTCGTCGGGCGGCGCTGCGCCTCGATCCAGACGAGCGATTTCTCTCCCGCCGCCATGCAGGAACTGGCCGAACGGGCGGTGGCGATGGCGCGGTTGGCGCCGGAAGATCCCTATGCCGGGATCGCCGAGCCGGACGAGCTGGCGCGCGGCCCCTGGCCCGATCTCGAACTCGAGGACGCCAGCGAGCCTACACCCGAAATCCTGCGCGCCCGCGCGCTGGAGGCGGAAGATGCCGCCCGCGCCGTGGCGGGGGTGACCAACAGCGAAGGCGGCAGCGCCTCCTTCACGCGCTCGGTGGCGGCGCTGGTTGCCAGCAACGGTTTCTCGGGCGGCTATGCGGCGACTACCCATGCCACCAGCGCCAGCGTGATCGCGGGCGAGGGCGCGGGGATGCAGCGCGATTACGGCTGGCGCAGCGCGCGCTATGCCGCCGACTTGCTGCCTGCCGGGGAAATCGGCCGACTTGCGGGCGAACGCGCGGTGGCGCGGCTCGACCCCGCAGGCCTGCCCAGCGGGCGAATGAGCGTGGTGTTCGATCCGCGCGTTTCGGGCGGGCTCGTCGGCCATCTCGTCGGCGCCATGGCGGGCAGCGCCATCGCCCGCAAGGCGAGCTTCCTGCTCGGCAAGCTGGACGAGGAACTGTTCCCCGCAGACATCGAGATCCTCGACGATCCGCTGCAAAGGCGCGGCTTGCGTTCGCGCCCCTTCGATGGCGAGGGCCTGCCGGTCGCAGCGCGGGCGCTGGTGCAGGGGGGGCGGCTGACCGGCTGGCTGACCAACCTCGCCGCCGCGCGCCAGCTTGGCGTTGCCCCCACGGGCCACGGCGCGCGGGGCGGCGGCGGATCGCCGGGCATCGCCAGCAACAATGTCCACATGGCTGCTGGCACCCTGTCGCGCGAGGAGCTGATCGCCGATATTGCCGACGGTGTGCTGGTGACCGAATTGATCGGCCACGGCGTCAACGCGGTGACCGGGGATTATAGCCGGGGCGCGTCCGGATTTCGCATCATCGGCGGCGAGATCGCCGGGCCGGTGGCCGAATTCACCATCGCGGGCAATCTGCTCGACATGTTCGCCCGGATGACGCCGGCGAATGATCTCGCAATGCACCGGGCGATCAACGCGCCGACGCTGCGTGTCGAAGGCATGACGATCGCGGGGGGATAAGATGGGGCGGCTGGTGATCTTTTGCGCGCTGCTGGCGCTATCCAGCCTCTCGCTGGCAACGCCGTCTCTCGCGCTCACCCCGTTCACCTCGCCTGCAGCGGAAACCTCGTCGGCCGCGTCGCCGCAGCCGGCCATCGACGCGGTCAACGCCGCGCCGGACGAACGGATACAGGAACGCATTCGCGGCATTTTCGGCGAACTGCCCGCCTTTTCCAGGGTCGAGGTGCAGGTCAGCGAAGGCGTGGTCACGCTCAGCGGCACGGTGCCCGGCAGCGCCGATGCGAAACGGGCCGAGGCAATCGCCAGCCGCGTTTCCGGGGTGGTGACGGTCGAAAACCGGATCGAGCGCGATGTGTCGATCGCCGCCGGGTCCGGTGCGCTGGCGCGGGTCGCGCAGCGGTGGGACAGCCTGGTCAAACTGCTGCCGCTGGTCGCGCTGGCTGTGGCGATCGGGCTGGCAATCGCGTCTGTCGGCTATCTGCTCGGCAGGCTGGGCACGCTGTGGGAACGGATCGCGCCCAACAGTTTCATGGCCGAATTGTTTGCCGGGCTGGTGCGTTTCAGCTTCGCGATCCTCGGCCTGGTGGTGGCGCTCGACATGCTGGGGGCGACCGCGCTGCTCGGCGCAGTGCTGGGCGGGGCCGGGGTCATCGGCATCGCGCTGGGTTTCGCCATGCGCGACACGATCGAGAACTACGTCGCCTCGCTATTGCTCAGCCTGCGCCAGCCGTTCCGCGCGCGGGACTGGGTGTGCATCGACGACCATGAAGGCCATGTCATCCGCCTGACCAGCCGGGCGACGATCCTGATGACGCTCGACGGCAACCAGCTGCGCATCCCCAATGCGCAGGTCTTCAACGCGACCATCCTCAATTTCACCGCCAATCCCCAGCGCCGGTTCGATTTCGAACTGGGGATCGACGCGGAGGACGATCCCACCGATGCGCGGCATCTGGGGGTAGAGGTGCTGGCGGGGCTGCCCTTCGTGCTGGCCGATCCGCCGCCCTCGGCGCGGGTCGAACAGGTGGGCGATTCGAACATCGTGATCCGCTTCCTCGGCTGGATCGACCAGCGCGAGACCGATTGGTACAAGGCGCGCAGCCGGGCGATCCCGGCGGTCAAACGCGCGCTGGAAGAAGCAGGCTTCGCCTTGCCCGAACCGATCTATCGCCTGCGGTTCGATCCCACGGCGCCGCCGCCTTTCGAGGCCGGGCAGCACACAGCACCGGCGCGCCCGGCAAGGCCGGTGCAGCGGCGCGCACCCATGCCCGACAATGCCGCAGGCGATGTCGCGCCGGAAAATTCGGTGCTCGATATGGTCGAGGAAGAACGCCGCGCGAACAGCGGCAAGGACAAGGATCTGCTCGACCCGGCCAGCCCGCGCGAATAGCGGCGGGCCGGCGCGCGGGGATCAGCCCTGCTTGGCTTCCTTGGCGCGGGCGATCGCTTCGACCACGATCCGGCGTGCTTCGTCGGCATCGCCCCAGGCGCCGATGCGGACCCACTTCTCGGCTTCGAGATCCTTGTAGTGGGTAAAGAAGTGTTCGATCTGCTGGAAGATGATCGACGGCAGATCCTTCGTTTCACCGACGTCCGAATAATACGGGAAGGTCGTGTCCACCGGCACGCAGATCAGCTTTTCGTCGCCGCCGTGTTCGTCTTCGAGGTTGAGCACGCCGATCGGGCGGGCGCGCACCACGCAGCCCGCGATGAAGGGGCTGCGCGAAATCACCAGCGCGTCGAGCGGGTCGCCATCGGGGCTGAGCGTGTGCGGCACGAAACCGTAATTCGCCGGATAGCGCATCGGGGTGTGCAGGATGCGGTCGACGAAGAGCGCGCCCGATTCCTTGTCGAATTCGTACTTCACCGGTTCGCCGCCGGTGGGCACTTCGATGATGACGTTCAGGCTCTCGGGCGGATTGTCGCCGGTCGGGATCATGTCGATACGCATGCACGGTCCCTTAGCGGCGCCCTTGCTGCGCCGCAACATAGATCATGGTCTAATTTTGCCTGCGGTCGCGGATCGTTGACGCGCTACTTCGTCCGCGGGGCGAGCAGGCGGTCGAGCCCCTGTTCGCTCTTGGAAATCGGTTCGAGCCATGGGTAGCGCAGGCCGCCGTGGTAATCCAATTCCACGGTGCGGAAATTGTCGCCGCGCCGAACCAGCAGCGACAGCGGATCCTTGCCATCCTTGGCGGCGGTGATCGCATCCTTGATCACCGAATCCGAATAGGCCTGGCCATTCACCGCGACGACGGTCGACCCGTCGACCACCCCGGCGCGGAACGCCGGGCCGTCCCACAGGGTCGATACCACCTTGCCCTGGCCATCCACATTGAAGCCCAGCGAGTAGAACAGGTTGAGGTACTTGCCGCCCTTCATCCGTCCCGCATCGTAGCTGTTGGGCTTGTCCTTCCACGTCAGGCTGTAACCGGCCATTTCGATCCCGCGCATCGGGGCGGGCTGGTTGGGCTGGTACAGGCGGGTCTTGAGGAAGCTCGCCCAGTCATAGGGATACACGCCGTTCAGCGTCGCGACGATTTCGTCGAAATCATAGGTCGAGATGCCCCAGTCGCCATCGTTCCGGCCGAAGAAGGCCTTGGCGAAATCGTCCAGCCCCTTCTTGCCGCCGGTGCCCTGGCGAATGATCTGGTCCGCCTCGAGCCAGGTCAGCGCACCTTCGACATAGTAATCCTCACTGCGCGACAGCGAGGAATAGGGCAGCGGGCGGCGCGAATTGATGATCGGGTCGTTGGTCGTGTCCGACACCGGCCGCCAGGCGCGGCCCGGCTGGCCTTCGGAGTAATTCGCCGCCGCCACGGCGATGGTGCCGAGCACGGTTTCCTTGCTCTGGATGCCCGAGCGTGCGGCGAGGATCCAGCCCCAGAACTGGGTCTGCCCTTCGTACATCCACAGCAGGCTGTCCTGCATCGGGGTGCGGTAGTCGGGGGTCCACAGATCGGCCGGGCGGCGATATTTGCCGTTCCAGCTGTGCACCAGTTCGTGGCTGGTGACATTGTGGTCCCAGTCCATCGCGTCCCAGTCGATCAGCGATCCGGGTTCGTACTGGTTTTCCGCCGAGCGGTGGTGTTCCAGCCCGATGCCGCCCATCCGGTCGGTCACCGCGAGCAGCATGTCGTAATGGTCGAAATGGCGCGCGCCGAACAGCGTCTCGGCTTCCGCCACCAGCTTCTTGAAGCGGGCCAGGTTCTCGGGCGCGAGGGCCAGTTCCTTGGCGCTGTCGGCCACCACGTCGAGCCGGACATTGTTGCCGATGTCCCACTGCTGCGCATATTTGCCCGCGAAGATGGGGGAATCGACCAGCGTCTCGTAATCGACCGGCGCCCAGCTGACCCGGTCGCCCTGGCGGCTCATCCCGTCGAGCGCGGTATAGACCGCCCAGCCCGTCGGCACGGTGACCGTGGGCTGCACCGCGATCCGGCGCGTGTAGTGCCCGGCGGGATAGAAGCTCATCTTCTCCCACTGGAGATTGAGCATTTCCTGCGTCATGGTGATCCGCCCCTCGCGCCCGGTAACCGGCGAGGTGTGGACGAAGCGGGCGGTAACCACCTTGGTCCCTTCGGGCAGCATCACGTCGATCTGGTAGACGTCGAGCGGGTTGCGCACCCATTGCAGCGGCTTGCCATCGGCGAAGAAGCGGATGTCGGACACCAGATTGATCGGGCCGCGTGCCGCGTGATTGCCCGGCAGCCATTCGGGATAGAGCAGCGTCAGCACCTTCATATCGGCGGTGACGGGGATCGTCTCGGTCACCGAATAGACGCCGCGCGCCGTGTCGGTCGCGTCGATATCGAGCGCGATGGTCCCGCCCGGCCATGGCGTGTCCGCCGGCAGCGGGGTTGCGTTGTCCAGCCGGGTTTCGACCGGGCGCGAGCGTTCGACCTGCTGGCCGATTGCCGGGGCCGCCAGGGCGATGGTCGATGCGATAGTGGAGACGAGGGCGAGCGACAGGACGTGCTTTTTCATGGGCACGCTTCATGGCCGGGGCATTCGACTGACGCAAGCCGCGCATCGACGAGCGACTTTCCCGCACGGTCCGAACGCGCTAAGCGCGCCGCCAAGATGAGCAAGATCAAGACCCCCCAAGCGATCCGCGGCACGCAGGATATTTTCGGCGCCGATGCCGAAGCCTTCGCCTTCGTCGTCGAAACCTTCGAACGCGTGCGCAAGCTCTACCGCTTTCGCCGGGTGGAAATGCCGGTGTTCGAAAAGACCGAAGTGTTCAGCCGTTCGATCGGCGAGACGACCGATGTCGTATCGAAGGAAATGTATTCCTTCGAGGATCGCGGCGGGGAATCGCTGACCCTGCGGCCCGAATTCACCGCCGGGATCGCGCGCGCCTATATCACCGACGGCTGGCAGCAATATGCGCCGCTGAAAGTCGCGACACACGGCCCGCTGTTCCGCTACGAACGCCCGCAGAAGGGCCGCTATCGCCAGTTCCACCAGATCGACGCCGAGATCATCGGCGCTGCCGAACCGCAGGCGGATGTGGAACTGCTGGCGATGGCCGACCAGTTGCTGAAGGAGCTGGGGATCGCGGAAGGCGTGACGCTGCAGCTCAATACGCTGGGAGATGGCGACAGCCGCGAGGCGTGGCGCGCAGCGCTGGTGGAATATTTCCGCGCGGTGAAGGGCGAGCTGAGCGAGGATTCGCAGGAGCGGCTGGAGAAGAACCCGCTGCGCATCCTCGATTCCAAGGACCCACGCGACCGCGCCTTCGTGGCGGATGCGCCGAAGATCGACGATTTCCTGTCGGCCGAGGCGCAGGACTTTTTCGCTGCCGTGACCGGCGGGCTGGACGCGGCGGGCGTGGCGTGGAGCCGCAACCCCTCGCTGGTGCGCGGGCTCGACTATTACCGCCACACCGCCTTCGAATTCGTCACCGACCGGCTGGGCGCACAGGGCACCGTTCTGGGCGGCGGGCGCTATGACGGGCTGATGGAAAGCCTCGGCGGCAACCCGACGCCCGCGGTCGGCTGGGCTGCGGGGATCGAGCGGCTGGCGATGCTGGTGGGGGAGCGGGGTGAGGCAAAGGCGGATGTAATCATCGTCGCCGAAGACGATGCGGTCATCGATCACGCATTACGTGCGACATCGGCGCTACGCACCAACGGCCATGCGTCCGAAGTCATCGTTACGGGCAGCGCTAGGAAGCGCTTTGACAAAGCCGTCAAAGCCGAGCCAAGAGCGATCTTAAGCTATGCTTCGCGTGACGGAATCGTTGAGTTCAAGCTGAAGGCGACCCCGGATATGTATGAAGTAATAACCCGGATTGTGAACGAATTCCGCTGATTCCTACTGTCACCCCGGACTTGTTCCGGGGTGGTGCTTCACTTGGCGCGAAACACTTGCAAGAAGAAAGCCCCATCCCGGCACAAGGCCGGGATGACCACATGAAAGAGTAGCGTGACCATCCCCGCAGAGCGCCTTTCCCAGATCACCCATCGCTTTGCCGAGCTCGAGGCGCGGATGGCGTCGGGTATGCTCGAGGGCGAGGAATTCGTCCGCGCAAGCCGCGACTATGCGGAGCTGGAGCCGGTGGCGAAGGCCGCGCGCGAAGTGCAGGAACTGCGCGCCGAGGCGGTCGAACTGGCGGCGCTGGCCGACGATCCGGAAATGAAGGCGCTGGCCGACGAGGAACTCGCCCGCGTCCGCGAGCAATTGCCGGAAAAGGAGCGCCAGCTGGCGATTGCCATGCTGCCGCGCGATGCGGCCGATGCGCGGCCCGCGATGCTCGAAATCCGCGCGGGCACCGGCGGAGACGAGGCGGCGCTGTTCGCTGCCGATCTCTATCGCATGTACGAACGCTTCGCCGCCGAACAGGGTTGGAAAGTCGAACCGATCAGCCTGAGCGCGAACGACATCGGCGGTTTCAAGGAAGTGGTCGCCAATGTCGCGGGGCAGGGCGTGTTCGCCCGGCTCAAGTTCGAAAGCGGCGTCCACCGGGTGCAGCGCGTGCCGGTCACCGAAAGCGGCGGGCGCATCCACACCAGCGCGGCGACCGTGGCGGTCCTGCCCGAACCCGACGAGGTCGATGTCGCGGTGGAGGACAAGGATCTCAAGATCGACGTCTATCGCGCCAGCGGCGCCGGCGGCCAGCACGTCAACACCACCGACAGCGCGGTGCGCATCACGCACTTGCCGAGCGGTATCGTGGTGACCTGCCAGGACGGCCGCAGCCAGCACAAGAACAAGGAAAAGGCGATGCAGGTGCTGCGCGCGCGGCTCTATGAGGCGCAGCGCGAGCAGGCGCAGGGTGCCGAGGCCGAAGCGCGCAAGGCGATGGTCGGATCGGGCGATCGCTCCGAACGCATCCGCACCTATAATTTCCCGCAAGGGCGCGTGACCGATCACCGTATCGGGCTGACCCTGCACAAGCTCGACGAAGTGCTGGCCGGGCCGGGCCTTGGCGAATTGGTCGATGCGTTGATCGCCGAGGACGAGGCGAAGCGCCTCGCCGCGATGGGGGAGTGACGGTAGGCGAAGCCATCCGCGAAGCAGCCGCGCGCCTGTCGGCAACCTCCGATACGGCCCGGCTCGATGCAGAGGTGCTGATGGCGCACGCGCTGGGCGTTGCGCGCTCCGAAATGCTGTTGCGGCACCAGCGCGAGCCTGTGCCCGACGGCTTCGCTTCGCTGGTCGAGCGGCGCGCGGCCCATGAACCGGTCGCCTATATTACCGGCACGCAGGAATTTTACGGGCTCGAATTGCGCGTCACGCCCGAGGTGCTGATCCCGCGCGGTGATAGCGAAGTGCTGGTCGAAACGGCGCTGGGCCATGCCGCGGCGCAGGCGGGGCGGGTGCTCGATTGCGGCACCGGCTCGGGTGCGTTGCTGCTCGCGGTGCTGGCGGCGCGGCCCGGCTGGCAGGGTATCGGGATCGACATCTCGCCCGGCGCGCTGGCGGTGGCGGCGGATAATGCCGCGCGCATCGCCCTGGCGGATCGCGCGCAGATGGTGCTTGCCAGCTGGTGCGATTCCGGCTGGTCCGCCGGTCTGGGCCGGTTCGACCTGATCCTCGCCAACCCGCCCTATGTCGAAGACGCCGCTGATCTCGACCCTTGCGTGCGCGAGTATGAGCCGGCAGGCGCGCTGTTCGCCGGGCCGGAGGGGCTCGACGATTATCGCATCCTCATCCCGCAATTGCGCGGCCTGCTTGTCCCGGGCGGCCTCGCCCTGCTCGAAATCGGTGCGAGCCAGGGCGAATCGGTGGGCGCGCTGGCGCGTGACGCAGGGTTTTCTGTGGATTTGCGGCGCGATCTGGCAGGCAGGCCGCGTGTAATCTGCTTGACATGATAGGCGTGCAATGCCTACCTCACACCTAGGACGGTGGTCATGGGCGTTTTGCCCTCTGCCGGGCCTAGCTCCAACATTTGCCGAATGGTGAGGGTGGGATCGCCCGAACGAATTTGCAGATGGGGCACCGCGAACCGCACACAAGCGGACGCGGCGAGGGGTCATGCGACCGACCCGGCATTGGTGGCCGGGGGTCCTGAGTAAGGAAAATAATTCCTTGAACAACAACCGTAATAATCGCCGTCGCGGCCGCAACAACAATCGCGGCCAGGGTGGCGGCAACCAGCTCAACCGGATCGACAGCCGCGCACGCGGCAATGCGCCGCAGTTGCTCGAAAAATACAAGAAGCTGGCGCAAGACGCACAGCACAATGGCGACCGCGTGCAGATGGAATATTATCTGCAGTTCGCCGACCATTATTTCCGCGTGCTCGCCGACAACAAGGCGCGGCAGGATGAAGCGCGGGGCCGCCGCGACGATCGCGACGATGGGCGCGATTCGGGCCGCGATTCGAGCCGTGACGACCGCCGCGACCGCGCCAATGACGACGATGGCGACGATTACGGCCAGGACGAGCGCAACCAGTCGCGCCGTTCGCGCCAGCGCTACGATCTCGACGACGGCGAAGCAGGCAGCGAGAGCGACAGCGCGGATGGCGACGATTCGACCCGCTACGAACCCGCCGAAAATCCCTTCGTGCGGGACAATCCTGCACGCGGTGAAGGCCGCCGCCAGCGTCGCCCGCGCACCGCGCGCAGCGCCGATGCGGAAGCCGCCAGCGATGGCATCGATGCAGCGGCGCTGCCGCCCTCGATCGGCGCGGAAGATGGCGAGGCCCCGCGCAAACGCGCGCCGCGCCGCCGCAAGCCTGCTGCCGATAGTGCGGACGATGCGGGGCAGGGCGACAAGGGCGATGAAACGCTGAGCGCAGTCGGCTGAATTCGGACAGGGGGCGCGCGATGGCCGGGCTGGCCGCGCTTGACTGGGTATCGCCTGCGCCGCTGCGGCGCCACCCGCGCCTGTTTGCCCTTGCCTGCGGCCTGATCGCCGCGACCGGGTTCCCCCCGCTGGCCCTGTGGCCGCTGGCGCTGCTGGCGCTCGCCGGGATGGCATGGCTGGTGCACGATGCGCCCGGCTGGCGCGAGGCGCTGCTGCGGGGCTGGTTGTTCGGGATTGCCCACTTCACCCTCGCCAACAACTGGATCGCCACCGCCTTTACCTACCAGGCGGAAATGCCGGTCGTGCTGGGCTGGGTCGCGGTGCCGCTGCTCTCGCTCTATCTGGCGATCTTCCCCGCTCTCGCCGCGCTCGGCGGTCGTGCGATCGGTGGCGGGCGCTCGCTGGCGGGGGACGGGGCCGCCTTTGCGGGCAGCTGGATCGTTGCGGAATGGCTGCGCGGCTGGCTGTTCTCCGGTTTTGCCTGGGATCCGCTGGGGCTCGTTTTCCTCGGCTCGTGGGATCGTGCGGGCATTGCTGCCGTGCTGCCCTGGCTGGGCAGCTATGCGCTGTCGGGGATGGTCATTCTGGCCGCGCTCTGTCTGCTTGTGCTGGCGCTCGGTCGCCATTGGGTGCGTTTCGGCATGGCTTGCGCTGTGCTGGCTGCCGCGATGTACTGGCCTGCGCCGCCCGCACGCTACAGCCCGCTGCGCGTGACGCTGGTCCAGCCCGACCTGCGGCAGGAAGATATCGACGATCCCAGCCAGTATGAAGACCAGTTCCTGCGCATCGCCAAGCTGTCGCAACGCAGCCAGCCCGGGCGGCGGCTGGTTCTTTGGCCCGAATCGGGCGTGCCCGACTATCTCGAGGACGGCTACCCCCAGCGCTACTACAACCAGATGACTGCTGCGGGCGACCCGGTGTTCGCCCGGCGGCGGATCGGGCGCGTGATCGGCGCGGATTCGATGCTGCTGACCGGTGTGGTCAATCTCGAAATCGAGGGCGGCAAGGCGGCGGGCGCCTATAATGCGGTCGATGCGATCACGCCTGCGGGCGAGATCGTCGGGATCTACAACAAGTCGCATCTCGTGCCTTACGGCGAATATCTGCCGATGCGCGAAATCCTTGAGCCGCTTGGCCTGTCGCGGCTGGTGGCCGGCGCGATCGACTTCATCCCCGGCCCCGGCGCGCGCACGATCGACGTTGGCGCCTATGGCAAGGCCGGGGTGCAGATCTGCTACGAAATCGTCTTCCCCGGCGAAGTCGTCGATCGCGCGCATCGGCCCGACTATATCTACAATCCGTCGAACGATGGCTGGTTCGGAATGTGGGGCCCGCCGCAGCACCTCGCGCAGGCGCGGATGCGCGCAATCGAGGAAGGCTTGCCCGTGCTGCGGTCCACGACCACCGGGATCAGCGCCATCGTCGATGCGGGCGGGGTAGTGCGCCACCATATCGCAAAACATGTCGCGGGGCGCATCGAAGCACGCGTTCCGGTGGCGCGCGAAGCGACCGCCTTTGCCCGCCTCGGCAATGCACTCTCGATCGGCTGGGCGCTTGTGCTGCTGGTGATTGCTGCGGTTGCGAGACGCGCAAGGCGTCGCTAAGCAACGGCCTCGTCCAGAACTTCTTCCCAAATCGCAACCCTCGAGGGACCCTCACCGATGCGCGCCAATTTCCTGTTCACGTCCGAAAGCGTTTCCGAAGGCCATCCCGACAAGGTGTCGGACCAGATTTCCGATTCCATCGTCGACCTGTTCCTGTCGAAAGACCCCGAAGCACGCATCGCCTGCGAAACGCTGACCACGACCCAGCTGGTTGTCCTTGCAGGGGAAATCCGCTGCAAGGGCGTGTATGAAGATGGCCAGTGGGCCGCTGGCGCGCTGGAGGAAATCGAACAGACGGTGCGCAACACGGTGCGCGAAATCGGTTATGAACAGGACGGCTTCCACTGGCAGAACCTGACCTTCGAAAACCACCTCCACGGCCAGTCGGCGCATATTGCGCAGGGCGTCGATGCCGGTGTGGAAGGGTCGAACAAGGATGAAGGCGCGGGCGACCAGGGCATCATGTTCGGTTATGCCAGCGACGAGACGCCCGACCTGATGCCGGCGACGCTCGATTACAGCCACAAGATCCTCCAGCGCATGGCGATGGACCGCAAGAGCGGGGCAGCCCCCTTCCTCGAACCCGATGCCAAGAGCCAGGTGACGTTGCGCTATGAGAACGAAAAGCCGGTCGAAGCGACCGCGATCGTCGTCTCGACCCAGCACGCACCGGGCTATTACTTCCACAATGGCGAGGGCGACGAAGCGAAATATGCCGAGCTCGAAGCCTATGTGAAGGGCGTGATCGCCGACATCCTGCCCGCGGAATTGCTCACCGCGAACACCGTCTATCACATCAATCCGACCGGCTGCTTCGAAATCGGCGGGCCGGATGGCGACGCCGGGCTGACCGGGCGCAAGATCATCGTCGATACTTACGGCGGCGCTGCACCGCATGGTGGCGGTGCGTTCAGCGGCAAGGACCCGACCAAGGTCGACCGTTCGGCGGCCTACATCACTCGCTATCTCGCCAAGAACGTCGTCGCTGCGGGCCTCGCGCGGCGCTGCACGATCCAGATCGCCTATGCCATCGGCGTGTCGGAGCCGCTGTCGCTCTACGTCGACCTGCATGGCACCGGCAATGGCGTAACCGAGGCCGAGCTGGAAAAGCTGCTGCCCGAACTGGTGCGCCTGACCCCGCGCGGTATCCGCACGCATCTCGGCCTCAACAAGCCGATCTATCGCAAGAGCGCCGCCTACGGCCATTTCGGCCGCCAGGCGGAAGGCGACCACTTCCCGTGGGAACGCACCGATCTGGTTGACCGCCTCAAGGCTGCGCGGGCCTGATCCGCGCCCCGGATGGGAACGCAATAGGGCGGCAGGTTTCGCGACCTGCCGCCCTTTTTGATCCCGGGCTCAGTCCGGCCGGCCCAAGTCGGTCGTCGCTGCTATGTCGCTGCGCAGGTGGCGGGCCGCCAGCAGGTAATGCAGCGCTGCCCAGACATAGAGCAGCGCGAGCAAGGCCATGGCATAGGCCAGGCCGGTTCCGGCGCCATAGCGGGGTGCCATTGCATCGCTCAGCGCGCCGAGCACCAGCGGGCCGATGCCGCCGGCGACGCTGTATATCGCATTGAGCACTGCCGATGCCGACGCGCGCATACGCGGATGCATCAGGTTCTGGATCGTCGCGAAAGTGATCCCGATATAGCCGAACTGGAACAGGGCGGAGAAGGCAACCACGCCCAGCAGGATCGGCAGCTCACTTCGCGTGATCGCAAAGGCATACAGCGGTCCGGCGATCAGCAGGCTTGCAGCGGGGATCAGGGCATAGGCCGCCGGGCGTTTGTCGCCCAGCCGGTCGCCCAGCCATCCGGTCGCCACGATCGACAGCGCGGCCGGCAGGCTTGCCATGATGCCGGCATACAAGCCCGCTTCGCCGATGTTCAGTTCGAACCGGCGAAGCATCAGCGAGGTGAAGAAGTAATTCAGCCCAAAGCCGCTGGCCGACGCCAGCGATGATGCAATCACCAGATTGCGCGCGCTGCCCAGCGCGAACAGGCGGCGCAAGACCTCGCGAAAGGGTGGAATCTCGCCTGCATCGCCCGCATCATGCTGCCCGCGCGGCGGTTCCGCGACCAGTAGCCACGCCATCGCTGCCAGCACCAGCCCGGGAATCGCTGCGATCAGGAAGGTCCAGCGCCAGCTGTAATGCTGGGCGATCAGGCCGCCGCCGACAAAGCCGATCAGCGCGCCGATGGGCGGCGCGAGCAGCAGGATCGACATGGCGAGGCCGCGGCGGTTGCGCGGGAAATAGTCGGCGATGACCGACTGGTTCCCCGGCAGGCCGACCGCTTCGCCCAGCCCCACGCCCAGCCGGGCGGCGAGCAGCTGCGGCCAGCTTAAAGCAATGCCGCAGGCGGCGGTGGCGAGCGACCAGAACAGGGTGCCGAAGGCGATGAAATCCAGCCGCCGACCGCGCTCGATAAAGCGCGATACCGCAATGCCGACCAGGATGCTGAGGACAGCGAAAGCAAAACCCAGCAGGGATACCTGCGTATCGCTGAGGGCAAATTCCTGCTTGAGCGGCTCGACCAGGACGTTGACCACGATCCGGTCGACGAAGCCCATGGTCGCGATCCCGCCGAGAATCACCAGTGCCAGCCATGGCGATGAACTGCGTTTTATGGCGAACCCTCCCGGCCTGACTGGCCAGGGGCAAGTCTATGGCTGGGAAGCCAGCCTCGCAAGCGTTGCGACAAATCGCTCAGGCAGGGGCGTATGCCTGCGGGTCCTCGTCGGGCCAGCTCGCCAGCCGCGGCGTCTTGCGGTTGAGGAAGACCGCGGGCAATTTCGCCAGCATCAGCGATTTGTGGATCCAGTAATCGGTCCACAATTCGCGCCAGCGCGGCTTTGGCCGCCGTCCGTTGCTGCGCAGCCACGCATCATAGGGCATCCAGTGGCTGGGCTCGTCCTTCTCGACCACCTGGAAAATCCGGGTCATCGCCTTGTCTGACCGGATGTGGGGGTTCTTCAGCAGCACCTCGACCTGATTCATGCCGCGCCGTTCGGTGATCATGATCACCCGGCACAATTTCTCGAACTCGTCGCCATCGGCAATGATGGCATCGGTGTCGAGCTCGTCGATGGTGCAGCCGAAAACGGTTTCGATGAAGTGGTCGATATGGCCGCAGGTGCGGTCGACCTTCAGGGGCATGCGCCCCTGCAATTCGAACCATCGGCGGAACATGCGATAGTGCTTTTCCTCGTCGGCGCGGTGCTTTTCGACTTCGGCGATGAAGGCGGGATTGTCGGCACAGCGCGCGCGGGCAGCCTGCAGCACACGGTCGAGCGAGGTGTAGCCGCGATGTTCGTTGTAGATGTAGATCGACGCCAGAACATCGAGGAAACGCGAACGAAAGGCGGCCTGCAGGGACATGCCTTTCTTATCTCACGTTTATTCCGGCTTGGCGAGGGTGGTCAGGCTGCACCGGTAATCCGCTGTAATCGTGCCCGCTTCCGCCAGCTCCGCCTCGTGCGATTCCTCGCGCCAGCTTTCGACCAGCGCCTCTGCCTCCCACTGTTGCATCGCCGGGTGGGCCAGCATGCGTTCCACCCATGCCTGGCCCCGACCCACGTCGAGGCCGTAGGTGCGGATGCGGAAGGCAACCGGAGCGTAGAAAGCGTCGGCGGCAGAAAAATCGCTGCCCGCCAGCCATGGGCCGCCGAACCGGTCGAGCCCTTCCTCGAATAGCTCGCGAATCCGCGCGACATTGCGCATCAGTGCCGCAGACATCGGGCGCGGGTTGACCCGCACACCGACATTCATCGTGCAATCGTTGCGCAGTGCGGCAAAGCCACCATGCATTTCGGCCACGATGCATTGGGCGAAGGCGCGCGCATCCACGTCCTGCGGCCAGACATCCTGATGCCGGTCCGCGAGGTAGAGCGCGATGCCCAGCGAATCCCACACGGTGCGGCTCCCGTCGATCAGCGCAGGAACCTGCCCCGTGGGCGAAAAGGCCCGAAACGCGGCATGATTGTCGGGCGAAGTGAAGGGTTCGATCCGGTCGTTGAAGGGGATGCCGAGTGCTTTCATCAGCACCCATGGCCGCAAGGACCAGCTCGAATAATTCCGGTTCGCGGTGACCAGTGTGTAGAAAATATCCTGCGCCATGGGCTTGCTCCTATCCGCGCTTGCGACCTTGCAGGAACAGCATGTTCCCCGCCAGTCTGGCGTGTTGGATGGCGAACAGGGTTGCGAATGCCCGCTCGACGCTATCGCGTCCTTCCGGTGCCGCTGCCTCGCCCCTGGCGTGCAGCATGGCGAGCATGCGATTGCCGATGGCGCGGTCGGTCAGCACCAGCGTGCCGATCGCAACTGGCGCGCCGTGCCTGACCAGACGATGCAATGCCGCGAGATAGCCTGAACCCGTGCCGAAGACATGCAGCATGCCCCAGCCCATTGCCCCGGCAAATGTCCCGTCATCGAACGGTGCGGCAAAGGCATCACCCTGCAGGAAGCGCCCACGGGGCAGCCGCTCGCGCCCGCGCCGCAGCATCCCCAGCGATCGGTCGAACAGCACCAACCGGTCTTCGCACCCGCGATAGCTCGCAGCAGTGAAAACCAGCGAGCCGCAGCCGAAATCGATCAGCTCGCCTGCCGGAACATCCGCCAGCAACCCACCCGCCGCGCCGCGATAGGCAGATTTGGGGCAACCCCACACCAGCCGGTTGTACAGCGGATTGCCGACCAGCAGGTCATAGCCCAGCGCCAGCCGGTCGTAACCAGCCGCCCGCTCCGCTTCGGGAAGGCTCGAACGAAGCCCCGGAGCGACCTCCGCGAACTGCTCGAGCTCCGCCGTCATCGGCCCGCTGCGCTTACAGCGCCACCTCGTAATGCGCGGTGGTCTTGGCCGCCACTTCCTCGACCGTGACGCCCGGCGCCAGTTCGATCAGTCGGAATGCGCTGGCATGGTCGGGGCGCTGGAAAACGCACAGGTCGGTAATGATCATGTCGATCACATTGGTCCCGGTCAGCGGCAGGGTGCATTCCGGGATGAACTTGGCGCTGCCGTCCTTGGCATTATGTTCCATCACCACGATGATCTTCTTGACCCCGGCGACGAGGTCCATCGCGCCGCCCATGCCCTTGATCATCTTGCCCGGGATCATCCAGTTGGCGATGTCGCCTTTTTCCGAGACTTCCATCGCGCCGAGTACGGTCAGGTCGATGTGGCCGCCGCGGATCATCGCGAAGCTTTGCGCACTGTCGAAATAGGCGCTGTGCGCCAGTTCGCTGATCGTCTGCTTGCCGGCGTTGATCAGGTCGGCGTCGACCTCGTCGGCATAGGGGAAGGGGCCGATGCCGAGCATGCCGTTTTCGCTCTGCAGCGTTACGAACATGCCTTCGGGAATATGGTTGGCCACCAGGGTCGGGATGCCGATGCCCAGGTTCACGTAAAAGCCGTCCTGCAATTCGCGGGCGGCACGCGCGGCCATCTGGTCGCGGGTCCAGCCTTTTGCCGGGCTCTCTTGGGTCGTCATTGCTTGCCTACCTCGTCGTCGGGATGAAGGGGGGGTGGGTGTCAGTTCTGCCGGTCCATGATCGGCGCAGGGCCTGGCATCCAGCGGGCATCGGGCGGGAACACCTCGTCCACGCTGCCGCGGATCGATGCCCCGTACACGGGATTGGGCAAGGCGAACCAGCCATTGCCCCATAATTGCGCGAAAGTGCCACGCGCGGCCAGCTGGCGGCGATCCTGTACCGACAGGGCGCGGTCGTTGAACACATCGGCAAAGTCGCCGAGATTGTCGCCCGCCAGCGCGAGCACACAATAACGCGCAGCGATGGTCGCGCGGCGCCCATCCTTGCGGCTGCCCATCGCATCGTCACCGGAAAGGAACAGCGTGTCGCCATGCACCGCGGGGCCCAACCCGGCCGCGTCGATCGCCGCGGTGGCGCCGGCAGCGGTGTCGGAAGACCGGTTGGTGTTGAACACCATGGTGATCCCGGCCTCGCGCATGCGCTTCATGCCGGTCACGGCACCGGGGATCGGCGCGACATAGGGCGCCCCGTGCTTCGCCCAGTCGTCCCAGACCTCGCGGTCATATTTGCCGCCGTGGGTCGCCTGCCAATATTCGAAACCGCGATTGAGCAGGATCGTCTCGTCGACGTCGAACACCACCGCATAGGGTTTGCGGGTGCCATCCGCTGTCAGGCAAGACACGGTGCCGGTGCCGGTGCCGCCCTCTGCATCGGGCAGGCCCATGACCACCGACAGCGCGGGCTTTTCCGCCGCCCGTGCAATCGCGAAATCGGCCAGCATGCGATAAGCCTGGATCGAGGCGCCGGCGGCCTCGCCGGAACCGTAAAGCCAGCGCATCGTGTCCGGTGCAGCCGCATCGCCGGGGTTGGCGACGGGGTCGGCGACAGGTGCTGCCGGTGCCGGGGCCGATACCGCTGCCGGGGGCGGGGCTGCAGTCGTCGCACAGCCGCCCAGAGCAAGGGCGAGGAGCAACAGCGCGGCCCGTGCGGAGCGGCCCGTCTGGCCAGCTCCCTCGCTGCGGGCCGACCGAAACCGCGCGCCTTCGCTATGCGGCTGTGCCATGATCACGCCACCGCCCGCTCGCGCGTGGTCGTGAACTCGATCTTCTTGTCATAGGGCGCGCCCACGATCATGCGCTGGACATAGACGCCGGGCAGATGGATGCAGTCCGGGTCGAGGCTGCCGGTCGGGACGATCTCTTCCACTTCGACCACGCAGACCTTGCCGCAGGTCGCCGCAGGCTGGTTGAAATTGCGGGCGGTCTTGCGGAACACGACATTGCCCGTTTCGTCGGCCTTCCACGCCTTGACGATCGCCAGGTCGGCGAAGATCCCGCGTTCGAGGATGTAATCCTCCATCGCACCCTCGCGATTGGGGAACTGCTTCATTTCCTTGCCCTCGGCCACTTTCGTGCCGACGCCGGTCTTGGTGTAGAAGCCGGGAATGCCCGCGCCGCCGGCGCGCATGCGTTCGGCCAGCGTGCCCTGCGGGCAGAATTCGACCTCGAGCTCGCCTGAAAGATACTGCCGTTCGAATTCCTTGTTCTCGCCGACATAGGACGAAATCATCTTCTTCACCTGGCGCGTGCGCAGCAGCATGCCGATGCCTTCATTGTCGATCCCGGCATTGTTGCTGGCGAAGGTCAGCCCCTTCACGCCGCTTTCGCGGATGGCGACCAGCAAGCGTTCGGGAATGCCGCACAGGCCGAAACCGCCGCTGGCGATCAGCATGTCGTCACGCAGCAGGCCGTCGAGTGCAGCCGTGGCATCGGGGTAGAGCTTCTTCAATGCGAGTCTCCTGCTGGGTGCCGCGCACCCTTTGCCGCCAAATAGAAACCGAAACGCGCCATCGCGCCCGCTTCGCCGCTGGCCGCCTTGCCCGCTGGCGCTGGGCGCTGCAAGGCCGATTCGGCTCTCTGCGGCATCCCGACCCATAGGCAGGCGAATCGTGATTCGCGATTCGAAATTCGATTGTGCGATGCAGCAACTGAATCGGATTCATGTTTTTTGCGGCGGTTGCTGACACTTCTGTAAATTTTAAAACACTGATAAACAGCTATAAATTCGCGCAATTGCATTTTATGCAAGCGCGGATGATTTTTTCGCACTTGCACAATAACGGCGCCAAAAGCATACAGAACCTGCCTTTCAGGCATCCTCTCCCAAAACTTCCAAGCCCGGCCCTCATCGGCCGGGCTTTTTTTTGCCCGTGTTCCGCGCCGCTGTCATTTGCGCCCCTAAACCGCGCGCGGGCACGAAAGCCGACGCCGCGTGTTTGCATAGCGGGCGGGCGATCCCTAGCTATTGCCCATACCTTCCGCAGCGGCCATTCCACGTGCCGTGCGGGCAATTGATCCTGGGAGCCCATCCGTCATGGCCGATGCACCTGCCGCCGATACCGCCCTCGCCGAAAAATCGGTTCGCCTTCAGGTGGCTGCCGCCCGGCAGGAAGAAAGCGGCCACGGGATCGCGCGCCTGCCGCGCAGCGCGTTTCAGGCGCTGGGCGTGACCGAAGGCGATGTGATCGAAATTACCGGCAAGCGCACCACAGTCGCGGTGGCGATGTCGGCCTATGACGAAGACCAGTCGCTCGACGTGGTCCGGCTCGACGGGCTGCAACGCGGCAATGCCGAAACCGCATCGGGCGAACATGTCGTGATCCGCGCTGCCGAATCGCGCGTCGCCACCCGCGTGGTCTTCGCCCCGGCCCAGCGCGAAATGCGCCTGCAGGGGCCGACCCAGGCGCTGAAGCGCAATTTCTTCCGCAAACCGCTGGTCGCAGGCGACCTTGTCGCCACCACCGGGCAGCAGCCGGTGCAGAACATGCCGCCCGAGGTCAGCCGCATGTTCAACGCGCCCGCCTATGCGCTGACCCAGATCCGCCTGCGCGTCGTCTCGACCAGCCCCAAGGGCATCGTCCATATCGACGAGAATACCGAGGTGGAGCTGCGCGCCGAGTTCGAGGAACCGCGCGACGGGCGCGGCACGGTCAATTACGACGATGTCGGCGGGATGGAGGATACCATCAAGGCGCTGCGCGAAATGGTCGAGCTGCCGCTGCGCTACCCCGAACTGTTCACCCGCCTGGGCGTCGATCCGCCCAAGGGTGTGCTGCTGCACGGCCCGCCGGGCACCGGCAAGACCCGCCTCGCGCAGGCGGTGGCCAACGAAAGCGACGCCGAATTCTTCATCATCAACGGGCCCGAAATCATGGGCTCGGGCTATGGCGAGAGCGAGAAGCGGCTGCGCGAAGTGTTCGAGGAAGCGACCAAGGCGGCGCCTGCGATCGTCTTCATCGACGAAATCGATTCGATCGCGCCCAAGCGCAGCGAGGTGCATGGCGAGGCGGAGAAGCGGCTGGTCGCGCAACTGCTGACGCTGATGGACGGGCTGGAAGCCCGCGCCAATCTGGTGATCATCGCTGCGACCAATCGCCCCGACGCAATCGACGAAGCGCTGCGCCGACCGGGTCGGTTCGACCGCGAAATCGTGATCGGTGTGCCCGACGAGAAGGGTCGCCGCGAAATCCTCGCCATTCATACGCGCGGGATGCCGCTGGGCGACCAGGTCGACCTCGACGAACTGGCGCGGGTCACCCACGGGTTCGTCGGTGCGGATATCGCGGCATTGGCGCGCGAAGCGGCGATCGAGGCGGTGCGCCGGATCATGCCGCGGCTCGACCTCGACGAACGGACCATCCCGCCCGAGGTACTGGAAGACCTCCACGTCAGCCGCGAGGATTTCCTCGCTGCGCTCAAGCGCGTGCAGCCCTCGGCCATGCGCGAAGTGATGGTGCAGGTGCCCAATGTGCAGTGGAGCGACATCGGCGGCGTCGGTGATGCGATCGACAAGCTGAAGGAAGGCATCGAACTGCCACTTCGCAACCCTGAGGCGTTCCGCAAGCTGGGCATCCGCGCAGCCAAGGGCTTCCTGCTCTACGGCCCGCCGGGCACTGGCAAGACGCTGCTGGCCAAGGCCGTCGCCAAGGAGGCGGAGGCCAATTTCATCTCGATGAAAAGCTCCGACCTGCTCAGCAAGTGGTATGGCGAAAGCGAACAGCAGATCGCCCGCCTGTTCGCCCGCGCCCGCGCGGTGGCGCCCTGCGTGCTGTTCATCGATGAGATCGACAGCCTGGTGCCCGCACGTGGCAGCGGGCAGGGCGAACCGCAGGTGACAGGCCGGGTGGTCAACACCATCCTTGCCGAGATGGACGGGCTGGAGGAGTTGCAGTCGGTCGTGGTGATCGGAGCGACCAACCGGCCGACGCTGGTCGATCCGGCATTGCTGCGCCCGGGCCGGTTCGACGAACTCGTCTATGTCGGCACGCCCGACAAACCGGGCCGCGAGCATATTCTGGGCATCCATACCCGCAACATGCCGCTGGCCGGGGATGTCGATCTCGCCGCCATCGCGGAGAAGACGGAGCGTTTCACCGGGGCCGACCTCGAAGACGTCGTCCGCCGTGCGGGCCTCAACGCCCTGCGGCGTGCCGGCGGCGATGTGGAATCCGTCAACGCGGGCGATTTCGAAGCTGCGCTGGAAGATTCGCGCGCCACCGTCACCGAGGCGATGGAGTCCGAATATCAGAAGATGCGTGGCGAATTGAAGAAGCGCGCGGCAGAGGTCCAGCCGATCGGCTTCCTCCACGAAGGGATGGTGGAATCGACCCGCGCCAGCAAGCACGAGTAGGGCGGCAGGGCCCCGCCATCGCCGCTATATGTAGGGTGACCACATCACGAACCAGGCGGCGGCGCTACCGCCCAGCATGACGATGCCCGAAACTGCCAGAAGGGCGGCGACAGCCAAGCGACGGCGGTCGCCGCACTCTCCGGCGCGCAGATAGGCTTCGAGCACCAGCAGCGGCACGATCATGTTCCCGAAGGCGAGGAACTGGTCGAACGGGCCATCCATCCGCTCGCCGATACCGATGCCTCCTGTAGTAATACCCCACGCCATGTAGCCGACACGCATGAACCAGACCGCGCTGGCGGCGACGAACAGCCGCAGCGCCCAGCGCCGATGCTGCGCGAATTTGCGGCGCAGGGCGTAGCGCCAGCTCATCCCGGCGCATGTCAGGATCACCAGCGCATTGGCCGTGATCCCGACCGCACCCGCAAGGTTCAGGTAAGTGCCACGCACCCACACCAGCCACAGCCCGCCGAGCGACAGGGCGATCGCCGCGACCATGTAGCTGCGCCCCGTCCAGCGGTGCAGCCGGGGGAAGCGCTGGCGCAATCGGGGGGTGATCTGCATCAGCCCCGCAGCGGTGATGATCGCAGCGAACAAGACGTGGATTGCAAATCCGGCATTGCCAGTCCCGTCGCCAGCCTGGAATCCGGTGATCAGCGGTTTGGAATTCCACCGGGCGAAATTGCCCGACAGCGTGCTGGGGTAATAGAACAGGGCAATAAACAGCACGAACAGGGCCTGACCGATCCCCATCGACCATGCGCAGAACAGCATGGCGCGCTTCAGCCATGTGGTTGTCGATCCGCTGCCCGGCGCCCGCGACGCGGCGGCCCGCACATTGTCCTGCTCAACCGTCGCCATATTCCCTCCTGTAAAGGAGGCTCGGTTGAGGCGATCAGCCGGGGTGCGTCAACGTACTAGTACACCTTGCGATCAGGTCTAGCCGGCGTCGCTGGCCCGCGCATTCGCGGCTTCGACCTCCAGCCGGTGGCGGATCAGCGCATCGGGCATTTCGCGCCGCAGCCAGTCGAGCATGTGTTCGCGCACCGCGCAGCGCAGGTCGAACAATTCGCCGATGGTCGCTGCGCTCATGGCCATGCGAATCTCGATGCTTTCTGGCCGTGCGTCGGTCATCAGCAGCTTGGCGGCGCGCTGGTCCCAACCCGGCTGGGTGGCGATGAAGCGCAGGAATTCGGCGCGCATGGGTTCGACCTCGGTTGCCGGGTCGAGGTGCAGGAACACCGCCCCGCTCAGCATCTCGTTGCTGCGCGACCAGTTCTCGAACGTGTTTTCGAGGAAGCGGCTGGTGGGCACGATCACCGCGCGCTCGTCCCAGATGCGCACGACGATGAAGCTCATGCGGATTTGCTCTACGCGGCCAGTGTAGCCGTCGATCACCACCAGATCGCCGATCCGCAAAGGCTCGGTGATCGCCATCTGCAAGCCCGCAATCAGCGATTTGAGGGCAGGCTGCGCGGCGGCGCCGACCGCCAGGGCGGCCAACCCGGCGGAAGCGAGCAGGGTGGTGCCGATATCGCGCACACCGGGAATACCCATCAGCATCAGCCCGACCGTGATGAACACGATGGCGAAGGTCGCGGTGCGCGACAGGATCGCGATCCGGGTCCGCCGGCTGCGCGCCGCAACCGGATCGTCCGACAGCTCCGCGCGATATTCCAGCGCATGGGCGAAGACCTTGACCAGAACATAGGCGATCCAGCCGACCAGTGCGGGGACGACAAAGCTCGACACCACGCTCCACGGATGGGTCAGCAAGGGATGCGCCTGTGCGACCGAGGCCAGCGCAATGGCGATCATCGACCAGCGGATCGGCTGATACAGCCGGGCGAACACCATGTCGTCCAGCGGGGTTTCCGACATGGCGGCAAGCCGGTGAAGCCCGGCGAAGATCAAGCGGTGGAGCAATAGCGCCACCGCGATGCCGATTGCCAGCAGCACCGCGACCTCGCCCAGGCCGACCCAATCAACTGTCATATTTTCAGGAAGGAAGTGTTCGAACATAGCCCGTCGTTGTCAGTCTCTGCCTGGTTCCGCGCGATCAAGGGAAAGTCCCTATTGGGCTTGGTCGAGTGGGAAGGAGATGTCCACCTCCAGCCCGGTTTCTCCCATCCGCCGTGCGATATCGCCGCGCAGCTGCCGGGCCGCGCTGGTCATCATCATCGTACCAAAGCCCTGGCGTCCGGATGGTTCCGAAACCTGCTCGGCAGGGGCAGGTCCGCCGCTCTCGCGCCAGGCAATCGACACGGTCTGTTCGGCCAATTGCCAATCGACCGCCACGGTCCCGTCCGCCGACCAGGCACCATATTTGACCGCGTTGGTCGCCAGTTCGTGCAGCACCAGCCCCAGCGGGGTGACCAGCGCCGCGGGCACCATGATGTCGGGCCCGTCGATAGCCGCGCGCATCGCTTCGGACCGATAGGGGGCCAGCGTCGTCTCGACCAGTTCGGAGAGCAATGCCGCCGGGCGTCCGATCTGGCCCTGCGTCACCTCATGCGCGGTCAGCAGCGCGTGGATGCGCTGGGCGATGCTTTCGGTCACTGCCTTCGCCTCTGGCGCATTGCGCGCGCTGAGCCGCACGATCGCGAGGACCACCGCAAACAGGTTTTTGACCCGGTGATTGAGTTCTTTGGCGAGCAGGTCCGCGCGGTCGCGCGCCTCGGCCAGCGCGGCTGCCTGTGCCGCCTCGGCCTCTGCGCGCGCGGCATGGGTCACCAGCCGCACGGCGAAGGCGATGGCGACCATCAGCCCCACCGCCAAGATGGCCAGCAGGGGGATCACCCGCGCTTCGATCGCAGCGGTCCGGTCGATCGCCCGGTTCAGGATCACTCGCTCGATCGCCTCCATTTCGCGGATCGCGCCGCGCAGGGCGAGCATCGCATTGAGCCCGTCGTCGCTCAGCACGCGGCTGCGCGCTTCCAGCACCTCGCCGCGCTGCGTCAGCGCCACCGTCGCGTCCAGTTCGGCCAGTTTTGCGTCGGCGGCGCTATCCATCCGGTCCAGCAAGCGCGCTTGCTCCGCAGTGGCGGTATCGCCCAGCAGCTTGCGCAGGCGGGCAATCGCAGGTTTCACCTGATCCCTGCCCTGGCGATAGGGCGCGAGATAGCGCGGATCGAGCGTGATCAGATAGCCGCGCTGCCCGGTTTCGGCATTGAGCCCGGCCTGGCTGACATTGCGCAGTTCGGTCAGCACCATATTGGTTTTCGCCACCTGCGCGCGTAGGTCGCGTTCGGCCTGGATGTTCGAATAGACGAGGTAAATTCCGCCCAGCATCGCCAGCAGGATCGCCGCGAAGATGCCGAAATAGGCCCAGCTCCGCATACCCGCCTGCGAGCTCTTGCGGGTGTCGGGCCGCGTCAGTGCGCCGCGCCCCAGCTTGGCCCGGTGCCGATTTCCACGCCGAGCGGCACATCGAGTACGATGGCGGGTTGCGCGGCCTCGGCCATGACGCGTTCGATCACCGGGCTGGCTGCCGCAACATCGGCTCCGGGCAGTTCGAACACCAGTTCGTCGTGCACCTGCAGCAGCATGCGCACGTCGGGCAGGCCCGCCTCGGCCAACGCGGGCATCATGCGCACCATGGCGCGTTTGATGATGTCGGCGCTGGTGCCCTGGATCGGGGCATTGATCGCGGCGCGTTCGCTGCCCTGGCGTTCGGCCTGGTTCTTGGAATTGATCCGCGGGAACCAGGTCTTGCGACCGAACAAAGTCTCCGAATAGCCGCGCTCGCGCACCGATTCGAGCGTTTCGAGGATGTAGCGCTGGATGCCGGGAAAGCGCTGGAAATAGGTGTCGATCATGTCCTGCGCCTCTTCGGGGGTGACCCCGAGCCGACCGGCGAGGCCCCAGCGCGAAATGCCGTAGAGGATCGCGAAATTGATCGTCTTGGCGCGGGCGCGGGTGTCGCGGTTTACGTCCCCGAACATTTCCTGCGCGGTGCGCGCGTGAATGTCCTCGCCCGCGGCGAACGCTTCCTTGAGGCTGGGGACATCGGCCATATGCGCAGCCAGCCGCAATTCGATCTGGCTGTAGTCGGCGGAGAGCAGGACATTGCCCTCCTCGGCCACGAAGGCTTCGCGAATCTGGCGCCCGATCTCCGTGCGCACCGGGATGTTCTGCAGGTTGGGATCGGTCGAACTCAGGCGCCCGGTTTGCGCCCCGACCAGCGAATAGCTGGTGTGAACGCGCCCGGTAGCCGGATTGATCGCTTCCTGCAGCGCATCGGTGTAGGTCGATTTGAGCTTGGCCAGCTGGCGCCATTCGAGCACTTTGGTGGCAATTTCCGCCCCTTCGCCGGCGAGTTTTTCGAGCACGGCCTGGTCGGTCGAATATTGCCCGCTCTTGCCCTTGCGCCCGCCCTTGTAACCGAGCTTGTCGAACAGGATGTCGCCCAGCTGCTTGGGGCTGCCGACGGTGAACTCCTGCCCGGCGAGCTGGTGGATTTCGCCTTCCAGCCGGGCGGTTTCGGTGGCGAATTCCTCCGACAGGCGCGACAGCGCCGCGCGATCGACCTTGATCCCGTGGCGTTCCATCCGGGCCACGACCGGAACCAGCGGACGATCGACCCGCTCGTAGATCCGCGTGCCGCCTTCGGTCGCCAGGCGCGGCTTGAGCAGCGCGTGCAGCCGCCAGGTAACATCGGCATCCTCGGCGGCATATTCGGTCGCCTTGTCGAGCGGGACTTCACCGAAGGGTATGGCTTTCCTGCCGGTGCCGCAGACTTCCTTGAACGGGATGCATTGGTGGCCCAGATGCCGCTCGGCCAGCTCGTCCATGCCGTGCCCGCCCACGCCAGCCTCGCTGCGCCCGGCGTCGAGCGCGAAGCTGACGATCATCGTGTCGTCCACCGGCCCGACTTCGATGCCATGGCGCGCCAGCACGTTGAGGTCGTATTTGATGTTCTGCCCGACCTTGAGCACCGCATCGCTTTCGAGCAGCGGCTTGAGCGCCGCGATGGCCTGGTCGAGCGGTATCTGGCGCGGCTTTTCGGCGAACATGTCGGTCCCGCCGCCGCCTTCGTTGAGATGGCCCAGCGGGATGTAGCAGGCATCGTTGGGCCCCAGCGCAAGGCTGACCCCCACAAGGTCTGCTGCGACCGAATCGAGCGCGCTGGTTTCGGTATCGACAGCGACGAGCCGGGCAGCGAAGGCGCGCTCGATCCACTGGTCGAGCGCCGCCATATCCTGCACGCAAGCGTAGGATTTGCGGTCGATCTCGGGCAGTTCGGGCAATGGCTGGCGATTGCCGCTGGTGCTGGCGGGCGCGCTGGCGACCTGCTGCTTTGCCGGGTTGAGGTCGGTCTTGCGCGAAGGACTGCCCGCGCCCGCATCCAGCCGCCGCAGCAGGCTGGTGAAGCCATGTTTTTCGAGGAAGGCGGCAAGCGGCGCGGGCGGGATGCCCTCGAGCTTGAAATCCTCCAGCGGCATCGGCAGCGCGCAATCTTCCTTGAGCGTCACCAGCACCCGGCTCAGCTCCGCATCCGCGCGATGTTCGAGCAGCCGTTCCTTGAGCTTGCCCGGCTTCATCTCCGCGGCTGCATCGAGCGCGGCGGTCAGCGAGCCATTGTCCTGGATCAGCTTGGTCGCCGTCTTCGGGCCGATGCCGAAAATGCCGGGCACATTGTCCACGCTGTCCCCCATCAGGGCGAGCACGTCGCCGACCAGATCGGGCACGACGCCGAATTTCTCCTCGACTTCGGGGATGAAGATGCGCTGGTTCTTCATCGTATCGAGCATGTCGATCCGCGCCGGTCCGTGCGGGCCGTCCTGTTCGCCGACGAGCTGCATCAGGTCCTTGTCCGACGATACGATGGTGACGTCCCAGCCCTGCTGCTGTGCCGCGCGGGCGTAGGAGGCGATGAGGTCGTCCGCCTCCAGCCCCGCTTCCTCGATGCACGGCAGGCTGAAGGCGCGGGTGGCATCGCGGATCAGCGGGAATTGCGGGCGCAAATCTTCCGGCGGTTCGGGGCGGTTGGCCTTGTATTCCGGGTAGATATCGTTGCGAAAGCTGCGCGAATCCTTGTCGAGGATGACCGCGAGGTGGGTCGGCCCGTCGGCCTTGTCGAGATCGTCGGCCAGCTTCCACAGCATGGTGGTATAGCCATAGACCGCGCCCACCGGTGTGCCTTCCGGATCGGTCAGCGGCGGCAGGCGGTGATAGGCCCGGAAAATATAGGCCGATCCGTCGACGAGATAGAGATGTTGCTTGTCTGCCATCGGCGGCCTGACTAGCAGTGCCTTGGCCCAAGGTCAGCCGCAATCGCGCGCCATCCACGGGTGAATTGCGGGCCTGCGGACGCTGCAATGGCGGGATCGCGCCGTTTCTGGCTAAATAAGGCCAAAAAAAGGCGTCACTATGCGAATGGCGCTTGCATCGTCACAAAATGGCCATTATTTACCCGCCACGAAGTCGGCCCGATGGTTGGCTTTGCGCCGGTTCCCTTGGGGGGCAGGCAAACCCACTCGCTGTTCAAGGATTAAAACCTATGCGTAAGATCGTTCTTGCTGCCGCCGTTGCCGGCGCTGCCCTGACCCTGGCCGCTTGCTCGGAAAAGACCGAAGACGCCGCCACCGAAGCCGCCGATTCGGCAATGGCTGACGCGGAAACCAACATGGACGCCGCCACCGACGCCGCGACCGACGCCGCGACCGACG
>JACXVD010000030.1 GCA_014763545.1 Sphingomonadales bacterium
GGGCAGGGGCAGGGCTCCAGCCTCGTCCATTGCTTCGCGGGCAAGGATCGGACCGGTGTGGCCGTTGCCCTGCTGCACCATGTGCTGGGTGTGCATCCCGACGACATGATGGAGGATTTCCTCCTCACCAACGAGGCGAACCGGCGCAGCGATGTGCTGCTGCGCCAGTCGCAGGCGCATTTCAGCAAGCGACGGCATATGGCGAGCGGCGATGCGCTGAAGGTCCTGCTCGGTACCGACGAGGCATTTCTCGGCGCGGCCTTCCAGCGCATGGCGGAAGAACAGGGCAGTGTGGACGCCTATCTGGAAGACATGCTGGGTGTGGACAGTTCCTTGCGTGAGGCCTTGAAGTCGGCGCTGGTCGAATAGATATCTCCAGCCCTGCAAGAAAAGGCGATTCCATGACCACCCATACCACCCGCATGCTGATCATCGGTTCCGGCCCGGCCGGGCTTTCCGCCGCCATTTACGGCGCGCGCGCGGGGATGGAGCCGATCGTGGTCCAAGGCCTGCAGCCCGGCGGGCAGCTGACCATCACCACCGATGTCGAGAATTATCCCGGCTTTCGCGATGTCATCCAGGGCCCCTGGTTGATGCAGGAAATGCAGGCGCAGGCCGAACATGTCGGCACGCGGATGATGTGGGACACGATCACCGATGTCGATCTGGCCAGTGGGTCGCCCTTCACTGCGAAGGGCGACAGCGGCGACGATTATGTCGGTGATGTGCTGGTGATTGCCACCGGTGCGCAGGCCAAATGGCTGGGCGTTCCGGGTGAACAGGAACTCGGCGGCAAGGGCGTGTCGGCCTGCGCGACCTGCGACGGTTTCTTCTATCGCGGCAAGAAAGTGGCCGTGATCGGCGGCGGCAATACCGCGGTGGAAGAAGCACTCTACCTCACCAACCATTCGCACGACGTCACGCTGATCCACCGCCGCGACGAGCTGCGTAGCGAGAAGATCCTGCAGGACCGCCTGTTCGCGAATGAAAAGATTTCAGTGCTGTGGAACAAGGCGGTGGAATCGTTCGTCGCTGGCCCGGATGGAACGCTGGGCCATCTCGAACTGGTCGATACGGTGACCGGCGAACGGAGCACGCTGGAAGTCGATGGCGCCTTCGTCGCGATCGGGCACGCACCCTCGACCGAATTGTTCAAGGACAAGCTGCCGACCGATGCGGGCGGCTATCTGATGGTCGAACCGGGAACGCCGAAGACCGCGATCCCGGGCGTGTTCGCGTGCGGGGACGTGATGGATCACACCTATCGTCAAGCGGTGACGGCGGCTGGCACTGGCTGCATGGCGGCGCTCGATGCCGAACGCTTCCTTGCGGCGCGCGATCACGCACTGCGCGAGGCGCAGGCGGCGGAGTAAATCCCGCCGCCCGCCACCGGGCAATCAGTGGAACAGTGCGATTGCCGCGTGCAGCACCAGCGCCATCAGCGCGAGGCTGGACAGGGTGAAGATCGCGAAGCGCACAATCACCTTGTTGACCGTCGCCTGCACCAGCGAATGCGCAATGCGCAGTGCGACATAGGCCCAGGCGATCCAGGCGTTCATCCCGTCGCCCTGGCCGATGATCGCCAGCGTGATCGCTACGGCATAGAAGACTGTCGGCGCTTCATGCAGGTGGTTGTAATTATGCGCCTTCCACTGGACCTGCGGTGGCAGCTGCTTGTCCAGCGATGCGTCCGGGTCCTGCACCAGTCTGTCGGGATCGACCTTGGCGCGGTTCATCGCCGGGATGCGGGTGGCATACATCCACACCCACATCACCATGGTCCACGCGGCGAGAACCACCACCGGCTTGAGGATATCCATACCGATCATGCGACGATCCCCGGATTGGCGAACAGCGTCAGCATCACCGCGCGCACCGCGAGGTAGAGGAGCGCCAGCGACGATGCGGAAAAGATCATCAGCCGGGTCGGCACGATATTGACGGTCGCCTGGTAGAGCGAATGGACGATGCGCAGCGCGACATAGATCCATGCCGCCCAGATGTCTGCCGCCGCCGCGCCCATCAGCGCGATGATCACCACCGTCGCATAGAAGATGGTCGGCTGTTCCATCAGATGGTTGTAATTATGCGCCTTCCACTGGAGAGTGTCGGGCAGCACCCCGTCGAGATCCTGTCCGCGCCCACCGGGCTTGGCATCTTTCATGGCACCCGATTTCGCCAGCGCGGGCAGGCGGGTTGCCGCCATCCACGTCAGCATGACGAGCGACCAGACCACCAGCACGGCCGCCGGTGCGAGCATTTTTGCGAGCATTGTCTTCTCCCCTAACCCTCTCGGGCGGGAACCTGCGCGCAGTGCAAACGATTGTCAATTGCAACCTATTGCCGGGTAACGACGACCATCTGGAAGTAGCCGAGCGGGCCACGCGTGAAGCGGCAGGATAGACCGCGCTCCGCCGCCAGCGTCTCGGCAGCGCGGCATAAATCGTCGCGCGGTTCGACATGGAACTTGCGCAGCCACGCCCGCAGCGCAGTAGCGGCGAAGCCGGGCATGCCGCCAAGGTCGCCGAAATCGACCACATGCAGCGAACCACCGGAATTCAGCGCCGCCGTGCCCGCCACCAGTGCAGCGCGCCAGTCCGGAATCATCGAGAGCGAATACGACAGGATGATGCGATCGAAACCGGGCTGGCCGAACAGCGCCTGCGGATCGAACCGGGTCGCATCGGCCTGTGCCAGACGCACCGTGCCATCGAACCGCTCGCCCGCATTCTTGAGCATCTCGCGCGAGATGTCGAAGCCGAAGCGGCGCACGCCGGGCCAGCGCTTGCCGACCAGTTCGAGGTTTCGCCCGGTCCCGCAAGCCATTTCCAGCACGCTGTCGCCCGGCTGGCAGGCAAGTCCCGCCACCAGACGGTCGCGTCCGAACAGGTAGTATTTGCGCGTCAGGTCGTAGATGTGCCGTTGCCCGCGATAGACGCGGTCCATCAGCGCGGCATGGTCCTGCGATCGGTGGGCGGCGCCGGTCACCGGCACAGCTCGTAGAGATGCACCCCGCCATAGATCGACGAGCGATCGCGCCGCGTCAGGTCGCGCGACAATTCGGCGTGATAGGCCCAGCGCGACAGCAAGGCGGCAGGCACCCGGCCCGGCAGCAGGCTGGGTTCGGCAGCCGTGCGGAACAGCACACGCGCGCCGGGGCGGGCGGTGCGGGTAATCTCGCACCACAATTCGGTGAGCTGCGTATCGTCCATCCAGTCCTGCGCATCGAGCAGGATGTAGCGGTCGAGGCTGGCATCCGGTTCGCCCTTGAGGAACTCGGTGTAATTGGCCCGGCGCACGCTCACCCGGTTCGCACGGTCGCGCACCGCCTCGTAATGGCGGCGTTCGAGATAGGGCGGGACGGGAGCGTGTTCGCCCTTGCCGTAACCGCGCCCGAACGCCTGCCAGGCGAAGTAATTGTCCGAGACGGAGAAATCGCAGGCGAGCTTTTCGAGCCGGCGGCGCAGCACTTCGGCCATCTTCTCGTCGCCCGCCAGGTGATCGAATTGCGCCGGGGGAATGCCGAGGCCGAACAGCGAGGCGGGCTGGTCGGTCAGCCAACGGATGAAGCGGCGGTCGAACACCGGCGCCAGCTTCGTCTCGAAGGCGATCCGCTGGTCCTCCAGCGTCGGCGCGTCGAGGATCGCCCGCAGGTCGATGCGGTAGAGCTTCGCCATCAGATGCGCGAGGCCGATGAAATTGCCCAGCAGCCCCTGCCGGTAGATGCCACGGGTGAAATGCGCGATCCGGCGGCGGCCCGACAGGTCGCGGCGTTCCCAGTAGCGACGGCTTTCGGCATCGAGATGCGGCGCGATCTGGGTGCGATAGAGCGCCACGTTCTCCTTGTGATCGGCATCGCCGAAGAAGCGGCGGAAGCGTTCGTAGCTCGGCAGGTGCTGCGCTGCCGCCAGCTTGAGCCTGCCCAGCGCGATGTGCGCGCGGTTGAGGTCCACCGCGATGATCTCCGCCGGGTCGGCGGTCAGGTAGCTCAGCACGTTGCAGCTGCCGCTGGCGATGGTCACCACGCGGCTGTCGGGGCGGATTTGCAACCCTTCCATGTCGACCACCGGGTCTTCCCAGATCTGGGCGTAGACCAGCCCCTTGAAGGCAAAGGCGAAAGCCTTGTCGAGCAGCTTGTCCTTCGCTTTCGCCTCGCGGCGGACGACGGAACGATCGATGATTTGCGCGGGATTGGTTGCCATTGCTGCGATTCCCTGACGGTTTCGCTGGCCGGTTACGGCGCTTGCGTGACCGCACGGTGACGGTTTCCACAGCTAGGCGCGGTTCGCGATCGTCTCCGCATAGGCGGCGGGATCGACATTGCCGCCACTCAGCACCACCACCGTGCCTTGCTCGCGCGGCACCTTGCCCGCCAGCACCGCCGCCAGCGCCGCCGCGCCGCCCGGTTCCACCACCAGTCGCAACCGGTCGAAGGCGAAGCGCTGGGCGGTGCGCACCTCGTCGTCGGTCACCGCCAGGCCCGCTTCGCTGCGCCCGGCCAGCACGCCAAGGTTGATCGGCGCGGTGGCAACAGGTTGCAACGCATCGCAGATCGTCCTGGGCGCATCGGCTGCCGCGCGCACGATTGCACCGGCGACAAGCGATTGCCTGACCATATCCCACCCGACCGGCTCCACCGGGACGATGGCCGAGCCCGGGCAGGCGAGCGACAGCCCCGCCGCCAGCCCGCCGCCGCCGCAAGGGGCGACGATCCGCACCGGTTCGCGGCCGAGTTGCTGCGCGATTTCCACCCCCATGCTGCCCTGGCCTTCGATCACCCACGGATCGGCGAAGGCATGGACCAGCACGGCGCCATTCGCCGCAATCAGCCGCGCGGCAACTTCGTCGCGGTCCTCGCCGGGGCGCTCGTAGAGGACGATCTCCGCCCCCAGCGCGCGGGTTGCATCCAGCTTCACCTGCGGGGCGTCGCGCGGCATCACGATGGTAGCCGCGATGCCCAGCCGGCGGGCGGCCCAGGCCACGCCTTGTGCGTGGTTGCCGCTGGATACGGCGACCACGCCGCGCGCTTTCTCAGCATCGCTCAGGTCGCTCAGCCGGTGCCAGCCGCCGCGGATCTTGAACGCACCGATCGGTTGCAGGCATTCGGCCTTCGCCCACAGCCGGGTCCCGTCCACCTCGAACGGCAGCAGCGGCGTCGGCGGGAGGATTCCCGCGATCTTTGCCGCAGCGCGCAGCACGCCGTCGCGGGTCGGGGAGCGCTGTTCGCTCATGCCGCGCGTTCCCACGCATTTCTGCGGTTGGCCGGGAGACATGGACCGCATGTTACACAGTCCTGGGCAGAAAAAGCCGCCCCGGTGCGGAAGGGGCGCGACGGACGCCTGCGAAGGGGGCGGGCGGGGCGGTTGGCGGGCTTCATCCGCGCCTCATGCCCGAATTGTCCGGAGTAGGAAATGACCACGCGCCGGATCGTTTGGCGCAGGCCGTGCATTCGACTAGGAAGCGCCCAAAGATTCGTTTCAGGAGTTACTTTGCCATGTCGACAGTTCTGGTAATCGGTGCCGGCGGCGTCAGTTCGGTGTGCGTCCACAAGATGGCGATGAACGCCGATATTTTCAGCGATATCCACCTTGCCAGCCGCACCAAGAGCAAATGCGATGCCATCGCCGCCAGCGTGATGCAGCGCACCGGGCAGACGGTTGCGACCTATTCGATCGACGCCGAAGAAGTGCCCGCGATGGTCAACCTCATCCGCCAGGTGAAGCCCAGCCTCGTGGTCAACCTCGCGCTGCCGTACCAGGACCTGCCGATCATGGACGCCTGCCTCGAAGCGGGCGTGAACTATCTCGACACGGCGAATTACGAACCGAAGGACGAGGCGAAGTTCGAATACAGCTGGCAGTGGGCCTATCACGACCGGTTCAAGGCGGCCGGGATCATGGCGCTGCTTGGCTCGGGTTTCGATCCGGGTGTGACCAGCGTCTTCACCATGTGGCTCAAGAAGCACAAGCTGAAGACCATCCGCACGCTCGACATCCTCGATTGCAACGGCGGTGACCACGGCCAGCACTTCGCGACCAACTTCAACCCGGAAATCAATATCCGCGAAGTCACCGCGCCCGCGCGCCACTGGGAGAATGGCGAATTCGTCGAAACCCCGGCGATGGGCAAGAAGGTCGAATTCGACTTCGAGGCGGTCGGCCCGAAGAACATGTACATGATGTATCACGAGGAGCTGGAAAGCCTCGCGAAGTTCAACCCGGAGATGGAACGCGCGCGCTTCTGGATGACCTTCGGCGATGCCTATATCACCCACCTTACCGTGCTGCAGAATGTCGGCATGACCAGCATCGAGCCGATCAAGTACCAGGGCAAGGACATCATCCCGCTGCAGTTCCTCGCCGCCGTGCTGCCCAAGCCGGAAACGCTGGGCGAAACGACCCACGGCAACACCAATATCGGCTGCATCGCCACCGGCGAAGCGCTCGACGGGTCGGGCGAGAAGACGTTCTACATCAAGAACATCTGTTCGCACGAGGCCGCCTACGAAGAAACCGGCAACCAGGCGGTCAGCTACACCACCGGCGTCCCCGCGATGATCGGCAGCGCCATGGTGGTGCAGGGCATCTGGAGCGGCGAAGGCGTGTTCAACATGGAGCAAATGGACCCCGATCCCTTCATGGATATGCTCAACCAGCACGGGCTGCCGTGGACCGTGGAAGAGTTGGACGGGCCGGTGGAGTTTTGAGTTTCTGGTTCTCGCAGAGACGCGGAGGAAAGAGCGACAGCGAGAAGGACGCCTGATGGAGATCGACGAGCTGTCGGGAGTGGTGGTCGACGAGTGCATCGCCCTTCACCGCGAGCTTGGCCCGGGATTGTTCGAGAATGTTTACGAAGCCGTCCTCGCGGGACGGCTTCAAAAGCGTGGGCTGAAAGTGGCGCGACAAGTCCCGGTGCCGGTGGAAATCGACGGCGAAATCTACGATCCGGCCTTTCGTGTCGATATTCTGGTCGAAAGCAGGCTCGTCCTCGAAATCAAGGCCGTCGAACGTCTGTCGCAAACCCACATCCGTCAGCTTTTGACTTATCTCCGGCTTCTCAGGCAGCCCGTCGGGCTGCTCCTCAATTTCTCCCACGGCACCATGAAGGACGGCATTCGCCGCGTCGCAAACGATTACAACTCGCGCTAGCTTCTTTGCGTCTCTCTTTCCTCCGCGTCTCTGCGAGAAACCAACAAGGGCACAGAAATAGTCATGGAAACCAAAGCCGGCGATCCGGGGGCCTTTGCCCATTTCGATCTCAATCGCGTCGACAGCCCGGCCTTCGTGGTCGATGCGGCAAAATTGCGCGCCAACTGCCAGGTGTTGGCCGACATTCGCGATGCTGCGGACATCAAGGTGCTGGCCGCGCTCAAGGCGTTTTCCATGTGGGTGACCGCGCCGATCATCGGCGAATATCTCGACGGGGTTTGCACTTCGGGACTGTGGGAAGCGCGGCTCGCGAGTGAATTCTACGATGGCGAGATCGCGACCTATTGCGCCGCCTACAAGCCAGAGGACCTGGCCGAGGTCTGCCGCCTGTCGGACCATGTGATCTTCAACTCCCCGGGCCAGCTCACGCGCTTTGCGCCGGTGATCGAAGCAGCGCGCGCAGCCGGGCAGGATTTCGACATCGGCTTGCGGATCAACCCGCAAGTCCCGACCGGCGAGGTGCCGCGCTACGACCCGTCCAGCCCCGGTAGCCGCTTGGGCTTCCCGCTCGACCAGCTGACCGAGGAAGTCATGGACATGGTCGACGGGATCCATTTCCATAATCTGTGCGAGCAGGATCTCGCGCCGCTGCAGCAGACCTGGGACAGGGTGTTCGACGCGATCGAGCCGTGGTTCGGCCAGCTCAAATGGATCAACATGGGCGGCGGCCACCATATCACCCGGGCCGACTACCAGCGCGAGGAACTGGTCGAATTCCTGCGCGATGCGAAGGACGACACGGGCGCGGAAATCTACCTCGAACCGGGCGAGGCGGTGGCGCTCGACGCCGGGATCCTCGTGGGGACGATCCTCGATACCGGGTGGAACGGGGTGCCGGTGGCGATCACCGACATTTCCGCCACGTGCCACATGCCCGATGTGATCGAAGCACCCTATCGCCCCGCCATGTTGCGCGAGGAACGGGGAGAGGGCGAGCCTGTGCGCCTGGGCGGCCCGTCATGCCTCGCGGGCGACATCATCGGCGATTATGCCTTGCCGATGCCCTGCCAGCCGGGCGAACGCTTCGCCTTCCTCGACCAGGCGCATTATTCGATGGTCAAGACCAACACGTTCAACGGCGTGCAGCTGCCCAGCATCTGGCTGTGGGACAGCGACACCGACCAGTTGGAGATGGTCAAAAGCTTCGGCTACGAAACCTTCCGCGACCGGCTGAGCTGATCAAGCCTGCGGGCCTGCGCACAGATCGGTGCAGCCCCGCTAGCGCGGCGCTTCGTTGAGGGTGCTGGCGAGCCGCGCCAGCGCGCTGAACTGGCCGATCGTCTGCACCAGCTTCGCACGATCCTGCGATGCGTCCATTCCGCCGCTTTCGAACAGATTGTCGGATTCCAGCACCACCGTCAGCTCGCCGCCGCTGAACAGCGCGTGCAATTTCTTGCCCGCAAAGGCGCGCTCGACCTCCACCAGCCGCTCGCAGTAGGCGGGGTGGACGAGATAGCGCGCTTCCACCTGGTCGTCCGAATAGACGTCGAAAATATCCTCGAAATCGGGGTCGACCAGCGCCACGGCATCGAGCTTCCGCCCGTCGAGCTTGATCGTCTCCTTCTGCCCGCCGAGCCCGAGGAAACGCTTGAACTGCAGGTCGCGCACCACCAGCGTCGTGCCGTGGAACCGCCGGGCAAAGCCGAAGGCCAGGATCGGGCCGCGGAATACCGTCTTCGTGCTGCTGCCGCCGTCGCTGTCCCTGTTTTCCTGCTCGAGATGCGCCTCGAACAGGCGGAAACTGTGCCCGGCGACCTCACCGGTCCAGAAATCCTCGAACGCGCGCTTGTTGTGACCGGGGAACATGCCGAAGCTCTTGCAGCGCTCGTAGCACTCGCCGCCTTCGCCGGTGGCGGTGTAGGAAATGCCGACCGCCTGCGCGATGGCATCGTTGATGCCGACCTTGACCCGCTGCACCGCATCGGCGCGCGGCTTGTACGCCCACACCATGGCGAACATGGCGATGGCCATATAGACGAAACCGCTGAAGCCGATGCTCAGCAGGCCGGTTACCAGCCCGAGGACAAGCAGGGCGAGCAATGCGGGGAGGGCGATCGCAAAGCGGCCGTTCGATGCCTTGCGCGCCTCGTCCCGTGCGCTGGCCTGCTGCTCCAGCCATTGGCCGAGCGGGCCCGCCATCAGCCGGTCGGCATCGAGATTCTCGATCATCGCAATTCCCCCGTGCCGCGCCTGATAGCGCCAAGGCCCCCGCTTCGGAAATAGCGCGATTGCACGTGACAGCAATTGTCATTGGCGCCGAATTGCGCAAAATGGTGAGGAGGGGCACCCGCAGGCGCGGGTGGTTTCCAGGGGGGACATCATGGCGCTGGTGATTGTCGGTATCGTCATTGTGGTGCTGCTGCTGATGGTGGTGAGCATCTACAACCGGCTCGTCTCGTTGCGGCAGACGGTGCGGCAAGGCGTGGCCGATATCGACGCGCAATTGCGCCAGCGGCACGATCTGGTGCCGAATCTGGTCGAATCCGTGAAAGGCTATGCCGCGCATGAAAGCGGCACGCTCGAAGCGGTGATCGAAGCGCGCAACAAGGCCGCGCAAGGCCCGCTCGCCTCGGGTGACGAGGCCGGCTTCAAGCTCGCGCTGGACCGGGTGCTGGCACTGGGGGAGGCCTATCCCGACCTCAAGGCGAGCGCCAATTTCCAGCAGCTGCAGGGCGAATTGGCCGATATCGAGGACAAGCTGGCCGCCGCGCGCCGCGCGCTCAATGCGGCGGTGGCGCGGTTCAATGCGGGGATCGAAAGTTTCCCGGCGGTGCTGTTCGCCGGCGCCTTCGGCTTCCGCCACGCCGATTTCAACCAGCTCGACGACAGCGAGAAGGGTGTGGTCGACCAGGTGCCGAAGATTTCATTTTAACGCACGTATGGCTCGCTTCATCGCGCGTTAAGCGGGAAAAGGCGAGTCAGGCGTCGGATTAGCAAAGGATCGCCGGTCAGGGATCGACCAGCCGGGGCCTATTGGATGGGGAATATATATGATCAAGCACGTTACGCTTCGCCTCGCAGCTGCCACTGCCCTGGCGGTGTCGTTGAGCCCGATGATGGCTCCGGCCGCAATGGCGCAGAGCTATGTGCCTGACCGGGTGAAGAAGTCGGTCGAAACCGAAGACCTCGTCGCCATCGTCAAGTCGCTCGGCCACACGGTCGATGAAACGGCCGTGTTCGGCGACGAAGGTGAACGCAGCGTGCGCGCGACCGACGAAAACGGCGTGACCTATTTGCTGATCGGCACCGCTTGCGACGCTGGCGATGTCAAGGGCTGCCAGGGCATCATGATGCAGGTCCGCTACGACCTCAGCGAAGGTGTGACTTATGAAACCGTGGCCAAGGCGAATATCCAGCAGGCCGCGCTGAACACCTGGGTCGATTTCGAAGGCGGCACGCTCGGCTTCACCCGTTACCAGGTGCTCGACTACGGGGTCACCATGGCCAACATCCGCGAAAACGTGAAGGTGCTGCTCGATGTCTATCCGCTGTCGATGGACATCGCCACGGGTAAGGATACCGGCAGCGAGTAAGCTTGCTCCGTTCACCCCGGCCCGCGCACTTTTCGCCGGGCCGGGGGTTGAAGACGGAGGGTGCGAATTTCACTTGCGATTCATCTTCCAGGCGATATAGCGCCCCTCCGCAGCCCCAAGGGGACTTCCTAACCGCAAGGCTGCCTCGTTCAAACTAACCGTTTGGGGGTCCCTTGAGTTGCACATCTATCCTGACGCTCGGTCTGTAGTCCGCGACCTTTCGCCGGACGAGCCCGTAATCCTCAATCGCCCGCACGCCGCTGCGCGCGCTGCCCGCTTCTTTTCGCAGAAGTTCCCGGGCAAGTCGCTCTATGCCGTGAAGGCGAATCCCTCGGTCGACCTCATCGAGATCCTCTGGGCCAACGGGATTACCCATTACGACGTTGCCTCGATCACCGAAGTTCGCCTGGTGCGCGCCGCGCTGCCCGAGGCGGAACTGTGCTTCATGCACCCGGTGAAGGCCGAGCGCGCGATTGCCGAAGCCTATCACACGCATGGCGTGCGCACCTTCAGCCTCGACACGGTCGAGGAGCTGGAGAAGATCGTCCGCGCCACCGCCGCGGAAGACGGTACGGCGGCGAAGGATCTGCGCCTGTGCGTGCGCCTGCGCGTGTCGAGCGAATATTCTGAGCTGAGCCTTGCCTCCAAGTTCGGTGTCGACCTGGCCGATGCCGGGCCGCTGTTGCAGGAAGCGCGCCAGCATGCCGACTGGCTGGGCGTGTGCTTCCACGTGGGCAGCCAGGCGATGACGCCGTTCGCCTATGTGCAGGCGCTGGAACGCGTGCGCGCCGCGATTGCGGACGCCAGCGTGGTGATCGACATGGTCGATGTCGGCGGAGGCTTCCCCTCGGTCTATCCGGGCATGGAGCCGCCGCCGCTGGAAGACTATTTCGAGGTCATCCACCGCCACTTCGAAAAGCTGCCGATCGCCTACAACGCCGAGCTGTGGTGCGAGCCGGGCCGTGCGCTGTGCGCCGAATACAGCTCCATGATCGTGCGCGTCGAAAAGCGCCGCGGCGAAGAGCTGTTCATCAACGACGGTGCCTATGGCGCGCTGTTCGATGCTGCGCATGTTGCCTGGCGTTTCCCGGTCGCTGCGCTGGAGAACGATCTCTACGGCGCCGACGAGGAATTCGCTTTCTACGGCCCGACCTGCGACGATGCCGATTACATGAAGGGCCCCTTCATGCTGCCGGCGGACATCCAGGCCGGTGACTACATCGAAATTGGCATGCTTGGTGCCTATGGCTCGGCGATGAAGACCGGCTTCAACGGCTATGGCAATGCCGTGGCGGTGAATGTCGCGGACGAGCCGATGGCCAGCCTCTATCGCGGCGACCGCATCGACCCGCGCCAGAGCGACAATGTGGTGAGCCTGCGCTGACAATTCCGGCGCGCGTGCATCGCTGCGCGCGCGCCGAGCAGCCGCTAGCCGAATTTCGCGCGATGCCGGTCGAGCACCGGCTTGGCGCGGCCCAGTGCCTCACCCATGACTTCGGGCAAGTGTTCGCCCCACAGGTCGAGCGCGGAATTATGGGCCGTGACGATCCGGCCTGCCTCGTGCCAGCGCAATGCGAGATCGACCGCCCATTCGCGAAAGGCGTCAGCGGCCCCGGCCTGCTGCCGCAAGGCCTTGCCCAGCGTCGGGTGGAAATCGAGCCGCCCGGCCATCGGGGCGAGCGAAAGCGGGAAGGGCGCTTCGATCCGCGACAGCGTATCGTCGACATGGATGGTCTGGCTGGGCGGGTGATAGGCCAGCACCGACCCGAAATGCACATTCTGGTCGGCACATACCAGGTCGATCCCGGCCGGGACCGAAAATTCGATCTGTCCGGCGAACAGCGGCGGGAAGAATTCGCTCTCCACCGGCTCGGGCTGCCACGGCAGGCCATCCAGATACTGGTGATGCCGCACCGTGCCGTAGAGCCGCGCCTCGGGAAACGCGCGATGCATCCAGGCGCAGTGAACCGTGTGGAACGGATGGAGGTTGATGATCGCGCGCACCTTGGCCCCGCCATCGGTCACCCGGTCCACCTGTGCGCGGATGGCATCGTCCAGCGTGTAGCTGTCGAGGAAGACGTAATCGCCGCTGGCCAGTTCGACCAGCGAACAATGGGTGCCCACGTCCACCAGCCCGCCCAGCTTGTGGCTGCCCCGGATCGAGTGGAAGCCGTTGCCGAAATCGATGAATCTGTCGCTCATGCCCGGCCAACGCGCGGTTCGGCGAATCTATCCCGGCTGTGGCAGCTTACTGGCGTGCGCGGGGCAGGCATTGCCCGGGCGCGGGGGTGGGCCACAGGCGGCAATCGAAATAGGCGACTTCGGGATTGCCGTCGCGCGCGGCGGTGAAGCTGAAGCGCAGCGTGCTGCGCGCCGCCGGGCTGAGCGGCAACTTGGCGGGAATATCGTCGCCCGCGCTCCAGCCATAGACCTGGCAATAACGCGATCCCGGGCACAGTGCGCGCGCCTTGTCGATCAGCGCGGCAGGCCGGTCGCCATCCGACAGCATCACGAGATGAACCCCGGGCGCGGGCTGGGCGCTGGATCCGGCAGGCAATGTGGCAGCGGACGTGTCGCCTTTTGCCACTTCGCTCGCCAGCGGGGCGGTTATGGTGCGCACCGCCTGACCGCTCTCGCCGAAGGACGGAACGAGGTCGGCGGGGCGTTCGATGGCGAGCGCGGCGGTGCTGAGCCCCAGCGGGTCAGGCTCGCCGCCGCGATAACGCTGGTTGAGCGCCGCCCCGGTTCCCCAATAGCCGCGCCAGACGAAGAACAGGTGCGGGCCGACCACCGCCAGCTTGTCCAGCTGGCTGCTCCATACCGGATAGACATAGTCGGCGTGGAAATGGGTGGCGGTGCCGACGGTGGGGTCGACGCGCCCGCCCAGCGCCTCTTCCGCGCGGCCCATGGCGGCGGCGCGCATCGCAGCGGGATAGCGGCGGGCGAGCGAGCCGTCGCAGGTGAAGCTGAACTGGCAACCGGTGGGCCGCTGCGATCCTTCGAACACCACGCCGCAGATCGTGTTGGCAAAGGCCGGGTGGCGTACGCGGTTGAGCACCACCTGCATCACCGCGCGCTGCCCGGCCGGATCGTCGCCCGCTTCGGCCATCCCGGCCAGTGCAAGGCAATCCAGCGCGCGGCTGCGATCTGCCGCATTGCCGGCGAAGACGAAGCTGCGCGCCGGCGCGAGGCGATCGGCCACAAACGGCACGGCTGCATTCTTCGCCTGCGCATCGTCGGGATCGAGCGCGCTGGCGATCACCGCCTCGTCTTCACCGGTGGCGGGAAGGGCGGACAGGGGCGTCGGCGGCGTGGCTGTGGCCTGTGTTGCGGTATTCGCGGGCGATGGAGCAGGACGGGTGGCGCCCAGCAGCATCAGTCCGGCAAAGGCCAGAACCAGCACGGCGAGCACACCGTAGAGGGGGGCGTTCTCACGCCAGTGAAGGGATCGGCCCTGGTCCATCGCGGGCCAATCTAGGAAGCGAGTGCCTGCGCGGGAAGGGGTGGCGCGGGAAGGGGTGGCGCGGGAAGGGTGCGCGGGCGGCGATCAGGCCGCCTGGCGCAGTTCCAGTTCCAGCCGGTCCCAGATTTCGACCAATGCCTCGGTCAGCTCGCGCATCATCGCTTCGGTATGGGCGGGGCCGGGGGTGAAGCGCAGCCGCTCCGTGCCGCGCGGCACGGTCGGGAAATTGATCGGCTGCACATAGACACCGTATTCGGCGAGCAGGATGTCGCTGATCTTCTTCGCGCGCACCGGATCGCCCACCATGAGCGGGACGATATGGGTGGTGGAATCCATCACCGGCAGCCCCGCGTCGCGGAACATCTGCTTGAGCGTGGCGGCGGCGGCCTGCTGCCCGTCGCGTTCGACGCTGCTTTCCTTCAGGTGCCGCACGCTCGCCAATACGCCGGCGACCAGCACCGGGCTGAGCGAGGTGGTGAAGATGAATCCGGGGGCGTAGGAGCGGATGCAGTCGATGATCTTCTGATCCGCCGCGATATAGCCGCCCATCACGCCGAATGCCTTGCCCAGCGTGCCTTCGATAATGTCGATGCGGCCTGCCGCCTCGTCGCGTTCGGAAATGCCGCCGCCGCGCGCGCCATACATGCCGACCGCGTGAACCTCGTCGATATAGGTCAGCGCGTTGTATTTTTCGGCAAGGTCGCAGATCGCGTGGATCGGGGCGATGTCCGCATCCATCGAATAGACGCTTTCGAACGCGATCAGCTTGGGCGTCGCGATGTCTTCGGCGGCCAGCAGCTCTTCGAGATGGTCCACGTCATTGTGGCGGAACACGCGCTTCTCGGCGCCCGAATTGCGGATGCCGGCGATCATGCTGGCGTGGTTCAGCTCGTCGGAGAAGATCACGCAATTGGGCAGCAGCTTGGCCAGCGTCGACAGCGTGGCATCGTTGGAGACATAGCCGCTGGTGAACAGCAGCGCGCCTTCCTTGCCATGCAGGTCGGCCAGTTCGGCCTCGAGGTCGACGTGGTAATGCGTGTTGCCGCCGATATTGCGCGTGCCGCCCGAACCGGCGCCGACATCGTGCATCGCCTCTTCCATCGCGGCGATGACCTTGGGATGCTGGCCCATCGCGAGATAGTCGTTCGAACACCACACGGTGACCGGCTTCGGCCCGTTGTGCCCGGCAAAGCAGCGCGCGTTGGGGAACATGCCCTTGTTGCGCAGGATGTCGATGAAGACCCGGTAACGCCCTTCTGCATGGAGACGGTCGATCGCCTGGTCGAAAATCTGGTCGTAGTTCACACGCCAACCCAAGGAGTCGCCGGACAGCCCGGCCGGAGAAGGCGCGGATTTACTTGGTTTGGCAGGGCTTTGCCACCGCGATCTTTGCGAACGATTCGCAACATTCGCGAAACATTAGAATTCCCTGATTTGTGCGATCCCGTATTGTACCAAAGAAGGTCGCAATGCCTCCAGCGCGGCGATGTCGCCGGTGGTCACAGCCATGTCGGGCACGGCGCGGGCGAACTGCTGCCCCGCGGTGAGAGTCGCGATCCGCCGGGCGATGCCTGCCGCGCCGTCGACGAATTGCACGCCGGGGCCGAACGCTTGCGTCAATTCTTCCAGCAGCAGCGGGAAATGGGTGCAGGCGAGCACCACCACGTCGATCCTCTCGCCGCCGGGCTGGGCGCGCAGCGCATCCACGGCGGCGCGAATGGCGCCCATGTCCACCCGCTCCCCGCGCAGCTTGGCCTCGCCCGCTTCGACCAGCGCCGGGGCCGCCTGGCGCAGCAGGATCTTGCCCTGTGCGAACTCCGCCTCGAGATTGTCGACATAGGCTTGCCGGATCGTCGCTTCGGTGCCGAGCAGCCCGATCACGCCAGTGCGCGTCAGCGCGGCCGCGGGCTTCACCGCGGGCACGGTGCCGACAATCGGGATCTCGAGCACTTCGCGCACCATGCCCAGCGCGATGGTGCTGGCGGTGTTGCAGGCGATGCAGGCAAGGCGCGGGCGCCAGCGTTCGCTCATCCGGCCGAGCAATCCGGCGACGCGCGCGGCGATCTGCGCCTCGCTCTTGCTGCCATAGGGCAGTCCGGCGTGGTCGGCGGCATAGATGACCGGCGCATCGGGCAGCAGCTTGCGGACTTCGGCGAGCACCGAAAGCCCGCCGACACCGGAATCGAACATCAGGATGGGGGCGGCGGGATCGGCCATTGCGGGCGGATGGCCAATCCCGCCCGATGGGTCAACCGGGGATCGCGCTATCGCCGCCCGCGCGCGGTTTGGCCCACGCGCGATATTCGGCGGGCGAGACCCTGCCGTCCCCGTCGGTGTCGGCTTCGGCGTAGAAGCGGGCGCGGTCGGGATAGGGCGATATGGCGACCGCATCGCCCGCCAGGCTGGTGGTGCCCTGCGCATCGGCCTTGTATTCCGCACTGCCGCTGACCCGCACGACCGAGGGAACTTCGCGCCCCTCGAGATAGCCCGAGCCGTCGGTGTCCATGGCCTCGAACGGCTGGGCGACAACGGTGACGATCTCGCCGGGGCGGGGCGGGACGGCAGCTTGCGGCATGTCCTGCGCAGTCTGGCTGGCAACGATGACAAGGGCGGCGACAATCAGGCTCACGGCAATTCCTCCTAGGATGAGCGATCTGGTGCGCCGCTGCTTGCCCGGAGGAGGATCGATCGCGAGGTCCGGCGTGTGGGGGGCGGTCGGGTCGTACCCCTCCGCCTCGGCCAGCAGCCGGGCCGCATCGCGCGAGCTGGTGACGCCGAGCTTGGTCCGCGCCATCTTCAGCCGCTTTTCCACCGCATGCGGCGAGATGCCGAGTTCCAGCGCGATTTCCTTGGCCGTGGCATGGCTCAGCCAGCGGCGCAGGCAATCCTTCTCGCGCTCGGTCAGTCGCGCGATCGCCGCAAGCGCGGCATTGTCCGCGTTCTCCATCGCCTGTTCCATGCCTGCCCCATAGTCGAGCCCTGCCGCCAGCCCAAGTATGGTCGGCTGGTACCTGCCCCTATTGTTGGTCCGCTGGGCAAATGGATCATTTTACCCCTGCCGCATTCGCCGACGAAGCCCTAAGGCTGGCGGGCAAGCGGAAGGGACTTTCGGATGACAGACGGGCAGGGCATCGCGGCAGCGGCGCTATTTGGCTATTTCCTGGGGTCGATCCCCTTCGGGCTGCTGCTGACCCTCGCATCGGGCGCGGGCGATGTGCGCAAGATCGGTTCGGGCAGCATCGGGGCGACCAATGTGCTGCGCACCGGGCGCAAGGGGCTGGCGGCGGCGACGGTGCTGCTCGATGCGGGCAAGGGGATCGCTGCTGTGCTGCTGGCGCGGCATTTCCTGCCCGGCACCGAAGGGATTGCCGCCATTGCCGCCGTGGTCGGCCATTGCTTCCCCGTCTGGCTGAAGTTCAAGGGGGGCAAGGGCTTTGCCACCGCAGCCGGCGTATGCCTGGCGCTGGCGTGGCAGGTGATGCTGATCTGCGCAGCGATCTGGGCGGCGACGGTGGCGATCAGCCGCATCTCGTCCGTATCGTCGCTGGTCACGGTCATCGCCGCCCCGGTGGTCGCATGGTTGCTGGGCTTGCCTCAGGTCGAATGGACGCTGGTCTGCGTGATGCTGGTCGTGATCGTGCAGCACCGCGCCAATATCGCCCGCTTGCTGCGCGGCGAGGAACCCCGGATCGGCAGCAAGAAATGAGCCTGACGCGCGAGGAAGCCTTCGCGCGCATCCGCCTGCTGCGCAGCCCCAATATCGGGCCGGTCAGCTATGCCCATTTGCTGCGTCGCTTCGGCAGTGCGCAGGCAGCGATCGAGGGTTTGCCCGAACTCGGCGCACGCGGCGGGCGCGCCTATCGCGCGATCCGGCCCGAACTGATCGCGGAGGAAATCTCGCAGGTGCGCCGCGCCGGGGCGCGCTATCTGTTCCACGATTCGCCGGACTATCCCGCGCTTCTCGCCCAGATCGAGGGCGCGCCGCCGATCCTGACTGTGCGCGGCGATGCATCGCTGGCAGCGCGGCCCTGCGTCGCCATGGTCGGCGCGCGCAATGCCTCTGCCGCAGCGGTGAAGCTGGCGCGCGAGTTCGCCGCCGGACTTGCCGAGGCGGGCTATAGCGTCGTCTCCGGCCTTGCGCGCGGGATCGACGGGGCAGCGCATGGCGGCGCGCTTCCGGCCACTATCGGGGTGATCGCCAGCGGGATCGACATCGCCTATCCCCCGCAGCACGCGGACCTGCAGGAACAGATCGCCCAGCGCGGCCTGCTGATCGCCGAGCAGCCCCCCGGCACCGAACCGCGCGGCAGCCATTTCCCCAGCCGCAACCGCATCATCGCCGGGATGGCGGCGGGAACGCTGGTGGTCGAGGCTGCCCCCAAGAGCGGGTCGCTGATCACCGCACGGCTGGCGGGCGAGGCGGGGCGCGAGGTGATGGCGATCCCCGGCAGCCCGCTCGATGCCCGCGCGCAAGGCTGCAACCAGCTGATCCGCGAAGGTGCGGTGCTGGTGCAATCGGTGGAGGATGTGGTCGAATTGCTCGGCAGTTTCGACGGCACGCCGCGCTCGACCTTGCGCGAACCACTCGGGCCGGGCTGGGATGCGGGCGAGGATCTGGCCGAGGCCGAGCCGGCCGATATCGCCAGCCGGTTGACCACGGCGCCCGTCGCCATCGACGAACTGATCCGCCAGTCCGGCGCGAGCGCGGCAAGCGTACAGCTCAGCCTGCTCGAACTGGAAATCGCCGGGCGGCTCGAACGCCATGCCGGGGGGCGCGTAAGCCTTGCCGGGTAATATCTCGCCGGGTGTGCGGCTGTTCCCGGTGCGGGCAGGTGTTCGTGCCCGCGGCATTCTTCGGCGGGCTTGACTTGCTGCTGGCTCCGCTCTTCCTTGGGGGCAGGCAGCGATTGTCGCGGCACCGGGGCCAAGGGGGCAGCAATGCAGAAAGATGTCAGCTTTTCGAATATCATCGGCACGACCTTTTCGACGGTGAGCGACGGGGCCATGGCGTGCCTCGTTTATATCGCGCTGCTGGGCGGGCTCGGCACAATCGGGGCGATCTTCGGCGTGGCAAGTACGCAGGAGCTGGGCGTGTCGACCGGGTTCATGGTCGATGGCTCGCGCGGCATCGGCACGGCGCTGTTCCAGCTTGTCACAGCGATCCTTTCGATCGTCGCCGGCTATTACCTGATCGCCAAGCTGCTCGAAACGCGGGGCCTGCTGCGCGACACGCAGACCCGGATATGGGCCTATATCGGCTTGTCGATCCTGATGGGCATCGGCGTGGTGTTCGGCCTGATCCTGCTGATCGTGCCGGGTATCATGCTGCTGGTCCGGTGGTCTGCCGCCACCGGCTACCTGATCGGCGCGCGCGAAGGGGTGATCGAATCGCTGTCTGCCAGCTGGGAAGCGACCAAAGGCCACAGCTGGCCGATTTTCGGGGCAGGGTTGGTGCTGGTCATCGCCTATGGCTTTGTCGCCGGCATGCTCGGGGTGACGACCGGCTTGGCGACCGGATCGGAAGGGATCTTGATCGGGGCGGTCAGCGCCTTTGCCGATGCTGTTGGCAGCGTCTTGTCGGTCGCCTTCACCGTCGCGGTCTATGCGCTGGTCAGCAACGACCAGGATGTTGTGGGCGAGGTGTTCGCCTAACGGCAATTGTCACCGCGCTGACAGGCTTCGTCGCGATCCGATGGGGCGGTGACCCGCTAATCTTCCGGCAGCGGATTTTCCGCCTGCTTGGGGGATTGCGATGAAACGGATTGTCAGGATCGTGATGCTGGCGCTGGCCCTGTCGGGGCTTGGGTTCCAGCCGGTGGCGCTGTCAGCGAAGGAACAGCCGCCGGTCAAGGTGAAGGACAAGGGTGCGCTGCAGGGCGCGCAGCAGGTTGCCGTGGTGGCCTTCAACGTCGGCTTCATCTTCGAATCGGTCGATGCCACTGCCGCGACCGGCGGCCTCATGGGTGCCTTTGGCGGCACCACCAAGGCCAAGAGCGAGCTGGTCGGCGTGACGCCTGAAATGATGCAGGCGATTGCCGATGCCGCCTATGCCGATTTCGTCGCCCAGCTGGAGGCCCGCGGCTTTACCGTCGTCGATCCCGCCACCGTCTTTTCCGATCCTGCCTTCGCCAAGGTGAAGGGGGCGGACAGCCCGGTCGAAATCAAGCTCGCGCTGGAAAAGAAGAGCAAGGGCAAGGCGGTGTTCTACAAACCCAGCCAGTTGCCGATCCAGGTGCTGCTGGCGGGCGATTTCCAGGGCAGCGGGATGAGCAGCATGGGGCTGAACATGACCGCGGGGCAGAACAGCTACCAGGTCGCCAGCTGGGCCAAATCGGCCAATGTCGCGGCAATCGACGCGACCTACCTGATCGACTTTTCCGACCAGAAGCGCCCCGGCGCCTTCAGCTTCGGCGGGCTCAAGGTTAATGCCAACCTTTCGGTCGTGCCGGGCTTCTCGCGGGTCACCGCAATCGGGCCGAACGGCAAGACCAACGAGCTGGTGCTGGGCCAGCCCTATTCGGTCGATGGGGATTTCATCGAAGTCGCCGACGCCAGCAGCAGCGGCGAGAAGACGACGCAGGCAGCGGCCAATGTCGCGGGCGGTGTGGCCGCAGTGTTCGGGCTGGGCGGATTGCGCTTCGGCAAGACGCGCAAGTTCGAATTCACTGCCAAGCCCGGCAATTACGAGGAAGGCGCAACCAAGGCCGCCAGCCTCGCCAACGAACAGGTCACCGCAGCTCTGGCTGGCCAGCGGTAAGGCCGACCGCTGCGCCCCGGCGGATCATTTCGCCGGGGCGATATGGGTGGAATCGAGCACAGCTTCGGCCCACCCGACCAGCTCGGGTGTCCGCTTGCTGCGGAAAGCCGCCTGCTTGACGAGGATGAAGTCCCCGTCGCGCACCGCCAGCAGGTAGAAGCTCTCGGGCTTGCCTGTCTCGGGCAGCAGCGGGCAATCGACGTTTACCGTCGCGCCATCCAGCCCGTCGCGCTTGGCCGTCGCAATTTTGCTGATTTGCGCGCCGGGGCAGCTTTGCGGCAGCGGGGCCATCGAGAATTCGACGAATTGTGCCGGGGTGACCTGCCCGGGCAGGCGAAAGCTTTGCGTCGTCACCATGCGCGACCAGTCCTGCACCGTTTCGCCCTGCGCAATCTCCTCGCGGATCGACTGCGTATCGTTGGCCGCATCGTAAGCGACCACGAAACCCGGCTGTGCAGGCGCGGCCAGTTCGCGCGACGGCCCCTCCGCCATCGCTGGGACCGGCAAAGATGCGAGCGCGAGTGCCGACAGGAATAATCTTGAACAGGTCACGCAGCTTCCCCTTGACGAGCCTTCGGTCGGCCCACCAACCTCGCGCGTACGTACACGTATACGCGTAAGGGGCAATTCCAACCGCAATGCAACTCGTCATCGTAGAATCGCCGGCCAAGGCGAAGACCATCGAAAAATACCTCGGCAAGGACTTCAAGGTCCTCGCATCCTACGGCCACGTCCGCGACCTGCCGCCCAAGGACGGCAGCGTCCGCCCGGACGAGGATTTCGCAATGGACTGGGAGCTTTATCGCGACAAGCAGGGCCGCTTCAAGGAAATCGCCGACGCGGCGAAGAAGGCCGACCGGCTGGTGCTCGCCACCGACCCCGACCGCGAGGGCGAGGCGATTTCGTGGCACGTGCAGGAACTGCTGGCCAAGCGGAATGCGCTGCCCAAGTCGGTCGACCGCGTGACCTTCAACGCGATTACCAAACCCGCCGTGACCGAGGCGATGGCGCATCCGCGCGCGCTCGATACCGACCTGATCGACGCTTACCTTGCCCGCCGCGCGCTGGATTACCTGTTCGGCTTTACCCTCTCGCCCGTGCTGTGGCGCAAGCTGCCGGGTGCCAAGAGCGCGGGCCGCGTGCAATCGGTCGCGCTGCGCCTGATCGTCGAACGCGAACGCGAGATCGAGGCCTTCCGGGCCGAGGAATACTGGTCGGTCGTCGCCCGGCTGGAGCATGACGGGACCGGTTTCGATGCGCGGCTGGTGCGCTTCGACGGCAAGAAGCTGGAGAAGCTGACGCTGGGCGATGCCGGCAGCGCCAATGCCGCGAAGCAGGCGGTGGAAGCGGGGCGCTTCACGGTCGAGGAGATCGAAACCAAGCCGCTCAAGCGCAACCCGGCGCCGCCGTTCACTACCTCGACCCTGCAGCAGGAGGCTGCGCGCAAGCTCGGCTATTCGGCCAGCCACACCATGCGGCTGGCGCAGAACCTCTACGAAGCAGGCGCGATCACCTATATGCGGACCGACGGGGTGCAGATGGATCCCAGCGCGATCTCCGCCTGTCGCAAGGCGATCAGCGAGCGTTATTCGGGCCATTACCTGCCCGAAAAACCCCGCTTTTACAGCACCAAGGCGAAGAATGCGCAGGAAGCGCACGAAGCGATCCGGCCGACCGATTTCAACCGCGACCGGGCAGGGTCGGGCGACGAGGCCAAGCTGTACGAGCTGATCTTCAAGCGCGCGATGGCCAGCCAGATGGCGGGCGCCAGCCTGGAGCGGACCACGGTGACGCTGCGCGATGCCACCGGGCAGCACGAATTGCGCGCCACCGGGCAGGTGGTGAAGTTCCCCGGCTTCCTCGCGGTTTACGAGGAAGGGCGCGATCAGAAGCAGGATGAGGACGGCGACGACGACGGCCTGTTGCCGGTGATGCACAAGGGCGATTGCCCGGCGAAGAAGGCGGTCGAGGCGAACCAGCATTTCACCCAGCCGCCGCCGCGCTTTTCCGAAGCTTCGCTGGTCAAGCGGCTGGAGGAACTGGGCATCGGGCGCCCGTCCACCTATGCTTCGACCATCCAGACGCTGCGCGATCGCGCCTATGTGCGGATGGAGAAAAACCGTTTCTTCGCAGAGGAATCGGGGCGATTGCTCACAGCATTCCTCGAACGCTTCTTCGACCGCTACGTGGCCTATGATTTCACCGCCGACATGGAGGAGGAACTCGACGACGTGTCCGGCGGGCGCGAGGAATGGAAGGCGCTGCTCGCCAAGTTCTGGAAAGACTTCAAGCCCAAGACCGACGAGGTGATGGAGCGCAAGCCCTCGGAAGTGACCGAGGTGCTCGACGAATATCTCTCCGACTACCTGTTCCCGCCCCGCGTCGATGGGTCCGATCCGCGCGCCTGCCCGCTGTGCCAGCAGGAAGGCCGCGAAGGCGGGCGGCTGGCGCTGCGCGGTGGGCGCTATGGTGCGTTCGTCGCCTGCTCCAACTACCCCGAATGCAAGTTCACCCGCCGTTTCGCGCAGCCCGATGCCGATGGCGGCGATGGGGGCGACGACGGAGTGATGGGCAAGCACCCCGAAACCGGCGAGGACATCCACCGCAAGACCGGGCGTTTCGGCCCCTATGTCCAGATGGGCGAGGGCAAGGAAGCCAAGCGGGCAAGCATCCCCAAGGACTTGCCCGATTTCGACCTCGACTGGGCGGTGAAGCTGCTCGAATTGCCGCGCGATGTGGGCGAACACCCGGAAACCGGCAAGGTCATCACCGCCAGCATCGGGCGCTATGGCCCCTATCTCGCGCATGACGGGAAATATGCCAAGCTGGCCGGCACGCGCGATGTGTTCGAAACCGGGATGAACGCTGCGGTGTCGCTGCTCGCCGAAGCCGCCAACCGCAAGGGTGGCGGCACAAGGGCCAAGGCGGAACCGATCAAGACGCTCGGTGCGCATCCGACCAGCGGTGCGGAGATCAAGGTGATGCCGGGCCGCTATGGCCCCTATGTCACCGATGGCACCACCAATGCGACCATCCCCAAGGATGTAAAGCCCGAAGATGTGACCGAAGAACAGGCGATCGCCCTGATCGACGCGCGCGCAGCCAAGGGACCACCTGCCAAGAAGGGGCGCAAGGCACCGGCGAAGAAGAAGGCACCGGCGAAGAAGAAGGCACCGGCCAAGAAAAAACCGGCTGCCGCAAAAAAGAAGGCTTAAGCGCCACGCAACGCTGGTGTAGGTTTCCCGGCATCCTTTGGCTGGGGGGTATCCGCCATGGTCTTGTGTGCCCTGCGATCATTGATCGCTGCGTTCTTTCTTGCGAGTGCCAGCGTCGCGATGGCGCAGGCGACCGGCGAGCTCGTTTCCGCCGATCCCGTGGTCGATACGCCACCGGGGATGCAGGCGTGGCGGGTGCGTTACTGGACGCGCAGCGACAGCAATCGCCCGATCGAGGTGACCGGCATGATCGTGGCGCCGCGCGAAGCCGCACCGCGCGATGCGCGCAAGATCGTCGCCTGGGCGCATGGCACGTCGGGCGTGGCGCAGGATTGCGCAGTCTCGACCAGTCCGGATTTCTGGCAGGTCACCCCGGGGCTGAGCGAGATGATCGCCGCTGGATATGTCGTTGTCGCGCCCGATTATCCCGGGCTCGGCAGCGATATGCAGCATGGCTACCTCATCGGTCGGGAAGCCGCGCATTCGGTGATCGACGCGGTACGCGCCGCGCAGCAAATTCCCGGTGCCTATGCGGGCAAGGATTTTGCCGTGTGGGGAGAATCGCAGGGCGGGCACGCCGCGCTGTGGACCGCCAGCGAAGCGCGGCGCTACGGCAAGGGGCTGAACCTCGTCGGTACGGCAGCGGTCGCGCCGCCGACCGACCTGCTGGAGAATTTGCGCACCGCCAAGGACCAGAACGTGCGCGCCATGCTCACGGCCTTCGTCACCTACAGCTGGTCGCAGCGCTTCGGCGCGCCGCTGGCCGACCTGTTCGGCAGCGTGAACCGCGGCGTTGTCGGTCGGCTGGCGCGGAACAATTGCATCAAGCTCGATGCCAGCCCCAAGCTCGGCACGATCGTGGGCATCCTGTCGGTGCGTAACGAATTGAAGAAGGCCGATCTGGCAGCCCACCCGGCATGGGCGAGCATCGCACGCCGCAACAGCACCAGCGCGGCCAGTGTTCGGGGCCCGGTCTACATGGCCCAGAGCGTGGACGATCCGCTGGTTTCGTCCGATGTGACCGCCGCATTTGCTCGCCAATTGTGCCGCCGGGGCAGGGCAGTGCAATATGAGTCGCTGCCCGGCGGCGATCACGCGAAGAGCGGTGCCAACAGTGCCGGTTCCGCGCTGGCGTGGATCGCCAACCGCTTTGCCGGCAAGCCGGTGCCCAGTACATGCCGGCAGTTGCTCGCTACTCGGTAATGGTCACGTCGGGGATGGTCGCCAGTGTGCCGTCCCCGCAACCGATCAGGATCTCGCGGATTTTTGCATAGCTCGTGGCTTCGCGGTAGCTGACCTGCGTCGGCGTGATGACCTGTGTTACCATGCCATCGGGCGGGGTGGCCTCGAGCTTGAAGCGCAGCCCCGGCGGCATCATGCGGTCGGCCGGACCAGCCTTGAGCACGACTGCATAGCCGGGCGTGGGCATATCCACCTCGCCACTGATATTCAGCGTCATCGTCGCCCCCGGCCCAGGCATCTTGTCGACCCAGGCATGCCAGTTGCGGCTGGCCGAAACCGGGCAATCGGCGATCGGGGCAGGGGGCATATCGGCCTCATTCATCGCGCAACCACCCAGACCGGCGATGCAGGCAATTGCAGGCAGCAAGCGCATGTCGCGTCTCCTTCGCCGCAAGTCTGCGCGACAATGCCGAGCGGCACAAGGCTTTGTCGGAAGGTTCGTCGGTCGCGGCGGGTTGGGGAGAGGGCTAGTCCTCGGTTTGCGCGGCAATGCGCCGGGCGTCGGCGCTGCGGCGTACGGCCTCGGGCGTCATATGTGCGAGCAATCCGGCGAGGAACTGCGCCTCCTGCTCGGCCCCCGCAAACGCGATGCCGGGCAGGAAATAGCTGCCGAGATCGCTCGTCACCACCCAGCCGTCGGAGACGGGTACCACCTCGCCGATGCTGCACCATGCGGGCTGGAACAGGCCGCGCGCTGTAACCAGGCGCAGGCCTTCGGGCAGGATTTCGTAGGTCCCTTCGATCTCGTCGGGCACCTTGTAGCCGCGCATGGCCTCGGCCAGCATCTTGCGGTGCGAGCGGTTGTAGAGCCGGTTGGCCCATTGCAGGCCGAGCACGGCCAGCACCAGCGGCACGATTATCGTCAGCGGCGGGCCGATGAAGACGGCAAGGTCCATCGGCACGAGCTGCACCAGCAGGAACGCCAGCGCCAAGCCGCCATAGATCGCGACGGCGAAGAATATCCCCACCAGGACGAGGTAGAAGCGCGGGCTGGGGACCAGCCGTTCGCGCGCTTCGGCAGAGGCGGCCACAACCTGCTCGTGCCCGAGCGTGGCGTGGACGACCGGATATTCGCTCATCGCACCCAGTCCAGCCCGATTTCCTCGAAGATTTCGCGGCTTTCGGCCCAGTTTTCCTCGACCTTGACGTGGAGGAACAGATGGACCTTGGCGCCCAGCATTTCGGCCAGTTCCTTGCGCGCCGCCTCGCCGATCGCCTTGATCTTCGCGCCGCCCTTGCCCAGCACGATGGCGCGCTGGTTCGGGCGGGTGACGACGATCTGCTGGTGGATCTCGACGCTGCCGTCGGGCCGCTGCTGGTAGCTTTCGGGCCGCACCGCGCTGTCATAGGGCAGTTCTTCGTGCAGCTGGCGATACAGCTGCTCGCGGGTGACTTCGCAGGCCAGCAGGCGCTCGCTGGCGTCGCTCACCTGGTCTTCGGGATAGTGCCAAGCGCCCTCGGGCATCATCGCGGCGAGCGCGGCCTTCATCTCGGGCACGCCGTCGCCGGTCAGCGCGGAGACGAAGAACACCTCCGCGAAGTCGACCTTGGCGGTGAGTTCCTGCGCCAGCGCCAGTAGCGGCTCCTTCTTGGCGACATCGACCTTGTTGAGCACCAGGATCTTGCGTTCCGACCGGTTCGCCAAGGCTTCGAGCAGCGGTTCGAGCTCGTGCCGCCGCTGCTTGACCGGATCGACCAGCAGCAGCACCGCATCGGCCGCTTCGGCGCCTTCCCACGCGGCGCTGACCATTGCCCGGTCGAGCCGACGCCGCGGCGCGAAAATGCCGGGCGTATCGACCAGGATCATCTGCACGTCGGCACCATCGGACTTGGCGAGGGCGATGCCCAGCATGCGCGCCCGCGTGGTCTGCGCCTTGGCGCTGGTGATCGCGACCTTCTGCCCGACCAGCGCATTGACCAGTGTCGATTTGCCCGCATTGGGGGCGCCGAGTACGGCCACCAGGCCGCAACGGGTGGTATTATCGGTCACCCGAACGTCTCCATGAATTTCTGCGCGGCGAGTTTTTCCGCCTCGGCCTTGCTGCCGGCCGTAGCTTCCGCTTCGCCGACCTTGTGAATGCTCACCTTGACGGTGAAGCGGCTGGCATGGTCGGGACCAGACCGGTCGACCAGCGTATATTCGGGGATAGCGCGGCGATTGCCGGCGGCCCACTCCTGCAGCGCGCTCTTGGGGTGTTTGGAGCGGCCTGCATCGCCTTCGATCGCGCCGCGCCAGATCGTGCGGATCAGGGCGCGGGTGGGTTCGAAGCCGCGTTCGACGAAGCTTGCCCCGAGCAGCGATTCCATCACGTCGCCCAGGATGTTGTCGCTTTCGGCCCCGCCATCGTCGCGGGCCTGTTTGCCCATGCGGATATGCGCGGGCAGGCCGATCTCGCGCGCCACGGCGGCGTTCATGTCACGGCTGACGAGTGCGTTGAGCCGCTGCGACAGGCGGCCTTCCTGCGCCCCGGTATGTTCGTAGAGCCATTCCGCGATGGTCAGGCCCAGCACCCGGTCGCCGAGGAATTCGAGCCGTTCGTAATTCGCCTCACCGCCGAAGCTGCCGTGGGTCAGCGCTTCCAGCCACAGAGCATCGTCGCGCGGTTCGATGCCCAGCGCAGCCAACCAGTCGCGTGTCGAATGGGATAATCCGTTCAAAGCGACGACCCGATCCGGCCCCAGCGTGCGGCGGTGAACCAGGTCCACGGCTTGATCCATTCGGCACCGCCGTCGGTCGACCACATGATCACCGTGGCGCGCCCGACGAGATCCTCTTCGGCTACCATGCCCACGCCGCCGCCGGGGGTCGCGGGGAAGCGACTGTCCTGCGAATTGTCGCGATTGTCGCCCATCACGAAGATATGGCCATCGGGCACCACGATCGGGCCGAAATTGTCCTGCGGAGTGGGCCCGAAATCGAGCACATTGTAGGTCCGCCCACTGGGAAGCGTTTCGCGGAAACGGGCGTAGACGCATTCGCGCGACCCGTCGGGCTGCATCTCGATCGCCGCCCCCCAGGCGCAGCTGGTGTTGGGCGAGACGGGGATGGCGAAGTCGGCGATCCGTTCCTTCTTCACTGCGGCATCGTTGATGAACAACTCGCCATTGCGCATTTCGATCGTGTCGCCGGGCAGGCCGATCGCGCGCTTGATGTAGTCGCTGCCGTCGACCGGATGCTTGAAGATCACCACATCGCCGTGTTCGGGCAGGCCCGAGAGAATCCGGCCGGGGATCAGTGGGGCATCGAACGGCAGCGAATATTTCGAATAGCCATAGGGCCATTTGGCGGCGAGCAGGTAGTCGCCGTTCTCCAGCGCGGGCAGCATGCTTTCGCTGGGGATCGAAAACGGCGCAAAGATGAAGCTGCGGAAGATCAGCACCACGGCCACCAGCTTGATCAGAAAGAGGAAGAAGCCGTCGTCCTTCTTCTTCGGCTTGGCTGGCGTCGTATCCGGCGCGCCGCTGGCGGCGCCAGCCTGCTGTGCTGTCATGTCCTGGGCGGTGATGTCCTGGGCGGTGATGTCCTGGGTCGTGTCGCTCATGCGGCGGTCCTGTGTTGCCGTGGAAGGCATGCGTCAAGTGTCACGCGGCTGCAATGTCTCCGCGCGACGCGGAGGCGCGGAAAATCATATGCTGAAAGCTTCCCATTCATTGCGCTAGTGCCTAGTCGCTGACCCGACCAACAGGAAAGGATTTTCGATGAACGATCCCGTTTCCGCCGCGTGGGAAAACCTGCGCGCGCTGCCTCAGCCGACGCTTGCCGAATTGTTCGAAGCGCCCGCGCGGGTCGAGCAGCTGAGCGACCGGATCGAATGGCAGGACGGCGGGATCACCTTCGACTGGTCCAAGACCCACCTCGACGAGGCGGTGCTGTCGGGGTTCGAGGCACTGGCCGATGCCTGCGACTTTGCCGGGCGGCGTGCAGCGCTCCTGTCGGGTGAGCGGATCAACAACACCGAAGGCCGCGCGGCGGAGCATACTGCGCAACGCGGTGTCGGGCGCGATGCGTCGGTCGAAGAGGCAGAGGCGCTGCACGCACGCATGCGCATGCTGGTGGAGGCGATCCATGCCGGGGCGCTGGGCGAGGTCAGGCACCTGATCCATGTCGGCATCGGCGGCAGTGCGCTCGGCCCGGCACTGGCGGTCGATGCGCTGGCGCGCGACCTTGCGCTGGTCGATGTCCATGTGGTCTCGAATATCGACGGCTGCGCGCTGGAAGCCGCGTTCAAAGCCTGCGACCCGGCGACCACGATGGTTGCGGTCGCTTCGAAGACATTCACCACGATCGAAACCATGACCAATGCCGCCAGCGCGCTCAAATGGCTGGGCGAGGGCGGCGTGTCCGATCCCTTTGGCCGGGTCGTCGCATTGACCGCGAGCCCGGACAAGGCGGTGGAATGGGGGGTCGACGAATCGCGTGTGCTGCCGTTCCCGGAAACGGTCGGCGGGCGCTATTCGCTGTGGTCCAGCATCGGCTTCCCGGTGGCGCTGGCGGTGGGCTGGGATGAATTCAGCCAGATGCTCGCCGGTGCGCAACTGGTCGACGAACATTTCCGCGACACCGATGGGCGGGCGAACCTGTGCCTGCGCGCGGCCTTCGCCGACCAGTATTATACCCGCCTGCGCGGTTGCCAGACGCGCGCGGTGTTCGCCTATGACGAGCGTTTCGCCCTGTTCCCCAGCTATCTCCAGCAGCTCGAGATGGAATCGAACGGCAAGCTGGTGAAGGCGGACGGCACGCCCGTCGATGGCCCGACCGCGCCGATCACCTGGGGTGGGGTGGGCACCGATGCGCAGCATGCGGTGTTCCAGCTGCTGCACCAGGGGACCAATCTGGTGCCGGTGGACTTCATCGCCAGCATCGCGCCGGGCGACGATCTCGACCCGGCGCATCACGCGATCCTGCTCACCAATTGCTTCGCGCAAGGTGCGGCGCTGATGGCCGGCGGGAACATGAGCGCTGACGGCAAGGATCCGGCACGCGCTTTCCCCGGTGACCGCCCGAGTGCCACCATACTGTGCGACGATCTCGACGCTGCCACGCTCGGCGCGCTGATCGCCTTCCACGAACACCGCACCTTCGCCAATGCAGTGCTGATGGAAATCAACCCGTTCGACCAGTTCGGGGTCGAGCTGGGCAAGAAGATGGCCAAGGATATCGAAGCGGGCGACGCGCAGTTCGACGCGAGCACTACTGCGCTGTTACAGGCGGCCGGGCTGGGCTGAGGGTCAGCCCCGCAAGATCAGCGGCACTTGGTCAGGACCTTGTCCATCGATGCCTGGACGCCGGGGATCGAATTCTGGTTCGCCGCAGGCCAGCCATTGGGGTCGATCTGGTTGAAGCTCCGCTTCGCTTCTGACAGCCACTGGCAGGCCGCGCTGCCGACATAGCCATCGCTCATGCTGTAGGCGAAGGCCACCTGCTGGTTCAGAAAGCCCTGGAAGTAATAGGCGAAATTGCGATCGTATTGCGAAACCGGGCGCCCCTGTTCGCTCATGTAGTAATTTTGCAGATCGTTGAGCGCGCCGCGGCACACGCCACCGAATGCGGCCGGATCATCCTTGGGATATTTCAGGCACTTGGCGGCGATGGCCATATAGGCCTCGGCATTCGCCTTGGCCTTGGCGCTGACCAGCGAAATATCGGATTGCGCAGAAAGCGTGCCGGTCAGCGACAGGGCGGTGAGCAGAATGGCGGTTCGAACGAAGCGTGTCACGGGCAGGCCCTCCATTCGCCTGCCACGCTAGGGCGCGTTCAGGGAGGCGGTAAAGGGCAGCAGCCGGCCATGACAGCAATTGTCACGATAACGCGGGCATTGTCATGGTCAGCGCACGACAGGTCAGATCGCCCCGATCTTCTCCAGCTTCGCCTGCAGTGCAGGTTTGTCGAACGGCTTGAGCACCCAGTCGCTCGCGCCTGCCTCGATCCCCTTGTGGATGTCGGTGGCGTCGGAATTGGTGGTGCAGAACACGATCTTGGGCCATGTCTCGCCCGCAATCTCGCGCAGCGCCTTCACGCATTGCAGCCCGGTCATCACCGGCATGTTCCAGTCGATCATGATCAGGTCGGGCATGCCCTCGGCCTTGATCCGGGCGAGCGCTTCCTCGCCGTTTTCGGCTTCGCTGATCTGGTAGCCGAAGCCACCGATGATCTGCCGCGAAAGGCTGCGGATCATCCGGCTGTCGTCCACGATCATGCAGCGGCGCGGCTGCGCGGACGCGACCGGTTCGGGCCGCGCTTCGGGGCGTTCGTTGATGGTGCCGATCGTGCGGGCGCCCGAATTCTGGCCCGGCGATGGCTGCGTGCGCTTGATCAGGCCCTGAATGGTACGAACTCCTGCTGGCCCGCGGCGGGTTCGTCGTGCGAACCGACATTGCCGTCGCTGGGGGTCATCCGCACATGGAGGTATGGCAGCCAGATCTCGCCATATTCGGCCTGCTGGTACCACACGTCGAGCACGTCGTAGGATGCCCAGAAACCGTTGGGTTCGCGCAGGCGAATGCCCTCTCCGATCCGCGGCACCGCGGCAAAGCGCATGCGCGTCTGGCTCTGGTGGGTTTCGTTCTGGACTTCGACTTCGATCACGGCGCTGGCATCCCTTCAATGGTCGTCTTGCTAAACGGAAATCCTTGCCGAATTGCGAATGGCGCGGTTTCGATTGACTTTTTGGGCTTTCGCACCCATTTGCGCCGACATCCGGGCGCCATGGTAGCGTGAACTGGCGGAAAACTGACCGCCGCGGCCGCACCCGGGCTTTGTTCAAAGAACTTCCCTTTTCACGCGGGTCGTTTGGAAACCCGCTTGCGCGCGCGCCGATGTGGCTGCGCGCCCACGCATTATTGCGAGTATCGACTGTCATGTCATTCGACCAACTCGGGCTGTCGAAGCCCGTCCTCCAGGCCCTTGCGCACAAGGGCTATGAAACTCCCTCGCCGATCCAGTTGCAGGCCATCCCGCCGGTGCTGGAAGGGCGCGACCTGCTGGGCATCGCGCAGACCGGCACCGGCAAGACGGCGGCGTTCATGCTGCCTTCGATCGACCGGCTGTCGGCATCCGATCACCAGCCGCTGCGGCGCAGCTGCCGCATGCTGGTGCTGGCCCCGACCCGCGAGCTGGCCGGGCAGATCGCCCAGTCGGCGCGCGATTATTCCGCCTTTTCGGGCATGAGCGTCGCCAGCGTGGTCGGCGGAACCTCGGTCCACAAGGACCGGATGAAGCTGGCCCGCGGCACCGATATCCTGGTGGCGACGCCGGGCCGCCTGCTCGACTTGATCGACCAAGGCGTGCTGGTGCTCGACGGGGTCGAAATCCTCGTGCTCGACGAAGCCGACCAGATGCTCGACCTCGGCTTCATCCACGCGCTCAAGCGGATCGTCGGCCTGTTGCCGCACCGCCGCCAGACTCTGTTCTTCTCCGCCACCATGCCGCCGGCCATCGCCGAACTGGCCGGGCGTTACCTGCGCGATCCGGTGAAGGTTTCGGTCACCCCGCAGGCGACCACGGCCGAGCGGGTCGAACAATATGTCATCCTCGTCCAGTATGACGAGAAGCAAGCGCTGCTCAACATGGTGCTGGGCGGCGAGTATGCCGTCGAGGGCGAGATGGACCGGGTGCTGGTGTTCACCCGTACCAAGCACGGGGCGGACCGCGTGGTGCGCAAGCTGGGCCAGGCGAAGATCGCGGCCAATGCGATCCACGGCAACAAGAGCCAGCCGCAGCGCGAGAAGGCGCTGGCCGAATTCCGCAGCGGCCGCGTGCCGATCCTGGTAGCGACCGATGTCGCCGCACGCGGGATCGACATCCCGGGCGTGAGCCATGTGATCAATTACGAACTGCCCAATGTGCCCGAACAATATGTTCACCGCATCGGCCGCACCGCGCGCGCCGGGGCGGATGGCGTGGCGATCAGCTTCTGCGCCGAGGACGAGCGCGCTTACCTGCGCGACATCCAGCGCCTGACCGGCATTCAGCTGAGCCGCCTGCCGCTGCCGGATAATTTCCGCGCGGTGGTGGAAGGCATCGGACCGGACAAGCCGGAACCGCGCCAGCCGCGCCAGAAGGTCAAGGTCGTGCCCAGGGGCGCCCGCCCCGATGGCGAGGACAAGGCCCGCAGCAACCCCAAGCGCAAGCATCCTTCGCGCGCCGGCAAGCCGCGCCGCGATGGTGAGGGGCAGGGCCAGCGCGACGATCGGCAGCGGCATGATGGCCAGCGCCGTGACGGCCAGCGGAACGATGGTCAGCGCCAGCAGGCCCATGGTCGTGACGGCGAACGGCGCGAAGGGCAGCGCAGCGATGGTCGGCGTGGCGAAAGCCAGCGTCGGGAAGGCCAGCGCAGCGAAGGTCACCGCAACGAAGGCCACCGCGGCGACGGCAATCGCAACGCCAATGGCCGCAATCAGGCCCAGCGGCGCGGTCCGGACAATCGTCCGGGTGGCGATCGCGGCGGGAACCGGGGCGGCAACGGCGGCGGCAATGGCGGCCAGCGCCCGGCGCAGCGCCGTGGCGGTCGCGACGGCGCGCCGCGCGGGTAACCGCAGGCCTGCGGGCTCCGAATAGGCGGCAGGGATCGCATGGCGGTGGTTGGCAAGTGCGCCACCTGCCGCCATATCGCCCGTGAACTGCCGCATAACCGGAGGCCCGCATGGCACAATACGACTTCGACCTGTTCGTCATCGGCGCGGGATCGGGCGGCGTGCGCGCCGCGCGCATCGCGGC
>JACXVD010000031.1 GCA_014763545.1 Sphingomonadales bacterium
GATGATCTTCACCGTCTTGGTCGGCGCCGGGCGCGACACGGTTTCGGTGACATATTCCTCGGTCACATATTCGCGCACCACTGCACGCTGGGGCACGGCGACCATTACCGGCACCAGCATGTAGCCATAGGCCGGGTAACCGTAACCATAGCCGTAAGAGCCATAGCCGGTGTGGTATTGCGCCATGTAGCGATCGAGATAGGCGGCGCATTCTTCGCGGTCGCCATGCTTGCCTGCCGCGGAACCGATCGAGCCGCCGATCAGGCCGCCGAGAATCCCGCCCGCTCCTGCACCGATCAGTGTACCGGCAAGCCGCTCGCTGTCGTAAATGCGATTGCCCGCGATCCCGCCGGCGATTGCGCCCAGCAGGCCGCCGATGATCGAGCCGCGCTTCTTGCCCTTGCTGCCGTGCAGCCGGGTCTCGCAATCGTCGAGCCAGGCGTCGCGGTCGAACGACGGTGCGGGATAGGCGGCCGGGGCCGCGCCCGGATAGGGCATCGGCTGGCCGGGATAGGCCTGCATGGGGTAGGGGTGCGCCATAGCCGGATGAGCCATGCCGGGATGAGCCATGCCGGGATGAGCCATGCCGGGATGAGCCATGCCAGGGTGCGGGCCTGCCATCGGCGGCTGGCCCTGGGGCTGCGGAGGCCCGGCATAGTCATACTCATATTCGTAGTCGGCGCCCGCCTGCGCCGGCATGGGTTGCGGCGCGGGTACGGGCTGGACGACCGGCTGGCTGGTGAACACCGGCGTGGGCGGTGCATCTGCCTGCGGTGGGACCGGTGCCGGAGCCGGTATCGGCTGGGCATATTCATAGACCGGGCCATCGTAACCCATTTCCGGCCCCGGCTGGGCATAGGCGGGGCTGGCGATGGCCAGTGCGGTTCCGGCACTGGCAAGGCAAAGCAGGTGGCGAGCGGTCATGCGAAGAATCCCTGTTCGATCCGGGCCGAATCCCCGGTTAACAGAAAATCTACCATCGCAAGGCGCGGCTTCCCAAGCCTCGCGCTTGCCCTGTCCCGTTTCGGGGCGAAACGCGCTCAGATACGGGAGGACAGCAGCGCGGCGAGCGCTTCGATCCCCGCGCGGTCTTCCACGTCGAACCGGGCGAGGGCCGGGCTGTCGAGGTCGATCACCGCGACCACATCGCCATCGCGGATCACCGGCACTACCAGCTCCGAGCGGCTCGCCGCATCGCAGGCGATATGGCCGGGGAAAGCGTGGACATCCTCGACCAGCTGGCTCTCGCCGGTGGCCGCCGCCGCCCCGCACACGCCCTTGCCCAGCGGGATGCGGATGCAGGCGGGTCGCCCGGCGAAGGGGCCAAGCACCAGTTCGCCGCCCGACACAGAACGGTCCATGCGATAAAAGCCTGCCCAGTTCAGTTCGGGCAGGAATTCCCACATCAGCGCCGCGACATTGGCCATATTGGCCACGGCGTCGCGCTCACCGGCGGTCAGCGCATCGGCTGCGTCACACAGCTGGCGATAGGTTTCGGGCTTGGGCTGTGCGGGATCGGGGCGGAAATCGAACATGGCGCACAGGCTCTACCGCTTCCGGCCATTGCCGCAAGCGCGATGCGGGCCTAAATCGCTCGTCATGAGCACATTGCGCAAGATCCTCATCGCCCTCCTCGTCATCCTCGTGCTGCTGGCCGGGTTCGGCTGGTACATGACCAGGGGCCAGACGGCCGAACTGACCATGGACCAGGTGAGCGGCACCGATCCCAAGCTGGCCGACCCCAGCCCCGAAAATTTCCCCACCGTGGGCATTGCCGATCCGGTCGGCTGGGGCGCGGATCAGGTGCCCGCCGCAGCGCAGGGGCTGGCGGTGACCCGCTTTGCCGACGGGCTCGATCATCCGCGGGTGGTCTATACGCTGCCCAATGGCGATGTGCTGGTTGCGCTGACCAACCGCCCGCCGGCGAGCGATCCGGGCGGGATCACCGGCTGGTTCATGCGCACCTTCCTCGACAAGGCTGGCGCGGGCGACGCATCGCCCAACCAGATCGTGCTGCTGCGCGATGCCAATGGCGACGGCAAGGCCGATGTGAAGCAGGTGCTGCGCTCCGACCTCTCCTCGCCCTCGGGCATGGCCTGGCGCGATGGCACACTTTACGTAGCCGATCACGACGCGCTGCTCGCCTTCAAGTACCAGCCGGGCGAGATGGCAATTTCCGGCACGCCGGAAAAGCTGATGGACCTGCCGCCTGCCGGCAACCACTGGATGCGCAACATCATCATCTCACCCGATGGCAAGCAGATCTATGTCGCGGTCGGTTCCTCGTCGAACATCGGCGAGAACGGGATGGACAAGGAGGAAGGGCGCGCCGCGATCTGGGAATACGACATCGCGAAGAAGCGACAGCGACTTTACGCCTCGGGCCTGCGCAATCCCAATGGCCTTGCGTGGAGCCCGATGTCGGGCGAATTGTGGACCACGGTCAACGAACGCGACATGCTCGGCGGCGATCTGGTCCCCGACTACCTCACCAATGTCCCGGTCGGCGCGCAATATGGCTGGCCGTGGGTCTATTGGGGCGACACATTCGATCGCCGGGTCGAGGCGCCGGTTCCGGCCTATCTCACCGAATATGCCCGCAAGCCCGAATTCGCGCTCGGCCCGCATGTCGCGGCGCTGGGGCTGGTGTTCACCCAAGGCGGCAGCATGCTGGGCGAGAAGTTCTCGCATGGCGCGATCATCGCGCGCCACGGTTCGTGGAATCGCAAGCCGCCGTCGGGCTACGACGTGGTCTATGTCGCCTTCGACGATCTCGGCAATCCGGTGGGCAAGCCGGTGCCGCTACTGACAGGCTTCCTCGAAGATGGCGGCAAGACCCATGGTCGGCCGACCTGGGTGGCCTGGGCTGGCGATGGCGCGCTGCTGGTCAGCGACGATACCGCCGGGATCATTTGGCGGGTGGTCGCACCCGGTGCCGCCCCGGCCCAGGCGATGAAGCCGCTCACCGGCACCTCGCTGCCGCCGCGGACCGAACTCAATGGCGATAGCCAGGCGGCATTCGGCCCGGAGGATTACGCGCGGGTCGAACCGGTGAACTGATCGCTCAGGCGCTGGCCCCGGCGCGCCCGGCCAGTTCGGTGACGAACTGCCACGCGCTGCGGCCAGAGCGGGCGCCGCGCTGCGCGGCCCATTCGATCGCTTCGCTTTCCTCGAAGTCCAGCCCCAGCGCCGCGGCATAGGTCGCCACGATTTCGAGGAACACGTCCTGGCTGGCGACGTGGAAGCCCAGCGCTATGCCGAAGCGGTCGGCCAGCGCCAGCTTGTCGTCGGTTACATCGCGCGGATTGATCGGGTCGTCCTGCTCGGCCATGTGGCGCGCCACGATCGCGCGGCGGTTGGCGGTGACTGCGAGGCGAATATTGGCGGGCCGCGCCTCGACCCCGCCTTCCAGCCAGCTGCGCAGCTGCCGGGGTCCGGTGGTGTCGTCGTCGGCAAAGCCGAGGTCGTCGATAAAGACGAGGAACCGCCGGTCGACCTCGCCCAGTCGGGCAAACAACGCAGGCAGCGCGTCGAATGCGCCGGCGCCTGCCTGCACCAGCGCCAGCGTGCCGGGCATGTCCGCCTGTGCGGCAAGCACCGCCGAGCGCACCAGCGCCGACTTGCCCATGCCGCGCGCGCCCCACAGCAGCATGTCGTGCGCGGCCACGCCATTGGCCAAACGGCGGACATTTTCGGCGACGCGCGCCTTCTGCTGGTCGATCCCGCGCAATTGTTCGAGAGCAGGCGCGTCGATCCGCGCCACACCGCGCGCGGCGCGGCCATCCCAGACATAGGCGGGGAAGGCCCGCCAGTCCGCCTGCGCGGGCGGGGGCGGGGCAAGCCGATCGAGCGCGTCGGCTATGCGGGCGAGCGGATCTCCCTGGTCGGCCATGCCCGCAGCCCTAGCCGGTCAATTGCTCCGCCGAAAGCGTGTAAAGCAGGCTCGCCCCGGCCGCGACCGAGGATTTGAGCCCGGCCGCTTCGGGCACGACATGCGCCAGGAAGAAATCGACCGTCACCGGCTTGGTTGCTGCCTGTGCCGGGCTCGCCCCGCCAGCCACGGCGCGCTTCTGGCGCAGCAATTGCCAGCCGGTCACGGCGACGGCGGACATGGTGAGGAAGGGGACCGATCCCGCCAGCCGGTCGTCGAGGCTGGCACCCTCGCGCATCCAGGCTGCCAGCTGCGCGCAATCGCCCGCCAGCGCGCGCAGGGCGGGCGCATCCTCGCTATCGGCGACGATGTCGGCCATCAGCCGGGCGAAATCATCGCCATTGCCGAGGCCAAGCTTGCGGGTGACGAGGTCGGCGGCCTGGATGCCGTTGGTGCCTTCGTAGATCGGCGCGATGCGCGCATCGCGGAAATGCTGGGCCGCGCCGGTTTCCTCGATAAAGCCCATGCCGCCATGCACCTGCAGCGCGATGCTGGCCACTTCGCAGCCCATGTCGGTCGCCCATGCCTTCATCAGCGGCACCAGGATTTCGGCGCGCCGCGCGGCGGCTTCGTCGCCCAGCTGGCCGCGATCGACCTGTCCGGCGGTGTAATAATAGAGCGCGCGCATCCCTTCGGTCAGCGCCTTCATGCGCAGCGCCATGCGCCGGACGTCGGGATGTTCGATGATCGCCACCGGGGTCTTGTCGGGCGATCCGGCGCGGGCAGACTGGATGCGCTCGCTCGCGAAAGTCAGCGCCTGCTGCATGGCGCGTTCGGCCACCTGGATGCCCTGGCTGCCGACGTTGATCCGCGCCGAATTCATCATCGTGAACATCGCCGCCAGCCCGCGATGCGGTTCGCCCACCAGTTCGCCGATGCATTGGCCGTTGTCGCCATAGCTCATCACACAGGTCGGCGACGCCATGATTCCCAGCTTGTGTTCGAGGCTGGCGCAGCGAAGATCGTTGCGCACACCCAGCGAGCCGTCGTCCATGACGAAATATTTGGGCACCACGAACAGCGAGATGCCCCGGCTGCCCTCGGGCGCGCCCGGCAGGCGGGCGAGGACGAGGTGGATGATGTTCTCGGCCAGCTCATGCTCGCCCCAGGTGATGAAGATCTTCTGCCCGGCGATGCGGAACTTGCCGGCATGCTCGCCGTCTTCGATAGGGGTTGCGGTGGTGCGCAGCGCGCCGACATCGCTGCCCGCCTGCGGTTCGGTCAGGTTCATCGTACCCGACCATTCGCCACTCACCAGCTTGGGCAAATACATCGCCTTCTGCGCCTCGCTGCCATGGTGGTCGAGCGCCTCGACCGCCCCGACCGACAACATCGGCAGGAGGGTGAAAGCCATGTTGGCCGAGCCGAGATTTTCCAGCACATTGCAGGCCAGCGCGAAGGGCAGGCCCTGCCCCCCGAATTCGGGCGCGCCGGAAATCGCGTTCCAGCCCTGTTCGACATAGGCGCGGTAGGCTTCGGCAAATCCATCGGGGAGGGTGACGACCCCATCCGCCAACACCGCGCCTTCCAGGTCGCCCTTGCGGTTGAGCGGGGCGAATTCCCCCGCCGCGAAGGCACCGATTCCTTCGACGATCGCCTGCACCATGTCATCCTCCGCGGCGGCGAAGCGACTGTGCTGCGCCAGCTCGGCGATCCCCGTGTTGACGGTAAGGGCGAGCAACTGGTCAGCGGTGGCAGGGGTAAATTGCGACATGGCGCGGCGTCCTCGGTCAGGATTTCCTTGGCTTTGCGAGTCTTGCAGATATAGCGGCGCGCCATGGCCGACAAGAACGCTACGGAACTGCTGGGCAGCGATGCGGCGGGAATCGCGCGGGCCTGTGCGCTGCTTGCAGCGGGCGAACTGGTCGCCGTGCCGACCGAGACGGTTTACGGCCTGGCGGGCCCTGCCGGCAGCGAGGCTGCCGTCGCGCAGATCTACCGCGCGAAGGGCCGGCCGGACTTCAATCCGCTGATCGTGCATGTCGCCTCGCCGGCGCAAGCCGAGCGGATCGCTGTCTTCGATTCTCGCGCCCGCACTCTGGCTGCGCGCTACTGGCCCGGCCCGCTGACCATGGTGCTGCCACTGCGCGACGGGGCGGGCATCGCACCGGCAGTGACGGCGGGCCTGCCGACCGTCGCCCTGCGCTGCCCGGCGCATCCGGTGATGCAGGCGCTGTTGCGCGAACTGGGCGAGCCGCTCGCGGCGCCATCGGCCAATCGCAGCGGCGCGGTCAGCCCGACTTCCGCGGAACATGTCATGGAGGGCCTCGCCAGGCGGATCGCTGCGGTGGTGGATGGCGGGGCGTGCGAGGCAGGGCTGGAATCGACCATCGTGGCCCTGCGCGACGATGGCAGCTGGCAATTGCTGCGTCACGGCCCGATCGACGCGGGCGAGCTGGCGGAGTTGCTCGGCCCGCCGGGCGACGTCATGCGGCAGGCGATCGAGGCGCCGGGCCAGCTGGCACAGCATTATTCGCCTGGCAAGCCGGTGCGCCTCGATGCTGTCGCAGCTGAACCGGGCGAGTTCCTGATCGGGTTCGGCCCCGATTCCTGCAGCGGTGCCTGTGACTGCAATCTGTCGCATTCGGGCGATCTCGCCGAGGCGGCGTCACGGCTCTATGCCTGCCTGCACCGCGCTGCCGCCTCATCCAGCGAGCGGATCGCGGTGGCGCCGATCCCGAGTGAGGGAATCGGCGCTGCGATCAACGACCGGCTGCGCCGCGCCGCAGCCTGAAACGCGCAACGGCGCTCAGCGGCGCCTGTCAGTGGTGGCGGTCGGGTTCGGCCGGGATCGTCGGCAGGATCTGCTGGATCTCGTCATAGGTGTCGCGCGCGTCGGCACAGGCGCGCTCGTCGCCCTTGCTGCATGCGGCACGCTGCTTGTCATACTGGCGTTCGAGCTTGCCGAGCCGTTCCTCGCGCTTGCGGATTTCGCGCCCGCGCTTTTCATCGGCTTCGGACTGGCTGGTGGTGGCTACATCGACCGCCTTGCCCGCCACGCGTACCGGCGCGGTGGCGACATCCAGCGCGGTTTTCGCCAAGCAGCCGGACAGCGACAGCGCCAGAACCGGCGCGATGATGAGCGAAATGCCGCGCATGGAGATTCCTTCCATGCGCGGCATAGGCCGTTTTGCGTTGCGGGTCGATGAACCCGCCGGGATCAGTCGCCCGTGCCCGGAGCTTCGGGGGCCGGAGGCGTTTCGGGGGCTTCCGGTGCTTGCGGTGCGTCGGGCGCTGCGTCAGCGGCCGTGGCACTCGTGCCGCCGGTGCAGGTCAGCTTGCCCGAACCCATCGACTTGACGGTGCAGGTGGCATTGCCCGCTACCTTGACTTCACCCGAACCCATGATGTTCGCTTCGACCTTGCCGTCGGAGGCGAAGGCGGCGCTACCCGAACCGGCGACCGTCACTTCTGCCTTCTCGACCTTGAGCCCTTCGGTCGCGGCCGTGCCCGAGCCGGCGACGGTGAGTTTCAGCGACTTTGCGGCGCCGGCACCGGTAAAGGTGCCCGACCCGGCGATGGTGAGATCGAGCGTATCGGCGTCGATCGTCGCAACCTTGGCGTCGCCGCTGCCCGCAATGGTCACGCCGGTCTTGCCCTTGGGCGATGCCTTCAGCGACTGGGCGGTGACGGTACCCGACCCGGCGATGGTGATTTCATGCGGGGTCGGCATGGTGACGCGGACAATGGCCTTGCCCTTGTCGCTCCAATTGCCCTTCTCGCGCATGATGCCCAGCGCATCGTCATCGAGCGTGAAGCGAACATGGTCGGCAGCCTCGCCTTCCACGGTGATCGCCAGCTTGTCGCCATCGGTCACGACGACATCGTCCGGCCCGGCGAGCACGATCCCGCCGGGGGTCTTGCCGGCAAGGTCCAGTTCCGACAACGGCACACCCTTGCTGTCGTTGATTTCGATGTTCACCCCGTCGCAGGCGACGAGGCCCATCGACAGCACGACCGCCGCAACCGGGGCGACGCCTTTGATGATCTTGTGCAACATGCCAATTCCTCCGCATCTATCCTCAAACCGTATTGCTGATATAATACGGCAAGCAGGGAGGAACAAGGCGGACGGCAAAAGGGGCCACCCTTGCGGGCAGCCCCTTGTCGATCACCGTACGTCGCCCGTCGATCAGGCGTCTTCGGTGTTCTCGTAATATTGCGGCGCATGTTCGCGCAGCACTGCGAGGATCTTGCCCAGCGCGGCGGGCTCGTCGGTCTTTTCCATCGCCGCCAGTTCGCGGGCGAGGCGGCTGGAGGCCGCTTCGAAGATCTGGCGTTCGGAATAGGACTGTTCCGGCTGGTCTTCGGGGCGGAACAGGTCGCGGGTCACTTCGGCGATCGACACCAGGTCGCCCGAATTGATCTTCGCTTCATATTCCTGCGCGCGGCGCGACCACATGGTGCGCTTGACCTTGGGTTTGCCCTTGAGCGTTTCCATCGCTTCCTTGAGCGTCTTGTCGCTCGACAGCTTGCGCATGCCGATCGCTTCGACCTTGTTCACCGGGACGCGCAGGGTCATGCGTTCCTTTTCGAAGCGGAGCACGTAGAGTTCCAGCTGCATGCCGGCGATCTCTTCGTTCTGAAGTTCGATCACCCGGCCAACGCCGTGTTTGGGATAGACAACATAATCGCCGACATCGAAGGCGGGGGCATTGCTTGCCATTTACAGTCCTTTCGCCAGAGGCAGACCGGACGTGACAGTAAGCCGGACCTTGCGACCGATCTCGCCGGGGCGGGATTCGGTCGACATTGCGGCTTGTCCTGTCGCAGGGTGGTGCTGCCTCTCCAAATAGAGCAAGGCACCGGGAAGAATCGGGGTGCTTGTCACATTATATAGCAGAACCGAAACAAAATTGCCAGTCCTGCTACGAAATGCTTGGATGCGGCGTGTTGTTGCAAAGGATTTTCGATGTCGGCTTTGCTCTCCAGCCTGCTCCTGATGGCATCGTCACCCGCAGCCAGCTTTCCCGAGGAAGCTTACGAGGTGGTGGTGAGCGACGAAGTGCGCGCGGTCTTGGCCGCACGCGACGGGCTACAGGGTGCTGAAATTGCGGCACAGCTGGACGACCTGTTCGAGCGGGGGGACGATTCCGCCGGGGAATTGCTCGGCGAAGCCTATAATTTCGGCGTGCTCGGCCTGACCGCAGACGACACCAGAGCCTGCGACTATTTCGAAAAGCTGGCCGACAAGCGCCCCGATGCCGCCCATAATTTCGCCACCTGCTATTATAACGGCCGCGGTCGGGAGCGTGATTTCGCCAAGGCACGCGTCCTTTATCGGCAAGCGGGCGAGGGCGGCTGGCTGATGGGCCAATGCGCCTATGGCAACATGCTGGTGCGCGGGCAGGGCGGGCCGAGCGATGTCGCCCAGGGCCTCGCCATCTGCCGCCATGCGGCGGAACTGGGCGATGCCAATGCGCAAGCCGATGTCGGCACCTATTACCTGACCGGGGAGTTCGTCACCCGCGATCCGGTCGAAGCGCGCAAATGGCTCGCCATGGCGGGCGACCAGGGGCAGATGAACGCGGCGTTCCTGCTGGCCCAGATATACCAGCGCGGCGACGGGGTGGACAAGGATCTGGCCGCCGCGCGCAGCTGGTTCATCCGCGCGCATGAGGCCGGGCGCAACGATGCCGCCTATTGGGTGCTGGCGCTGACGGTAACGGGCGCGATGCGCGACGAAGGCGGCAACAGCACCTTGGATCCCGCCGCCTTTCCCGAGATTCGCCACTGGGCCGCGCTGACGATCGAGCACGATCCCGCGCCTGCACGGCGCCAGATGGCAACCGACATGCTCAACAGCCTGGACGGGAAATAGCGCCTGCCTGCGACCGGGGGCCGCAGGTGACGCAGCAAAGCGCGATCAGTCGCCTTCGCCGGGTTCGGCCGAGAAGTATTTGTCGAACTTGCCTTCTTCGTCCTTGTGGTCGTCGGCGCCGTCCAGCGGATCCTTGCGGCTGGTGATATTGGGCCATTCGGCCGAATATTTGGTGTTGAGTTCCAGCCACTGTTCCAGCCCGCTTTCGGTGTCGGGCAGGATTGCTTCGGCCGGGCACTCGGGTTCGCACACGCCGCAGTCGATGCACTCGCTGGGGTTGATCACCAGCATGTTTTCGCCTTCGTAGAAACAGTCGACCGGGCATACCTCGACGCAGTCGGTGTATTTGCATTTGATGCAGGCGTCGGTGACGACATAGGTCATGGTAGTGCGTGTCCTTCGCTCGGATTAGCTTTCGGCGGTGCTATGGCGCTTTGTTCGCTCGCGTCAAGCATCCGGTAGCACGCCTGTGCTTCGCGCGGCGGGCCGCGGCGCAGGGGCAGCGCCAGCAACTCCACGACTGAGACCCGCGCATGCGGCCCGTGACCGAGCGGCAGGGTTAGCACGTCGCCTGCGCCCACCGGCTGGCTGCCACGCGTCACCCGCACACCGTTGCGGCGGATATGGCCGGTTTCGGCCATGGTGGCAGCGAGTGAGCGACTCCGGGCGAAGCGCAGGTAGAACAGCAACCGGTCGAGCCGCATGGCTTCGGGTGCGCTCGCCTGCTCCGCTGTCACCCCAGCAAATCCGCCAGCCCGGCAAAGGCGCTGCCTTCGCGTACCTGCGGCTTTTCGCTGCGTTCCTGCTTGCGCCGCGAGGGGCGCCATTCCCAGCTGTCGGGCGCGGCCGGGCCGAAAGCGCCTTCGGCCAGCTTGCGTGCGCGGTGGACGCGGAAACCCGCCGCACCGAGCAGGCGGTGGAAATTCTCCTCGGCCAGCCCGGTCGAAATGCCCAGTGCCGGATCGATATGGAAACGCCGTTTGCCGCCGGCCTTGGCACGCGCTTCATGCGCGGCGCGGAGCAGCTTTTCCGCCATATCGACGCGAATCGCCTGCTTGCCCGCCGGGCGATAGCCGCTCGGCAGCTTGCCTTCGCCCGCGATCACCGACCGCATCGCCTGCTCGAGCGGGCGCCGATCGATGCCCAGCGCATGGAGCAGCTGGCGCGGCGCAGGCTTGAGCAAGTCGCGCGCAAAAATGTCGAGCGCGCCGAAAGTCACCCCCAGCTTGCGCAGGAAGGGGCGCATTTCCTTGGGCAGATGTTCGATCCCGGCATTCTCGCGGGTTACATGGCCGTGCCCGGCGACCAGCGTCAGCAGCAGCGCGCGGGCCTGCGACCCGGCCTGCGGATCGCGCGCTGCCGCCGCCAGCTTGCGCAGCGGATCGAGCGGGGCAAGCTGCGCCTCCAGCCATTCGCCCAGTTCGGCCAGGAAGGTGCGCCGCACCGCTTCGGGCAGCAGGTTGAGCTCACGCTCGGGCAGGATGCGCGGCGGCGCGCTGCCATCGCCGGCTTCCAGCGTGGCGAGGCGCCGCCCCTGCCAGGTCAGCGCGCCGCGTTCGATCGCGACGCCCGCGAAACACGCGTCGGCCAGGGCCTGCGCCCGCTCGGCGAGGATCGCCGGGAGCGCCTTCTCGCCTGCGGCCAGCAGCATCCGCCGGTCCTCGTGATTGGCCTGGTGATCCACGGTGAAATGGAAGCCGGTGATACGGCCGATGACCTCGTCCTCCACCCGCAGCATCCCGTCTTCGTCCAGTTTCACCGGCAACATGCCGGCATCGCTTCCCAGCGCCTTCATCAGGATCGCCGTCCTCCTGTTTACGAATCTCTCGGTCAGCCGCGCGTGCAGCGCGTCCGACAATTTCGCCTCGACGGCGCGGGCCCGCGCCGCCATCTCGTCGCGCGCCAGCACCCAATCGGGGCGCTGGCAGATATACGCCCAGCTGCGGATCGCCGCGATCCGGCCCTGCAGCGTATCGATGCCGCCCTGCATATTGTCCAGTTCGGCGATCCGCGCAGCGGCATAATCCGCGCCGATGTATCCTTTCTGCAAGTCCTGCCACAGCCGCGCGACGAAGCGCGCGTGGGTTTCGGCGCCCTGCTGGCGGAAGTCGGGCAGGCTGCAGGCCTCCCAGAAGCGGCGCACCGCACCCGCCCCGCGCACATCGTCCGGCAGCGGCTCGCCCGCCAGCCGCCGGAGCACGGCGAGGTCGATGGCCTCGGGCGCGGGGGCCAGCCCCTCTTCGCCCGGTGGCGCTTCGAGATCGGCGATCAATTGCGCGACACTGTCGAAACGCGGTTCCGCTTCGCGCCAGAACAGCTTGGTCAGCGGGGCGAAGCGATGTTCCTCGATCGCGTAGATTTCTTCCTCGGCGAATTCGGGTGCGGGCTTGCCGTGTCCGCCCGCCCCGGCGAGCGTGCCGAAAGTGCCGTCGCGCTGGTGCCGCCCCGCCCGCCCGGCGATCTGCGCCATTTCGGCAGGGACCAGCCGACGCTTGCGGCGACCGTCGAATTTCTCCAGCGCGGCGAAGGCGACATGGTTGACGTCAAGATTGAGCCCCATGCCGATCGCATCGGTGGCGACGATGTAATCGACCTCGCCATTCTGGAACAGCGCGACCTGCTTGTTGCGCGTTTCCGGGCTCAGCGCGCCCATCACCACCGCCGCGCCGCCACGAAAGCGGCGCAGCATTTCGGCCACGGCATAGACCTGCTCGGTCGAGAAGGCGACCACCGCGCTGCGTGGCGGCAGGCGCGACAATTTGCGCGGCCCGATATGGCTCAGCGTCGAAAAACGCGGGCGAGTGACGATCTCGGCCCGGGGCAGCAATTGCCGCACCAGCGGCTCCAGCGTCGCCGCGCCCAGCAACATCGTTTCCTCGCGCCCGCGCGCGTGCAACAGCCGGTCGGTGAAGATATGCCCACGCTCGGGATCGGCGGCGAGCTGCGCTTCGTCCAGCGCGACGAAGGCGAGCTTGCCCGCATCGCGCGGCATGGCTTCGGCGGTGCAGAGGAAATAGCGCGCATCCTTGGGCTCGATCCGCTCCTCGCCGGTGATCAGCGCGACCTGTTTCTCGCCCTTGATCGCCACCACCCGATCATACACTTCGCGCGCCAGCAGCCGCAGCGGGAAACCGATCGCGCCGGAGGAATGGCCGCACATCCGCTCGATCGCGAGATGGGTCTTGCCGGTATTGGTGGGTCCGAGGACCGCCTTGATGCTGCCATCGGTCACGCCGGTGAATGTGGCACCGGGCGGGGCAGGGTTCAATCGCCGATCCACAGGCCAAACGGCTGGCCGCGCGGGGGACTCGGATCACCGCAGATTAAGCCGATCTTAACTTCAATCGGGCAGGGATTTCCGCCAAGGGAACCGCTCGGGTCGGGCTGCTGCGCATGGATCGCGCCGCGCCCCTGGAAGGAGGGCGCGTTGTTCACGCCGCGCGAAGATGATTCGGTTGCCATGGGCGATGCCAACGAAACGGGCGCCGGCTGGCGTGCGGCTGCGCTGACCCATTCCCAGATCCTGCCCGATTCCGCACCCCGCGTGCTGCAGCGTGCGCGCGGCTTGCGCGAACGGTTCGACGAATGGCGCTTCGACGCCTCGCGCCGGTTCGACGCGCTCGATCTCGCGCCCGACCTCGCCCAGGCGATTGGCAGCAGGCGCTGGTTCCGCGGGCTGGGCACGATGCTCGCGCTGTCGGGCGCGGCGCTGGCCTTCTGGCCCAATTTCGGCCCGTTGCATGCCGCCCCTGCGATGCCGCTCGATACGTCCGCGCGCGACGAATTCCGCAGCCAGATGATCCTGCCGCTCGCACTCGGCGCCGACAGCGGGCGGCACATGGGGCCGACCGATGCGGTGGTGCCGCTCAAATCCGCCCCCGAACGCCCGCAGGTCGAAGTGCTGGCGACGCTGGTAAAGGGCGATTCCTTCGGCCGTATGCTGCAGCGTGCCGGGGTCGGCTCGGGCGATGCCGCGCGCATCGGCGATCTGGTGGCGGGCGCAATCCCGCTGTCGGATATCGAACCGGGCACGCAGGTGGACATCACCCTCGGCCGCCGTTCCGCCCCGGGCGAGCCGCGCCCGCTCGACAAGCTGGCGTTCCGCGCTCGGTTCGACCTCGACCTGTCGATCAGCCGCGAAGGCGGTGTGCTGGCGCTCGAGCGGCACCCGATCCGGGTCGACGCCACGCCGCTGCGCATTCGCGGTGTCGTAGGCTCCAGCCTCTATCGTTCCGCCCGCGCCGCCGGCGCCCCGGCGCGCGCGGTGCAGGATTACCTGGCGGCGCTGGGCGAACATCTCGACCTCGACGGCGATATCCGCCCGACCGACACATTCGATATCATCGTCGCCTATCGCCGTGCCGCCACGGGCGAGGTGCAGGCGGGGCAATTGCTCTATGCCGGGATCGACCGCGCGGGCAAACCGCGCACCCAGCTGATGCGCTGGGGCAATGACGGCAAATTCTACGAAGCATCGGGCGTCGGCGAACAGCGCAGCGGCCTGCTCGCCCCGGTGCCGGGCAGCATCGGTTCGCGCTACGGCATGCGTTTCCATCCGATCCTTGGCTACAAGCGGATGCACCGCGGGCTCGATTTCCACGCCAGCTACGGCCAGCCGATCGTCGCCGTGGCGGACGGGCGGGTCGAAAGCGCCGGGCGCGCGGGCGGTTGCGGCAATGCCGTCAAGCTCGCGCATGCCTCGGGCCTCGAGACGCGGTACTGCCATATGAGCAGGATGGCCGTGCGCGCGGGGCAAAGCGTGCGGCGCGGCCAGGTGATCGGCTATGTCGGCTCGACCGGCCTCTCGACCGGCGCGCATCTGCACTACGAAATGTATCGCTATGGCAAGCCGGTCGATCCGCAATCGGTCGGTTTCGTCACCCGCGCGCAGCTCAGCGGCAGCGAACTGGCGGCATTCCGCGGGCAGCTCGGCAAGTTGAAGCGAGTTTCGCCCGGTGCCGCACTGGCGTCGCTCGCCCCCGCGCCAGCCGAAGCGAAAGAACCGCTGCGCGAGATCGACAAGGTCGAAAATCCGCGCAAGCTCGACTGAATCCGGGCAAACAGCCGCGATCGGGCGATTGAACCGGCGCGGCGTTTGCGGCAACAGCACACCCATGACTGCAAGCTATCCCGCCATTCGCCTCCGCCGCACCCGCGCCAGCGGGTGGAGTCGTGCGCTCCACCGCGAAACCATGCTGACCCCGGCCGATTTGATCTGGCCGCTGTTCGTCACCGAAGGGAGCGGGGTCGAACAGCCGGTCGCCAGCCTGCCCGGCGTTTCGCGCTGGTCGGTCGACGGGATCGTCGCGCGGGCGAAGGAAGCGGTGTCGCTGGGCATCCCCTGCCTGGCGCTGTTCCCCAACACCCAGCCCGAGCGGCGCAGCGATGACGGCAAGGAAGCGCTCAACCCCGATAACCTCATGTGCCGCGCCATCCGTGCGATCAAGGATGCCTGCGGCGAGGATATCGGCGTGCTGACCGATGTCGCGCTCGATCCCTACACCACTCACGGGCAGGACGGCCTGCTCGACGAGGCCGGCTATGTCGTCAACGATGCGACGGTCGATGTGCTGGTGGGGCAAAGCCTCAACCAGGCGGCGGCGGGCGCGGATATCGTGGCCCCTTCCGACATGATGGACGGGCGGATCGGCGTCATCCGCGAGGCTTTGGAGGAAACCGGCCACGCCAATGTGCAGCTGATGGCCTATGCCGCCAAATATGCCAGCGCCTTCTATGGCCCGTTCCGCGACGCGGTGGGCTCTGGCGGGCTGCTGAAGGGCGACAAGAAAAGTTACCAGATGGACCCGGGCAACAGCGAAGAGGCGCTGCGCGAAGTCGCGCTCGACATCGCCGAGGGCGCCGACAGCGTGATGGTCAAGCCGGGTTTGCCCTATCTCGACATCGTCCGCCGGGTGAAGGAACATTTCGAAGTGCCCGTCTTCGCCTACCAGGTGAGCGGCGAATATGCGATGATCGAGGCTGCCGCCGCTGTCGGCGCCGGGGATCGCGACGCGCTGGTGCTCGAAACGCTGCTCGCCTTCAAGCGGGCGGGCTGTTCGGGCGTGCTGACCTATCATGCGGCGCATGCCGCGCGATTGCTGGGCGGCTGACGCGGGCATGGGGGGGCAATTCGGCATCGAAACGGAACGGCTGGTGCTGCGCGAATGGCGCGAGGACGACTGGCCCGAATTCTTCCGCGTGACCAACACGCCTGCCGTCATGCGCTGGCTCGGCGGTGTGCTGGATGAAGCGGGCCGGGCGAAGCAGCACGACCGGGTGATGGCCTGCCATGCGCGCAATGGCTTCTGCTTCTGGCCTGTGTTTCGCAAGGCGGATGGCGGGCATCTGGCGGGTGAGCTGCTCGGCTTCTGCGGGATCAAGCGGGCCGACGCGAGCAATTGCACCGTGACCGGCGAATTCGAGATCGGCTGGCGCCTGCGCGAAGAAGCCTGGGGCCAAGGTTATGCGCGCGAGGCGGCGCAGGCGGTGCTCGAGGCGAGTTTCACCCGGTTCGGCGCGGAAGAAATCTTTGCCCTCACGATCGTCGAGAACGAGGGCAGCTGGGGGCTGATGCGCCGCCTGGGCATGCGGCGGCGCGCGGATCTCGACTTCGTCGATCCGCGCTATGCCAGCCCGTGGTGCGACACGATCATGTATTCGATCACGCGCGAGGAATGGCGGGCGGGGATCGGCGCTTGACCGGTTCGGCTCGACGCACGCTGTTCGTGGCGACCATCCTGGTCGGCAGCTTCCTGCTGTTCCTGGTTCAGCCGCTGGTCGCGCGGCTCGCGCTGCCACTGCTCGGCGGTGCGCCCAATGTCTGGAACAGCGCGATGCTGGTGTACCAGGCGCTGCTGCTTGGCGGATATGCCTATGCCCATTTGCTGTCGCGCTGGCCGGTGCGGCGGCAGGCGGTGGTGCATCTGTCGCTGATGGCGCTGGCCAGCCTGACGCTGCCGATCTCGCTCGCCCAGCTGCCACCGCCGCAGCCTGGGATGGAGGCGCTGTGGGTGCCTGCGTTGCTCGCCCTGACCATCGGCCCGGTTTTCCTGCTGGTTTCGGCACAGGCGCCGCTGATGCAGCGCTGGTTCGCAGCGGAACAGGGCGCAGGCGATCCCTACTGGCTCTACGCGGCATCGAATCTCGGCAGCTTCGCGGGATTGCTGAGCTACCCCCTGCTGTTCGAACCCTTCCTGTCGCTGCGCGAGCAGAGCGGGTTGTGGAGCGCCCTCTACGCCTTGCTGCTGCTGCTGGTCGGCGCGGCCGCCGCCGCCCGCTGGCAGGCGCGCAAGGTGGATGAGGCGGCCGATGACGCCGTGACGCCCGCACAACCAATTGGTACGAAACGAATTTTTCTGTGGCTGGCGCTGGCGGCGGTGCCTTCGGGCTTGATGCTGTCGACCACCACGCACCTGACCACCGATATATTCGCCATGCCCCTGCTGTGGGTGATTCCGCTCGGCCTTTACCTGCTGAGCTACGTTCCCGCCTTTTCGGAAAACCGCACCGTCGCCCGGCTGATCTCGCGCCCGGCGCCACTCGTGCTGCTGCTGGCGGGCGGGATGGCGATGGTCAGCCGGGGCAATTCCGATCTGTCGGGCGCGGCGGCGGCGGTGGTGATGCTGTTCGTTGTCGCAGTCGCGCTGCATTCGCGGCTCTACGACTTGCGGCCCGACGCGTCGCGGCTGACGCTGTTCTACCTGGTGATGTCGGCCGGCGGGGCGCTGGGCGGGCTGTTCACTGCGCTGATCGCACCGCTGGTGTTCGACTGGGTGTGGGAACATCCGCTGCTGGTGCTCGCCGCCGCGGCGCTGCTGCCCGATTCGCCGCTGCTGCGCTGGATGGGCCGGTTTTCGCTGTCGCAGACCCAGCGGTTGGTGATCGTCGGGCTGCTGGTGCTGCTGGCGATCCTGCTCGGCGGGGAGATGATCAAGCGGTTCTATGCCGAGGATTCGGGCATGGTGCTGGCGCTGACGCTGGCCATCGCGATCTGCGGCGCGCTGGTCTTCACCCGGCGGTGGGCCTTCGTGCTCGTCCTGCTGCTGCTGATGGTGTCGCGCGGCGGGCTCGACACTTTGCGCACCTCGTGGGACGGTGCGCGCAGCCGCAGCTATTTCGGGGTCTATACGGTTCGCGAATTCGCCGATGAGCAAGTGCGCACGCTGGCGCATGGTACCACCCTGCACGGCAAGCAATATGTGGCGCCGGCGCGTGCGCTGTTGCCGACGACCTATTACGGCCCGACCTCGGGCGTGGGCCTCACGCTGGCAGGGGCGAAGACGATTTTCGGCCATGGGGCGCATATCGGCGTCGTCGGGCTGGGGACCGGCACGCTCGCCTGCTATCGCCGGGCCGACCAGCAGTATGATTTCTTCGAGATCGATCCGGCGGTGCTGGCGTTTTCGCAGCAGAAAACCTTCACCTACATCGCCTCCTGCGCGCCGGATGCGACCATGCATATCGGCGATGCCCGGCTCAAGCTGAGCGAAATGCCGGCGGGTTGCTTCGATGTGCTGGTGATCGATGCCTTTTCATCCGACGCGATCCCGCTGCATCTGCTGACGCGCGAGGCGCTCGACACCTATCGCCGCGCGCTGGCGCCCGACGGGATCATGCTGTTCCATATCTCCAACCGCTATATCGACCTGCGCCCGGTGCTCGCCGCTGCGGCGCGCGATCGCGACTGGCAGATCCTGCTGCGCGACGATCGCCCCGATGACCGGAACGGCGAAACCGCTTCGCACTGGGTCGCGACCAGCGGCGATGCGGATTCGCTCGCGCGGCTGCAGGCACTGAGCGGCGACTATCCCTGGGAGGTGTTGCCCCGGCCCGAAGGCAAGGCGTGGACCGACGATCACGCCTCCATCCTGCCTTTCATTCGCTGGCAAAACATGCTTTCCAACCGCTGATGACCCAGCAAAGCAGCCCTTTTCGCCCGGACGTGTCGATCATTCCGATCCACGGAAAATCCCCGCAGATCCACGACAGCGCCTTCATTGCGCCGGGTTGCCGGATCATCGGCGATGTGACCATCGGGCCCGACAGTTCGATCTGGTACAATTGCGTGATCCGGGCGGATGTGAACCGGATCGTGATCGGCGCGCGCAGCAACATCCAGGATGGCACGGTGATTCACTGCGATTCGCCGGGCCCGATGCAGCCCGATGGCTTCCCAACCACGATCGGCGACGATGTGCTGGTGGGCCACAATGCCATGATCCACGGCTGCACGCTGGAAGATCGCGCCTTCGTCGGCTTGTCGGCCACGGTGATGAACGGCTGCGTGATCGAAGGCGATGCGATGCTGGCCGCCGGCGCGATGCTGACCCAGGGCAAACGCATGCAGGCGCGCGAGCTGTGGGCCGGAACTCCGGCCAAGCTGTTGCGTACCCAGCCCGATGCGGCAATTGCCGAGATGAGGTTGGGCGTGGCGCATTACGTCGAGAATGCGAAACACCATGCGGCGGCGATCGCGGCGGCCCGCGATGGCCAGGCCTAGGCGCGACTACCCCGCTGCTACCGCGATCCGTGCGCTCGCCGATGGCGAAGGCCGCCTGGCCCTGCGGGTGACACCGGGCGCAAGGGTCGAAGGGGTGGAGCTCGCGGGCGGCGTCGTGGCGGTGAAAGTCCGCGCAAAGCCCAAGGACGGCGAAGCGAACGAGGCGGTGCTGGCCATGCTGGCCGATGCGCTGGATGTGCCGACGTCACGGCTTCGCATGTTGCGCGGCGCAACCGGGCGCGACAAGCTGGTGCAGATAGTCGACTAGGCCCGACGCGCCGCGCGCGTCCTAGCGGTCGGGCGTGGTCCAGTCTTCCGGCTCGACATGCTGCTGGCGCAGGCGCAGCGCCAGGCCGAAAGCCACGCCCACCCCGATTGCGACCGTCAGATCGGCCAGCACCGTGAGCACCAGCGTCAACAGCAGCAGGAAGCGCTCGCTCGCCGGGGCGGCCCAGTAACTGGGCCATTTATGCGGCTCGCTCATGTTCCAGGCGGTGATCAGCAGCAGCGCGGCGAGCGCGGGCATGGCGAGATAGCCTGCCAGCGGCGCGGCTACGATCATCACCAGCAGCACGGCCAGCGCATGGACGATGCCGGCCACCGGCGTGCGCCCTCCTGCCCGGACGTTGGTGGCGGTGCGGGCAATCGCGCCGGTCGCGGGCAGTCCGCCGAACAGCGCCGATCCGATATTGGCCCAGCCCTGGGCCAGAACCTCGGCATTGGGCCGGTGGCTGCCTTCGATCATCCGGTCGGCGACCATCGCCGACAGCAGCGATTCGATTGCCGCAAGCAGGGCGATGACCAAGGCAGACGGCAATAGCTCGACGATGCGCGCGACGCTTATGGCGGGAATGTGCGGCATGGGCAGGCCGCGCGGCAGCTCGCCATAGCGCGAGGCGATCGTGTCGACCGGCAGGGCGAGCAAGGCCGCCGCCGCCGATGCCGCCGCGACCGCGACAATCAGCCCTGGAAAGCGTGGGAACAGGCGCCGCAGGGCGATGATCGCCACCAGCGCCCCGATCCCGATGGCGAGCGCCGGCCAGGCAATCGTATCGCGCGCCGCCCACAGCGCGGCGAGCTTGGGCAGGAAATCGGCGGGCAAATCCTTTGCAGTGATGCCGAGGAAATCCTTCAGCTGGCTGGTCCCGATGATCACCGCGATCCCGATGGTGAAGCCGTTGACCACCGCTTCGGGGATATAGCGCACCAGATTGCCGAGCCGCAGCAGCCCGGCGAGCACCAGGATCAGCCCGGCCATCGCCGTTGCCAGCACCAGCCCGTCGAGCCCGTGGCGCGCGACCACGCCATAGACGACAACGATGAAGGCGCCGGTCGGGCCGCCGATCTGCACCCGGCTGCCGCCCAGCAGCGAGATGAGGAAACCTGCGACGACTGCGGTGACCAGCCCCTTGTCGGGCGTCGCACCCGATGCGATGGCGATCGCAATGCTCAGCGGGATGGCAACCATCGCCACGGTAACGCCTGCGATCAGGTCGCCGCGAAACTGGCGTCCGTCATAGGTTGCCAGCGTAGTCAGCAATTTGGGCTTCATGGGCGCGGATTACAGCCCGTCGGGGGTTGCCGCAATCCCTGCGGCGCAATCCCGCGTCAGTCGACCACCATCGCCTTGGCCATGGTGTCGAGCCGCAGCGCCATTTCGCGGGCCAGCGCCTTGTCCGGCGGGGCGACATCGGCGATGGCGCGGGCCATGGCGTCGGCCCATTGCGCGGCGAATTCGCGGCTCACGCCCAGCCCGCGATGCGCGCTCATCATGCATTTGCCGGGATTCTCGTCGAACCAGTCGCGCGGGCCCCCGGCCCATGCACTGAGCCAGCCGGCCAGCGAGTGGCGCATCGGCGCCAGATCTGCCGCGTGGATCCGGCGCAGCGGGGCATATTGCGGATCGCTGTCCATCAGATCGTAGAAGCGATCGACCACCTGCTGGATCACCTGCTGGCCTCCCAGCAGTTCGTACGGCGTCTTGGGCGGGGCGGTTTCGGCGTTCACGTGGTTACAACTCCGGCAGTCTGGTCATGGCGCATTGCCCCTGATCGCGGCAACGCGCCTTGACCCTGCGCAAATTGCGCTGCGCCGGTCAGCTTTCCGGCGCCCGGGCGTAGCGCATCATGTGCGGCAGGAAATCGGCCTTGCCGATCTGCAGTCCGTCACGCCGCAACAAGGCATAGGCCATGGCGGTGTGGAAGTAGAAATTGGGCAGCGTCCAGTCGCGCAGATAATCGCCGGCCGACATGACGAAGCGCATGGCGTTGGGCAGGGTGAAATCCACCTCGCTCTCCACCGCGATCCAGCCCCGCTGCCCGGCGTCCTCGACCAGCTTGCGCAGCGCGCCCAGCCGTTCGCGCACTTCGCCGAGCGAGCCATAGGGCGTTTCGTCGAGCGGCATCTCGATCCCGCAGGTGCGCACCAGCGCCAGGATCACCTGGTTGATGGCGATGCGGAACTGGGTTTCGAGCGGGAACATATCCTCCGCCAGCTTGGCCGCGAGAATATCGTCGCCCAGCGCGGCCTGTTCGGCCTTGCCCGCGAGGTGATCGAGCGTGCCGAGCATGTTGGAAAACGTTGCGCAGGCGTCTTGCGAATAGGACATGGGGGAATCCTTCTGATGGGGAGGCAACATTGGTTGCGGTTTGCAACCTAGTGATGGGCTCCCCGCCCGTCAATCCCGCACGAGCGCCGCCAGCGCGGCGATCCGGTCTGCTTCATGCGCGGGTTTGTCCCAGCGAATGCGGTGGATGCGCGGGAAGCGCATGGCGAGCCCCGATTTGTGCCGCTTGCTCGCATGCACCGAATCGAAGGCGACCTCGAACACCAGGCTCTTGTCGGTTTCCCGCACCGGGCCGAAGCGGTTGACGGTGTGCTGGCGGACATGCCGGTCGAGCTGCTTGAGCTCCTCATCGGTGAAACCGAAATAGGCCTTGCCCACGGGCAGCAGTTCCGCGCCCTGTTCCGGGTCGCCGTCCCAGCAGCCGAAGGTGAAATCCGAATAGAAACTGCTGCGCTTGCCGCTGCCGCGCTGGGCATACATCAACACGCAGTCCACCAGCAGCGGGTCGCGTTTCCACTTGTACCACAGGCCGGTGCGCCGACCGGCAACATAGGGCGAATCGCGCCGCTTGAGCATCAACCCTTCGATCGCCGCATCACGCGCCTGTTCGCGCAATTGCGCCAGATGCGCGAAGTCGCGCGCCTCGACCAGTTGCGAGAGATCGAAGCGGCGATCGGGCAGCACGCCCATCAGCGCCTCCAGCCGGGCACGGCGGGCGCTCCACGGCAATTCGCGCAGATCCTCGCCGCGCAACAGCAGCACATCGTATAGCCGGAGGAAGGCCGGGCAATCGGCCAGCATCTTCTTCGACACGCTCTTGCGGCCGAGCCGCTGCTGAAGCGCGTTGAAACTCGCCGCGCCGCCATCCTCTCCGCCCTGATGGCTGCCGCGCACCAGCAATTCGCCGTCGAGCACCGCGGGGAAAGGCAGCGCATCGGCCAGATCGGGGAAACTTGCCGAAATATCGTCACCCGAGCGGGAGAAGACCCGCGTTTCCTCTCCCGCGCGCACCAATTGCACGCGAATCCCGTCCCATTTCCATTCGGCGGCATAGTCGGCGAGGTCGACCACCGCCCCGTCTTCCAGCGGATGGGCGAGCATGAAGGGGCGGAAGGTCGGCAGTTCGGCCAGGTCCGGCGCGGGCGCTGCCCCGCTCGCCCAGGCGAACAGCGGCGCGTAGGGTGGCTGGAGCCCGTGCCAATATTCCTCCACCTCGTCCACCGGGACATCGAAGGCCTGGGCGAAAGCGGTCTTCGCCAGCCGTGCCGAAATGCCGATCCGCATTGCCCCCGTCGCCAGCTTGATCAGCGCATAGCGGCCATTGGCATCGAGCCGATCGAGCAGCTTGGGCAATTCGGACATCACTGTTGCGCGGGTCATATTGCCGAGCATCTCGACCACTTGCGAGACGGTAGGCGGCGTCACTGCGTCATCGCCGGGCGCCTCGGGCCACAGCAGGCTGGCGGTTTCTGCGGTATCGCCCACGAAATCGCGGCTGAGCGTCCACAGCAGCGGATCGACCCGCTCGGCCATCAGATTGCGGATAGTGGAGGCCTTGACCGCCGGAAAATCGAGCCCGTCGGTCAGCGCCGCGAGCGCCCACCCGCGATCCGGATCGGGCGTCTCGCGCAGATAGTGCGCGAGCAGCGCCAGCTTCGCATTGCGCCCGGTGGTGTAGGTGAGCGCGTCGACAAGGGCGGCGAAGCGTTGCACCGTCAGTCGTCCTCATCCTCATAGCCGACCAGCGCCAGCGCGCGGGCGCGGCGCTGGTTGAGCTGGCACCAGCGCAGCAGCGCCTCTTCGCGCCCATGGGTGATCCAGCTTTCTGCCGGGTTCACCTCGGCAATCGTTGTGGTCAGCTCGGTCCAGTCGGCGTGGTCCGAAATGACCAGCGGCAATTCCACCCCGCGCTGCCGTGCACGCTGGCGCACGCGCATCCAGCCGCTGGCCATGGCGGTCACCGGGTCAGGCAGGCGGCGGCTCCAGCGATCGTTGAGCGCGGATGGCGGGCAGACGGCGACCTGGCCGCGCATCGCATCCTTCTTCGCATCGCTTACCAGCCGCAATTCGCCCAGTGCGACACCGAAGTCTTCGTAGAGGCGGCACATCTTTTCCATCGCGCCGTGGAGATAGATCGGCTCGTGGTGTCCCGCCGCGCGCAGTTCCGCGATCACCCGCTGCGCCTTGCCCAGCGCATAGGCGCCGACCAGCACGCAGCGATCGGGTTCCGCCGCCAGCCGGTCGCGCAGCTTGCCGATCTCCTGTGCGATCGGCGGGTGGGTGAAGACCGGCAGGCCAAAGGTCGCCTCGGTGATGAAGATGTCGCAGGCCGTGACCTCGAACGGCGCGCAGGTGGGGTCGGCGCGGCGCTTGTAATCGCCGGTGACCACCACCCGCTCGCCCGCGTGTTCGAGCAGGACCTGCGCGCTGCCCAGCACGTGACCGGCGGGCACGAAAGTGGCGCTGACCCCGCCGCCCAGCGCGATACTCTCGCCATAGTGCACCGACACCGCACCGTCGCGCGTGTTGTAGCGCAATTCCATGATCGCCAGCGTCGCAGGCGTGGCAATCGTCTCGCCATGGCCGCCGCGCGCATGATCCGCATGGCCATGCGTCACCAGCGCCCGCGCGACGGGGCGCGACGGATCGACCCAGACATCGGCGGGCACGATATGGATGCCGTGCGGTTCGGGGCGGATCCAGGAGAATTCGAGGGCCATCATGTCCCAAACGAAAGGGGCGCGAACCGTATCCCGGTGCGCGCCCCCTTGCCATCAGATGTTCGATCGCACGGTCAGCCTTCGCTGTCCTCCGCGCCTTCGCTCGCATCGGCCTCCGGCTGTTTCGCGACCGGCTTCTTGCGCGGCTTGCGCTTGGGCGCGGCCTTGGGCGGGGCGGGAGTCAGTTCGAAGCTCGGCCTGCCGCCCTTGATGCTGACATGCACCTCGCCGCCATCGGCGAGTTTGCCGAACAGCAGTTCCTCGGCCAGCGGCTGCTTGATCTTCTCCTGGATCAGCCGCGCCATCGGCCGCGCGCCGTAGAGCTTGTCGTAACCCTTGTCGGCCAGCCATTCGCGCGCATCGCCATCGAACTGGATGTGGACGTTCTGTTCGGCCAGCTGCAGTTCGAGCTGGAGGATGAACTTGTCCACCACCCGCGACACGGTCTGCTTGCCGAGATAGCCGAAGGGCACGATCGCATCGAGCCGGTTGCGGAATTCGGGGGTGAACATCTTCTTCACCGCCTCGTCGCCCGCGTCTTCCTTCGACACGTCGCCGAAGCCGATGCCCTGCCGCGCCATGTCGGACGCGCCGGCATTGGTCGTCATGATCAGCACGACGTTGCGGAAATCGACCGTCTTGCCGTGGTGGTCGGTCAGGCGGCCATTATCCATCACCTGCAGCAGGATGTTGAACAGGTCCGGATGCGCCTTCTCGATTTCGTCGAGCAGCAGCACGCAATGCGGGTTCTGGTCGACCGCATCGGTCAGCAGCCCGCCCTGGTCATAGCCGACATAGCCCGGAGGCGCGCCGATCAGGCGCGAAACGCTGTGGCGTTCCATATATTCGGACATGTCGAACCGCTTGAGCTCGATCCCCATGATGCTGGCGAGCTGGCGCGCGACCTCGGTCTTGCCGACGCCGGTCGGGCCGGAGAACAGGAAACTGCCGATCGGCTTGTCGGGATCGCGCAGCCCCGCACGGCTCAGCTTCATCGCGGTGGATAGCCTGTGGACCGCGGCATCCTGCCCGAACACGACATGCTTCAGGTCGCGTTCGAGGTTCTCGAGCGCCTTCTTGTCGTCCTTGCTCACCGATTTGGGCGGGATGCGCGCCATGGTCGCGATGACCTGCTCGATCTCGCGCGCGGTGATCTTCTTCTTGCGGCGGCTGGGTGGCACCAGCATCTGCATCGCGCCGACCTCGTCGATCACGTCGATTGCCTTGTCGGGCAGCTTGCGGTCGTTGATGTAGCGCGCCGAGAGTTCGACCGCGGTCTTGATCGCCTCGGGCGTGTATTTGACCTTGTGATGGTCCTCGAACGCGCTGCGCAGGCCCTTGAGGATCTTGATCGTATCCTCGACCGTCGGCTCGTTCACATCGATCTTCTGGAACCGGCGCAGCAGCGCGCGGTCCTTCTCGAAGTGGTTGCGGAATTCCTTGTAGGTGGTCGATCCGATGCAGCGGATCGTGCCGCCCGACAGCGCGGGCTTGAGCAAATTGGAGGCATCCATCGCCCCGCCGCTGGTCGCGCCGGCCCCGATCACCGTGTGGATTTCGTCGATGAACAGGATCGCATGCGGCATCTTCTCGAGTTCGTTGACGACCTGCTTGAGCCGTTCCTCGAAATCGCCACGATAGCGCGTGCCGGCAAGCAGTGCGCCCATGTCGAGCGAGTAGATCACAGCGGGCGCGAGCACTTCGGGCACGTCGCCTTCCACGATCTTGCGCGCCAGCCCTTCGGCGATGGCGGTCTTGCCGACGCCGGGATCGCCGACATAGAGCGGGTTGTTCTTGCTGCGGCGGCACAGGATCTGGATCGTGCGATCGACTTCCGGCCCGCGCCCGATCAGCGGATCGACCTTGCCGGCCTCCGCCTTGGCATTGAGGTTGACGCAGAACTGGTCGAGGGCGGTTTCCTTCTTGTTGCCGCTCTCGGCGGGCTTTTCCTCGGCCTGGCTTTCCTGCGCGCCCTGCGGCGGCTTGCTTTCCAGCTGCTTGCCGCCCTTGCCGATGCCGTGGCTGATGAAGCTGACCGCGTCGAGCCGGCTCATGTCCTGCTGCTGCAGGAAATAGACCGCGTAGCTGTCGCGTTCGGAAAACAGCGCGACCAGCACATTGGCGCCGGTCACCGTATCCTTGCCGGAAGACTGCACATGCAGGATCGCGCGCTGGATCACCCGCTGGAAACCGGCGGTCGGCTGCGGGTCCGCACCATCCTCGGTCTTCAGCGACTGGTATTCCTGGTCGAGATATTGCTTCACCACCTCGCCCAGTTCGGGAAGGTCGACCCCGCAGGCATTCATCACCTGCGCCGCGTCGTCATCGTCGACCAGGGCGAGCAGCAGATGCTCCAGCGTCGCATATTCATGCTTGCGCTCTGCCGCATTGGTCAGCGCGTTGTGGAGCGTCTTTTCGAGGTTCTGTGCGAAACTGGGCATTCAGCGATCTTTCCACGGCAGGAGGAAGCTCTCCCTTGCGGGAGAATATGAACGAACAGGGTTAACCGAACATATATGGTTGCATGCGGGACAGGGGCGGCCCGCGCGGATCATGAGGTCGGTTTCCCGAACAGGGCATCGGCGGCGGCGCGATGTGCCGCCGCCTTCGACATATGGGATTCGATCCGCGAAATTTCATCCCTCAGCAGCGCGATGCGTTCTGCCAGCTCGTCCTGCGAATAGGGGGAGAGGTCCTCCTTCGCGAGGAGGCTCGCGGCGTCACCGCGGCGACGCGGGCGATCGTCTTCGTCCATCGATGGCGAACATCGCAAGCATGGCCGCTTGCTGTCAATGGGCCGCTTTAGTAGGGGCACAACCAAGCGCGGCGAGTGTCGCCTCGCTGCCACAGCGGAGTAGCCGGATGACCACCAGCCCGACCGCGACCATTTCCCGCACCATGCTGGCGATGGGCTTCGATGCGCCCGGCGGGCCCGAGGTGCTATGCGCCGAGCAACTGGCGATCCCGCAGCCCGGCCCGGGCGAAGTGTTGATCAGGGTCAGCCATGCAGGCGTCAACCGGCCCGATGTGATCCAGCGGCAAGGTTACTATCCACCGCCCCCCGGCGCTTCGCCCATCCCGGGGCTGGAAATTTCGGGCCACGTCACCGCGCTGGGCGACGGGGTGGAAACGGTGGTGGAAGGCCAGGCAGTCTGCGCGCTGGTTTCGGGCGGGGGCTATGCGCAATATTGCCTCGCCCAGGCGGGCCACCTGCTGCCGGTGCCGGCAGGCCTGTCGCTAGCCGAGGCCGCCGCGATCCCCGAAACCCTGTTCACCGTATGGCACAATGTGTTCGAGCGCGGCTGGGCGAGCGAGGGTGAAACGCTGCTGGTGCATGGCGGCACCAGCGGTATCGGCACCATGGCGATCATGCTGGCCAAAGCCTTCGGCATCTCGGTGATCGCGACCTGCGGCAGCGAGGACAAGTGTGCTGCCGCCCGCGCAATCGGCGCCGACCATGCGCTCAATTATCGCGAAGGCGATTTCGTCGAACAGGTGAAGGACATCACCCATGGTGCGGGGGTCAACATCGTGCTCGACATGGTTTCGGGCAGCTATGTCGCGCGCAATCTCGCTTGCCTCGCGCCCGACGGGCGGCATGTGACCATCGCCGTGCTCGGCGGGATGGAGGCGACGATCAACATGGCGCTGGTGATGCGCAACCGGCTGACGCTGACCGGATCGACGCTGCGCGCGCGCAGCGATGTGTTCAAGGCGCTGCTGGCCGAAGAGATCGCCCGCAACGTCTGGCCGCTGTTCGAGGACGGCACATTGCGCCCGGTGATGGACCGCAGCTTCCCCCTCGCCGAAGCCGCCGCCGCCCATGCGCGGATGGAGGCGGGCGATCATATCGGGAAGATCGTGCTGGACTGCGGGTGATGGACAAGCTGACCCTGCACGAGGACCCGCGCAGCGGCAATTGCTACAAGATCCGGCTCACCGCCGCGATGCTCGGCCTCCCGCTCGAGCGGGTGCAGTACGACATTGTGCGCGGCGATACGCGCACGCCCGATTTCCTCGCCCGCGTGAATGCCAACGGGCGCATCCCGGTGCTGCAGGTCGGCGAGGGGGACAGCGCACGCTTCCTGCCCGAAAGCAACGCCGCCTGCTGGTATCTCGCCGAAGGTAGCGCGCTGGTGCCGGGCGATCGCTTTGCGCGGGCGGACATGCTGCGCTGGATGTTCTTCGAACAATATAGTCACGAACCCAACATCGCGACCCTGCGCTTCTGGCTCTATTTCATCGGCGAGGCGAATCTCGGCGAATACCAGCGCAGCCAGTTGCTGCCCAAGCGGATCGCCGGCGAAGATGCGTTGGCGTTGATGGACCGGCACCTCGTCACCCGCGATTGGTTTGCTGGCGGCGCGGCCAGCCTCGCCGACATCGCGCTCTATGCCTATACCCATGTGGCCGAGGCGGGCGGTTTCGCGCTGCGCGACCACGCCCATGTCTGCGCCTGGCTCGACCGGGTGGCCGCGCTGCCCCACTATGTCGCGATGGACTGACGGCCCGATCTTGCGGCGCGAAGCCTGTCACCGGCCCGTCGCAATTACGCACAAGCGTCACCGGATTGTGAATCGCCTGTAACAAAGCGCTGCCATGGCTGCGAAGCGACGAACCCGCGCTTTGCAGGAAAAAGCCATGGCCGACGCGACGACCACCCATCTTTCCGCCGATCTTCACCCGCTGCCCAATGTGGCGCAGTTCCCGCTGCGCGATCCGGTGATCCCGGAGCCGGTCGGCAACGAACGGCGGCGCTATCGCACGATCTGGATCAGCGACGTCCATCTCGGCACCAAGGGTTGCAATGCGGAGCTGCTGATCGACTTCCTCGACCATACCGACAGCGACACGATGTATCTGGTGGGCGACATCATCGACGGCTGGCGCCTGCGCAAGAAATTCTACTGGCCCGATGCACATAACGATGTGGTCTGGCGCGTGCTCAAGCGGGCCAAGCGCGGCACGCGGATCATCTATGTCCCGGGTAATCACGACGAATTCCTGCGCCCCTTCGCGGGGATGCATTTCGGCGGGGTGGAGATCGCCCGCGCCGCCTTCCACACCACCGCCGACGGGCGCAAGCTGATGGTGCTGCATGGCGACGAATTCGACGCGGTGATGCTGGCGCACCGCTGGCTCGCCTTCGTCGGGGATGCGCTTTACACCATGATGATGGGGCTCAACCGCTGGGTGAACCTTGCCCGGCAGAAGCTCGGCCTGCCCTATTGGTCGCTCAGCAAGATGGCCAAGCACAAGGTCAAGAACGCGGTCGAATTCATCGGTCGCTACGAGGAACTGGTCGCCCGCGCGGCGCGCGAACGCGGGATCGACGGGGTGGTCTGCGGCCATATCCACACCGCCGAGATCCGCGAATTCGACGGGGTTGCCTATTATAACGACGGCGATTGGGTCGAAGGCTGCACCGCGCTGGTCGAACATTTCGACGGGCGGATGGAAGTGCTCCACTGGCCGGAGGAAATGGCGAAGCGGGCGCTGGTGCCCGTGCCTGAAGCGGCAGGCGGCGAGGGCGGCGACCGGGTGCCGGTGGCGGCATGAATTTGGCGCTCGCCATCCCGCTCGACGGCGATGTGGCGGGTGCCGTCGCCGGCCAGCCTGCCGCACGCCCGGGCGAGCCCGCGCGGATCGCGGTGGTAACCGATGCCTGGTTCCCGCAGATGAACGGGGTGGTGCGTACGCTGTCGACCACGATCGAGACCTTGCGCGGCTGGGGGCACGAGGTTGCGGTGATCTCGCCCGACCAGTTTCGCTCGCTCCCGTGCCCGACCTATCCCGAAATCCGGCTGGCGCTGAGCGTGCCCGGGGCAGTGGGGCGGCGGCTGGCGCGGCTGGCGCCCGATGCGGTGCATATCGCGACCGAAGGGCCGCTGGGCCTGGCCGCGCGGCGCCATTGCCTGAGGCGCGCGATTCCCTTCACCACCGCCTATCACACGCAGTTCCCGGAATATGTCGCGCGGCGCACGCGCCTGCCGGCGCGCTGGTTCTGGCCCTATATCCGCTGGTTCCACCGCCCGGCGCAGCGGGTGATGGTGGCAACCCACTCGATCCGCGCCGAACTGCGCGACCAGGGGGTGGCGCGGCTGCATCACTGGAGCCGGGGCGTCGATCTCGCCTGCTTCAATCCCGATGCGCCCATGCCGACAGAATTCGCCGCGCTGCCGCGCCCGATCCAGCTCTATGTCGGGCGCGTGGCGGTGGAGAAGAATATCGAGGCGTTCCTCGCCGCAGATACGCCGGGCAGCAAGGTGGTGGTGGGCGACGGCCCGGCGCGCGCCGCGCTGGCCGCCCGCTTCCCGCAGGCACATTTCCTCGGCAAGCGCAGCGGCGCGGCGCTGGCGGGCTGTTATGCCCATGCCGACGTGTTCGTCTTTCCCAGCCGCACCGACACATTCGGGCTGGTGATGATCGAGGCGCTCGCCTGCGGCACGCCGGTCGCCGCCTTCCCGGTGCCCGGCCCGCTCGATATCGTCGATGACGAGGTTGGCGCACTGTCGGAAAAGCTCGACCGTGCGATCGCTGCCGCGCTGACCTGCGATCGCCGCGCCTGCGCCGCGCGCGGGGCGAATTACAGCTGGGAAGCGGCGACGCGGCAGTTCCTCGCCGGGCTGGTCGCTTTCGATGGCGAGGCGGAGGCAGCGGCGGCGGTCCTTGGCGCCTGACCATCGGCTTGGCGCGTCCGGCGCAGGGGCGAATCTCTCCGCGCCAGCACAAGATCGGCCTGCGGGGGCGAGAAATGCTTGCCCTTGGGCTGCGAAGAGCCTAATCCTGCGCCCGCACGGCCGCTCCGAAAGGGGCGGCCCTTTTATTTCCGGACAAGATTTGCCCCTTGCGGGTGGAGAGACCCATGGCCCAACCGACCCCCCTGATGCCGCATGCGACCGCCACCTGGCTGGTCGACAACACTGCGCTGAGCTTCCAGCAGATCGCCGACTTCTGCGGGCTGCACATCCTCGAAGTGCAGGCGATGGCCGACGATCTGGCGGGCAGCAAATATACCGGCCGCGATCCGGTGCATTCGGGCGAACTGACCCAGGGCGAGATCGAGCGTGGCCAGGCCGATCCGGCCTATGTGCTCAAGATGCAGAAAGCCCCGGTCGAAGTCACCCGCACCAAGGGTCCGCGCTACACTCCGGTGTCCAAGCGGCAGGACAAGCCCGACGGCATCGCCTGGATCCTGCGCAACCACCCCGAAGTTTCGGACGCGCAGATTTCCAAGCTGATCGGCACCACCCGCAACACCATCACCGCGATTCGCGAACGCAGCCACTGGAACATCCAGAACATCGTCGCCAAGGATCCGGTGACGCTGGGCCTGTGTTCGCAGCGCGAGCTGGACGCGATGGTGGCCAAGGCGGCGAAGAAGGCCGGCTTGGCCGATGGCGAGGCGGTGGCCGTGCCGGGCGGATCGGACAAGGAAAAGCTGATCGAGGAACTGCGCGCCGAACGCGAAGCCGCCGCCAAGGCCGCGGTCGAAGCCGCGCAGGAAGCCGAAGCCGCCGCATGGCTCGAAGCCAAGCGCGCTGCCGAAGCGGGCACCGGCTCGGGTGAGGGCGCGACCGAGGAATAAGCCTCCTCGCCGCGCTGCCTGTCGGCAGCCGACGAACAAAACCCGTCGGCGCGCCTCATGCGACCGGCGGGTTTTTGTTGTCCGCTATAGGGGGCGTGCGATCAACGCGCGCCGGTCAAACCGCGCGGATCAATTCGCAACAATCAGCTTGGGTTCGCCATCGCTGCCGACCGGCGCGGCAGCCTTGGCCGGAATGCGGTGGGCGAAGCGGCCTTCGACCTCAGCCCCCTGTTCGATGGTCAGCGCATCGTAATGCACATCGCCTTCGATCCGCGCAGTCTTGAGCACGACCAGCTCGCGCGCGGTGATCGAACCGACCACCTTGCCGGCCAGTCGCGCGCTTTCGGCGGTGATCGCACCGTGGATCTCGCTCGCTTCGCCCTGCACCAGCGAGGAACAGGCCAGATCGCCCTCGATCTTGCCGTCGACATGGAGGTCGACCGAGGCGGAAATGTCGCCCTTGATCGCGACGTCGGCGCCGATCACCGAGAAGGTCGAGCCACTAGCCATGGGTCGCGGTCTCGCGGTCGCGCTGGCCTGGGGCGGCGCGGGCTTCTTCGAGAACATGGGGGGCTTTCTCCAGGAACAGGCGCGGGTTCACCGCGCGATCGTTGATGCGCACTTCGAAGTGGAGGTGCGGGCCAGTCGAGCGGCCGGTGCTGCCGATAGCGCCGATCACGTCGCCCGCATCGACCTTCTGCCCCACCCGGGCAGCGAAGCGCGACATATGCGCGTAACGGGTCATCAGGCCGTTGCCGTGGCTGATTTCCACCACATTGCCGTAACCCGACCGCTGGCCGACGAAGGAGACGGTGCCGCGCGCAGCAGCATAGATCGGGGCGCCGATCGGGCCGCGGAAATCCAGCCCGCTGTGCATCGCCGGATGGCCGGTGAAGGGATCGCGGCGGATGCCGTAGCTCGACGTGACCATTTCGACGCGCGCGGGCAGGTACTGCGGCACGGCTTCCAGCCCGCGTTCCAGCGCATCCATCCGCGCAACACTGAGGCCGAGGCGTTCGAAGCGCGGATCGATCTGGCCGTTGGGCCCGGTGGTCAGCGCCTCGAAGGGGCCGCCCATTGCGGCGGTATTGGCCTTGCCGACGATGGCGTCGGGGTTGAGGCCGAGCTTGCGCAGCGCATTGGCGGCGCGGGCGGCGCGCCGGTCGGCATAGCGGGTCAGCCGTTCGACGAAGGCGAGCTGGCGGGCTTCCATGCGAACCAGCTTGCCAGCTTCGGGCATCACCGCGCTGACCTTGTCAACCGCCTTGGTCGATTCGGTCGAGGAATCGGAGACGTTCTCTTCCGCCTTGATGTCGTCGGGCAGGCTGGCGACGGTATCTTCGATGAATTTCTGGCGCCGTTCGAGATCGGCAGCGACCGAGGAAATATCCTTGCGATAGGCGTCGACGCGCTCTTCCGACTTGGCCACGCGGGCTTCGCGTTCGAGCAGCGACGAGCGATCGGCCTGCGCGCGATACTGGCTCCACGCCATACCGCCCATGCTGATGCCCCAGGCGAGCAGCGCGGCGAGCGCAATGGTCGCGGCGACGATCTGGACGCGCGAGGAAATCTTGATGAAGCGGACCTGACCTTGCGAGCGCATGAAGAACTCGCGATCAGGGAACCATTCGCGCAGCCGCTGCGACAGCGCGCCGGTGTTACCAATTTTCGACAAAACGACCCCTCGATTCGTCCGAAACGACTTGGCGGGGCCGCTAACACGCAACCCATGGGGGGTCGAATCGAGTCTTGGCCCAACGGGGCGAGTCGAAGGACTCACGCGATGAATCGTTTTTCGGCCGGGAACCCTTTGCGACAGGTCGAAAACTTTCACGCCTGACGGGCGGGAAATGCCGCGCTGACACGGGCGTTGCATGCTGCTACCGGGCGCAGCCATGGACAATGCGCTCACACAGGAAACCGGCGATGTCGCCGCGCTGGTCGCAACGCTGGCCAAGGCCGGGCGCACAGCGCAGCGCGAGCTTCTACGAAAGCCGCCCCAACGTCACCGCCGATGCCGCCGCCCTGTGCGTGCGCTCGGGCAATGCGGCGCTGCTGCGCGGGGGCAGCGAGGCGGTGCTTTCCAACCATGCGATCCATGCCGCGATGGCCCGCGGGCTGGTGCGCGGCGGGCTGCCTGAAGCGGCGGTGCAACTGCTCCCCACGCAAGATCGGGCGGCAGTCGGCGCGATGCTGGCGGCGGCAGGGCTGATCGACATGATCGTGCCGCGCGGCGGCAAGAGCCTGGTCGCGCGGGTGCAGGCCGATGCCCGGGTACCGGTGCTCGCCCATCTCGACGGCATCTGCCACAGCTATATCCATTCTTCCGCCGATCCCGAGATGGCCCGCGCCATCGCGCTCAACGCCAAGATGCGGCGTACCGGGGTTTGTGGGGCGATGGAGACGCTGCTGCTCGACAGCGGCTTCCCGGCATCGGGCGACGTGATCGAGGCGCTGCTCGATGCGGGGTGCGAATTGCGCGGCGACGGGCGGGCACAGGCGCTCGATCCGCGCATCGGCAATGCCGGGTGCGAGGATTGGGACACGGAATATCTCGACGCGATCCTCGCGGTGGCGGTGGTCGACGGGCTCGACGCCGCGCTCGACCATATCGCGCGCCACAGTTCGGGCCACACCGATGCGATCGTGGCGCAGGATGCGGATGTGCAGGAACGCTTCCTGGCCGAAGTGGATTCCGCCATCGTCATGGCCAACGCCTCCAGCCAGTTCGCCGATGGCGGCGAATTCGGGCTGGGTGCGGAAATCGGCATCGCGACAGGCAGATTACATGCGCGGGGCCCGGTCGCACTCGAGGGGCTGACTACCTATAAATGGCAGGTGCGCGGCACCGGACAGACCCGCCCATAGGTCGCACCCCGCCCGTCGCACGGCCTCTCGGCCATGCCATCGGAAGGAAAACCCCATGAAATACAATCGCCTCGGCAACACCGGCCTGTTCGTTTCCGAACTGTGCCTCGGCACCATGACCTTCGGCGGCGAGGGCATGTGGACTGCCATCGGCGAACTCAAGCAGGACCAGGCCGGCGCACTGGTGCGGCATGCGTTCGATGCCGGGATCAATTTCTTCGACACGGCCAATGTCTATTCGGAAGGCCAGTCGGAAGAGATCACCGGCCGGGCGCTGAAAGATCTCGGCGTCTCGCGCGACGAATATGTGCTGGCGACCAAGGCGCTCGGCCCGATGGGCGACGGGATCAACCAGCGCGGCGGATCGGCCTATCACGTGCTGCACCAGATCGACGCCAGCCTGGCCCGGCTCGGGCTCGACCATGTCGATCTCTACCAGATCCACGGCTGGGATTCGGCTACTCCGATCGAGGAAACGCTGCGCGCGCTGGAGGATATCGTGCGTTCGGGCCGCGCCCGCTATATCGGCGTGTCGAACTGGGCGGCGTGGCAGATCATGAAGGCGCTGGGGATTTCGCAGCGGCTCGGCTTGTCCAGCTTCGTCTCGTTGCAGGCCTATTACTCGGTCGCCGGGCGCGGTCTCGAGCGCGACGTGCTGCCGATGCTCGAAAGCGAAGGGCTGGGGCTGATGGTGTGGAGCCCGCTGGCGGGCGGGTTCCTGTCGGGCAAATATACCCGTGCAGGCGATGCTGCCGACGGGCGCCGCGCCAGTTTCGACTTCCCGCCGATCGACAAGGACCGCGCCTATGATGCGGTCGATGTGATGCACGACATCGCCGCCGCGAAGGGCTGCACCGTGCCGCAGGTCGCGCTCGCCTGGCTGCTGGCCAAGCCGGCGGTGACATCGGTGATCGTCGGGGCCAAGCGGACCGACCAGCTGGAGGACAATCTGGGTGCGGTGGATATCGCCCTGAGCGCGGAGGAAATCGCCCAGCTCGATGGCTGCTGCCCGCTGCCCAGCGAATATCCCGGCTGGATGCTCGAACGGCAGGGCGCCTATCGCCGCGGCGTGCGCGCGGGCGCGACCGAGGAGCAATAGGCGCCTATGTATCCGCGGCGCACCGGCTTGCTGGGGGGCAGTTTCAACCCCGCACATGGCGGGCACCGCCGGATCAGCCTGTTCGCGCGCGATGCGCTGGCGCTGGACGAGGTGTGGTGGCTGGTCTCGCCCGGCAATCCGCTCAAGCCGCGTGCCGGGATGGCCCCGCTCGCCGCCCGGCTGGCGTCGGCGCAGGCGCAGGCCCGGCGGGCACCGATCCGCGCCACCGCGATCGAGCGCGAGCTGGGCACGCGCTATACCGTCGATACGCTGCGCAAGCTCGTGCGGCGCTATCCCGGCAGGCAGTTCGTGTGGCTGATGGGGGCGGATAATCTCGCCCAGTTCGACCGGTGGAAGGACTGGCGCGATATCGCGCGATTGATGCCGATTGCGGTGATCGCCAGGCCGGGCTATGATGGTGCTGCCTTCGCGAGCCCCGCGATGGCCTGGCTCAGGCGCTATCGGGTGCCCGCCGCCAGCTTACGTAGCAAGGGCAAATGGAGCGCACCGGCGCTGGTGTTATTGCGTTTCGATCCCGATTCCCGTTCGGCCACGGCCCTGCGCCGCGCCGATCCGGATTGGGCGTCACGCCATTCCGGCGCTTCTCCACGGGACATGGTGACGCATCGGCTGGTTGCACCGGGGGAGGACCCGCGGGCGCAATGAAGCCGTTTTGTGCCATCCTGTCCCGCGCCCCCAACCTCAGGAGCATGACCAACGCCTATGACACAGGCGCAGATCGTGCCGGTTTCGGCCGGCAACCAGGCAACAGCAGCGGGCGCGATGCCCACGGTTGAAGCCGAACCCGGATCGCTGCTCGCGCTGGTCCTCGGCCAGCTCGAAGACGACCAGGCCCAGGAAGTCGTGGTGGTTCCGCTCGAAGGCAAATCGAGCATTGCCGACCACATGGTGATCGCCTCCGGGCGCTCGACCCGCCAGGTCGCGTCCATCGCCCAGAAACTCGCCGAAAAGGTCAAGCAGGACGGGTTCGGCCCGGTCCGGCTCGAAGGCCTGCCGGCGGCCGACTGGGTGCTGATCGACGCGGGCGACGTGGTCGTCCACCTGTTCCGCCCGGAAGTGCGCAGCTTCTACAACCTCGAACGCATGTGGGCGATCGGGGATGCACCGGCCGTGGCCGGGGGCCACGCGTAAGCAATTCGCCGCGCGCGGCCCGGCGGGCCGCCTGCAGGCAGTGACATGACGCCCGGCGCGGCACGCGCCCGTCGGCGCGCGAGGCTGAACACGCAATGCTGCTCCACGTCATCGCCCGCGGTAAGATCGGCCGCTCGCCGGAGGCGGAGCTGGTTGCACGCTATGAAAAGCGGCTGACCTGGCCGTTCAAGCTCACCGAACTGCCCGACAGCGGCGGGAAAATGCCCGAACCGCAGCCGCAATCGCGCACCGTGCTGCTCGACGAGAAGGGCAAGGATCTTTCGTCCGAACAATTCGCCGAAGCGCTCGGCCGCTGGCGCGACGAAGGGGTGCGCGAGGTGCGCTTCCTGATCGGCGCGGCGGATGGCCACAGCGATGCCGAACGGGCCGAGGCCGACCTGCTGGTCGCCTATGGCAAGGCCACCTGGCCGCACCTGCTGGCTCGCGCCATGCTGATGGAACAGCTTTACCGGGCAACGGCAATCCTTGCCGGGCATCCTTATCATCGGGCAGGGTGACCGGCGTGACCCGCGCCGCGCCTTTCCTGTTTGCCATCGCCAGCCTGCTTGCATTGGGCGCAGGCCTGCCGCTGCTGACCGGCGCGCTGGAGGCGCAGCGCGATGCCGGGTTCGAAAGCGCGGACGAAACCCGCGCCGCGCTGCAACGCGCCCGCCAGCAGGCCCGCGATGCCGAAACGCGCGGCACAAGGCTGGAAATCGAGGCGCGTCAGGCGACCGAAGCGGCGGACAAGACCGCGCGCGAAGCCGCCGCGCTCGCCGCGCGCATCCAGCAGACCGAAGCGGGGATCGCCGAATCCGAAGCGCGCATCGCGCTGGTCGGCACGCAGCGCGTGGCACTTGCCCGGCGGTTGGCCGAGCGGCGCGAACCGCTGCTGCGGCTGACCGCTTCGCTCCAGAAGATGGCCCGGCGCCCGCTGGTGCTGTCCGCGCTACGCCCCGGATCGCTGCGCGAAACGGTCTATCTGCGGGCCATGCTGGCCGCGACCGTGCCCCAGGTTCGCGCGCGCACCGCCGCGCTGCGGGCCGAGATCGAACGCGGCAAGGCGCTGGAGCGCGAGGCGCGCCGCGCGCTGGCGCAATTGCGCGCGCAGGAGGCGACGCTGGGCGAACGGCGCAAGGCGTTGGCCGCGCTGGAAACCCGCCAGCGCCTGCAGTCGCGCGCCGCCAGCGGCGCCGCCGATCGCGAAAGCGAACGTGCGCTGGCGCTGGCGGAGGAGGCGCGCGATCTCGATACGCTGGTCGACAAGCTCGACCAGGCCGGCTCGCTGCGCGAGGAACTGGCCGCACTGCCCGGCCCGATCATGCGCCCGCGCCTGCCCGAAGAGAGCGAGGTGGTGGCCAACGGCGGGCCGACGCCCGCCGCCAGCAGCGCCGCGCCACCCGCAGGCCTGCAATTGCCGGTCGCCGGGCGAACCCTGGCCGGTTTCGGCTCGGTGGAGGAAGGCGGGGTGCGCTCCAAGGGCATTTCGCTCGCCCCGCGCGACGGTGCGCAGGTGGTCGCCCCGGCAGCCGGGCGGGTTGCCTTTGCCGGGCCCTATAGCGGTTTCGGGCGGATCGTGATCATCGAACATTCCGGCGGCTGGACCAGCCTCGTGACCGGGCTGGCCCGCAGCGATGTCGCGGTCGGCCAGCAGCTGGTCGGCGGATCGCCGCTGGGTGTCGCCGGTGTCGGCCGCCCGGTGGTGACCTTCGAACTGCGCCGCGCGGGCGAACCGGTGAATCCGCTCGATTACCTGGGGTAAGCGGGTTGTCGGATGCGGTCGGGGATTTCGCCGATACGGCCCGGCACCGGCGCATTGCCTCTGCCCGGTAACCTCTCGCCCCCGGATTTCCCGTTCCGGCACAGGCGCGCGGCGGGGCAATCCTCATCTGGCATTCATCGCTGCAGCGCGATAGAACCCCCGCCAAAGGAAGGTGTTCAATGCCCAAATTCGCCGCTCTTGCCCGTTCCGCCGCGCTGGTGACCGCGGTCGCGCTGATCCCTGCGACCACTGCCTCCTTCGCGCAGGTCGAAGGCAGCGCCGGCCCCGAATTTGCCAAGCTGTTCGCGGTGTACCAGCGGGTGAAGGCCAGCTACGTCGATCCGGTGGACGACAAGGCGCTGGTGAAGGGCGCGATCAACGGCATGCTCGCCAGCCTCGATCCGCATTCGGCCTATCTCGACGGGTCGGATTTGCAGCGGCTCGAAACCATGATCGACGGCAATTATTCGGGCCTCGGCCTGTCGGTGGTGATGGATGATGGCGCGGTGAAGGTGATCAGCCCGTTCCGCGGCAGCCCGGCCGAACAGGCCGGGGTCAAGGCGGGCGACTACATCACCCATCTCGACGGCAAGCTGATCTACGGCGGCGATCTCGACGATGCGGTCAACCAGATGCGCGGCCCGGCGGGCAGCCAGATCCGCCTGACGATCTATCGCGCCGGGCGCGACGAGCCGTTCGACGTGACCGTGACGCGCGGCGTGATCGAGCTGGAACCGGTGACCTTCGAACTCAAGCCCGGCAATATCGGGGTGATCACGGTCAACGAATTTTCGCGCGATGTGGGCGCCGATGTCTATTCGGCGTGGAACAAGCTGCGCACCCAGGCGGCGGGCCGGATCAACGGGCTGGTGCTCGACCTGCGCTCCAACCCCGGCGGTTCGCTGGACGAGGCGGTCGCCATGTCCGACCTGTTCCTCGACAAGGGGCGGATCGTGTCGCAGCGTGGGCGCGCCAAGGGCGAAACGCTGCTCTACGATGCGGAAACGGTCTATCGCGGCCAGATCGCGCAGGGCGTGCCGATGATCGTGCTGATCGATGCCGGCACCGCGTCGGCCAGCGAAATCGTTGCCGGGGCGCTGCAGGATCATCGCCGTGCGGTGATCATGGGCGTGCGCAGTTTCGGCAAGGGCAGCGTGCAGACCCTGCTGCCGCTGGGCAGCGACGCCGCGCTCAAGCTGACCACCGCGCGCTATTACACGCCGTCGGGCCATTCGGTGCAGGAAGGCGGGATCGAGCCGGACATCGAAGTGCCGCAGCTTTCCGATCCCGACCTTGCCAAGCGGGCCAAGTTCCAGCTGCGCGAAAGCGACCTGCGCGGCCACTTGGTCAACGAAGCAGCGCTGAAGGACGAAGATCTGGAGAAGGACAAGCGCGAAGATCCGCGCTTCCAGCAGACCAGCGAACAGCTGGACAAGCAGGGGATCAAGGACTTCCAGCTCTATTACGCGCTGGAAACCTTGCGCCGGACCAGCCCGACCAGCGTCGCTTCGCGCAACTGAGCGGAGACGCACCCATGCCTTCCATCCTCACCGCACCGCCCGAGCGCCAGGCGCAATGGCTCGCCATCGCGCTGCCCGCGCTGCTGCTGGGCGGGGCCTATTTCGGGCAATATGTCTTCGGCCTCTATCCGTGCGAAATGTGCTGGTGGCAGCGTTACCCGCACTTCCTGGCGCTGGTGGCGGGGCTGCTCTCGCTCGTGGCGCCGCCGCGCCGGGGCTGGATCGCGCTCGCCGGGCTGGGCGTGCTGGTGTCCGGCCTGATCGGCGGCTTCCACGCGGGGGTCGAATATGGCTGGTGGGAAGGGGTGACCGCCTGTTCGCGCGTCGCGAGTGGCGGCGGCGACCCGCTCGACGCGGTGATGAACGCGCCGCTGGTGCGCTGCGACGAAGTGCAGTGGAGCCTGTTCGGCATTTCGCTGGCGGGGTTCAATTTCCTGATCTCGACCGGCGGGGGGCTTGCCATATTGTGGCTGCTCGGGCGAAAGCAGGCGGCATGAGCAAGGTGAATACCAAGCGGATGATCCGGGTCGACCAGGCCGGGGAGTTCGGCGCGACCCGCATCTATGCCGGGCAGCTGGCGGTCATGGGCGATCGCGGGCCCAATTCGGCGGAAATCCGCCATATGGCGGCCCAGGAAGAAGGCCACCGGGCGAAATTCGATGCGCTGATGGCGCAGCGCGGCGTGCGGCCCACCGCCCTGCAGCCCTTCTGGTCGGTGGCCGGCTATGCGCTGGGTGCGGCGACCGCGCTGATCGGGCCGAAAGCGGCGATGGCCTGCACCGCCGCAGTCGAGGAAGAGATCGATCGCCACTATACCGCCCAGCTCGACGAGCTCGCGGAAAGCGGCAACGATCCCGAACTGGCCGCGATGATCGAGGAATTTCGCGCCGACGAGCGCGACCATCGCGATGCCGCGCTGGCCGCGGGCGCCGAACAGGCACCGGCCTATCCGCTGCTGTCGGGCGTAATCCGGCTGGGCTGCCGCGCGGCAATCCGGCTGGCGGAGCGGATCTGACCGGGATTCACCGGCCTTGATTCCGGCGCTTTGATCGCGAACAAGGCGCGCCGTGCCAGATTGCGGCACGATCTTCATATGGAGTTCAGCGCCCGCAATGCCTAGATTGCAGGTGCGCCCTAGCCGGAGATGGATCGAACGATGAACCGCCTGATTGCCGCCAGCCTGCTGGCCCTCGCCCCCGCTGCCAGCCTTGGCCTTGCTGTCCCTGCCTCCGCGCAGGACGATGCGGGCGACAAGGTCAACATGGTGGTGATCTATGGCGACGATTCGTGCCCGCCCTCGACCGAAGGCGAAATCACCGTCTGCGCGCGGCTGGACGAGAGCGAGCGGTTCCGCATTCCCGAAACTTTGCGTGATAGCTCCAGCCCGGATACCGTCGCCTGGGCCGAACGTGCGAAATCTTTCGAAACGGTCGGCTCCTATGGCGCGCTGTCTTGCTCGCCCACCGGGGCTGGCGGGTTCACCGGTTGCACCCAGGCGCTGGTCGATGCCGCCTATGGCGAAAAGAAGGAAGCGCCCGGCGTGCGTTTCAGCCAGCTGATCGACAAGGCGCGCGAGGAACGGCTTTCGACCATCGACCAGGAAGCGGCCGAGGAACAGGCACGGGTCGAAGTGATCGAGAAGCAGTATGAAGCCAAGCTGGAGGCCGAACGCGCCGCGCCGCTGCCGGGCGAAGATGGCGCGGCCACCGACACCGGCGCGCAGGGTGACGAAGCCCTGCCGCCGATCACTCCGAAAAACTAGGCTGGATAGCGCGCCGTTAACCTTGCCCTGCTAGGGGGCGGGGCATGACCGGACCTCGCAAGATCCTCACCGTCTTCGGCACGCGCCCCGAAGCGATCAAGCTGTTTCCACTGGTGCATGCGCTGGATAGCGATCCACGCTTCGTTTCGCGCGTCTGCGTGTCGGGGCAGCATCGCGGGATGCTCGACCAGGTGCTGGAAATCGCCGGGATCGTCCCGCAGCACGATCTCGACGTCATGCAGCCGGACCAGACCCTCGATGCGCTGACCGCGCGGCTGCTGACCGGCATCGGCCAGGTGCTCGATGTTGAAACGCCCGATATGGTCGTGGTGCAGGGCGATACGGCGACCGCCATGGCCGGGGCGCTGGCCGCCTATTACCGCAAGATCCCGGTCGCCCATGTCGAGGCGGGGCTGCGCAGCGGCAATATCCACCATCCCTGGCCCGAAGAGGTCAATCGCAAGATTGTCGGCAGCTTTGCCGCGCTGCATTTCGCGCCGACCGAAACCGCCGCCGCGGCCTTGCTGCGCGAGAATGTCGATCCGGCCAGCGTGCATGTCACCGGCAATACGGTGATCGATGCGCTGCACTGGATTACCGCGCAGATCCGCGAAAACCCGGCGCTCGCCGGCGGGCTGGCGGAGCTGGAAGCGCGGTTCGCGGGCAAGCGGATCATCGGCGTGACCAGCCACCGGCGCGAGAATTTCGGCGGCGGGATGGAGGGGATCGCCGATGCGATCCGCCGCATCGCCGCGCGCCCCGATGTGGCGATGATCTTCCCCGTCCACCTCAACCCCAATGTGCGCAAGGTAATGAATTCGGCGCTCGCCGGGCTGGACAATGTCGCGCTGATCGAACCGCTCGACTATCCGCATTTCGCCCGGCTGCTCGATATCTGCACGCTGATGCTGACCGACAGCGGCGGGGTGCAGGAAGAGGCGCCCGCGCTGGGCAAGCCGGTGCTGGTGATGCGCGAGACGACCGAGCGCCCCGAAGGGGTGGAAGCGGGCACGGCCAAGCTGGTCGGTACCGATGCCGACACGATCGTCGCCGAATGCAGCCGCCTGCTCGACGACGAGGCGGCCTATGGCGCCATGTCGCGTGCCCATAATCCCTTCGGGGACGGGCATGCGGTGGAACGGATCGTCGAACTGCTCGCCGGGCAGTAGCGTTACCGCAATCTTTACCCCTTGCTGCCATGGGTTTGCGGTCAATTCATTTCACGGAACATCCCATGCGCGGCGAAGAAAAACCCCAGGTTTGCGTGATCGGCCTCGGCTATATCGGCCTGCCGACGGCGGCGATCATTGCCCGGGCCAATTGCCCGGTCACCGGCATCGACGTGTCGCAGCATGTGGTCGACACGATCAACCGGGGCGAAATCCATATCGAGGAAGTCGATCTCGACGGACTGGTGCGCGGCGTGGTCCAGCGCGGGCTGCTCAAGGCCAGCACCCAGGTCCAGCCTGCCGATGTCTTCGTGATCGCGGTGCCGACCCCGTTCGAACACGACGGGCAGCACACGCCCGACCTGTCCTATGTCATGGCCGCCGCGACCGAAGTCGCCGGCGTGCTCAAGAAGGGCGACTGCATCATCCTCGAATCGACCTCGCCGGTCGGCACGACCGAGACGATGCGCGACCTGATCGCCGGGCTGCGGCCCGATCTCAAACTGCCTGGCCTGACGAGCGAGACGCCCGATGTCGCCATCGCCTATTGCCCCGAACGCGTGCTGCCCGGCCGCATCCTCGAGGAACTGACCAACAACGACCGCTCGATCGGCGGGATCACGCCGCGCTGCGCGCGCAAGGCGCTGGCCTTCTACAAGCGGTTCGTGCGCGGCACCTGCGTGACCACCGACGCGCGCAGTGCCGAGATGTGCAAGCTGGTCGAAAACAGCTTCCGCGACGTGAACATCGCCTTCGCCAATGAATTGTCGATCATCGCCGACAAGATGGGGCTGGATGTGTGGGAGGTGATTCGCCTTGCCAATCGCCACCCGCGGGTCAACATCCTCCAGCCCGGCCCGGGCGTGGGCGGGCATTGCATCGCGGTCGATCCGTGGTTCATCGTCCATGGCGCGCCCGAAGAGGCGAAGATGATCCGCGCCGCGCGCGATATCAACGATGCCAAGATGCACCATGTCGTCGCCCGCGCCGCCGCGCTGGTGGAGGCCAACCCGGGCGCGAAAGTCGCCTGTCTCGGCCTCGCCTTCAAAGCCAATATCGACGATTTCCGCGAGAGCCCGGCGCGCTTCGTCGCCTCGCGGCTGGCGCAGAAATTCGGATCGCGCATCAGCGTGGTCGAACCCTATGCGGCTGAATTGCCGCGCGAATTCGACGGCACCGGGGCGCAACTGGTCGATATCGACACCGCGCTGGAGGAATGCGGCGTGCTGATCGTGCTGGTCGACCACGACATCTTCCGCGTGATCCCGTTCGAGGAACGCAGCAGCGCCGTGGTTTACGACACGCGCGGCATCTGGCCCGACGCGCTGGGCGCGCCGGAAAAGCCCGGCCTGCGGCTGGCGAGCTGACGGGGGCCGCGCCGCGGCTCCCCCCGCCCCTGTCGCATCAAGCGTTGCTGCATCAAGCCTTGTCGAGCGCGATATCGGGGGCGTCTTCCTGCTTCATGCCGACGAGGTGATAGCCCGCGTCGACATAATGGACCTCGCCGGTCACGCCCGATGACAGGTCGGACAGGAAATAGAGCCCCGAACCGCCGACATCCTCGATCGTCACCGTGCGGCGCAGCGGGGCGTTGAGCTCGTTCCACTTGAGGATGTAGCGGAAATCGCCGATCCCGCTGGCGGCCAGCGTCTTCACCGGCCCGGCGCTGATCGCATTGACGCGGATATTGTCGGGGCCGAGATCGTTGGCGAGATAGCGCACACTGGCTTCGAGCGCGGCCTTGGCCACACCCATGACATTGTAATGCGGGATGACCTTTTCCGCGCCGTAATAGGTCAGCGTCAGGATGCTGCCGCCATCGGGCATCATCGCCGCCGCACGCTTGGTCACCGCGACGAGGCTGTAGGCCGAGATGTTCATCGTCATCAGGAAATTGTCGAGGCTGGTGTCGACATATTTCCCGCGCAATTCGCTCTTGTCGGAAAAGCCGATCGCGTGGACCACGAAATCGAGCGTATCCCACCGCGCCTTGAGCGTGTCGAACGCCGCATCGAGCGCCGCCATGTCCGACACGTCGCATTCGAACACGAAGTCCGAGCCGAGTTCCGCCGCCAGCGGCTCCACCCGCTTCTTCAGCGCATCCCCCTGATAGGAGAAGGCCAGCTCGGCACCCTGTTCGGCCAGCTTTTTCGCAATGCCCCAGGCCAGCGACTTGTCGTTCGCCAGCCCCATGATCAGGCCGCGCTTGCCCGCCATCAATCCGCTCATTCCGTAACGTCCTCCGTGGCCGTCGTGTTCACCGCCCGGCGCCGGTCATCCTCCTGACCGATGCGGTTGGCTTCCTCCTCCGGCGTTTCGGCCAGCGCCGCATTCAGTTCGGCGCCGACCACGAAGCCTAAGCCGACCAGCCAGAAAAAGAAAAGAGAGATCATGATCCCGGCGAGGCTGCCGTAGGTCAGATCGTAGCTGAAAAAGCGCCGTAGCAGCGATGGCAGGGCGATCGTCACCGACATCCACCAGCCCGCAACCACGAAGGCACCCGGCCATTTGGGATAGCGCCGCCCGCGATATTTCGACGGGGTGAGGAACAGGAACAGCAGGTACAGCGACAGGATCAGGCCGACGCCCGCGATCATCCGGCTGATCGACAGTTCGGCCAGCCAGCTCGCCAGCCAGGGCAGGCGGGTGGTGATGATTTCCTGCGTCGCGCCGATGATCACCTGCGCCAGCAGCGACAGCAGCAGCAGGAACACCGCCGCGATGATGATCCCGGTCGAAATCAGCCGCGCCTTCCAGAAAGCATGGGTCGCGCGCGTGCCATAGGCGCGGCGCAGAATGTCGCGGATCGTCTCGATCAGGCTGCCAGTGGTCCACAGCCCGACCAGCGCGCCGGCCCACAGGAACCAGCCGCTGCGCAAGTCGATGATCGTCAGCGCGACCGGTTCGAGCACCTTGTTGACCACCGGCGGCAGGGCGGACCCGACGGTGCGGACCATCTGCGCGCGTTCCGAGGCTTCGCCGAACAGCTGGAACACTGCCGAGCCGAGCACGAAGAAGGGGAACATCGCCAGCAGCGACATATAGGCGAGGTTGCCCGCGTGGATGAAACCGTCGTTATAGGTGCCCACGAACACCCGCCGCGCGATTTCGAACACCCGCGTTCCGGGGCCGACGCGCCGCTCGATTCGCTGCCTGAGTTTCGCATCCCGCCGACGCGCTTCGGGCGACAGGGACTTGATTTCCCGCTCTTCCGGCGGGGGCAGCAAGTCGCCTACGGATCGATGCGGCAAATTTACACCCCAAGCCTGCTGCGCGGATTGCTCGTGTCCTGCCAACCTTCGAGCCGCTTGGCCAGTTCCGAAATATCCTCGGGCAGCGCGATCTCCAGCGTCACCAGCTGGTCGCCGCGCCCGCCGGATTTCTTCGAAAAGCCCTTGCCCTTGAGCCGCATCACCGTCCCGCCCGATGTGCCGGGCTTGATCGTCAGCATCACCGCGCCATCCACCGTGGGGCATTTGACCTTGGCGCCGTTCACCGCCTCGTCCAGCCGCACGGGCAGGTCGAGCCGCACATCGTCGCCCTCGCGGCGGAAGAAGGCGTGGCGTTCGACCTCGATCGTCACCGTCGCATCGCCCGCGCCACCGGGGCCGGGTTCACCCTTGCCCTTGAGCCGCATCTGCGTGCCGTCCTCGACACCGGCGGGCAGCTTGAGGTCGATCGTCTTGCCGTCGCCCAGCGTGATGCGCTGTTCGGCCAGCGTTGCCGCGTCGATGAAGGGCACTTTCAGGCGGTAGGAGACATTGGCGCCCCTTTGTGGCGGCGGCGGGCGGCGCTGGCCGCCAAATCCGCCCCCGAACCCGCCGGCACTGCGGCGCGCGCCACCGCCGCCGCCGAACAGCCCTTCGAACAAATCGCCCAGATCGACGCCTTCCTGGTTGAAGCCGCCGAAATCCTCTGCCCGGAAACCACCTTGCTGGCCGCCGCGCCCACCGCCGAAGCCGCCGCCCATCCCGCCGAAGGGATTGGCGGGATTGCCGTCGCCGTCGATCTCGCCGCGGTCGAACTGGCCGCGCTTGTCCTTGTCGGACAGCAGATCGTAGGCTTGCGTGACCTTGCTGAACCGCTCCGCCGCGTCGGGCTTGTCCTGGTTGCGGTCGGGGTGCAACTCTTTCGCCAGCTTGCGATAGGCGCTCTTGATCTCCGCTTCGCTGGCGGTGCGGGAAACGCCGAGGGTTGCGTAGGGATCGCTCATGCCGTGTTAGCTAGGTAATGCAGGGGCATGGCGCAAGCGGCGAGCGCATCCAGCGTGCGATTGCCGGCGGGCGACAGCCCCCTTTCCTACCGCGCCGGGGCAACCTAAGACGGGGGCATGCCCTGCCGCCTGCCATCCCGCCGTTCGATCCCGCGTTGCCACCGTGCCGGGCGACGCATTTTTTCGCGCCAGGACTGTGGTCCATGCGGTCCATGTCTCGGCTTGCGGGCGGCAAACCGGGAGGCTCGGCGATGAGCGACGAACACGCCGAAACCGCGATTCCCATGTCGCAGCCGATCGCGCTGTTCGGCGACTGGTTCGCCGAGGCGAAAGCGAGCGAGCCCAACGATCCCGAAGCGGTTGCGCTCGCCACCGCCACGCCCGATGGCGCGCCATCGGTGCGCATGGTGCTGATGAAGCATTTCGATGAGGACGGCTTCGTGTTCTACACCAATGGCCACAGCCGCAAGGGCGGGGAAATCGCCGCCAATCCGCAGGCCGCGATGCTGTTCCACTGGAAGAGCCTGCGCCGCCAGGTGCGCATCGAAGGCACGGTGGCGGAAGTCGATCCGGCGATGGCCGATGCCTATTTCGCCAGCCGCAGCCGCGATTCGCAGCTCGGCGCCCATGCCTCCGACCAGTCGCGCCCGCTCGGCTCGCGCGGCGAATTCATCGCCCGCATCGCGAAGGTGACGGCGACGCATCTCATCGGCACGGTCCCACGCCCGCCGCACTGGACCGGCTTTCGCCTGACCCCGCAGCGGATCGAATTCTGGATGGACCGCCCCTTCCGCCTGCACGAGCGGCGATTGTTCACCCGTGAAGCGGGGGGCGGCTGGTCCAGCACGCTGCTCTATCCATGAGCGGGGTGCATGCGCACGATCGGGGCAAGCTGACGCGCGGCGCGGCCTATGCCTCGATCGCCATGGCCGTGGTGCTGGTCGCGCTCAAGAGCTGGGCGACCTGGCGCACTGGATCGACCGCGATGCTCGGCAGCCTTGCCGACAGTTCGCTCGACCTGATCGCCAGCCTGGCAACGCTGGCCGGGGTGTGGATTGCGGCGCAACCGGCGGACGAGGATCACCGTTTCGGCCACGGCAAGGCAGAGGCGCTGGCGGCGATCTTCCAGGTCATGCTGATCACCCTGTCGGCCATCGGCATCGGCTTTCGCGCGGTGGGGCAATTGTTCGGTACGCAGGAAACCTCGGCGGCGGGCGACGGGATCGTCGTTTCGCTGATCGCCATTGCGGGCACGTTCGCGCTGCTGGCCTGGCAGCGGCATGTGATTCGCCGCACCGGTTCGGTCGCGATCCGGGCGGATAATGTCCATTACCAGTCCGACCTGCTGCTCAATCTGGCGGTGATCGCCGCGCTGGTGATCGACCAGTATCTCGGCTTTTCGCAGGCGGACCCGCTGTTCGGGCTCGGCATCGCGGCCTGGCTGCTGTGGGGCGCATGGAATGCGGCGAGCGAGGCGATCGACCATCTGATGGACCGCGAATGGCCGGAGGAACGGCGCGAGGCCTTCCTCGCCGTGCTGGCCAAGCATCCCGACATCAAGGGCGTGCACGACCTGCGGACCCGCACCAGCGGGGCGGACGATTTCGCGCAGTTCCACATGGCGATCGACCCCCGCCTGACCGTCGCCGAAGCGCATGACATCATGGATTCGGTGGAAGAACGCATCGCGCTCGACTTCCCCGGGGTGGAGGTGCTGATCCATCCCGACCCCGAAGGCCATGTCGGAGAAGTCGGCGTCGCGGCCGAGGAATTGCTGCCCGAGGCCGCGATCCGCGCCGAGGCGTGATCGCGCTGCCCGATTGGCGGCAGGTCGATGCCTTCACCGGGCCGGGTTGCGCAGGCAATCCGGCGGCGGTGATGCGGCTCGATGCATGGCCCGGGACGGACCGGCTGGCGGAGATCGCCCGGATCATCGGCCTGCCGGCGACGGCATTCCTCGCGCCTTCCGCCACGCCGGGCCGCCGTCGCGTGCGCTGGTTTTCGGCCAGCGGCGGCGAGATCGCGCTGTGCGGTCACGGCTCGCTGGCGGCAGGGCATGTGTTGCTGGGCGCGAGCGACGCCGCGCAGGTCGAGTTGGCAACCGCGGGCGGGCAGCTGCTGGTGATTCGCCGCCTGCCGGGCGAATCGCGTTACGAATTGTCGCTGCCCGCCATGCCCACTGCGCCGCTCGCGCTGCCCGCGATTGCCGCCGCGATCGGGGGCCGCCCGGTGGAAATGCGCTGGAATCCGGCGGGCTATGCGCTGCTTGCCTATCGCGATGCGAGCGAAATTGCCGCGCTGGCACCCGATTTCGCCGCGCTCGCCGCCTGCGGCTGCGTGCAGGTCAGCGTGACCGCGCCGGGTGGGGGCGAGGAGGATGTGACAAGCCGGGTATTCACCACTTCGGGCGGTGGGGGCGAGGATGCGGCAACCGGATCGGCCCATGCGGTGCTCGCGCCCCATTGGTCCGCGCGGCTGGGCCGGGCGGATTTCACCGCACGCCAGGCCAGTGTGCGCGGCGGCTGGTTTGAGGTTTCGCTGGCAGGGGATGCGGTGCGCCTCGGCGGTGCGTGCCGCGACGCTGGCCAATCCGCTGGCCAATCCGCTGGCTAGTCCCCCGTGCCGGGATAGAGCGCGAAGATATCTGCCAGCTCGGGCATCAGCGCCTTGCGCTGGGCATCGTCCGAATGGCCGAGCCGCACGACCGTCAGCTTCTCACCCGGCGAGACCAGCACATATTGCCCCATATGGCCGATCGCCGCGAACAGGTCGCGCGGACCGCGCTCGGGAAACAGCGGGTTGTCGCCGCTCTTCACCGGGCGGTTGAGCCAGGTCTGCGCACCGTAATTGGGGCTGCGCGGGCTGGGCGCGGTCATGAACTCGATCCATTTGCGCGGGATCAGCTGCGATCCGCGATAGGAACCCTTGTTGCGCAGGAATTCGCCGAAGCGCGCCCAGTCGCGGGCATTGCCATGGATCAGGCTGCCACCGATCAGCGTGCCCGATGCATCGTATTCGGGGACCATCGAATCCATCGCCAGCGGCGCGAACAACCGGCTGCGCAGGTAATCGTCCACCACGCGGCGGCGCGTTTCGGGATTGCGGCTGGCGGTCAGCGAGCGGGCGGCGATATCCGCCAGGATCACGCTGGTGGCGCTGGAATATTCGAAATGCCGGCCCGGTTCGTCCTCCAGCGGCTGCGATTCGGCCCAGTCGGCCATATCGTCGCGCCCGTCGAGGAATAGCATCCGCACTTCCGAGCTTTCCCACGGCGGGTCGCCCGCTTCGGTGTGGCGCAACCCGCTGCGCATCTGCAGCAGCTGGCGCAGGGTGATCTCGCCGCGCGGGTCGCCCGGGCGCTGCCAGCGCGGCACCGGCGGCGATTCGTCGAGCCGCAGCCGCCCGTCGGCCACCAGCATGCCGATCATCACCGCGGTGACCGTCTTGGCCATCGACCAGCTGACGAAGCGCGTGTCCGGCCCGTAGCCGGGGGCATACCGTTCGGCCACGATGCGCCCGCCATACATCACCACCACCGCGCGGGTTTCGCCCAGCTCCGGTTTGCTGAACAGATCGTCGATCTCGCGCGCCAGTTCCTCGTTCGGCGCGCCTGCATCGCTCACCTTGACCGCCGCCAGCGCCTCTTTCGTCAGCGGCGGCGGGGGCGGTTGCTGCTGCGAACAGGCGGCAAGGCTTGGCAGGAGGGCCAGCAGGGCGATAAGGGGGCGCGACAGGAAACGACGGGGGTGGCGGCGCGACATGGCGCTCCCCTCGCATGAGCGGAATCACCTTGGCAATGGCAAAATCCGGCACTCGCAAATCGCCGCGTGCAACCCACCGCTCGCGCCGCTGGCCTTACGTGCTGCTGGCGGGTTTCGCGGTGCTGGCGCTGGCATGGTGGTATTACGGCGCAACTGCGCGCGGCTATGCCCGTGTCGGCACCGCCTATGGCGCGCGGGTCGCCTGTTCGTGCCGCTATGTCGCCGGGCGCAGCCTTGCGGATTGCAAGAAGGACAAGCTCGCCGGGATGGAGCTGATCACGCTCAGCGACGATGACGAGACCAAGAGCGTCACCGCCCGTTTCCCGCTGCTCGCCAGCGACACGGCCACCTGGCGCAAGGGTTACGGCTGCGTGCTCCAGCCGTGGGAGGATTGAGGCGCGGTCGCGCCGCCCATCACGCGCTTTCGGTCGAATCGATCCAGCCGCCGCCGACGACCCGGTCCCCGGCATAGAGCACCGCCGCCTGGCCCGGTGCGACGCCATATTCGGGCGCGGCGAAGCGGATTGTCGTCGCCGCGCCTTCGCCCAGCGGCCCTTCGAGCGTGATCGGCACCGGCTTGGCGAGCGAACGGACCTTGGCGGTCAGCGGGGCACCGTCGGCGATTGTCGGCAGCGGGCCGATGCGGTTGGTTTCGACCAGCCGCGCGGCCGCGACCGCCAGCATCCGGCGCGGCCCCGCCATCACTTCTGCCCGCCCGGCATCGAGCGCAACGACATAGAGCGGCTCGGGCTGGCCACCGATCTCCAGCCCGCGGCGCTGGCCCACCGTGTAATGGACGATGCCCTTGTGCCGACCGAGGATCTCGCCCGTCTCGGCGTGCACGACATTGCCCGGCTGCCCCCCTTCCGGTCGCAGGCTGCGCACGATCCTGGCGTAATCGCCGTCGGGCACGAAGCAGATGTCCTGGCTGTCGGGCTTGGCCGCATTGCGCAGGCCTGCCGCTTCGGCCAGCCGCCTGACCTCCGGCTTGGGCAGGCCGCCCAGCGGGAAGCGCAGGAAATCGAGCTGCGCCTCGGTCGTGCCATAGAGGAAATAGGACTGGTCGCGCGCGGGATCGAGCGCGCGATGCAGTTCGGGCCCGGCTTCGCCGATCATCCGGCGCACATAATGCCCGGTGGCGAGGCAATCGGCACCCAGCTCGCGCGCCATTCGCAACAGGTCGGTGAATTTCGGCCCCATGTTGCAGCGGATGCACGGCACCGGGGTGCGCCCGGCGAGGTAATCGTCCGCGAATCGTTCGACCACCTCCTCGCGAAAGGCGCTTTCATGGTCGAATACGTAGTGGGCAATACCTAGCCGGTCGGCGACCGCGCGCGCGTCACGAATATCGTCGCCCGCACAGCAGGCGCCCTTGCGCCCGGTGGCGGCGCCATAATCGTAGAGCTGCAGCGTGATCCCGATCACTTCCGCGCCGCTCGCAGCCGCCAGTGCCGCAACTACCGACGAATCGACCCCGCCCGACATGGCGACCACGATGCGGCAATCGGCGGCGGCCCGCGGAAGGTCGAACAGCGCGGCCGGGTCGAGCGCGCCATCGCTCTCGAAAAGCGCGGAAACGGGGGAAATCGGGGCAGTCATTGCCCCGCCCATACACGCCGGGCCTGCGTTTCGCCAGCGATGCCGGTAATCCTAACCATCGGTAAAGCGGTGCTTTACGGCTTCTTGACCATGTCGTGCCTAGAAGGGGGCATGTTCGAGACTTCTTTCCCCCCTGCGGCGCATGCCGGGTCGGCAGACGGCATGCAACTGCATGCTTTCGCTTGGCCGGAACTGGTCGCGCGGCTGGCGGCAGCGCAGGAATTGCGCGGCCTGCTGGCGGGGCGGCGCTACAGCGCGGCGGGAAGTTTCGACGGCGGCGCCGCAGGCCATCTCGCCCGGCGCGGAAATGACGAACGCGCCGTTAACCCAATTGCTTTAGCCCATGACAAGCCGGACGCGGCAAATTCGCGATGTGTTGCGAATGGCGCGACGAGTGGCGACCGAGAGTACGAATGATCGAGAACCAGAAAATCCGACCCGCCCAGGTCATCGGCCCGCTCGGGGAGCCGCTGACGCTTGGCGACCTGCCGCCGCCCAACACCAAACGGTGGGTGGTGCGGCGCAAGGCCGAAGTCGTGGCTGCCGTCAACGGCGGCCTGCTGACGATCGACGAAGTGTTGGAACGCTATGACCTGACGCTGGAGGAATTTGCCTCGTGGCAGCGCGCGGTCGATCGTTCGGGCATGCAGGGCCTGCGGGTGACCCGCATCCAGCATTATCGCGATCTCTACGAGCGCCAGCTGAAATATTGATCGGCGCATGACCCTGCGCGAGGCGGCTGTGTAACGCTGCCTTGCAGAAACAGATGCATTCTTGAGCCGCTCCGATATGTTCGGGGCGGCTTTTGCATGTCAGCCGGTGTCAGAGGGGCAGTCCGGACCATGCGAAGCAGGAGGAGAAGTGCATTGATCAGCTTCATCATCGCGCTCGTCATGGGCGGAATCATCGGCTGGGTCGCCAGCCTGATCATGAATCGCGATGCCAGCATGGGCATCTTCTGGAACATCGTCGTCGGCTGTGTGGGTTCGATCCTCGGGCGTTTCCTGCTGGGCGGCTTGCTCGGCGGCGGGCACCTGCGCGGCGATGCCTTCGACCCGATGACCCTCGTCACCGCGCTGATCGGCGCCGTGATCCTGCTGGGCATCGTCAACCTGGTGAAGCGCGGGCGCGTTCGCTGATTGCGCCAGGGCCGGCCCAGGCGGCTGGCCGAATTGCACGCGATAACACGGGGCGGGTGCCGGTTTGCGGTGCCCGCCCCGCTTTCGTTTCGGAACATCATATCGCGGTCATGGAACGCATTGTCGCTTGCGTCGTTCTGCAACCATACGTCCGAACACAGGAGCTTTGCGGAACATGGGACTTATCATTACCCTCATCGTCGGCGGCATCGCCGGCTGGCTCGCCTCGATGGTCATGGCGCGTGACGCGTCGATGGGCATCATCCTCAACATCATCGTCGGCATCATCGGTGCCTTCCTCGGCAACTGGCTGATCGCCCCGCTGATCGGCTTCGGCGGCGACATCAGCAGCTTCAACCTGCCCGGCCTGATCATTGCCGTGCTGGGTGCGATCGTCCTGCTGGCCATCGCCAATCTGATCCAGCGCGGTCGTCTGCGCTAATCCGGCGTAACACCGAGCTTTTTCGAGGGCGGGCGCGGAACCAACCGCGCCCGCCCTTTTTCATGCCTGTCATCCGGCCCGTCCGTTCACCAAAAGCCGCTCGTCGGGCGGATATGTTGCCCGTCGAAGCCGCAATTGCCGTGTCCGGCACGCCAGACTAATGCCCCGACACGCGCCTTGTGCGCACTGATTTAGATGTGTAATACACTGTTGCGGTGAATTTGCCGCGTTGGGGCAGTTGGCCAATGAATTACGAAGCGACCCTTTCGGCCGATGGCGGCGAAGTTCTGACCGAAGACGCGGTCTATGCCGACGAGGCAGGCGCCGCGCCCAAGGGCGGCCGCAAGCTGATCGTCATCCTGATTATCGCTGCGGTGATCGCGGCGGTGGGGCTGCTGTATTATTTCACCCATGGCAGCGAGGACAAGCCGTTCGCGCCGACCAAGGATGTGCAGGTGCCGGTGGTTTCGGTGATCGCGCCGGGCCGGACGACGATCGAAGGCGAGATTGAGACGACCGGTACGCTGGCGGCGCGTCGGCCGATGCCGGTCGGCTCGGTCGGCGAAGGCGGCCGCGTGGTCGCGGTGCCGGTCGATGCCGGTGACTGGGTCAACCAGGGCCAGTTGCTGGTGTCGATCGACCGTTCGGTGCAGGTCCAGCAGATCGCCAGCGCGCGAGCCAGTGTTTCGGTGGCCGAGGCCGACGCGCAGCTGGCGCAGGCAAATCTCGACCGTGCGCTCAAGCTGGTTGCGCGCGGCTTCGTCTCGCAGGCCGATGTGGACCGGCTGACGGCAACGCGCGATGCGGCGCGGGCGCGGGTCCAGGTGGCGCGCGCGCAGCTGGGCGAATTGCAGGCCCGCACCGCGCGGCTCAACATCTATGCGCCCGCGTCGGGCCTCGTGCTCGACCGCAGTGTCGAGGTTGGCCAGACCGTGGCCGGCGGCGGCACGCCGGTGTTCACCATCGCGCGCGGCGGCGAGATGGAACTGCTCGCCAAGGTCAACGAGGAAGAACTGTCCCGCCTGTCGCCGGGTGTGCAGGCGAGCGTGACGCCGGTCGGCAGCGACAAGAGCTTCAGCGGGCAGGTGTGGCAGATTTCGCCGATGATCGACCAGCAGAGCCGCCAGGGTACCGCGCGTATCGCGCTGTCCTACGCCCCCGGCCTGCGTCCCGGCGGTTTCGCCAAGGTGACCATCGCCAGCGGGCAGGTCGTGGCGCCGATGTTGCCCGAATCGGCCATCCAGACCGACGAGAACGGCGCTTTCGTGATGATCGTGGGCAAGGACAACAAGGTCGTGCGGCGCAATGTGAAGACCGGCCTGGTTACCGAAAAGGGTATCGTGGTGCGCGAAGGCCTCACTGGCAACGAGCATGTGGTGCTGCGCGCCGCCGGGTTCCTCAACCCGGGCGACAAGGTCGAACCGCATCTGGTGAAGACCGGAAAGTAACGGCATCCAGCGATGAACATGCGCAATATCTCTGCCTGGTCGATCCGCAACCCGATCATCCCGATCGTGCTGTTCCTCGGCCTGCTCGTGGCGGGCATGGTCTCGTTCAACCGGATGACGGTGTCGAACATGCCGGACATCGATTTTCCGGCGACGAGCGTCAGCATTTCGCAGCCCGGCGCGGCCCCGACCGAAATCGAGACCCAGATCACCCAGAAGGTCGAAGCCGCGATCCGCTCGATCCCGGGGGTCAACCAGATCTCCTCCACTGCGCGCGAAGGCAACAGCCAGACGATCGTGCAGTTCGATCTCGGGATCGACCCCGATGTCGCGACCAACCAGGTCAAGAACGCCGTCGACCAGGTGCGCGGCGATTTGCCCGACGGGATCATCGAGCCGCAGGTCACCAAGCTGGAGGCCGGCGGCGGCGGCCCGATCGCCTATTTCGCCGTCAATGCCGACGACATGACGATCGAACAGCTCAGCTGGTTCATCGACGATACGATTGCCCGCGAACTGCTCAGCATCGAGGGGATGGCGACAGTCAGCCGCTCGGGCGGCGTGGACCGCGAAATTCGCGTCGTGCTCGACCCGGCGCGGATGCAGGCGCTGGGCGTCACCGCAGGGCAGGTCAACACCGTGCTGCGCCAGACCAATGTCGACGCCGCCGGCGGCCAGTCGGAAATCGCCGGTGCGCGCCAGTCGGTGCGCGTGCTCGGCAATGCACGCGATGCGAACGATCTCGCCAACAAGGAAATCAACCTCGGCAATGGCCGCACGGTCAAGCTCAGCCAGGTTGCCGATGTCAGCGATCAATATTCGGAAAAGACGCGCATCGCGCGGCTGAACGGGCGCGAGGTCGTGACCTTCAGCATGGAACGCGCCAAGGGCGCGTCCGAAGTCGCGGTTTACGATGGCGCGATCAAGAAGCTCAAGAAGATCGAGGAAGACAATCCCGGCGTTCACTTCACCCAGCTGTTCACCTCGGTCGATTACACCAAGGGGCAGTACAACAGCTCGATGGAGGCGCTGGTCGAAGGCGCCGTGCTGGCCATCGTCATCGTGTTCCTGTTCCTGCGTGACTGGCGCGCGACGATCATCAGCGCGATCGCCATCCCGCTCTCGGCGATTCCGACCTTCTGGTTCATGGAATTGATGGGCTTCAACCTCAATTTCCTCTCGCTGCTCGCGCTCAGCCTGGTGGCGGGTGTGCTGGTCGATGACGCGATCGTGGAGATCGAGAACATCGTGCGCCATATGCGCATGGGCAAAAGCGCCTACCAGGCGGCGATCGACGCGGCGGACGAGATCGGCCTGGCGGTAGTCGCGACCACGTTCTCGATCGTCGCGGTGTTCCTGCCGGTCGGGCTGATGCCCGGCATTTCGGGCCAGTTCTTCAAGAATTTCGGCCTCACCGTGGTCGCCGCGGTGCTGATGAGCCTGGCCGTGGCGCGCATGATCACCCCGATGATTGCGGCCTATTTCCTCAAGTCGCATGGCCATGCCGAACATGCCGGTGGCCCGGCGATGGACCTCTATATGAAGATCCTCGCCTGGACGCTCGATGCGCGCAAGGCACGCGCCGCGCTGGCCAAGCTGACCTACGTCCCGCCACGTTTCGCCTATTATGTGCTCGCACTGGTGGTGGGTGCGGCGGCCACAGTCGCCAGCGCGGTGATGGCGCATAGTGCGGCGGTTGCCGCAGAGCAGGACCCGCCCTCGGGCTTCGGCCATGTCCTCGGGCTGCTGTTCGGCTCGTTCCTGCCGGCCACGCTGGCGGTGATGCTGCTCAGCCTGATCGTCGGGCTGATCGTAGCCCGGGTTCGCGGCGCCGAGGGCCATGGCTGGGCCGCTCGCTGCCGCTTCTCCGGCAAGCGCGCGCTGGCCTATGCCCGCGATCACCGGTTCTGGATGTTCTGCGGCGGCTTCACCTCCTTTGCGGCGACCATCGCCCTGATGATGTTCCTGCCGCAACAGTTCCAGCCCAATGCCGACGAGGACACCAGCCGGGTCAACGTCGAAATGGTCCCGGGCACCACGCTTGAACAGACCGCGATGGTCACCAAGCAGGTGAGCGACATCCTCGTCGCCCAGCCCGAAGTGGCGCGCGCGCTGGAAAGCGTGCGGGTCGGCGGTGCCAACGTCTATATCGGCCTGGTGCCGCGTAGCGAGCGCGAGGCGACCAGCACCGAATTCGAGCGCCGGATTGCGCCGCAATTCCTCAAGATCCCCGATGCGCGCGTAACCTTTGCCTCGCAATCGGGCGGGTTCGGCAGCGGGCGCGACATCACGGTGATGCTGTCGAGTTCGAACCCCGAACTGCTCGACAAGACCGCGCGCGATCTCGTCAAACAGATGGAGGGCATCCCCTCGCTGGTTGCCCCGCGCATCGCGGCCGACCTCCAGCAGCCCGAACTGCAGATCGTGCCCCGGCTCGACCTCGCCGCCCAGCTGGGCGTGACCACCGCTTCGCTGAGCCAGGCGATCCGCATCGCGACCCTGGGCGAGATTGACCAGAATGCGGCGAAATTCTCGCTCAGCGACCGGCAGATCCCGATTCGCGTGGTGCTCGACAAGAATTCGCGGCGCGACATCTCGGTGATCGAGAACCTCCCCGTGCCCACCGCCAGCGGCGGTTCGGTGCCGCTCAAGACAGTGGCGGATATCCGCTTCGGTGCGGGACCGACGCAGATCCAGCGTTTCAACCAGTCGCGCCGCATCCTGGTCGGTGCCGATCTGGCCGAAGGCCAGGTCAAAGGCCCGGCCATGCAGGCGATCCAGAACCTGCCGATCATGAAGAACCTGCCGCAGGGTGTGTCCAACGCCCCGGTCGGCGAGGACGAATGGCAGGCGGAGATGATCACCAATTTCATCACCGCCGTGGTTAGCGGGATCTTCCTCGTCTTCGCGGTGCTGGTGCTGCTCTACAAGCGCTTCGTCTCGCCGCTGGTCAACATGACCTCGCTGCTGCTGGCGCCGCTGGGCGGGCTGATCGCGCTGGGCATCGCCGGGCAGCCGATTTCCATGCCGGTGTATATCGGCATCCTGATGCTGCTCGGCATCGTGGCGAAGAACTCGATCCTGCTGATCGACTTCGCGCTGGAAGAGATGCAGCGCGGCGTGCCCAAGCTGGAGGCGATCATGGAGGCCGGGCACAAGCGCGCCCAGCCGATCGTGATGACGACCGTCGCGATGACCGCGGGCATGGTGCCGACTGCCCTGTCGCTGAGCGGCGACGGTGCATGGCGCGCGCCGATGGGCATTACGGTGATCGGCGGACTGATCCTGTCGACCCTGCTGACGCTGGTGATCGTGCCGGCGGGCTTCAGCCTGGCCGACGGCTTCGAGAAGCGCATCGGCCCGTGGCTGCGCAACCGCTTCCTGACCTACAAGCCGGGTGACGAGCACGAAGCCGGGGCGCACTTGCCACCGGCGCGTCCGGAGGCCACACCGGCCGAGTGACGGCACCGGATCCTAACCACCAAGCCATGCGCCTCTCCGGCGCGGCCCTGCTGCAGGACCGTTCGCGGCGGATGCGCATCGTGGCGACATCGATGCTGGTCGCCATGGCGGCGCTGTTCTTCGTCGCCCGCCATTTCGCCGGCACGCATCCGGCGTGGGGCTATGCGCTGGCCTTCTCCGAGGCGGCGATGGTCGGCGGGCTGGCAGACTGGTTCGCGGTAACCGCGCTGTTCCGCCATCCGCTGGGCATCCCGATCCCGCATACGGCGATCATTCCCGAAAAGAAGGATCGCATCGCCGAAACCATGGCGGAGTTCCTCCGCGCCAATTTCCTCACCCCCGCGGTGGTCGCCCGGCGGATGCGCGAAATGAATATCGCCCGCGCGATGGGCAATTTCCTCTCCGAACCCGGAGAGGGCCGCGAAAGCCGGATCGGCGCGGGGGCCGCGGCCTTGCTGGCCGACATCCTCGAATCGCTCGATCAGGAACGGCTTGGCGGGCAAGTGAAGGCGGGGATGCTGCACCAACTCGAAAAGCTCGAGATCTCGCCGCTGCTCGGGCAGATGTTGCAGACCGCGATTGCCGACCGGCGCCATCTGCCGCTGATCGACAGCATGATCCGCTGGGCCGGGCTGGTGCTGGAGGACAATGAAGAGCTGGTCCGCGCGACGATCCACGAACGCGCCAATGTCGTGCTGCGCTGGACGGGGCTGGACGAACGGCTCGCCAATTCGGTGCTCGACGGGCTGTACAAGCTGCTGGCCGAAGTGCTGGTCGATCCCGAGCATCCACTGCGGGGCAAGTTGCAGGAAGGGCTCGACCAGCTGGCGGTCAATCTGGTCGAGGATGCGGAGACGCGCGCCAAGGTCGAAGGGTTGAAGCGCGAACTGCTCGCCAATCCGGCGCTCGGCAGCTGGTGGACCGGGGTGTGGGAACGGGTCCGCGCCGGGCTGATCGCGATGGCGCGCAATCCCGATCGCGCGATGTCGGGCCAGTTCGGCCATGCGCTGGCAGAACTCGGCGGGCATCTGCGCGACGATCCCGCGCTGCAGGCCCAGATCAACCGCTTTGCCCGGCGCACCGCCGTGGGCCTCGCCACCCGCCATGGCGACCAGATCGTCCGGCTCGTGTCCGAAACGGTCAAGCGCTGGGATGCGCAGACGGTCAGCGGGCGGATCGAAAGCGCGGTCGGCCGCGACCTGCAATTCATCCGCATCAACGGCACGCTGGTGGGCGGGCTGGTCGGGGTCACGATCCACACGCTGGACATGCTGCTGTGACCGAAGGGCCCCTGCTCACCACCGAGCGGCTCGAACTATGGCGCCCCGTCGCCACCGACCACGCCGGGCTTTATGCGATGATGCAGTCGCCCGTTACGCGCCGGTTCCTCGGCAGCTGGGAGCCGAGCGAGGCGGACCTTCATGCGCGGCTGCTGCGCAATGCCGGCAGCTGGGCGCTCTATGGCTATGGCACCTTCATGGTCCGCCGCCGGGGCGAGGGGCGGATCGTCGGCAATTGCGGCATCTTCCACAGCTGGCGCGGGCTGGGCGCGGATTTCGACGACCTGCCCGAAGCCGGCTGGATCCTCGCCGACGACCAGGTGGGGCAGGGCGTGGCGGGCGAAGCAATGCGCGCGGCCTATGCGTGGTTCGACGCGACCCACGGCCCGCGCCGCACGGTCTGCATGATCGACCCCGACAACACGCCCTCGATCCGCATGGCCGAAAAACTCGGCTTCACCCCCCTGCGCGCCGCGGAATTCGGGGGCGAGAAGGTCGGGCACGGGGTCTACCATCAAGCGCACCTGCACCAGCCCGGGCTGGCCCTTTCTCAACATGCCAGTCGGATAGTCCTTGGGAGTGACCCAAGTGCCGGGATTGCCCAGCGGCACCACCTCTCTTGAAAGAGTGCGATGCGCATCGACGTCGATGCCCCAATGGGTCAGGAGCTCGTCATTGCAGGTGCGCAATGAATCCATCGGGGTTTTCATCGGCCCAAGGTCAAGCCGCACGATGTCGTCACTCTTGGTGCCGAGGCCGAGCCAGACGATGCTCTCCTCTTCACTTGGTGAAAGCACCTTTTCCGGGACGTCCCTGTTCTCGCGCTTGGCGGCCAGTTCTTCCTCGCTCAGCGGCGCGAACCTGCCGGTGGAAATGATGAAGGATGGATCATATTGGCCAAGCGTGCCAATCAATGGCTCACTACGCTGGCGCAATTGGCTCGGCCCGAATTGGTAGTAAAGACCTAGGTAGTTTTTCGCCCGCCGCAACGGGGACCCAGCTACGACCAATTGGAAACTCGATGTAGTCCCATAATCTTCGAGGTAAAATGCAATTTGGGCATCGCCCGTGCCGAAGGTGCGGGCTAGCCGGCAACTGTCGTCGCCATAATTGACCATCCATTGCGACGACGGCTCGAGAACAAGCGGTTCCTTGGCCAACAGGGGGGCGTGCGGTCCCGCCATTACTATCCCGACAAGAACGGCCGATCGAAAGAGGGATTTCATGCGAAAATAATAACCGGGTTTTCGCCAACAGCAAAAGAAAACCCCGCCGGCAGGGGCGGGGTTTTCCTTTTGTGTTGTCGGTTCGCGGTTCAGAGCTTGTCCATCAGCTCCGGCACGATCTTGTAGAGATCGCCCACCAGGCCGACGTCGGCGACCTGGAAGATCGGGGCGTCCTCGTCCTTGTTGATGGCGATGATGGTCTTGGAATCCTTCATCCCGGCAAGGTGTTGGATCGCGCCCGAAATGCCGATGGCGATATAGACTTCCGGAGCCACGATCTTGCCGGTCTGGCCGACCTGGTAATCGTTGGGGACATAGCCCGCGTCGACCGCGGCCCGGCTCGCGCCCACGGCGGCGCCGAGCTTGTCGGCCAGCGGCATGATCACCTGTTCGAAGGTTTCGGCATCCTTCAGTGCGCGGCCACCGGAAACGATGATCTTCGCGCTGGTCAGTTCCGGGCGCTCGCTCTTGGCGAGTTCGGAGCCGACGAAGCTGGAGGTACCGGCATCGCCGGTGCCCGAAACCGCCTCGATTTCCGCATTGCCGCCCTCGGCAGCAGCCTTGTCGAAGGCGGTGCCGCGCACGGTGATCACCAGCTTGGGATCGCTCGACTCGACCGTGGCGATGGCATTGCCGGCGTAGATCGGCCGGGTGAAGCTCTTCTCGCCCTCGACCGAGAGGATGTCGGAGATCTGCATCACATCGAGCAGCGCGGCGACGCGCGGGGCGATGTTCTTGCCGGTGGTGGTCGCGGGGAACAGCACCGCGTCGTGATGGCCCATCAGATCGGCAACCAGCGGCGCGACATTTTCGGCCAGCTGGTGTTCGTAGGCGGCATCGTCGGCCACATGGACCTTGCCGACACCGGCGATCTTCGCGGCGGCTTCGGCCACCGCACCGCAGCCCGATCCGGCGACCAGCAGGTGGACTTCGCCCAGTTTCGATGCCGCGGTGACGACCGCGAGGGTCGCATCCTTGAGCGTGCTATTGTCGTGTTCGACGTAAACCAGCGTCTTCATCAGGCGACTCCCAGGGCTTTGAGCTTGGCGACCAGCGCATCGACATCGGCAACCTTTTCGCCCGCCTGGCGCACCGGCGGTTCGCTGACCTTCAGCGTCTTGACGCGCGGGGCGATGTCGACGCCGTAATCGGCCGGGCTCTTGGTCGCGAGCGGCTTGCTCTTGGCCTTCATGATGTTCGGCAGCGAGGCATAGCGCGGCTCGTTCAGGCGAAGGTCGGTGGTGACGATGGCCGGCATCGCCAGCTTCACCGTCTCCAGCCCGCCGTCGATCTCGCGCTTCACGGTCACGTGATCGCCCTCGACCTCGACCGTGTTGGCGAAAGTGCCCTGCGGGCGCCCCATCAGCGCGGCGAGCATCTGGCCGGTCTGGTTGCAATCATCGTCGATCGCCTGCTTGCCGAGGATCACCAGCCCGGGGGTTTCCTCTTCGGCGATGGCCTTGAGGATCTTGGCGACCGCCAGCGGTTCCACCTCGGCGCCGTCGTCCACCTGCACCAGGATCGCGCGGTCGGCACCCATGGCGAGCGCGGTGCGCAGCGTTTCCTGCGCCTTGGCCGGGCCGACCGAAACCACGACGATCTCTTCCGCCTTGCCCTTTTCCTTCAGCCGGATCGCCTCTTCGACGGCGATTTCGTCGAACGGGTTCATGCTCATCTTGACGTTGGCGAGGTCGACGCCCGAACCGTCGGCCTTGACCCGCGGCTTGACGTTGTAATCGATCACCCGCTTCACGGGCACGAGGATCTTCATGGAGTTTCCTTCCTCTCGAATGCAGTTGCCCCGCCCTAGCTCGCGCTTACGTAAACGTCAACCGCGTGGCGGCCAATGCAGCTTCCATCGGCTGCCGCTTTCGCGTCGTTGGGGCAGGGCGTCAAGCGCGGGGGCGCTCAATCGTCGGGCGTGCGCAACGGGCGGGCGGGATTGCCGGCAACCACGGCATGCGCGGGCACATCTTTGGTCACGACCGCACCCATGCCGACGGTTGCGCCGACCCCGATGGTGAGCGGACGGTCGCGATGCCCCTGCCGCAAGATCGCGCCCGCGCCGATATAGGCGTGATCGCCGATCGCGACATTGCCGTTGCAGATCGCGCCGGGTCCGATGGTCACGAAATCGCCGACGATGCATTCATGCGCCACGAAGGCGCGGACATTGGCCTGGAAATGCAGGCCGATGGTCGCCTCCGGCTCGATCACCGCGAAATCGCAGACGATGGCGCCGGGGGCGATCCTTGCATGGCGCGAAACGCGTGCGCTCGGGGCGATCAGCGAGCCGGCCTGCCCGCCCGCAGCGGCCATGCGCTGCGCGACCGCATGGCGTGCCGCGCGATCGCCGATGGCGACGATAAAGGGGTTGCGGCCATCGTATGCGGCCAGCGGCAGCACGCAATAGTCGGCAAACAGGCCGCTATTGCCTGCGCCCGTACCGCCATCAGCGAAAAACCGGCAAGTGGTGCCGGGCAAATCCTCGACCAAGGGCAGGATCTGGCGGGCGAACCCGCCAGTCCCGGCAATGTCGAGCGCGCCAGCCATGGCGGCAGGCGTCAGGCCGCCTGCTTGACCTCGGCCACGATCTTCTTCGCAGCATCGCCCAGATCGTCGGCACTGACGATGGGCAGGCCCGAATTGTTCAGGATGTCCTTGCCCTGCTGGACATTGGTGCCTTCGAGCCGGACGACCAGCGGAACCGACAGGTTCACATCCTTCGCCGCCTGGACGATGCCGTTGGCGATCACGTCGCACTTCATGATCCCGCCGAAGATGTTGACGAGGATGCCCTCGACCGCCGGATCCTTGAGGATGATCTTGAACGCCGCGGTCACCTTCTCGGTGGTGGCGCCGCCGCCCACGTCGAGGAAGTTCGCCGGAAAGGCGCCGTTCAATTTGATGATGTCCATCGTCGCCATCGCCAGGCCCGCGCCATTGACCATGCAGCCGATGTTGCCGTCGAGCTTGATGTAGGCGAGGTCATACTGGCTCGCCTCGACTTCGGACGGGTCTTCCTCGGTCTCGTCGCGCATCGCCTCGATATCGGGATGGCGATAGAGCGCGTTGGAATCGAGGCTCATCTTGGTGTCGAGCACCAGCAGGTTGCCATCCTTGGTTTCGACCAGCGGATTGATCTCGAGCATCGCGCAGTCGAGGTCCATGAAGGCGGTGTAGAGCTGCTTGGCCAGCTTCTGCGCCTGCTTGTTGAGGTCGCCCGACAGGCGCAGCGCGAAGGCCACCGCGCGCCCGTGATGCGGCATGAAGCCCTGCGCCGGGTCGATGGTGATGGTGGCGATCTTTTCGGGCGTGTCATGCGCGACCTGCTCGATATCCATGCCGCCTTCGGTCGACACGATCATCGCGACGCGGCCGGTGGCGCGGTCGACCAGCATCGAAAGGTAATATTCCCGCGCGATGTCGACGCCGTCGGTCACATACAGGCGGTTGACCTGCTTGCCCGCCTCGCCGGTCTGCACGGTCACCAGCGTGTTGCCGAGCATTTCCTTCGCATTGGCTTCGACTTCCTCGATCGACTTGGCGAGGCGCACGCCGCCCTTCGCATCGGGGCCGAGTTCCTTGAACTTGCCCTTGCCCCGGCCACCGGCGTGGATCTGCGCCTTCACGACATAGAGCGGCCCGGGCAGCTGCTTCGCGCCCGCGACGGCTTCTTCCACGGTCAGCGCCGCATGGCCTGCCGGGATGCCGATACCGTATTTCGCGAGGAGTTCCTTGGCCTGGTATTCGTGGAGGTTCATGGGACCGCTCCGTTCGAGTCTGGGGAAGGGATGTTGCGGCGCGGCATAAGCATGGATTGTCCCGCTTGAAAAGTGGCGCAGCGCCGTTCATCGCCATTTGTCTATGATCGATCGCCACCGCCTGCTCGAAATCGGCCGCGAAGCCGGACGAATCGCCCATGACCAGTGGCCCGGCGCAGGCCATGCGGTGGAGAGCTGGGAAAAAGTGCCCGGCAGCCCGGTGTGTGCCGCCGATCTGGCGGTCGACGCCTTCCTCAAGCGCGAACTCGGCGCCCTGCTGCCCTCCGCCGGGTGGCTGTCGGAAGAGACGGTGGACCATCCGGAGCGACTGGCGCGAGGGCTGTGCTGGCTGGTCGATCCGATCGACGGCACGCGCGATTTCATCCGCGGGCGCAGCGGCTGGGCGGTGTCGATCGCCCTGGTGAGCGAGGGTAAGCCGCTGTTCGGCCTGCTGGTCGCCCCCGCGCGCGGCGAGGAATGGAGCGCCGAAGCGGGCAAGGGCGCATGGCGCAATGGCGAGCGGCTGGCCGCCTCGCGCCGCGAGCAATTCCCCGGCGCACGCGTTCCCGCCGATTCGCTGCCGCGCGAAGACGCCGACCTGGTGACGGTCGACAAGCCCAATTCGATCGCTTTGCGGATCGCGATGGTCGCTGCGGCAGAGGCGGACCTGGTCGCCACGCTGCGCTGGGGCTTCGAATGGGATATTGCCGCCGCCACGCTGATCGCGCGCGAGGCCGGAGCGGCGGTGAGCGACGCCTTCGGCCAGCCGCTCACTTACAACAAGCGCGATCCGCGCGCCTTCGGCCTGCTGGTCAGCGCCCCCGCGATCCACGCTGCTGCGGTCGAACGGCTGGCCGCGCGCGCTGCAAACCTCGCCTGATCCGCACCCTCCCGTCCCTCACTCGCCTGACGCACAAACGAAAAGGGCCGGCACGATGCCGACCCTTCCCGTTGCAAACTGTTCGAGCGCTTACTGGCTCTTGGCCGCGTCGATCTCGGCCTGGGTGACCGGGATGATCTTGATTTCGACGCGGCGGTTCTTCGCACGACCCGCTTCGGTGGTGTTGTCGGCCACCGGCATGGTTTCGCCGAAGCCCTGCCAGCGAATACGCGCCGAGGACACCCCGCGCGAGATCAGGTAGTTGGCCACCGCCTGCGCGCGCTGTTCCGACAGCTTCTGGTTGAAGTCGTAGGAGCCGGTCGAATCGGTGTGGCCGTATACGTCGACCAGGCTGTTGGGATATTTCATCAGGCTGTCCGCGACCGCGTCGAGCGTGTTGCGGAACGACGGCTTGAGCGTGTAGCTGCCCACGTCGAAAGTGACGCCATCGGGCAGGTTGAGCAGGATGGCGGACCCATCGTCGACCGGGGTCACATCGACGCCCGAACCGGCGGTGCCTTCCTTGATCTCCTTGATCTGCTGGTCCATCTTGTAACCCACGACGCCGCCGATCGCGCCGCCGCCGACCGCGCCGACGATGCGCCCGGTCTTGCCGCCGATCAGGCCGCCCAACAGCGCGCCCGCAGCCGCACCGCCGACGGTGCCGATGGCGGTGCGCGAAACCTTCTTCTCACCGGTGTTGGGGTCGGTCACGCAAGCGGAGACCGAAAGCAGCGAAACAGCAGCGAAACCTGAAATCAGCAGACGGGATTTTTTCATGGTGACAGTCCTCCACCTCGATAATTGACGGCACGGGCGTCGAGCCCTGCGCTCGCCGACCGGAACAGTAGCTTAACCGCTTCGTGGCGCAATGGTTCCGCTGCCTGTGCTGCGACTGCGCTGGCACGGGCAGCGTTTTGTGCTAGCGGTGGCGCATCGTGACACCATTCCCGTGGACAGACCTGCTCATCATCGCCGCGCTGATCGTTATCAATGCGATCTTCGCCATGTCCGAACTCGCCATCGTTTCGGCGCGCACCGCGAAATTGCGGGCGGCGGCGGAAGCGGGCAGCGGCGGCGCGCGCACGGCCATCGCGCTGGCGGCAGAGCCGGGCAAATTCCTCTCGACCGTGCAGATCGGGATCACCCTGGTGGGCATCGTCGCCGGTGCCTATTCGGGGGCCAGCCTGGGCGGCCCGGTGGGCGAACGGCTGGTGGCGCTGGGCCTGCCTGCCGCCTATGCCGAAGAAACCGGCTTTGGCGTGGTCATCGCGCTGACGACCTATTTCAGCCTCGTGGTCGGCGAGCTCGTGCCCAAGCAGCTTGCCCTGCGCGCAGCGGTGCCGATTGCGCTGGTGATGGCGCGGCCGATGGCGCTGCTGGCGAAGGTCGCCGCGCCGCTCGTCTGGCTGCTCGACACCAGTTCCGGCCTGCTGATTCGCGCGCTCGGCGTGCATCCGGCGGGCCAGTCGAGCGTGACCGCCGAGGAATTGCACATGATCTTCGCCGAAGCGACCCGATCGGGCGTGATCGAGCATGACCAGAGCGCGATCCTGGCGGGCGTCGTCCGCCTGACCGAACGCCCGGTGCGCGAGGTGATGACCCCGCGCACCGAAATCGACTGGATCGACATTGCGGCGGACGAGGCGGAAATTCGCGAAACGATCGAGGACAGCCCGCATTCGCTGCTGCCCGTGGCCGAAGGATCGCCCGACCGGATGCTCGGCGTGGTCAAGGTGCGCGAATTGCTGGCGCTGATGGTCGCGGGCAAGAAGATCGACCTCAAGAAACTGATGAAGAAGGCCGAAGTCGTGCCCGACCAGCTCGACGCGATGGACGCGCTGCGCACGCTGCAACAGAGCGAAGTCGCGATGGCGATGGTGCATGACGAATATGGCCATCTCGACGGGATCGTGACCCCGGTCGACCTGCTCACCGCGCTGGTCGGCCATTTCGTGTCCGACCAGGATTTGCTCGAAGGGCCCGAATTGGTCGAGCGGCCCGACGGTTCGCTGCTCGTCTCCGGAGCGATGGCGGCGGACGACCTCGCCGACCGGCTGGGCATCGAGTATGGCGAAGACCGCGAATTCGCGACCGTCGCCGGCTATGTCCTGGCGGTGATGAAGAAGCTCCCGGTCGAGGGCGACAGCTTCACCGACCAGGGCTGGCACTTCGAAGTCGTCGACATGGACGCGCGCAAGATCGACAAATTGCTGGTTTCGAAGGAACCGGGTTGAAGCCCTTTTCTTGGCCCCTCAGACGCCGGGCGCGGGCCATCCGGCCCGCTTGGCTTCGCGGCATAAGCCGCGGCGGCCGGTCGGCCTTGCGGGCTGCTGGTCGCAGCCCGGATTCCACACTGTCACCGAAATTGCGCGCTGGTCCGGTTCGCGACCAGCGAACCGCAAGGGCGACCGCCCGCCCGCAGCGGCCCGAGCGCAGCGAGGATCAGCCGCGAGGACGCGCCCGCGGATGCGGGTGCGGAAACCAAAAGATGCTCTCCGCGCCCGGCGCTTGAGGGACTAGTAAAGAACGCGTGCAATTATTCCCGGCTTCAGCCCGGGATAACCGCCTGCGCGTTGGCGCCGTCGCCTTCGGGGGCGGCGAGGATGTCGCGGGTCACGCTGCCCTTGGCGACCGTATGGGTCTGCGGATCGCCGATCGAGGAGCGGATGCCCGGATCGGCGCTGCCCGCGCGGCTGAGCGCGCTGGTTTCCACCGCGCTGCGCGGGGCCGGGCCGCCGAACAATGCGTCGAGCGCCTGTTCCGAAGCGGTGCCTTCGCCCGGGCGCGGCGCGCCGGGGGCGGGGGGGACGAGGTTGAAATCGGGCGGCACCACCAGCGGCGCCTGGCGCTGCACGGCGAATTCGTCCGGCCGGGCGCGGTTCAGCAAGCCGCCGCCGCCGCAGCTGGCGAGCGCGGCGCTGCCGCCGATCAGGAGGACGATGGTGGTGGCTTTACGCATGAGTCAATTCTCCGCGAGAACGTCCGAAACCTCGGCGTCGTCGATCTTCTTGTCCTTCTTCTCGCGCAAGAGGAAGGAACGGGCAAGGATTATGAGGACGCCGAAGGTGATAGCGGCATCGGCGATGTTGAAAACCAGGAAGGGGCGGAAATCCCCGAAATGCAGATCGGCATAGTCGATGACATAGCCAAGGTCGTAGCGATCCTTGATATTGCCCAGCGCCCCGCCGAGGATCAGCGCCAGCGCGACGATGTCGCCCATCGCCTTTTCGCGGAGCATCCACACCGTCACCACCAGCGCGATCAGCCCGGTCACGCCGACGAGGATCCAGCGCATTTCCATCGAATCGGCGGTGAACATGCCCAGCGAGACGCCGTAATTATGCGTCAGGGTGAAGTTGAAGAAGGGCAGGATATAGAGCTGGTCGCCCAGCCGCTCGAGGCCGAGCGGGCCGGTGACCCAGCGCTTGACCAGCTGGTCGACCAGGAAGATCGCCAGCGCGATGGCAAGGCCGAACAGGCGATGGCGCATCACCGGGTTCATGCGTCGGCTCCTTCCAGCGCATTGTCGCAGCGGCCGCACAGCGCGCCGTCCTCCGCCACATCGGGCAGCAGCCGCCAGCAGCGGCCGCATTTGTGGTCGGAAGTGCGGGCAATCGTCACCGCGTCGCTATCGCTGCGCGTCACTGTCGCGGTGATGAACAATTCGGCGAGATCGGCGTCGGAGAAACCTTCGGGCACGGCAGCAGCGGGCACGCTGACTTTCGCCTCGAGGCCCGAGCGGACGATCTTCTCGCGCCGCAGCGGCTCGATCGCTTCGGTCACCTGCTCGCGCAGGGCACGCAGTGCGTCCCAGCGGGCGGTGTCTGCTTCGGCGGCGGGCACTTCCGGCCATTCGAGCAGGTGGACGCTGCCCGCATCGGGATAGCGGCTGCCCCACACTTCCTCGGCGGTGAACACCAGCACCGGCGCGGCATAGCGCACCAGCGCGTGGAACAGCGTGTCGAGCACCGTGCGATAGGCCCGGCGCTTCACGCTGTCGGGTGCATCGCAATAGAGGCAATCCTTGCGGATATCGAAGAAGAAGGCCGAGAGGTCTTCATTCGCGAAATCGGCCAGCGCGCGGGTATAGGCGTTGAAGTCGAAATTCTCCGCCGCATGGCGCATTTCGCCATCGAGCCGGCCGAGCAGCGCGAGCATGTAGCGTTCCAGCTCGGGCATGTCCGCCACCGGCAGCCGCTCCGCCTCGTCGAACCCGTCGAGCGCGCCGAGCAGGTAGCGGAAGGTGTTGCGCAGCTTGCGATACTGGTCGGCCACGCCCTTGAGGATCTCGTCGCCGATGCGGTGATCCTCGGTAAAATCGACGCTCAGCGCCCACAGGCGGATGATGTCCGCGCCGTAGGTTTCCATCACCTTGAGCGGATCGACCGTGTTGCCGAGGCTCTTGGACATCTTGCGCCCGTCGCTCGCCATGGTGAAGCCGTGGGTCAGCAGCGTGTCGAACGGCGCGCGGCCGCGGGTGGCGCAGCTTTCGAGCAGGCTCGACTGGAACCAGCCGCGATGCTGGTCGCTGCCCTCGAGATAGAGGTCGGCGGGCCATTGCAGGTCGGGCCAGCGCCCGCTTTCGAGCACGAAGGCGTGGGTCGAACCCGAATCGAACCAGACATCGAGAATGTCGGTGACCATCTCGAATTCGTCCGGGTCGTGATCGGGGCCGAGGAAGGCTGCCTTGTTGGCGCTGCACCACGCATCCATGCCGTCTGCCCGGATGGCATCGACAATGCGCGCGTTGACGCCGGCATCCTGCAGATAGCTGCCATCGCGGCGCACGAAGATCGCGATCGGCACGCCCCATGCGCGCTGGCGGCTGAGCACCCAGTCGGGCCGGTTCTCGACCATGCTGCCGAGCCGGTTGCGGCCCTTTTCGGGGATGAAGCGGGTATCGGCGATGGCCTGCATCGCACGGCTGCGCAGCGTGCTCTCCCCCTCACCTTTAGGGGAGG
>JACXVD010000096.1 GCA_014763545.1 Sphingomonadales bacterium
CCACCTATTGGCAGCTCAGGCATTCCTCGTAATCGGTCTGTTCGCCGCCTTGCGCGAGTTCGAACTTGGCCGGGTCGGCGGTGTTGTCCGCCTCCACGCCGCCGGCGAAACCGGCGCGCTGCACGCTCTTGCTGCGCAGGTAATAGAGCGACTTGATGCCCTTCTCCCATGCCTGGAAGTGCAGCATCATCAGGTCCCACTTGTCGACATCGGCGGGGATGAACAGGTTGAGGCTCTGCGCCTGGTCGATGAAGGGCGCGCGGTCGGCAGCGAATTCGAGCAGGAAGCGCTGGTCGATTTCGAAGCTGGTCTTGTAGACCGCCTTTTCCTCCGGCGTCAGGAAGTCGAGGTGCTGGACCGAACCGCCGCGTTCGAGGATCGAATTCCACACATTGGCCGAATCCTTGCTCTTCGCCGCGAGCAGCTTTTCCAGATAGGGGTTCTTGACCACGAAGCTGCCCGACAGCGTCTTGTGGGTGTAGATATTCGCCGGGATCGGTTCGATGCAGGCGCTCGCCCCGCCGCAGATGATGCTGATCGACGCGGTCGGCGCGATCGCCATCTTGCAGGAAAACCGCTCCATCGCGCCCATTTCCTCGGCATCGGGGCAGGGGCCGCGTTCGTTGGCCAGCAGCATCGACGCCTCGTTCGCCTTGGCGCTGATATGCTTGAACATCTTGAGGTTCCACACCTTGGCCATCGCGCCTTCGAGCGGGATGCCCTTCATCTGGAGGAAGGAGTGGAAGCCCATCACGCCCATGCCGACGCTGCGTTCGCGCATGGCCGAATATTTGGCGCGCGCCATTTCGGGCGGGGCGCGGTCGATATAATCCTGCAACACATTGTCGAGGAAGCGCATCACATCCTCGATGAAGCGCTTGTCCTCGTGCCACTCGTCCCATTTTTCCAGGTTGAGCGAGGACAGGCAGCACACCGCCGTGCGGTCGTTGCCGAGGTGGTCGATCCCGGTCGGCAGGGTGATTTCGGCGCACAGGTTCGAGGTCGAGACCTTGAGGCCGAGGTCGCGGTGATGCTTGGGCATCATCCGGTTCACCGTGTCGGAGAACACGATATAGGGCTCACCCGTGGCCAGCCGGGTTTCGACCAGCTTCTGGAACAGGCTGCGCGCGTCGACCGACTTGCGCACCGAACCGTCCTTGGGGCTGAGGAGATCGAACTGATCGCCGTTGCGGACCGCTTCCATGAAGGCATCGGTCAGCAGCACGCCGTGGTGCAGGTTGAGCGCCTTGCGGTTGAAATCGCCCGACGGTTTGCGGATTTCGAGGAATTCCTCGATCTCGGGGTGCGACACGTCGATGTAGCAGGCCGCCGAACCGCGCCGCAGCGACCCCTGCGAAATCGCCAGCGTCAGGCTGTCCATCACCCGCACGAAGGGGATGATGCCGCTGGTCTTGCCGTTGAGGCCGACCGATTCGCCGATCCCGCGGACATTGCCCCAATAGGTGCCGATCCCGCCGCCGCGGCTGGCCAGCCAGACGTTCTCGTTCCAGGTGCCGACGATCCCTTCGAGGCTGTCGGACACCGAATTGAGGTAGCAGGAAATCGGCAGGCCGCGATTGGTGCCGCCGTTCGACAGCACCGGGGTGGCCGGCATGAACCACAGGTTCGAAATATAGTCGTAGAGCCGCTGCGCATGCTCCTGGTCGTCGGCATAGGCATCGGCGACGCGGGCGAACAGGTCCTGGAAATTCTCGCCGGGGAGCAGGTAACGGTCGATCAGCGTTTCCTTGCCGAAATCGGTCAGGTTCGCATCGCGCGATTCGTCGGTCACGACATTGAAGCGCCGGTCGCGCACCTTCTTGCTATCGTCCTGCGCGGCGGCGGCAACTGCCGCCTGCATGGCACCTGCGAGCGCCTCGCCAGCCTTTTCCGCGACCAGCTGGTCCGAGCCCTTGTCCGCCTTGTCCATCTTGACCGCTGCCTTCTTCGTCTTGCTTTCGCCGGGGGCGGCCAGGGTCGTGCTCTCACCATGCTGGTCCATACCCAATGCCACCTCGTCGCTCGTCTTGAATTCCATAAGTCCCGCTCGACCCCCTGTTGGGGAACACCGCCGCCAGCCAGGCGATGTTCCGCTTGTGTTCGATTCGGCGGGAAGCTCCCCGCCTAGCATCTTAAGCCCCGTTCCGGCAGCAAAACTTGTCCACTGCCTGCCCACAGGCGCCCCGGATCGAAACCGAATCTTGCCCCGGATTGCGGAACCACCGCAATCGCGAGAACAACAAGGTCTGGTAGGTGCCCCCGGGCCGCCAACCACTAGATAGTGAATCAGGCAGGACTCAGGCGCAATAGGGTATAACTGCCCTTAACCACGTTCTGCATCGCCCCGGCGGGGTGTGTTACACCTGTGTGACGCCGCGACGCGCGGGAAAAGCTGGGCTGGCGTCCGGCGCAAGCCCCAAATCGAATCTGTGAAGAAAAATTTGTCGATTGAATCATTCGAATCCGGCGGTGAATCTTTCGCACAAGGGCGCGACATTTTGCTTGCCGGAAATTGCCGAATGGAATCGCCGCCACCCCTGTCCGCCGTGCCGCGCAGCTAAACCGCGTGCGCGTGATCGGCGATCGCGTCGGCCATGGCGGCGACCAGTTCGACCGGCAGGTCGTGCCCCATGCCGGGGAAAGTCTTGAGCTGCGCGCCGGGGATATGCTTCGCGGTGTCGATCCCGCCGGGCAGCGGCACCAGCGGATCGTCCTCGCCATGGATCACCAGCGTGCGCGCGGACACGCCGCGCAGCCGGTCGCGGCGGCAACCGTCGGCGATGATCGCCGCCAGCTGGCGCTGCATGCCCTGCGGATAGACGCTGCGGCGCACGCTATGCGCCACCTTGTCGCGCAGCCGCTCTTCCGGGGCGGGATAGCCGGGGCTGCCGATGGTGCGGGCAACTTTCATCCCGTGGGCGACCAGCACCTCTTCCTCCAGAGATTCGGGGCGCCGGGTCAGCACCTCGATCGCTTCCTTCTTCGCCGGGGGCAGCCGGGGGTTGCCGGTGGTCGACATGATCGAGGTGAGCGAGGCGACGCGTTCGGGATGTTCGACCGCGATCAGCTGCGCGATCATCCCGCCCATGCTGGCCCCCACGACATGCGCGCGGTCGATCCCCAGCGCGTCGAGCAGGCCGACCCCATCCGCCGCCATGTCCGACAGCGTGTAAGGCACACGCGGGGTGAAGCCCAAACGCTTGAGCAGCACCGCCTTGACCATGCCGGGTGCCCGCGCACCCTCCATCTTCTGCGACAGGCCGATGTCGCGATTGTCGTAACGGATGACGCGAAAACCCTTCGCCACCAGCGCTTCGACCAGTTCCATCGGCCACAGCGTCAGCTGCGCGCCCAGCCCCATCACCAGCAGGATGACGGGATCGGACTTGTCGCCGTAATCTTCATATTCGAGCGACAGGCCGTTGGCAGTGATCTGGGGCATGGGGCCATCCGTTGCAGCGTGAAACCAATACACGCTAGCCTAACCCCGGCAGGCTGCAAGCCCCCTCGAACCGAGCCCCGGGGCCGAACGCCCGCGATCCCGATCAATCGTCCGCCGCGCCGCGAAAGCTGTATTCGCCGCGTTCGTGGATGATGTTCGCCCGGCCCACCAGCAGATCGTCCACCGCCCCGATGCGATCCACATCCTTGCCCGCATAGGGCATCGAATGCAGGACATAGCGCATGGCATTGAGCCGGGCGCGCTTCTTGTCGTCGCTCTTGATCACCGTCCACGGGCAATCGGCCGTGTCGGTGGCGAAGAACATCGCCTCTTTCGCGCGGGTGTAATCGTCCCATTTGTCGAGGCTGGCGAGGTCGACCGGCGACAGCTTCCATTGCTTGAGCGGGTGGACCTTGCGCTCCTTGAAGCGGCGGCGCTGTTCTTCCTGGCTGACCGAGAACCAGAATTTGATCAGGTGGATGCCGCTGCGTTCCAGATTGCGTTCGAACTGCGGCGCTTGGCGGAGGAATTCGGTATATTCCTCCTCGCCGCAGAAACCCATCACCCGTTCGACCCCGGCGCGGTTGTACCAGCTGCGGTCGAACAGCACGATTTCGCCGGTGGTCGGCAAATGTTCGACATAGCGCTGGAAATACCACTGGCCGCGTTCGACCTCGCTCGGCTTTTCGAGCGCGACCACGCGCGCGCCGCGCGGGTTGAGGTGTTCCATGAAGCGTTTGATCGTCCCGCCCTTGCCCGCGGCATCGCGCCCTTCGAACAGGATGATCACCCGCTGGCGGCTTTCGCGCACCCATTGCTGCAGCTTGAGCAATTCGGTCTGCAGGACGAATTTCTCCGCCTCGTAGTCCTTGCGCAGCATCTTGTAGCGATAGGGATAGCCGCCGGTGCGCCAGTCCGGCGCCAGCTCGTCGCTGGTGCGGCGCGGCTTGCCCGGTGGCTTGGGCAGGCCGAGATGGTGGCGCAGGCGCGCGGCATCGTCGGGCGATGCGCCCTCGATAATCGCTTCGACCCCTTCACGGTCGCCGCTGGCGGCCACCACGTCGATCGCTTCTTCCTCGGCCTCGACCGCCGCCTGGACGCGCTCGTCCGCCAGGGCCCGTTCCTCGGCCGGGGTCAGGCTGGCTGCATCGGTTTGCGCCGCCTGTTTCGCCTTGCCGGTGGTAATCCTGTCCATCGCTCCAACCTCCCTGCGTCATGGGCCGCCCGATGGCTGCGGGCGCCGTGTCTCGCCGCACCGGATAGCCGAATTGGCGGACTATTCGCCCGACCCCGGCTTTCGTCCTTGACGCGATGTTCCGCCCGGCGGGCAGGAGAGTCAAACGGACAGCTCGCACCTTATGTTGCGCGCGATGCAACATTGGAGCGGGTGGCTGGGCGCCCTCAGGCGGCGGTGGTGCCGAACAGCGCGCCCACGCCCGCAGTCAGCGCCATCGCGGCGGCGCCCCAGAACACCACCCGCACGGTCGCCTTCAACACCGGCGCCCCGCCCGCGCGCGCGCCGAGCACGCCCAGCACGGTCAACGCCAGCAGCGAACACAATATCACGCCGGGCAGGATGATCGCGCCCGGCAGCAGCAATCCCGCCAGCAGCGGCACCGCCGCCCCGACCGAGAAGGAGGCGGCCGACGCCACCGCCGCCTGGATCGGCCGGGCCAGCATGTGTTCGTTGATCCCCAGCTCGTCGCGCGCATGGGCGGCCAGCGCATCGCGGTCCATCAGCTCGCGCGCGACCTCCTGCGCCAGCTGCGGATCGAGCCCGCGCGCGCGGTAGATCCCGGCCAGTTCTTCCAGTTCGCCCGCCGGATCGCCCACCAGTTCGGCGCGCTCGCGGTCGAGGTCGGCATTTTCGGCATCGGCCTGCGAGCTGACCGAGACATATTCGCCCGCCGCCATCGACAGCGCGCCCGCCACCAGCCCGGCCAGCCCGGCCAGCATGATCGCCTGCTTGTCGGCCGAGGCCGCCGCCACGCCCGCGATCAGGCTGGCGGTGGAAACGACCCCGTCATTGGCCCCCAGCACGCTGGCGCGCAGCCAGCCGATGCGCGACACCGCATGTTGTTCCTTGTGCACCCGCGCCATG
>JACXVD010000032.1 GCA_014763545.1 Sphingomonadales bacterium
GCCCAGCCGCGGGCGATGGCCTGGGCGATGTCGGGATTATTTACAGCCAGCGTGAAAGTTGAAATCGCTTAACCATCGCATTGCCTGCAATTGCGCGGTCCAGCGGAATTGGCACGGCACCTGCATTATATCCGGCGTACCCAAGCAGTCTTCGACAAGAGGCGGGACCACCCTGGTCTCCCGGTCCCGCCTCCCCGAAGCCGGTGCTCCTCCCGAAAAACCGGACCCAACAAAAAAGCCCGCCGGATGGCGAGCTTTCTCGTGTCGGGGATGGGGCGTCGGCGCTCAGTTGGCGGCGGCGACGTCCTTGTCCTTCATCAGCTGCTGAAGCTCACCGGCTTCGAACATTTCCATCATGATGTCGCTGCCGCCGACGAATTCGCCCTTCACATACAGCTGGGGAATGGTCGGCCAGTCCGAAAAGCTCTTGATGCCCTGGCGGATTTCCATGTCCTGCAACACGTCCACCCCTTCATAGGCGACGCCGCAATGTTCGAGGATGGCGACGGCACGGCTGGAAAAGCCGCACTGCGGGAACAGCGGGGTCCCCTTCATGAACAGGACCACGTCGTTGGCCGAAACGAGGTCGGAAATGCGCTGATTGATATCGGACATGATTGCACCCGGATTTGCGTTACGCGATGTCAATTGGGGATGGCAGTGCTCAGTTGCAAGGCATGGAGCACACCGCCCATCCGCCCGCCGAGCGCGTCATAGACCATCTTGTGCTGCTGCACCCGGCTCTTGCCGACGAATTGCGGCGCGGTGACGCGGGCGGCCCAGTGGTCGCCGTCACCGGCAAGATCGGTCATTTCGACCTGCGCCCCGGGGAGCGCCGTTTCGATCATGCCCGCGATTTCGCTGCCGCTCATCGGCATGGAATCAGGCCCCGCCCATCAGCTGGCGGCGCGCTTCGACCGATTTTTCGTCCAGCGCGGCGCGCACGCCCGCTTCGTCGATCTCCACGCCGGCGGCGGTCAAATCGCCCAGCAGCTTGCGGATCACGTCCTCGTCGCCCGCTTCCTCGAAATCGGCCTGCACCACGGCCTTGGCATAGGCGTCGGTTTCCTCGGCGGTCAGCTGCATCTTTTCGGCAGCCCACTGGCCGAGCAGGCGGTTGCGCCGCGCGGCGATCTTGAAGGCGTTCTCTTCGTCGAAGGCGAACTTGGCTTCTTCGGCGCGTTCGCGATCATTGAAATCGGTCATGGTCGGTCCCTGTCAAAAAATGGCGTTATCGGCTGCGGTGCACGGTCAGTCGCCGGGGCGTCTGGCCGGGGGAATCTGGTAGCTGTCATGGCAGCCCTTGCATGCTGCCTTGGTGCTGGCAAGGGCGGATACGAGCGCATCGCGATCGTTCGCGGCGACAGCGGCCTGCATTGCGCCCGTGGCCCGGCGGAATTCCTCTGCGCGGGCGGTGAAGCCGGCCCAGTCGCTCCAAATTTCCGGCTTGGCCCGGCTGTCCGCGACATCGCCGCTGCCTGCGGGGAAGGTCGAGGGAAGGGCATCGGCCCAATTGACGAGGCCGCGCACCGGCAGCGCCAGCGCTTTTAGCGGTCCGTCCCCATTGGCGATCGCGCCAGCGCCCGCGAGCACTGCGGTGGACATATCCATCCCGCCCTTGCGCATCGCGACGAGATCCTCGGGCGAAGGTGACGCGGGCGGAGCATCGGCCCGTGCGGCAACCCCGGTGGCAAGGCATGCCGCCGACAGCAGGAACAGGATGCGCTTCATCACGGGCTTCCCCTCGTTATTTATCAGTCCATCGTCACCACGAGCTTGCCGACCGCCTTGCGCGATTCGAGCATGGCGATCGCCTCGCCGCCCTGGCCCAGCGCAAAGGTCTGCGACACGCGCGGTGCAATCTTGCCGTCCAGCAGCAACTGGAACAGCTCGGCCACCTGGCCCTTGAACTTTTCCGGTTCGCGGGCGGTGAAGGCACCCCAGAACACGCCGCAAATGTCGCAGCTCTTGAGCAAGGTCAGGTTGAGCGGAATTTTCGCGATGCCGGCGGGGAAGCCGACCACCAGGAACCGCCCACCCCAGCCGGTGGCGCGCAGCGCAGGCTCGGAATAATCGCCGCCGACGATGTCATAGACAATATCCGCCCCGTTCGGCCCGACCGCCGCCTTGAACATGTCCGCGACCTGTTTCGAGGTCTCCTTGTCGAACGGTGCGCGGGGGTAGACAACCACTGCGTCGGCCCCGGCCTCGCGGGCGATGGCGGCCTTGTCCTCGCTCGATACGGCGGCGATCACGCGGGCGCCGAAGGCCTTGCCCAGTTCGACCGCAGACAGGCCCACGCCGCCTGCCGCGCCCAGCACCAGCAGCGTTTGGCCGGGGGCGATATGCCCGCGGTCGCGCAGCCCGTGGATCGTGGTGCCATAGGTCATCAGCAGCGATGCCGCCGCTTCGAAGCTTACCCCGTCGGGAATGGCGAACAGGCGCCCGGCAGGTGCGGCGACCTTTTCCGCCAGCCCGCCATGGCCGACCAGCGCGATTACCCGGTCGCCCACCTGCCACCCGGTCACGCCTTCGCCCAGGCTCTCGATCGTGCCCGCCACTTCGCTGCCCGGCGCATAGGGGCGCTCGGGCCGGAACTGGTACATGTCGCGGATCATCAACCCGTCGGGATAATTGATCGAACAGGCCGCGATGCGGACCACCACTTCGCCCTTGCCGGCGACGGGATCGGGCATGTCTTCCAGCACCAGCGTTTCCGGGCCGCCGACTTCGCGCGAGATCAGGCTCTTCATGCCGCTTGGGTTCCTTGTGCATACCAGGCCATCGCCTGCGACTGGCGCGCTTCATAGGCGGCAATCGCATCGCCGCGCGCCATGGTGAGGCCCACTTCGTCCAGCCCTTCGGCAAGGCAATGCTTGCGGAACGGGTCGATTTCGAAAGGGAAACGATCCTGGAAGGGAGTGGTGACGGTCTGTGTTTCGAGGTCGATGGTGATCGGCTGTTCGCGCGCGACCTCCATCAGCCGGTCGACCTGTTCCTGCGGCAGCACCACGGTGAGGATGCCGTTCTTGAAGGCATTGCCGGAGAAGATGTCGGAGAAGCTCGGCGCGATCACCGCTTTCACGCCCATGTCGAGCAATGCCCAGGCGGCGTGTTCGCGGCTGGAGCCGCAACCGAAATTGTCGCCCGCCACCAGGATCGGCGCGCCCGCATTGGCGGGATCGTCGAACACATTGCCCGGTTCTGCGCGCACGGTTTCGAACGCGCCCCGGCCCAGGCCTTCGCGGCTGATGGTCTTCAGCCAGCGCGCGGGAATGATGACGTCGGTATCGACATTCTTGCGGCCGAACGGGATCGCCCGGCCTTCGATCGTGGAAACGGGTTCCATCAATCGGTTTCCGGCGGCTCGCCGGTGGGGGTGTGCGGCGCGTTGGAGGTGCGCGGCGGTTTGCCGTCAGCCTTGGCCTTGCGCTTGGAATAGAGCAGCGCGGCGGCGATGGCGGCAGAGCCGACCGCTGCCCCGGCGATGGCGCCGACGATGGTCTTGTTGGTCTTGGTCATATCCTACCTATGGGCAGTGCGGGGGGCTGCCGCAAGCCTCAGCCCGCAAGCTCGCGCACGTCGGTGAGCCTGCCGGTAACGGCAGCGGCTGCGGCCATCGCCGGGCTGACGAGATGGGTGCGCGCGCCCGGACCCTGCCGGCCCACGAAATTGCGGTTGCTGGTGGAGGCGCAGCGTTCGCCCGCAGGCACCTTGTCGGGGTTCATGCCCAGGCAGGCCGAACAGCCCGGTTCGCGCCATTCGAGCCCGGCGTCGATGAACACCTTGTCCAGCCCCTCGGCCTCGGCCTGCGCCTTCACCAGGCCAGACCCGGGCACGACGATGGCCCATTTGACATTGTCCGCCTTGTGACGCCCGCGCAGCACATCGGCGGCAGCGCGCAGATCCTCGATCCGGCTGTTGGTGCAGCTGCCGATGAAGATGTTCTGCACCTCGACTTCGCGCATCGGCGTGCCGGGGGCGAGGCCCATGTAGTCGAGGCTCTTGCGCGCGGCATCCTGCTTCGAGGGATCGGCGAAGCTTTCCGGCGCGGGGACGGTGCCGCCGATGGCCACGACATCTTCCGGGCTGGTGCCCCAGGTGACGGTCGGCTGGACATCGGCGGCGTCGATCACCACCGATTTGTCGAATACGGCGCCTTCATCGGTCCTGAGGCTGCGCCAATATTCGACCGCTTCGTCCCACAATGCGCCTTGCGGGGCGAACGGGCGGCCCTTGAGATAGGCGAAGGTCGTCTCGTCCGGCGCGACGAGGCCCGACCGGGCGCCGCCCTCGATCGCCATGTTGCACACGGTCAGGCGGCTTTCGACGCTCATCGCCTCGAACACCGGGCCGCGGAATTCGATCACATGGCCGGTGCCGCCGGCGGTGCCGATCACGCCGATGATGTGGAGGATCAGATCCTTGGCGGTGACGCCGGGGGCGAGTTCGCCCTCGACCCGGATTTCCAGCGTCTTCGACCGTTTGAGCAGCAGCGTTTGGGTGGCGAGGACATGTTCGACCTCGCTGGTGCCGATGCCGAAGGCCAGCGCCCCGATCCCGCCATGTGCGGCGGTGTGCGAATCCCCGCAAACGATCGTCGCGCCGGGCAGCGAGAAACCCTGTTCCGGGCCGACCACGTGGACGATGCCCTGTGCCGCGTCGGTCGCGCCGATGTAGCGGATGCCGAATTCCGGCGCATTGCGCTCCAGCGCGGCAAGTTGCTGCGCGCTTTCGGGGTCGGCGATCGGCAGGGGCTGGCCCGCTGCATCCAGCCGCGCCGTGGTGGGCAGGTTGTGATCGGGAACCGCCAGCGTCAGGTCGGGGCGGCGCACGGTGCGCCCGGCCATGCGCAGCGCCTCGAACGCCTGCGGGCTGGTCACTTCGTGCACGAGGTGGCGGTCGATATAGATCAGGCTGGTGCCATCGTCGCGGGTTTCCACGACGTGGGCGTCCCAGATCTTCTCGTAAAGGGTGCGGGGTCGGCTTGCCATGGCATTGCGCCTAGGCTGGCCGACCCCGCGGGACAAGATGGCAATTCTTTACGCGGCCCAACCGGGCTTAGCGGCGGCCATAACCGTAGCCATAGCGATCACGCCGGTCGTAGCGGTCGCCACGGGCGATGTAGATCCGCAGCGAACGACGCAGCGAATCGACATGCTGCTGCACCCGCCACACTTCGCGCTCGGTAAAACCATGCCGTGCGGAGCGTTCGTATTCGTAATTGATCTGCCGCAGCTGTTCGCGGAACTGCGGGGCATAGCGGATCAGTCCGCGATCCTCCGCCGTCCGTACTTCATAGCCGAGCCGGTTGATGTCGGCGAGCAGCGCGCGAGCCCGGGGCTGGTAGCGGCCATAATCATAGTCCGCGCTGCCATAGCCACGATCGTCACGCTGCCCGTCATAGCGATCATGCGCCATCGACGGAGCCGCAAGCCCCAGCGCCAGCGAAGCGGCCAGGGCACCGGTCGCGATCTTTCCGAAAATAGCCATTGCAAATCTCCTGCTATCGATTGGCTTCATGTTCATAAATATAGCATGATTTATGAACGCAATCGGTACGACTGGTCGCTTGGCTGCAAGGTTCGCTGGGCGACATCCGCGACGCGCGCAACAGCAGAGCGGGGTCGGCGCAATCCGGGCATTGCCCGAACTGGCCGACCCCGCTCTGGAGGAGGCTGGTCGTGACCGGTCAGCGGCGGGCGGGGGTCCGGCCGGTCGGATAGCCCGCATTACCTTCGCGATCGGTGTCGCGGCCGTAGCTGTCATGCTTGCCGTCGCGGATTTCCTTCGCGAGCTGCCACTTCACCTGGTCGATCCGGGCGTCGAGCGCCTTCAGTTCGCCGCGGGTGAAGCCGCCGCGGGCATACTGGCGCCAGGTCACCTCCAGCCGATCGACCTTGGTGCCGAGCTGCGCGGCTTCGCGCCGGTCGATCTGATGACGGTAGAGTGCCGCGTCGACCTGGCGGTCCAGCTGCGCGATCTCGGTGCGCTGGGCACGCCCGGTGTCGAAGCGGCTGTTGTCGATGTGGGCAGCCGAGGCCGGGGCGGCGACGGCAATCGCGGCGGTGGCAGCAAGGGTGGCAGCCAGCGCCGGAGCTGCGATCTTGGGGAACCTGAACATCGTCATACTCCTGTATGCAATCGCGGGTCATTCCGCAGGTTCAGAAATATGATCAATTTGATGAACGCCAGCGATACGGCGTGTCGCAAGATGGCTGCGTTTTGTAACAAAGTGTCGCGCATTCGTTCCGTCGCAGAGTCATTGAATCGCAACCAATTGCAGACTAACTTACAGCCATGTCAGCAGCACCCTTCCATTTCCCCATTCGCATCCTTCCCGCGGATATCGATTTCATGGGGCACGTGAACAACGCGCGCTACCTCTCCTGGGTGCAGGACGCGGTGCTGGCGCATTGGAACAAGCTTGCCCCCGCAGAAGAGGTGGCGAGCAAGGCGTGGGTCGCGCTCAAGCACGAGATTACCTACCGCAAGCCCGCCTTCCTCGACGATGACGTAAGCGCGCAAACGGTGCTCGAACATTTCCAAGGGGCACGCGCATTCTATCACACGGTGATCCGCCGCGGCGAGGATGTGCTGGCCGAGGTCAGGAGCGCGTGGTGCTGCATCGATGCGGAAACACTGCGTCCTGCACGCATCGGCGAACATCTGCGCGAATTTTTCTTCCCCGAGTGATTGCGCTGGCTCCCTTGCGGGGGCTGCTCTATCCTGCGGCAATCATGCGGCGCCTGTTTTCGATCATCCCTGCCTTGCTGCTCGCCTGTGCCACGCCGATGGCGGCCTTCGCGGCGGAGCAGGCGGCGATGACGGAGGGCGAGGCTGCGGATGTGCAGGCCGCGCTGGATCGCGGTCTCGACCTCTATAATTACGATCAGGCCGCGTGGCACACGACCGACGCGATGATCGAGGATGTTCCCGATCCCGCCGGCGCCGGCATCCGCGGATGGGTGGTGGTGCCCGTCGAACAGGGCTGGCAGGTGACCTATTGGAAGCCGGACGGCGATGGATTTGCGGGCGTCTATTCCGCCGTGTGGGATGGCAAGAAGGTGGTCGACCGGCAACTGCTGTCAGGCAACGCGGCCCGTCTGGACGAAGCACAGATCGCCCTCGTCCGCGCCGGGCGTGTGCCCGACCTCAGCGGATTGCAGCGTTGCACCGACAAACCGTTCAACAGTGTGATCATGCCTTCGGGCAAGCCGGATGGCAGCATCTATGTCTATTATCTGACCCCGCAGACGACGCTCGATGCGATCCCGCTGGGCGGTCATTACCGCTTCGAAGTGCTTGACGGGCAGGTGGTGGGCCAGCGCGGCTTCACGAAATCCTGCATCGCGCTGGCGCTGCGACCGCAGACCAAGGATGCGGCGAAGCCCGAAGCGCTGGTGATCTCGCACCTGCTCGATCCGGTGCCGACCGAAGTACATGTGTTTTCGATGCTGGTCGCTCATCTGCCGCTCTATGTCGTTACCAGCCAGAACAAGACGCTGTGGTCGATCGAGGCCTCGGGTGGCGTGCCCGCCATGCGGGCGATCGAGCGCAACTGATGGCGCTGTTCGGGCCTCTGCTGATTGTGCTGGCGACGATGGTGGCGATGGAAGGTGTCGCCTGGAGCAGCCACAAATACATCATGCACGGCTGGGGCTGGGGGTGGCACCGCGACCACCACGAACCGCATGACAAGCTGCTTGAGAAGAACGACCTCTACGCGCTGGTCGGGGCGGCCATGAGCATCACGATGTTCGCCGTGGGCAGCCCGCTGGTGCTGGGGGCCGCGGCATGGTGGCCGGGCACATGGATCGGTCTCGGCATCCTGGGATACGGGATCATCTACACGCTGGTGCATGACGGGCTGGTTCACCAGCGCTATTTCCGCTGGGTGCCCCGGCGCGGTTATGCCAAGCGGCTGGTGCAGGCGCACAAGCTGCATCATGCGACGATCGGCAAGGAGGGCGGGGTCAGCTTCGGCTTCGTGTTCGCCCGCGATCCGGCAAAACTGAAAGCCGAACTGAAGGCGCAGCGCGAGGCGGGGATCGCGGTAATCAGGGAAGCGCTGGACTAGCCGCGCCCCCGCTCACGGCAGTGAAGCGGTAGCGCGAACCAAACCGCTCAAGCAGCGAAGCGGTAGCGCAACATCAATGCGTCAGCTTGCGCCGCATCCGGTAACGGCCATTGGCGAAATCTTCGAACAGCTGGGCCACTTGCGGGTGATCGACCGGACCGCCGCTTGGGTCGGCGGCAAGGTTCTGCTGGCTGACATAGGCGACGTAGGACGATTCCTCGTTCTCGGCCAGCAGGTGGTAATAGGGCTGTTCGCGACCGGGGCGCATCCCTTCGGGGATCGCCTGGTACCATTCCTCGGAATTGGCGAAGACGGGGTCGATGTCGAAAATCACCCCGCGAAAATCGAACAGGCGGTGGCGGACGACGTCGCCAATGCCAAACCGCGCCTTGGCGTGGCGGGGAAAGTCGATGGTGCGTCCGGCCTGCGCCGAATAGAAATGCGCGCGATCCATGGAGTAAATATAGCTCTTCGCAGTTGCGAGACAAGGACCGGCTGGCGAATCTGCACAGCTATTGCGAGCAAGCGGGCGCGAAGCGGTGAAAGAGGGCTTGGCAAGCGCCAAGCCATCGGCTAACCGCGCCGCTTCCGACCGCCGGACGCCCTGTGCGCCCGATGCACCTGGTTCACGGAGAGGTGGCAGAGTGGTCGAATGCGCCGCACTCGAAATGCGGTATACGGGCAACCGTATCGAGGGTTCGAATCCCTCCCTCTCCGCCACCTGAGCGATAACACATACAGGGACCGGGCGTTGCCGGGGCTGGGCGCGGCACGCCGCCTTGCCCGTGATGCGCCGGCCGCGTTGCGCTGCGGTGCACAAAGAAATTGCTGCGCGTGGATGCTTCGCGATTGCGCATCGGCGGGAATCCCGCAAGGATACGCGGCGGAGAGGCGAACTGGAGGGATTGCGGGGGGGTGGACGGGGTTCCCGGATCGTCCTTCGCAAGCACCTTTGACAAGGAAGGTTCTGCGCCGTGACCACCAGCACCACTCTCCCCGTGCAGGCGATTGACGAGCTGATCGTCGATGCCCTGCGCCACCGCGTGGGCAAGGACGAACGCGCCGCCAAGCCGCATGACTGGTACACGGCGACCGTCTATGCCCTGCGCGACCATGTGATCGATCGCTGGATGGAATCGACGCGGCGCACCTATTCGGAAGGGGCCAAGCGGGTCTATTACCTCAGCCTCGAATTCCTCATCGGACGCTTGCTGCGCGATGCGATGACCAATCTCGACCTCGCCAGTGCGCTCGAGCGTGCGTTGAGCAAGCACGGGTTCGACCTGTCCGAACTGGGCGAACTCGAACCCGACGCGGCGCTGGGCAACGGCGGGTTGGGGCGGCTGGCGGCCTGTTTCATGGAAAGCCTCGCGAGCCTCGACATCCCGGCCTATGGCTACGGCATTCGCTATGTGAACGGCATGTTCCGTCAGCGGATCGTCGACGGCTGGCAGCTGGAATTGCCCGAAACCTGGCTCAGCCACGGCAATCCGTGGGAATTCGACCGGCGCGAAAGCGCTTATCGCATCGGCTTCGGCGGCGAAGTTGTCAGCAAGGGTGACGGGGTGACCTGGCATCCGGCCGAACTGGTCGAGGCATCGGCGGTGGATACGCCGGTCGTCGGCTGGCGCGGCAAGCGGGTCAATACGCTGCGCCTGTGGACGGCGCATGCGCTCGACCCGATCAAGCTCGATGCGTTCAATGCGGGCGACCATGTGGGCGCGCTGGAGGGCGAGGCGCGGGCGGCCAGCTTGGTCCGGGTGCTCTATCCGGCGGATTCCACCCCGGCGGGGCAGGAGTTGCGGCTGCGGCAGGAATATTTCTTCTCCGCCGCGTCGATCCAGGACATCCTGCGCCGCCATGTGCAGCATCACGGCGCCGTCCACACCCTGCCCGACAAGGCCGCGATCCAGCTGAACGACACCCACCCCGCCGTAGCAGTGGCCGAACTGATGCGGCTGCTGGTCGACGATCACGGGCTGGAATTCGACGATGCGTTGGCGATCACTCGCAAGACCATCGCCTATACCAACCACACGCTGCTGCCCGAGGCGCTGGAAAGCTGGCCCCTGCCACTGTTCGAACGGCTGCTGCCGCGCCACATGCAGATCATCTACGCCATCAACAGCCGCGTGCTGCGCGAGGCGCGGCGCAGCGGGCTGGACGATGCAGCTGTTGCCGCGATCAGCCTGATCGACGAAGGGGGCGAGCGGCGCGTGCGCATGGCCAACCTCGCCTTCACCGGCGCGCATAGCGTCAACGGGGTTGCCGCGCTGCACACCGAACTGATGAAACAGACCGTGTTCCACGATCTGCACACGCTCTATCCCGACCGGATCAACAACAAGACCAACGGTGTCACCCCGAGGCGCTGGCTGATGCAGTGCAATCCCGGCCTGACCGGGGTGATCCGCGACGCGATCGGCGATGCCTTCCTGGACGATGCGGAACAATTGCAGGCGCTGAATGCGCTGGCCGGGGACAAGGCGCTGGGCGAACGCATTGCGGAGGTGAAGCGCAGCAACAAGGTGGCGCTGGCGGCGCATCTGCGCGACCTCACCGGGATCAGGCTGGACCCCGATGCGCTGTTCGATGTGCAGATCAAGCGGATCCACGAATACAAGCGCCAGTTGCTCAATCTGGTCGAAACCGTCGCGCTCTACGACCAGATCCGCAGCCATCCCGAACGCGACTGGGTGCCGCGGGTCAAGATCTTCGGCGGCAAGGCGGCGCCGACCTATCACAACGCCAAGCTGATCATCAAACTGGCCAACGATATCGCGCGCCGGGTGAACACCGACCCGTCGGTCGCCGGGCTGCTCAAGGTCGTGTTTGTGCCCAATTACAACGTCACGCTGGCCGAACGGATCATCCCGGCGGCGGATCTGTCCGAACAGATCAGCACGGCGGGCATGGAAGCATCGGGCACGGGCAATATGAAATTCGCGCTCAACGGGGCGCTGACGATCGGCACGCTCGACGGCGCGAATATCGAGATCAAGGACCGGGTGGGCGACGACAATATCGTGATCTTCGGCATGACGGCGGAGGAGGTCGCCGAACGCCGCGCAGGCGGGTACGATCCGCGCGCGGTGATCGAAGGCTCGTACGAATTGCGCCAGGCGGTGGAGGCCATCGCGCATGGCGTGTTCTCGCCGGACGACAAGGATCGCTATGCCGGGCTGATGGGCGGGATCTACGACCATGACTGGTTCATGGTCGCCGCCGATTTCGATTCCTATGCCGCGGCCCAGCGCGATGTCGATGCACGCTGGCTCGACCAGGCGGGGTGGCGCAAGGCGGCCATTCACAACATCGCCAATGTCGGCTGGTTTTCGTCCGACCGGACGATTGCCGAATATGCCCGCGACATCTGGGGCGTGTTGTGATGCGCGCCCTGCAGCTACTCACCACGGGACGCGCGTCTTTTCGCGGTTCCGCCAGCCGCGGGCTTGCGGCAAGGTAACCATAATCGGCCCGCCATCGGGCCATTAGAACGGGGGAATGCTTGGAGCCGCCTGCATCAGCGATCGAAGCCCTGCTGGCCGGCCGCCATGCCGATCCGTTTGCCTTGCTCGGCCCGCATCAGGGGCCCGGCGGAACCTTCGTCCGCGCGATCCTGCCCGGCGCGCAAAGTGCCGAGGTCTGCGACCTCGCCGGGGCCAGCCTCGGCACGCTCGCCTGCACCGATCCGCGTGGATTGTTCGAGGGCAAGCTGAGCGGCAAGGGCAAGAAATACACCGGGCCGCTCAAATATCGATGCGCCGCCGGGGGCAGCGAATGGTGGGTGACCGACCCTTACAGCTTCGGCCCGGTGCTCGGCCCGATAGACGATTTGCTGATCGCGCAGGGCACCCATTTCCGCCTGTTCGACAAGCTGGGCGCCCACCTGATCGAGCACGAAGGCGCGCCGGGCGTGCATTTCGCGGTCTGGGCGCCGAATGCGCAGCATGTCTGCCTGGTCGGCGATTTCAACGACTGGGACGCGCGGCGCCACCCGATGCGCCATCGCGCCGACATCGGGGTGTGGGAAATCTTCATCCCCGAGATCGGCGAGGGGCGCGCTTACAAATACGCCATTACCGGGCCGGATGGCGCGATGCAGCCGCTCAAGGCCGACCCTTTCGCCTTTGCGAGCGAGCTGCGTCCCAAGACCGCTTCGCTCACCGCACGCCCGGCCAAGCCCGACTGGGGCGACGAGGCGCACCGCGCACATTGGTCGCAGGTCGATCCGCGGCGCGAGGCGATTTCGATCTACGAAGTCCACCCCGGCTCATGGCAGAGGGACGAGCACGACTGGTTCCTGAACTGGGACGAGCTGGCCGACCGGCTGATCCCCTATGTCGTGGAGATGGGCTTTACCCACATCGAATTCCTGCCGATCTCCGAACATCCCTACGATCCGAGCTGGGGCTACCAAACTACTGGCCTGTATGCTCCTTCGGCCCGGTTCGGTGGGCCGGACGGGTTCGCACGCTTTGTCGACGGGGCGCACCGGGCAGGCATTTCGGTACTGCTCGACTGGGTGCCCGCCCATTTCCCCACCGACGAACACGGCCTGGCCCATTTCGACGGCACCGCCCTGTATGAACATGCCGATCCCCGGCTCGGCTTCCATCCCGACTGGAACACCGCGATCTACAATTTCGGGCGGCGCGAGGTGGCGAACTTCCTCGTCAACAATGCGCTGTTCTGGGCCGAGCGCTACCATGTGGACGGTCTGCGGGTCGATGCCGTCGCCTCGATGCTCTACCGCGATTACTCGCGCAAGGCGGACGAATGGATCCCCAACGAACAGGGCGGGCGCGAAAACTGGGAAGCGGTCGAATTCCTCAAGGCGACCAATCGCGCGCTCTACGGCAGCCATCCGGGGATCCTGACCATCGCCGAGGAATCGACCGACTGGCCCGGCGTGACCCTGCCTGCCTTCGACGATGCTCCGCGCAGCAATTTGGGCTTCGGCTTCAAGTGGAACATGGGGTTCATGCACGACACGCTGACCTACATGGGCCGCGATCCGGTGCATCGGCAGTATCACCACCAGGACATCACCTTCGGGCTGATGTACGCATTCTCGGAAAATTACGTCCTTCCGCTTAGCCATGACGAGGTGGTCCATGGCAAGGGCAGCCTGCTGAACAAGATGAGCGGCGACGATTGGCAGAAATTCGCCAATCTGCGGGCCTATTACGGGCTGATGTGGGGTTATCCCGGCAAGAAGCTGCTGTTCATGGGGCAGGAATTCGCCCAGCGCCGCGAATGGAGCGAGGCGCGCAGCCTCGATTGGGAACTGCTCGACGCACCGGCCCATGCGGGCATCCGCCAGCTCGTGCGCGATCTCAACCGCCTCTATCGCAGCCGGCCCGCGTTGCATGCGCGCGATTGCGAAGACGATGGCTTCGAATGGCTGGTGGTCGACGATGCGCGCGCCAGCGTTTTCGCCTGGCTGCGCAAATGCCCCGGCCAGCCGCCGATTGCAGTGATCTGCAACATGACCCCGATGACCCACGGCTGTTACGGCCTGCGCCTGCCGCATGACGGGCTGTGGGCCGAAGTGCTCAACAGCGACGCGGTGGAATATGGTGGCGCCGGGCAAGGCAATTTGGGCAGCATCAATGCCACCGGCGGCATCGGCTGCGTAACCTTGCCGCCACTTTCGACGGTCATGCTCGAATATAAGGGCTAGCTAATGGGAAAGGTCCGATGAGAGAATCCTATTCGCAACCGCTGGCGCGCGACGCCATGGCCTATGTTCTGGCGGGCGGGCGTGGCAGCCGGTTGATGGAACTGACCGACAATCGCGCCAAGCCGGCGGTCTATTTCGGCGGCGTGTCGCGGATCGTCGATTTCGCGCTGTCGAACGCGATCAATTCGGGCATCCGGCGGATCGGGGTCGCCACGCAGTACAAGGCGCATTCGCTGATCCGCCACATGCAGCGCGCATGGAATTTCATGCGGCCCGAACGCAACGAAAGCTTCGACATCCTGCCCGCTTCGCAGCGCGTGTCGGAAAGCCAGTGGTACGAAGGCACCGCCGATGCGGTGTTCCAGAACATCGACATCATCGCCGCCCACGCGCCCAAATACATGGTCATCCTGGCGGGCGACCATGTGTACAAGATGGATTACGAGATGATGCTGCGCCAGCATGTGGCCAGCGGCGCGGATGTGACCGTCGGCTGTCTCGTCGTCCCGCGCGGGGAAGCAAGCGGTTTCGGCGTGATGCATGTCGATGCGAGCGACCGGATCACCGCCTTCATCGAAAAACCCAAGGACCCGCCCGGCATCCCGGGGCAGGAGGACATGGCCCTGGCGAGCATGGGCATCTACGTGTTCGAGACGGAATTCCTGTTCGATCAATTGCGCCGCGATGCCGAAGACCCGGCGAGCAAGCGCGATTTCGGTGGCGACATCATCCCCTACATCGTGAAGCACGGGAAGGCGCAGGCGCACCGCTTCACCACCTCGTGCATCCGCGCCGCCGACGAAATCGAGGAATACTGGCGCGACGTGGGGACGGTGGATGCCTATTTCGAGGCCAATCTCGATCTCACCGATGTGGTGCCCAAGCTCAATCTCTACGATCGCGAATGGCCGATCTGGACCGACCAGATCGTCGCCGCGCCGGCCAAGTTCGTGCATGATGAAGAGGGACGCCGGGGCATGGCGATTTCCTCGCTCATCTCGCAGGATTGCATCGTGTCGGGCGCGCTCGCGCGGCGCAGCCTGCTGTTCACCGGGGTGAAGATGGGCAGCTATTCGAGCGTCGAGGAGGGCGTGATCCTGCCCTATTGCAATATCGGGCGGGGTGCGCGGCTGAAGCGGGTGATCCTCGATTCCGGCGTGCGCATTCCCGAAGGCCTGGTGGTCGGCGAGGATCCGGAACTCGACGCAAGGCGCTTCCGCCGCAGCGAGAAGGGCGTGTGCCTGATCACCAAGTCGATGATCGACCGTCTGGAAAGCTGATGGCGATCGCCGTTCTCTCGGTTGCATCGGAAGCCGTGCCGCTGGTCAAGACCGGCGGGCTGGCCGATGTCGCGGGCGCGCTGCCCGCTGCACTCGCGCCGCATGGGGTCGAGATGACGACACTGCTGCCCGGCTATCCCGCCGTTGGTGCGGCGATGGGCCGGACGCGGCTGGCGCACCAATGGGATTCGCTGCTGGGCGAACCTGCGCGGCTGCTGGCGGGCAAGATCGGCGGCCACAAGCTGCTGGTGCTCGATTGCCCCGCCTATTTCGCGCGCGACGGTGGGCCTTACGGCGATGCCAAGGGGCAGGACTGGCCCGACAACTGGTGCCGCTTCGCCGCTTTCGGGCGGGCCGCGGCAGATGTCGCGAGCGGCGCGGTGAAGGGGCGCAAGTTCGACCTGCTGCATGCGCATGACTGGCAGGCGGCAATGGCGCTCGCCTATCTGCGTTTCGCCAGCGCGCGGCCGGACATGCCGGCGGTGATGACGATCCACAACATGGCATTCCAGGGCTGGTTCGATGCGGCGATATTTGCCCGGCTGGGCCTGCCCGCCGCCGCGTGGTCGGTGGACGGGGTGGAAAGCTATGGCGGCGTCGGCTTCCTCAAGGCCGGGATGCAGGCCGCCGATGTGATCACCACCGTCAGCCCCACCTATGCCGCCGAGATACGGCAGGGCGAATTCGGCATGGGGCTGGAAGGGCTGGTCGCGGCGCGCGGCGCGCGGGTGCGCGGGATACTCAACGGGATAGACAAGGCCCTGTGGGACCCTGAAAGCGACCCAGACATCGCAGAGACCTACTCGGCGAAAGCGCTCGGCAAGCGAAAGGCCAACAAGCGTGCGATCGAGGCGGAATTCGGCCTCGAAAGCGGCGAGGGGCCGCTGTTCACCATCATCAGCCGCCTGACCTGGCAAAAGGGCATGGACGTGCTGCCCGAAGTGCTCGACCACCTCGTGGGGATCGGCGGGCGGCTGGCGCTGCTCGGTTCGGGCGACCAGGCGATCGAGGCCGCGCTGCACGGGGCTGCCGCGCGGCACCCGGGGAAGATCGCGATCCGCATCGGTTATGACGAGGCGCTGTCGCATCGCCTGCAGGCGGGGGCCGACGCGATCCTGGTGCCCAGCCGGTTCGAACCCTGCGGGCTGACCCAGCTTTACGGCCTCGCCTACGCCTGCGTGCCGGTGGTGGCGCGAACCGGGGGGCTGGCCGATACGGTGATCGACGCCAACCCCGCCGCGCTGGCCGCGGGCGTCGCCACCGGCGTACAGTTCGACGGTATCCACTATCACGCGCTGGCCGCCGCGATCGACCGCACCGCCGCACTTTACCGCCAACCGGCCATCTGGCGGCGCATCCAGCAGAACGGGATGAAGAGCGATTTCTCGTGGGAGGCGAGCGGGCGCGCCTATGCCGACCTCTACCGCGAACTGACCGGGAAGGCCGCATGATCCGCGAACACGCCACCACACCCTACGCTGGCCAGAAGCCCGGCACATCGGGCCTGCGCAAGAAGGTGCGGGTGTTCCAGCAGCCGAATTACGCGGAGAATTTCATCCAGTCGGTGTTCGACGTGGTGGAGCGCGAGGCCGGTTCGACGCTGGTGATCGGCGGCGACGGGCGGTTCCACAACCGCCCCGTCATCCAGCAGGCGATCCGCATGGCGGCGGCCAATGGCTATGGCCGCGTGCTGGTGGGGCAGGGCGGCATCCTCTCGACCCCCGCCGCCAGCCTCGTGATCCGCAAATATGGTGCGAGCGGCGGGCTGATCCTGTCGGCCAGCCACAATCCCGGCGGGCCGGAAGGAGATTTCGGCATCAAATACAATATCGCCAACGGGGGCCCGGCGCCCGAAGCGGTGACGGCGGCGATCCATGCGCGAACGCTGGAGATCGACCGCTGGCTGGATGTCGCTGCGCCCGAAATCGACCTCGACAGCCTCGGCACGATCGCGGTGGCGGGGATGGCGGTCACGGTGATCGACCCGGTCGCCGATTATGCCGAACTGATGGAGCATTTGTTCGACTTCGCCGCGATCCGCGCGGCGGTGGCCGATGGCCTCACCATGGCGTTCGACGCGATGCACGCGGTTACCGGACCCTATGCCGTCGAGATATTGGAGCGCCGACTGGGCTTTGCGCCGGGCACGGTGCGCAACGGCACACCGCTGGAGGATTTCGGCGGGCATCACCCCGATCCCAACCTTGTTCACGCGCGCGTGCTCTACGACCTGATGATGGACCCGGAGATGGCACCTGCCTTCGGGGCGGCATCGGATGGCGACGGCGACCGCAACCTGATCATCGGCAAGGGTCGCTTCATCACCCCGTCGGATTCGCTCGCCATGCTGGCGGCGAACGCGCATCTCGCGCCGGGCTATGCGTGCGGGTTGAAGGGTATTGCCCGCTCGATGCCCACCAGCGCCGCGGCCGACCGCGTGGCCGAGGCGCTGGGCATTCCGGCGTTCGAGACGCCCACCGGGTGGAAGTTCTTCGGCAATCTGCTCGATGCCGGGATGGCGACGATCTGCGGCGAGGAAAGCGCGGGCACCGGCAGCGACCATGTGCGCGAGAAGGACGGGCTGTGGGCGGTGCTGCTGTGGCTCAACATCCTTGCCGCGACGGGCAAAAGCATCGACCAGATCGCCCGTGAACATTGGGCGAAATTCGGGCGCAATTACTATGCGCGCCACGATTATGAGGGCGTGGCCACCCATCGGGCGGATGCGCTGATGGCGGAGCTGCTGGCCAAGCTGCCCGACCTGCCGGGCAAGCGCTTCGGTCCGCTCACCGTCGCTGCGGCAGACAGCTTTGCCTATACGGATCCGGTCGATGGCTCGGTCAGCAGCAACCAGGGCATCCGCGTGTTGTTCGAAGGCGGCAGCCGGGTGGTCTTTCGCCTGTCGGGCACCGGAACCGAAGGCGCGACGATCCGCGTCTATCTCGAACGCTACGAGCCGGCCGGAGGCAATCTCGACGCGGAGACCCCCGCCATGCTGGGCGACATCGTCGCCGCCGTGGAGGCGATCGCCGGGATCGCGCGGCACACCGGCCGCACCGCGCCCGACGTGGTGACGTGACCGTGCACGGCGCGTCGGTCGCGGGCGGTGTCACCCGCTTTCGCGTCCGCGCGCCGCTCGCCGCGCAGCTGTGGCTCTGCCTGTTTGCGGGCGAGGGCGAACAGCGCATTGCCATGGTTCGCGATGGCGAGGACTGGCTGGCCGAACTGCCGCGCGACCTCGCCGGGTCCAGCTATGGCTATCGTGCGGATGGGCAATGGGCGCCCGACCAGGGGCGCTGGTTCGACCCGGCCAAGCTGGTGGTCGATCCCTACGCGGTGGAGCTGGACCGGCGCTTCGTCCAGCATCCCTCGCTGGCGCAATACGGGGTTGAGACGGCGGATATCGTGCCGCGCGCGATCGTGCCCGGCCCGCTGCCCGAAGTGCCGCTGGAAATGCCGCGTTTCACCCCCGGCGGCCTGATCTACGAACTGCCCGTCGCCGGCTTCACCGCGCTGCATCCCGATGTGCCGCCAGCGCAGCGGGGCACGGTGGCGGCGCTCGCGCATCCGGCGGTGATCGCACACCTGCAGAAGCTGCACGTCAGCGCGGTCGAGCTGATGCCGATCGTCGCCTGGATCGACGAGCGCCACCTGCCGCCGCTCGGGCTGGCGAACCACTGGGGTTACAACCCGGTCGCCCCGATGGCACTCGACCCGGGCCTGTGCCCCGATGGCGTTGCCGAACTGCGCGACACGGTGGCGGCGCTGCATGCGGCGGGGATCGGGGTGATCCTCGACCTCGTGCTCAACCACACCGGTGAGAGCGACGTTCACGGCGGCGTGCTGTGCCTGCGCGGGCTGGACGATGCCGCCTATGCCCATGCGCCCGACGGTTCGCTGATCAACGATACCGGATGCGGCAACACGCTGGACTTTGCCAATCCGCATTTCCGCCAACTGGCACTCGCCACCATGCGCCACTTCGTGCGCCACTGCGGCGTCGATGGCTTCCGCTTCGACCTCGCCCCGGTGCTGGCGCGCGGGCCGGGGTTCGATCCGCAGGCCCCGATCTTCGGCGAGATCGCTGCCGACCCGTGGCTGGCCGACCGGGTGATGATCGCCGAACCGTGGGACATCGGGCCGGGCGGCTATCGCTTGGGCCATTTCCCGTCGGGCTGGATCGAATGGAACGACCGCTTCCGCGACGATGTGCGCCGCTTCTGGCGCGGCGACGGACCGGCCAATGTGCTGGCGACCCGGATCGCCGGATCGTCGGACATCTTCGGGCACGACTGCCGCAGCGTCAATTTCCTCGCCGCGCATGACGGCTTCACCCTGGCCGATACGGTCGCCTTCGAACAGCGCCACAACCAGGCGAATGGCGAGGACAATCGCGACGGGCATGGCGAGAATTTCAGCTGGAACAACGGCGCGGAAGGCCCGAGCAGCGATCCTGCGGTCTGCGCCCGTCGTGCGCAGGATTTGCGGGCCTTGCTGGCCACATTGTTTGCCTCCACCGGCACGATCATGCTGGCCGCGGGCGACGAATGCGGTCGCAGCCAGGGGGGCAACAACAACGCCTATTGCCAGTCCATGCCGCTCGACTGGCAGGCGCGCGACAGGGCGCTCGAAGCCTATGTCGCGGACCTCGCGGCCCGCCGCGCAGCCTTGGGCGCGGCGATGGCCCAATTCTCGCAGGACGGACGCTGGTTGGACCTCTCCGGCGAGCCGTTAACCGCCGGCGAGTGGGACGATCCCGCGCTGCCCGGCTTTGCCTTCGACCCTGCCAAATCGAGCGCGGCTGCCGGATTTACGGTCGACCGCGCTGCGCGGCGCGTTACCATCCGCATCTAGGATCGGCCGGTTTGCCGGGATGGCATTGTTGCCGGACGCAGCCGCCGCCGGACAGCCGGGAAATGGGCGTGGGGCAAGGTGGCGCCCTGCATAGGCTGCGCCCGCCACAATTTCCGCCCCTCGCTGGCGGGTTTTGCCGCTGGCTTGCGTAACCCCCCGTGGAAGCGGCCTGCCGGGCCGCGCTGTGGAGGTGACAGACGATGCCGATTTCGCGAAACCAGTTGCTTGCCGGGGCTGCGGCGCTCTCGACCTTGGCTGCGGCGGTCGCAGCGGCCGGTGCGGCGGTTGCACAAAGCCAGCCGACCCTGCCGGTGGTCGATGCCGAGCCGATGGATATCGGGGAATGCCGCGCACCCACCAGCCATGCCGGGACCGACCGGGTGCTGACCTGCAGCTGCCCCGCCCGCGCGGGCGACGCAAATTATTCCGGCTCCGTGTGGGGGAGCGATGTCTATACCGCCGATTCCTACATCTGCACCACCGCGCGACATGCCGGGGTGATCGGCGATGCGGGCGGGCAGGTAACGCTGCAGATGCTGCCGGGCCGGTCGAGCTATGCCGGGACAAGGCGCAATGGCGTGACCACCAAGAGCTATGGCGCGTACCGGGCAAGCTATCGCTATGTGACGACGACCCAGCCCAATGGAGGCGATGGCAGCTTCAGCGCGGTGGTCGACCTGCCCGATTTCGACATGTCGATGGTCGGCACGCGCAAGAAGGCGAAATCGAAGGCGCTGGGCGGGCTGTTCGGCGCTGTCGGCCGGGCGACTGGCGACCGCACCGTGCGCGAAGTCGCCAATGTCGGGGCGGACCTTGCCAACGGATCGGGGCTGGGCAGTAGCGTGGCGGAAGATATCGGCCAGTGCACGGGGCTGCCGGGCGCCTATTGGGACAAGCCGGGCACGCTGTTGACCTGCACCTGCCCGGCCAATCCCAGCGAAGCCTCGCCCATCTGGGGCACCGGCATCTACACGGGCGATAGCGCGATCTGCAAAGCCGCGATCCATGCAGGCGCCATCACCCGGGCAGGCGGGCGCGTCGCGATCGAGACTTTCGCCGACCAGCGCAGCTACAGCGGCAGCACGCACAACGGGCTGACCAGCATGAACTATGGCCCGACGCGCCGGCTCGGTGCCTATCGCTTCGTGAAATGAGCCAGGCGTGACCGCGCCCCGTGTCCTCCCGCGTGGCGGGGGGCAGGGGGTCGGCGCTCAGCGCGTCCCGGCGAGCGACCGCGCCGCAGCCCGGCACGGTTCGACATAGCGTGCCGGCACGCTCGCAGCGGGCGCGGTGAGCGCGGCCAGCGCGGGCCCGACATAGGTGGCGGCTGCGGCGGTCTTGCCTTGCCCGATCAGCGCGATGCCCACCCGGCAGCGGGCCGTCTCGGTCGCGAAATGGCTGGTGGGCAAGGTCTGCGAAAGATGCGCGAAGGCCGCGCGAGCGTCGGCTTCCGCTTCGGACCAGCGATGCTGCGCCAGCCGCATTTCGGATCGGGTGAGGGCGGGGAATGCCCGGCGCGGATGATCTTGCGGTAACCGCCGGGCAAAGGCTGCTTCGGCGATCGCGAGCGGGCGTTCGGCACGGGCAAAATCGCCCTGCTTGACCAATGCTGCGCCCAGGTTCTGGGCGATCTCACCGCGTTTCAGCTCGTCGGTCTGCGCGTCCAGCAGGATGGTATACTCGGCAATCGCCGCGTCGGTCTGCCCTGCCGAGTCCAGCGCGATGGCGAGATTGTTGCGATGCGCGAGCGTGGAGGAATGCGCCGGGCCGAAGGCTGCCTCGCTGATCGCCAACGCTTCGCGGTGGTGGGCGATCGCCGCGGCGTAGTTGCCGGCGCGCTCCTCGATCCGGCCCGCATCGGACAGCGGCAGCGCAAGGCGCGGATGGCGTTCACCGAAGAAGCGCCGCGTGGTGGCCAGCGCCAGCCCGATTTCCCGGCGCGCGCCCGCTATATCGCCCTGTCCCGCCAGCGCCCGTGCAAGGCCCGAACGGATCTCGATCTCGCCCTTGCCGCCGCCAAGGGCGATGGTGACGGCGAGCGCCCGCTCGAACAGCGCCTGCTGCGCCTGCCAGTTGCCCTCCTTCGCCCAGGCTAGCGAGACCAGCAGCTCGGCGGCGAGCGGATCGGCCGGGTCCGTCTTGCCCAGAGTGGCCTGCGCCTGCGCCGCCAGCGCCTCGGCCTGCGCAGCCTCGCCCGCCGTGGCGCTGAGGTGGGCAAGGAAGGCGGCTGCAGCCCCTTCGCGCAGCGTGCCCTCCAGCCCGGCGGTGCGCAGCTGCGCCAATGCTTCCTTGCCCAGCGCGAGTGCCTTGGCCGCATCGCCCGCCCGCAATTCGGCGCGCGCCGTCCACCCGATCAGCTCGGCGAGCATCGCGGGATCGTCCGCCAGCGAACGGCGCGCATCGGCCAGCGCATCCTCCAGCATGGCGGCTGCGGCAGTCGGTTCGAGGCCGAGGCTGTCGGCTTCCAGCAGGTCGGCCCGGCGGAACAATTCGAGCAGCACCTGCTTGCCGCGCTGTTCGCGGTCGGCAGCGAGCAGCGCAGCGTTGCGTTCGCGCGCAATCGCACCGGCGGAAAGGGTCGCGGTCGCCGCCCAGCCTGCCGAGCCGACCAGCGCCAGCACCGCCAGCGAAGCGGCGAGCCGGTTTTGGCGCACCAGCCGCAGCAATGCTTGCCCGCGCGTATCGGGCTGCGCGGCAACCGGGCGGTCTTCGACCACCGCACGCAAATCGGCGGCCAGTTCGGCCATCGAGCCATAGCGGCGCCGGGGGTCGGCCTGCATCGCCCTGGCCGCAATCGCGCCGACCGGATCGCGCGCATCGTGTGATGGCACCACTTGCGCCACGATACGGCCCAGCTGGAAGATGTCGCTCGCCGCGCTCAGCGTTCCGCCGTGCAATTGTTCCGGGCTGGCATAGGCCGGGGTAAAGCCCTGTGTGCTGGCCGCATGGCCATATTCGTCCAGCGCCTGGGCGATGCCGAAATCGAGCAGGCGGAGCTTGCCTGCCGGGTCGACCAGCACATGGTCGGTTTTCAGGTCGCCATGGACCACCAGGCTGGCATGGGCGGCGCTCATGATCGTGGCGGCTTCGGCCAGCAAGGCCAGCCGGTCGCTGCGCGGCAGGGAATTTTCCTCGCAATAGCGGTCTATCGGCAGGCCCTGGGCCAGTTCCATCACCAGCCATGGCGATCCGGTCGGTGTTTCGCCGCCGTCGATGATCCGTACGATCCCGGGCTGGTCGAGATTGGCGAGCAGGCGCCGTTCGCGCAGGAACAGTTCGCGGGCAACCGGGCCGATGATGCCGCTGCGCAGGATCTTCAGCGCCGCACGCTGGTCATACCGCCCGTCCGCCCGGCAGACTTCGTAGACTTCGGCCAGCCCGCCACTGCCCAGATGCGCCACGACTTTCCACGGCCCATAAGATTTGCCGATCCGCGGATCGGTGGGCTGGCCGCTCGTATCGTCGGCCAGCAGCGCGCCCAGCATCGCCTCGCGCTCGCCGGCGAGCTGGTCGAACAGTTCCGCACTCTCGCTCTCGAGCCGGAGCAGGCGCGTCAGCTTGTCGAGGAAAGCCGGGCGCGCGGAAAATTCGCGTGCCAGCCACGCCTCGCGCTCGCTCGCGGGCAGGTCGAGCGCAGCGTCGAGCGCCGCGTCCAGTTCGGCGCGGTCTGGCGGAGGGTCATTCCGCATGGTCATCGGCCCCTCGCTCGGGAATGCTGCAAGCCATCGCCGGTCATAACGCAGCGCCGGCGCGCGTTCCGCCACCGGCGCAGGTCACAGCGCGATCTGCTCCGCCAGATACAGCCGTGCCCGTGCCCACTGGCGTTCGATGGTCCGCACCGAGCGACCGAGCGCAGTGGCGGTTTCCTCCACCGTCAGGCCCGCGAAAAATCGGCATTCGACAATCGCTTCCAGCTCCGGCGCGTCTTGCGCCAGCGCTTTAAGAGCATCGTCGAGCGCGAGGAAGCGGCTGTCGATCGGCTCTGCATGGTCGCGCTCTTCGTCGATTTCGAGATGGGCCGCGCCCGCCCCGCGCTTCGCCGCCAGCTTGCGCCGGGCATGGTCGATCAGGATCTGGCGCATCGCGCGCGCGGCGGTGGCGAGATAGTGCCCGTGGTCCGCATAGGCGCGCGTGCCCGACTGCGACAGTTTCAGCCATGCCTCATGGACGACCAGCGTGGTGTTGAGCGAAGCGGTGCCGACCTGCCGGTTGAGCTGGCGCGACGCGATCCGGCGCAATGTGTCGTAGGTTTCGGCGAACAATTCGTCGGCATGATCCGGCGGCCGCAAACCGGTATCCCCTCGCGAACCGCCCGAATCCATGCCTCGCCCCCCAGCAGCGCGGGGCCAGCCTATAAAATTTCGGGCCGCATTCAACCGCGCAGTCGCACGAAAGCCTTGGCACTGACGCCTAAAGGCTGTCGGCGATGATCCCCGCATCGCGCAGGCGGGCGATCTCCGCATCGTCGAGGCCGAGCACATCGCGCAGCACGGCAGCCGTGTCCTCACCCGAACGCGGCGGCGCCTTGCGATAGCTGGCGGGCGTGGCCGACAGTCTGCCGGGATAGCCGAGGAAACTCACCGGGGTCCCGTCGCTGCGGTCGATCTGGTGGACCAGTTCGCGCTCGCCGACCTGCGGCAGGTCGAGTGCTTCGGGCACCGTGTTGATCCGCCCGCCGGGCAGGCCCTGCGCCTCCATCGCCGCGATCAGCTCGGCAGACTTCCAGCCCGCCAAGGTGGCGGATAGTTCGGCGAGCAGCGGCGCCCGGTTGGTGCTGCGCAGGGCGATGCTGGCATAGGCGGGATCGGCGGCCAGATCGTCGCGCGCGATGATCGCGCAGAAGGCGCGGAACTGCTTGTCGTTGCCGAGCGCCACCAGCACATCGCCATCGGCGCAGGCGAAATCCTGGTACGGCACGATATTGGGGTGCTGGTTGCCGCTGCGATGCGGCACCACCCCGCCGTTGAGGTAGTTCGATGCCTGGTTGGCGAGCAGGGCGACTTGCGTATCGAGCAGCGCCATGTCGATATGCTGCCCTTCACCGGTGGCGTGACGATGGTTGAGCGCGGCGAGGATCGAGATGGTGGCATACAGCCCGGTGACCAGATCGCTGATCGGAATGCCCACCTTGGTCGGCCCGCCGTCCGCCGCGCCGGTGATGCTCATCAGCCCGCTCATCCCCTGGATCAGGAAGTCGTAGCCGCCATTGTCCTTGAGCGGGCCGGTCTGGCCGAAGCCGGTGATCGAACAATAGATCAGCCGCGGATTGATCGCGGCCAGGGCAGCGTAGTCGAGCCCGTATTTGGCGAGCCCGCCGACGCGGAAGTTCTCGACCACGATATCGGCATCTTCGGCCAACCGGCGGATCAGCGCCGCGCCTTGCGGGTCGGCCATATCGACCGCGATCGACCGCTTGTTGCGATTGGCGCACAGGTAATAGGCGGAATCGCGCGACCCGTCGGGCAGGAAGGGCGGGCCCCAGCGGCGGGTATCGTCACCCATGCCGGGCTGTTCGACCTTGATCACCTCGGCGCCGAGGTCACCCAGCATCTGCGTCGACCACGGCCCCGCCAGTACGCGCGAAAGGTCGAGAACCTTGATCCCGGCGAGTGCGCCGGGCTGGACGGTGGGACCATTCATCGGTCAGGACATTCCCGGCTGCGGGAACGGCCCGGTCGCGTCCGATCCTCCTCGCCCGCATTCCGGCCCGTACCCTGGGTGGATACGGGCCATGCCCTGCGACAATTTGCCGCTCAGTGCAACGGGGGGGTCTCTTCGGCTTCCCAGTCTTCGCCGGGCAGCGAATTGAATTCGTGCCACATGCCGTTGATGATGCCGAAGGCGACCGCCAGGCCGAGGCCGAGGATCCAGGCGAAATACCACATGCGATACTCTCCTCAGTAAAAGTCGGGATTGGTGCGGACATCCGCGATGGTGATGCGGCCGAACAGCACCTTCACCACCCAGGCGGTGTAGATCAGCACCAGCGGCAACAGCACCAGCGTCACCAGCAGCATGATCCACAAGGTCAGGTGGCTGGACGAGGAGTTCCACACCGTCAGGCTCGATTGCGGGTCGATCGAGCTGGGGAGGATATAGGGGAACATCGACAGGCCGACCGTGGCGATGATGCCGACCGTTGCCAGCGAAGTGCCCGCGAAGTTAAGCGCGGCATTGCGGCGGCGGATCGCAACCCATGCCAGCAGCGGCCCCGCAAAGCCCAGCACCGGGGCGATGATCATCCAGGGATGCGCGGCATAGTTCGCCATCCAGGCCCCGCCCTGCGCCAGGCTGGTCATGTAACGCGGGTTCGACGGCCCATTGGGATCGACCACGCCTTCCAGCCGGAAGCCCATCTGCGTGCCGGCCACCATCACCCCGCCCAGGGCAAACAGCAGCACGCTGGCGCCCGCGGCGATCGCGCCGTAGCGGCGGGCGCGGTCGAGCACCGGCCCCTCTTCGATCCGCGTGGCGAGATAGCCCGCGCCGTGCAGCACGACCATGGCGACCGAGAGCAGCCCAGCGATCAGGGCGAAGGGGGTGAACAGGCCCAGCAGCGTCCCTTCGTAGAAGCTGCGCAAGTCGCTATCGAGCCGGAAGGGCACGCCCAGCAGGACATTGCCGACCGCCACGCCGAACACCAGCGCCGGAACGATGCCGCCGATGAACAGTGCCCAGTCCCAGCGGCTGCGCCACCCGGCATCGGGCTTCTTCGAGCGATATTTGAACCCCACCGGTCGCAGGATCAGCGATGCCAGCACCAGGAACATGGCGAGGTAGAAGCCCGAGAAGCTGACCGCGTAAACGAACGGCCAGGCGGCGAAGATCGCGCCGCCGCCCAGGATGAACCACACCTGGTGGCCTTCCCAATGCGGGGCGATGGCGTTGATCGCCAGGCGGCGTTCCTCGTCGGTCTTGGCGACGAAGGGCAGCAGGCTGGCAACGCCGAGGTCGTAACCGTCGGTCAGGGCGAAGCCGATCAGCAGCGTGCCCAGCAGCACCCACCAGATCACACGGAGCGTTTCGTAATCGAAGGGGATAGCCATTGTGTCGTCCTCCCTTATTCGGCGGGCAGCGGCGCGTAGCCGTTGGCGGAGGTTTCAATCCGGTCGACCGGTCGGGGCTCGATCGGCCCCTTGCGGATCTGGGCGATCATCAGCCGCACCTCGATAATCGCCAGCGCGCCATACAGCAGCGTGAAGCCGGCAATCGTGGTCCAGATCTGGCCGATGGTGAGCGAGGATGCGCCGAGGAAGGTCGGCAACACGCCTTCCACCGCCCAGGGCTGGCGGCCGATTTCGGCCAGCACCCAGCCGAATTCCGCAGCCAGCCAGGGCAGCGGGATGATCGCCACCGCCAGGCGCAGGAACCACTTCTTCTCGAACTGGCAGACCGAGGCGCAGTAGAAGGCCATGGCGAAGAAGGCGATGAAGAAGAAGCCCAGCCCCGCCATGAAGCGGAACAGCCAGAACATCACCGGCACATTGGGCACGGTGTCCTTCGCCGCCAGCAGGATCTGCTGTTCGCTCGCCTGGCGCGGATCGGCGACATAGCGTTTGAGCAGCATGGCGTAGCCGAGGTCGGCCTTGTGCATTTCGAACTTTTCGCGTGCGGCCATGTCGGTGCGATCGACCTTCAACGCCTCGACCGCGCCATAGGCGATGATCCCGCTGCGGATGCGTTCGTCGGCCTTGAGCACCAGCTCGTTGATGCCTTCCACCTGGCCGGTCAGGCTGCGGGTGGAGATCAGCCCCAGGACATAGGGGATCTTGATCTCGGCATAGGTTTCCTGCGTTTCGCGGTCGGGCAGGCCGAACAGCGTCAGCCCGGCGGGCGCGGGTTCGGTGTGCCACATCGCCTCGATCGCGGCGAGTTTCATCTTCTGGTTGTCGGTCAGCGCGTAGCCCGATTCGTCGCCCAGCACGACCACCGAGAGCGAGGAAGCGAGGCCGAAGGCGGCGGCGACCATCATCGAACGCTTGGCGATCGGCTTCCACTTGCCCTTCAGCATGTACCAGGCCGAAACCCCCATCACGAATACCGAAGCCACGACATAGCCGGCGCTGACCGTGTGGACGAATTTCGCCTGGGCGACCGGGTTGAACAGCACGGCGTAGAAGTCGGTCACTTCCATGCGCATGGTTTCGGGATTGAAGGTGGCGCCGGTGGGGTTCTGCATCCAGCCGTTGGCGATCAGGATCCACAGCGCCGACAGGTTCGAACCGAGCGCGACGAAGAAGGTGACCATCAGGTGTGAAATGCGGGACATCTTGTCCCAGCCGAAGAACATCAGCCCGACCATGGTCGCTTCGAGGAAGAAGGCCATCAGCCCTTCGATCGCCAGCGGTGCGCCGAAAATGTCGCCCACGTAATGCGAGTAATAGGCCCAGTTGGTGCCGAATTCGAATTCCATCGTCAGCCCGGTGGCAACGCCGAGCACGAAGTTGATGCCGAACAGCTTGCCCCAGAAGCGGGTGACGGTGCGCCACACGGGGCGACCGGTCATCACATAGATACTTTCCATAATTACGAGAATGAAGGAAAGCCCAAGGGTGAGCGGCACGAACAGGAAGTGATACATCGCCGTAAGGGCGAACTGGAGCCGGGACAGCTCGATGACGGCCATGTCCATCGTGTTTGGTCCTCTGTAAGAAGGGCTGGGCCGGAAATCGGGACTCGACTCGGCGGCCCTAGTCACTTTATGAATTTGCCGATATGATAATGTGAGTTTGGGGTCAAGCGTAGCTTCGATGAATTCGGCAAAGTCCTTTTTCGCACCCCATGCGCGCGGTCTGTCGCCACTTGCCGGGCTGGGCTGGCTGGCCGACGTGGTCGGCGCGGCGCTGTTTGCAGGGTGCCTGTCGCTCTATATCGCAGCCCTCGCCGGGGCAGAAGGGGTGATCGGCCCGTTCTGGTTGCTCGGCGGGCTGGTGCTGGGCGGATTGTTGCGCGCCGCAGCGCAGGGCGTCGCCGCCGTCGCGGGCCAGGGCAATGCCAACCGGGTCAAGGCCAGGCTGCGTGCGGCGGTCTATGCCCGGCTGCTGCCGACCGCCCAGCGGCGCGGGGCATTGGCGGGCGAGGATCTGCGGGTCGCGGTCGACAATATCGAGGCATGCGAGGGCTATTTCGCCCGTTTCCTGCCGCTGCGCCGCGCCTCGGCACTGGCTCCGCTGCTGGTTGCGCTGCTGGTCGCCCCGGCGAGCTGGGTCAGCACGGCGATCATGCTGGCAACGCTGGTTCCTTTCATCGCGGGCATGGTGCTGGCGGGCTATGCCGCCCGCGACGAAGCGGATCGCCAGTTCGAGGCGCTTTCGCGGCTTTCCGGATTGTTCGTCGACCGGGTGCGGCATTTGCCGATCATCCTCGCCTACGGGGTGCAAGACCGCATCGCCCGCCAGCTCGGCACTGCGGCCGGCGAAGTGGCGGACCGCACGATGCGCGTGCTGCGGGTCGCCTTTCTGTCGAGCGCGGTGCTCGAGTTCTTCGCTGCGCTCTCGGTCGCGCTGGTGGCGGTCTATTGCGGGTTCTCGCTGCTCGGCCTGCTGCCTTTCGAAGCGCCGGAGCAGCTGACGCTGGCACGGGCCTTCTTCGCGCTGGCGATGGCGCCCGAATTCTACCTCGCGCTGCGCCGGCTGGCGGCGGCCTATCACGACAAGCAGCAGGGCGAGGCGGCGGCAGCCAGCCTTTCCGCAGCATGCGAGCGGGGCGCGGCGGCCTTGCTCGATCCCGCACCCGCGCCTGCGGCGATCGCGCGGCTGGGTTTGCAGCGCTTCGAAGTGGCCTATCCCGGCGGCTGGCGCATCGGCCCGCTCGATGCTGTTTGGCAGGAGCCGGGGTTGCATGCGATCACCGGGGAGACGGGGTCGGGCAAGTCCTCGCTGCTCGGTGCGCTGGTCGGCGCGGCTCCCGCGGCGGGCGGGGCGGTGCTGATCGACGATGTACCCGCCAGCCCCGGCGCGCTGGCCGCCGCGGCAGGCTGGGCGGGGCAGGCGCCGCTGCTGCTCCCGGGCACCCTGCTTTCCAACCTGCTGCTGGGCAATACGCAAGCCGGTGGCGAGCAAATCACGCAGATGCTGGCGCTGCTGGGCCTCGACACCCTGGCCGAACGGCGCGGCGAGGATTTGCCGATCGACCCGCGCGGATCGGGCCTGTCGGGCGGGGAACGGCGGCGCATCGGCATTGCCCGCGCGGCGCTCAGCGGGCGGCCCCTGCTGTTGCTCGACGAGCCGACTGCCGACCTTGACGACGCACTTCGCGACAAGGTGATCGCGGCGCTGGAATATTTCGCGCGTGACCGGCTGGTGATCGTGGCGACCCACGATGCGCAGCTGGTCGCCCGCGCACAAAGCGAGCTGCGGCTGTGAGCGTCGAGCAACTCCTCGCCGCAGGCACCCGGCGGCAGCGCCGGGCGCTGTGGGTCGCGATCCTGCTGGCCGTGCTGGCGGCACTGGCGGCGGTGCTGCTGCTTGGCATTTCGGGCTGGTTCCTGACCGGGGCGGCGCTGGCCGGGCTGGGCGGCACGGCAGCGGTTCAGGCATTCAATTACCTGATCCCCAGCGCTGCGATCCGCGGGCTGGCGATCGTCCGCACCGCCGGGCGCTATGGTGAACGGCTGTTCAGCCACCGCGCCGCACTGCACGCCATCGCCCATCTGCGCCCCGCGCTGTTCCTGCGGCTCGCCGGGCAGGACGCGGCGCGCGCGCTGCTGCAATCGCCGGGAGAGATTGCCACCCAATTGGGCGCCGATCTCGATGCGCTGGAAGACCGGGTGGTGCGCCGCGTTGCCTGGCCCTCTGCGCTGGCTGCGGCATTGGCCGGGCTGGCGGCGGCCACGCTCGCCGGGCTCGCCTCGGCGCTCGCCTTGTGGGCTACGCTGGCCGCGATGCGGCTGGCCTCGCGCAGGCTGGCCGGCGGGGCGCTGCCCGGATTGCGGCGGCAGGAAGCGGCCGCGCTGGGCGCGCTGCGAGCCGCCTATGCCGATTACGCGGCAGCCGGGACGGACATCGCGATCTACGGGCTGACGGACCGGGTCTGTGCCGAGTTGCAGGCCCATGCGGACAGGCTCGATGCCGCACGGCTGGCAATCGTTCGGCGCGAGGCTCTGGTGGCAGGTGTGCTGACGGTGCTGGCGGCACTTGGCGGCGCGCTGGTCCTCGCTTTCTCGATTGGACCGGCACCCTTGGCCGCGCTTGCGGTTCTGGCGGCGAGCGCGGCGCTGGAGGCTTGGGCGGGCCTGTCGCGCAGCGACCTGCAGCGCCCGCGCATCGCCGCCGCGCTGGAACGGCTCGCGCATTTCGCCGAGGGCAATCCAGCCGATATCGAGCCGGTGGACAACGGGCCCGCGCGTCTCGCCATCTCCGACAAGGGAACGCAAACCGTCCTCCATCGTGGTGAACGGCTGCGGATCGGGGGACCCTCGGGCGCGGGCAAGACGCGGCTGCTCGAAACGATCCTCGGCCTGCGCAGCGATGCCCCGCAGACGGTCGAAACCGCCGGGCTCAGCTTTGCCTACGTGCCGCAGGGCAACAGCCTGATCGCCGGGACCATCGCCGATAATTTGCGCATGGCGCGGCCCGGGGTGGCGGAGGCGGACATGTGGCGGGCGCTCGACGCGGCCTGTGTCGGCGATGTGGTGCGCGGCTTGCCCGCCGGGCTCGAATATTGGCTCAGCAGCGATCTGGCCGCCTTGTCGGGCGGGCAGCGACGGCGCGTGGCGCTGGCGCGGGCACTGCTGGCCGGACGCGACATGCTGGTGCTCGACGAACCGACCGAGGGGCTCGATCCGGCGACCGAGGCGCGCCTGACCGCGTCGCTGGAAGCATGGCTCGACCAGACCGGCAGCGGGCTGCTGCTGGTCAGCCACCGCCACCTGCCGCGTCGGCTTGCGGGGCAGGTGCTGGAGCTTGGCTAGGCCCTAGCGCGGCGGCTGGATGCGCGCGAAGGTTGCCGCGCCAAGCCGCGCCGAATAGGGATCGCCCGCACCGGCGGCGACAGCGCCCGGCGCGAGCACCGCCGGTTGCAGGAAGGCCACCTGCCGCAACAATTCGGCCACCCGCGCGGAATCGAGCGTGTAATACACCTGCTTGCCGTCGCGGCGCGTGGATACCAGTTCCGCCTGCCGCAGCACTGCCAGTTGCTGGCTGAGCATCGACATCGAAACATCCATCCGTTCGGCCAGCTCGCCCACGGCCAGCTCGCCCGCCGAAAGCAGGCCGAGCACGGTAAGGCGCATCTCGTGCCCCAGCACGCGAAACAGCTTGGCCAGATCTTCCATTTCCCCAGCGGTCACGGCGTTCATCGTTTCGTCGTCCTCGGGCTCAGTCGGCCTTGGGCTGGAAGAACCAGCTGGTTGCGCTCTTGCCCGCCAGCACGTCGCTGCGGGTGAAGCTGGGATTGGCGAGCAGGCTTTCGCCCGGCTGCCAGCCTTCGGGGGCGATCGCATCATTGCCATGGGTCGCGCGCAGCGCAGCGACCATGCGCAGGATTTCCGCGACCGAGCGGCCCACCGACAGCGGATACCAGGTGATGGCGCGCACGATCCCGTCGGGGTCGATCACATAGACTGCCCGCACCGTTGCCGCGTTGGGCGCTTCTGCGGAGACCATGCCATAGGCCCGCGCAATCTCCAGCGTCGGGTCTTCGATGATGGGGAAGGTCACCGTTACCCCCAGCTCGTCATGCAGCGCGCGAATCCAGGCCAGATGCGAGAACAGGCTGTCGACCGAATGGCCCAGCAGGCTGCAGTCGAGCGCGTCGAAATCGTCGATCGCGCTGGCAAATCCGGTGAATTCGCTGGTGCAGACCGGGGTGAAATCGCCGGGGTGCGAGAAGAAGACCAGCCAGCGACCGCGATAATCGGCGAGTTCGACCATGCCTTCGGTCGAGCGGCCGATGAAATTGGGCGCTTCGTCACCGATGCGCAGGGCCCCGCGCGTCGGCGCAGGAGCGACGGATTCACTCACTTCGAACTCCCCCGAGTTTGATTCACAGAGTTTAATAACCTCGTAAAATGAAATGTGCCATAGGCCTGCGACCATAAAGCGACTGCAGCGCTACGGCGCATGGTGCGCCATGATCGCAGGCGTAATCCGCGCCGGGCAGCACTTCCTTGATTTGCGTCATATTTGCGCAGCCTCGCGCGCATGGCATAGGCGGGCGATGCAATTCGATCCCGCCACATGCCCGGTCATCGTCGGCACCGGCCAGGTCAACGACCGTCCCGCCGACCCGCTGCAGGGCCGCGACCCGCCCGCGCTGATGGCCGAAGCGCTGCGGCTGGCAGATGCCGATGCCGGAGGCGGCTGGCTGGCGCGGGTCGATAGTCTCGCGGTGGTCAGCCAGATTTCCTTTCCCCAGCTGAACCCGGTCGATGGGCGGGTGGCGGAATTGCTCGGCATCGCCCCGCGCCACAGCGAACAGACGCCGCTGCCGCATGGCGACGGGCCGGTGCGGCTGCTGGACGAGGCGGAGGATGCCGACAAGGCGCG
>JACXVD010000033.1 GCA_014763545.1 Sphingomonadales bacterium
ATGATCTCGCGCATCTTTTCCTCGATCGCGGGCAGGTCGTCGATGGAAAACGGGTCGCGGCTGGCCGGGGCCATCACGTCGTAATAGAACCCGTCATCGGTCGCCGGGCCGAAGGTGATCTGCGTGCCCGGCCACAGCGCCTGCACCGCTTCGGCGAGCACATGCGCATAATCGTGCCGCGCCAGTTCCAGCGCCTCGGCCTCGTCGCGGGCGGTGACCAGCGCCAGCTGCGCATCGCCATCGAACGGGCGGGTAAGGTCGCGCAGTTCCCCATCGACGCGCGCGGCGAGCGCCGCCTTGGCGAGGCCGGGGCCGATTGCGGCGGCCACGTCCAGCGGGGTGGACCCCTGCGGCATTTCGCGCACCGAACCATCGGGCAGGCTGATCTTGAGCAATTGCGTCATCGTGTCATCCGTTTCGTCTGGCGGCCCCATGGCACAAGGGCGCGCACGCTTGAAGCGGCGTTTGCGAGAAAATCCGGTTCCGGGGGAAACGCCAGGCCACCCGAAACCGGGTGGCGGCGGTTCGCGTCAGCGCGCGACCAGCCGCCCCCGGCACGCCGGGGTGGTGGTAGTCGCGGTCAGGGCAAATGCGCTGCGCATGCCCGCGATGTAGTGCCGACGGGTTAAAATCGCAACTACGCGCTGAATTTGCGCGCGCCGTGCGCGGCGACCATGCGGTGCGACCCGGCAAGCTGCGTCGTGCGGTTGCGGATCGTGCCCATGAAGCGCCAGTCGCAACGCGCCTGCTGCGGCGTCAGCTCCACCGCCATGTAGCCGCGCTGCGACAGGTCGGCCCAGACCAGCCCCGGATTATAGCCGACCACCGATTGCGTCAGCTGGCCCGTGGGCATCCACGGCAGATAGCCCTCTGCCCCCGGCGAGGTGACGCTGTGGCCGCCGAATTCCACGCCGACCGGCTCGCCGCCGAGCGACAGGTCGTTCGCCCAGCCATTGTGGCTGTCGCCCGACAGGGTGACGAGGTTCGCCCCTGCATCGAGCGAGGCCTTGAACAAGCGGGCGCGCGCGGCGGGATAGCCGTCCCACGAATCCATGTTGAACGGCAGGCCCGCCATCGACGTCAGCGCCATCGCCCCGACCTGCGCCTTGACCGCCGGGTTGGCCGCTTCGACCACGCCTGCCGCCATTTGCGGGTCGAGCCGCAATTCGCCCATCACGATCTGCTGGGCCAGCACCTGCCAGCGGCGGCCGCTGCCGGTGGAGCGCTGCAGCGCATCCCGCAGCCAAGCTTCCTGCCTTGCGCCCATCAGCTGGCGCTTGGGGTCGCTCCACGGCCCGTCGCGGAAGGCCACCAGCGCCCGTTCGATCTCCGCCGGCTCCATCCCCGGCTTGAACAGGTCGCGCAGGTTGAACTGCTTTTCGCGCCCGTCGAGCCGGGTTTCGAGGCGGAAGATGGTGGCAAGGTCGCCGACCTGATATTCCGCCCAATCCTCATCCGACACCGGCAACCATTCGCGATAGGCGCGCAAGGCCGCCGCCTCGCGCACGCTCCATGGCCCCTCGCTGTCGGGCTGGTGGTTTTCCGCCCCGCCCATCCAGCTGTCGTTGGCGGTTTCGTGGTCGTCCCAGATGAAGATCATCGGATAACATTGGGTCAGCCGTCGCAAATCGGGGTCGGCGCGATAGGTGGCGTGGCGCAGGCGATAATCGGCCAGCGTGACGATCTCGTTCGCCGGCCACAGCACGCGGTCGGGCCCTTCCTCGCCCGGATCGGGGTAATGGCCGCGCCCGTATTCGTAGTAATAATCGCCCAGGTGCACCGCCATGTCGAAAGCATCGCCTTCGGCGGCATGGCCATAGGCGTTGAACCAGCCGAACCCGAGGTTGGAACAGGAGAACACCGCCATCCGCCATTCGGCGGTCGGCCCGTCGGGCAGGGTGCGGGTGCGCCCGATGCAGCTGGTATCGCCATCGGGGGCGACGAAGCGATAATAGTACCAGCGCCCCGGCTCCAGCCCTTCGGCGAAAGCCTTGGCGCACCAGTCGCGCTCCGGCCCTGCCTCCACTTCGCCGCCGGACACCGGGCGGGCGAAGCTCTCGTCCTCCGCAATTTCGAACCGCAGCTTGACCGGTTGCGCGGCGACGTAGCGCGTCCACAGCAGCACCCGGTTCGCGCCCGGCTCGCCGCTGGCGACGCCGTGGGTGAAGCCGGTGCCGAAATCCTGCGCGGCAAGGCGCCCGCCGGCAAGCAACATGGCCAGCCCGCCAAGGCGGAACAGGTGGCGCCGGTCGAGACGGGCGGTGAACGGGGCGGGAAGCGGGGGGGCGATCTCTCTCATGGGTGACGGTCTAGCCCCGAACCTTTGCGCAATCGAGACAGGATTTTGTCCAGCACACGCGTCAATATGTAAAGCTTGGTTGACATGTAGCCGAATCGTATGTAAAGCACCCTTAACACAACGCCAAGGAGGCTTTACCTGTGACCTGGAACTTCGAAACCAAGCCCATCAAGCGGGCGCTCGGCTGGGCCGTCGCGATGATCGTGATGGCACTGCTGCGCAACGCCGGATTTATCGAGCGCGACACCGCCGACACGCTGCTGCTGATCATGCCGATCATGGCGGTCATGTCGTTCGGCTCGACCGGCTGCTCGGCCTGTCGCCCCGCCGCGGGGGAGCGCTGAGCGATGGCGGTCCGCTGGAGCCCTGCCGCCAAACGCTATACCCGCCGCCTCGCGGTGCTGATGGCGATCTATCTCGCGGTGCTGTTCACCGCCGTCTGGCTGTTCCGGCACGATCTGGTGTCGGGCCCGCTCGCCTGGCCGCTCGCCATCGCCCCGGCCCTGCCGATCATCGGTGTATTCTGGGCAGTGATGCGCTTCATCGTCGAGGAGAAGGACGAATTCATCCGCCTGCTGATCGTGCGGCAATGCATGGTGGCGACCGGATTTTGCCTGACGATCATGACAGTGTGGGAATTCCTGCAGAATTTCGACCTCGTCCCCCCCGGCAATGGCGGCTTCGGCGCGGCATTCTTCTGGTTCATCGGGCTGGGTGTGGGCGCGCTGTACAACAAGGTGACCATGGGCACCGCGGGTAGCTGCGCGTGAAGAACCGCCTGAAAGTCCTGCGCGCCGAGCGCGACTGGAGCCAGCAGGACCTGGCCGACCGGCTGGATGTCAGCCGCCAGAGCGTGAACGCGATCGAGACGGGCAAATACGATCCCTCGCTCCCGCTCGCCTTCCGCATCGCCGAATTGTTCGATATGCCGATCGAAGCTATCTTCGAACGCGACTGAAAGCCGCGTCGATGCGCCGACTGATCCTGATCCTCCTCCTCGCCCTGGGCCTTGCAGCCTGCACCGGCGATGGGGAGGGGCTGGACCGCCAGCCGCCCGACAACCCGCTGTCCCTGCCCGACCTCTACTGATCGCGCGCGCCGCCCGCGGCCCCCAACGCTCCCTTGCCGCAACCGGTGCGAGCCGCCATGTGGGCTGGCATGAGTGCCGCGCATTTCCACACCATGCCCGATGGGCGCCGGATCGCCTTTCGCATGACCGCGGGCACCGGCCCGGCGATCGTGTTCCTGCCCGGCTATATGTCGGACATGGCGGGCGGCAAGGCGACCGCCCTGTTCGACTGGGCGCAGGCGCAGGGCCGCGCCTGCCTGCTGCTCGACTATTCGGGTTGCGGCGAGAGCAGCGGGAGTTTCGCCGACGGATCGCTCGGCCGCTGGTGCGAGGAAGTGGTGGCGCTGGTGGATGCCGAACTGGCAGGCCCGGTGATCCTCGTCGGCTCGTCCATGGGCGGCTGGTTGATGCTTCTCGCCGGGCAGGCGCTGGCGGCACAGGGCCGGTTGCACGCGCTGGTCGGCATCGCTGCCGCGCCCGATTTTTCCGACTGGGGCTATGCCGAGGAACAGAAGGCCGAATTGCGCGATGGCCTGACGGTGTTCGAGGACAATCCCTACGGCCCCGAGCCGACCCCGACCCATGCGCTGTTCTGGCAGGATGCCGAGACACGGCGACTGCTCGACCGCGACATTCCGCTCACCTGCCCGGTCCGGCTGCTGCACGGGCAGGAGGATGGCGATGTGCCACCGGAGATCAGCCTGCGGCTTGCCGCGGCGTTGCGTTCGGGCGATGTACAGGTAACGCTGGTCAAGGGGGGCGACCACCGCCTGTCGCGCGATGGCGACATCGCGCTGATGTTGAGGAGCATCGCTGCCCTATGAGCCTGTTTTCCCTCCTTCCGCTGATCTTGCAGGTCGGTGTTGCACCATCCGTCGGGGCGGTTTCGGACCTGCCGCAGGAAATGCGCGACCGCCAGGCGATCGAACGCCGGCGCGCGAGCGAGGCGATACCCGCCGCGCCCGCCGGGCCGACCATGCTGGAGAAATGCCTGACCCTCGCGCGCAGCGATGCCGCGGCGGCCAAGTCGCTGGCGAGCAGCTGGATCGGCCAGACCCAGGGCCGCGACAAGGCCGAGGCCGGCCATTGCCTGGGCTTCGCCGAAAGCCAGCTCGAACAATGGGGCGCGGCGCGCACCGCCTTTGCCGATGCGCGGCTGCAGGTTCCGGATAGCGAACATGCCTATCGCGCGCGCCTCGGCGCGATGGCCGGCAATGCCGCAATGGCAGCGGGGGACAACAATGGCGCGCTGCCCTTGTTCAACGCCGCCCAGTCCGATGCGCGGGCGAGCGGCGAGGGCGCGTTGCTGGCCGATATTGCGATCGACCGGGCAATGGCGCTGGTCGCGGTCGGCAATCTGGCCGAAGCGGCCCAGGTGCTCGATGAAGCGCGCGCAGGCGATCCGGCGAACGCGCGGGCCTGGCTGCTGTCCGCCACGCTTTCGCGGCGCATGGAACATATGGCGCAGGCGCAGGCGCAGATCGAAGAAGCCGCACGGCTCGCCCCGCGCGACCCCGAGGTAGGGCTGGAGGCGGGGTTGATCGCCGCGCTGACCGGGCGCGATGCCGCCGCACGGCAAAGCTGGAATTCCGTGATTGCGATCGCGCCCGACAGCGCCGCCGCCGCAACCGCGCGCGATTACCTCGCGCAACTCGATCAGGGGGGCTAAACCCCACCCATGGTTCCGCTGTCCGTCCTCGACCTGGTGCCCATTCGCGAAGGCGGCACGGCCGGCGAGGCCTATGCCGCGGCGGCATCGCTTGCGCAGCTGGCGGAGCGCCATTCCTATCGCCGTTTCTGGGTGGCCGAACATCACTTGATGGAGGGCATCGGCGGGGCGGCGGCGTCGGTGGTGATCGGGCATATCGGTGCGGCGACCTCCACCATCCGCATCGGATCGGGCGGGATCATGCTGCCCAACCACAATCCGCTGGCGATTGCCGAACAATTCGGCACGCTCGACGCGCTGTTTCCGGGCCGCGTCGACCTGGGGCTGGGCCGCGCGCCGGGGGCCGGGCCGGAACTGCAGCAGGCACTGCGCAAGAACCTCAACGCGGCGGCGGAATATTTCCCGCAGGACGTGGTCGAACTGCGCGCGCTGCTGACCGGCGACATCGAGCTGCCGATCAGGGCCACCCCCGGTTTCGGGGCGCAGGTGGAACTGTGGATGCTGGGATCGAGCCTGTTCGGCGCGCAACTCGCCGCGCGGCTCGGCATGCCCTACGCCTTCGCCAGCCATTTCGCGCCCGATCATCTCGATGCTGCACTCGCCACCTATCGCCGCGACTTCCGCCCTTCGCCATGGCTCGAAACACCGCATGCGATGGCAGCGATGACGGTGTTCTGCGCCGAGACCGACGCCGAGGCGGAGCTGATCGCGTCCAGCCAGCAGCAGAGCTTCGTGCGGCTGCGCAGCGGCAACCCCGGCAAATTGCCGCCACCTGTGAAGGATTACCGCGCCACCCTGCCGCCCTCGGCGCAGGGGCTGCTCGACCATATCGGCCAGGCCAGCGCCATCGGCAGCCCCGCCAGCGTGCGCGCCGCGATCGGGCGGTTCGTGGAACGCACACAGGCCGACGAAATCATCGTGTCGGGCGCGACCTTCGATCCAGCCGCGCGCGAACACTCGCTCGTACTGACCGCAGAGGCCCTGTCGGGCTGAGGAAACGGGATGCGCGAGAAAGTATCAATTGCAACTTGGCGAGGCTCGCGCAAACGCGTATTAATGATGCAACGCCCAGCAACATAATTATAGACCCGGCACCGACAATTGCCGTCACATGGAGCAGGATGGATGGCCTCGCAAACCGCCAGCGATCAAGCAGCCAGCACTTCCGAGACAACCCGCCTTTCGCGCAAGGCGCATGATGCGCTGGCCGGGGCACTGACCAAGCGGATCAGCGAGTCGCTGCTGCCGGGCGACACGCCCTTCGCCAATGGCGAGATCGCGAGCGCGGCGGAGTTCATCCTCGACACCGCTGCCCGGCGCGATGTCGGCAAGGATGCGATCCAGATCGCGACGGTCAGCGGCGATCGCCGCTTCATGCGCATCGCAATCGTCAATGACGACATGCCCTTCCTGGTCGATTCGGTCGCGCAGACCATTGCCGCGCAGGGCCTCGCGATCGACCGGCTGGTGCATCCGGTGGTCGCCGTCCGCCGCAAGGCCGACGGGTTGCTGGAAGATATCGCTCCGACAGAGGGCAAGCGCACCGGCTGCGAATCGCTGATCTATATCGAGACGACGCGGGTCGACGCGCGCCAGCGGCGCGAACTCGACAGGGCGCTGCGCACCACGCTGGGCGATGTGCGCGCGGCGGTGTCGGACTGGCCGAAACTGCAGCAGGCGATGCTCGACGACGCAGCGCGGGTCGAGGACGAGGAAGGCGCAGCGCTGCTGCGCTGGCTGAACGACGGCATGCTCACCCAGCTGGGCCATGTCACCCGGCGGCGTGACGGCAGCCAGTCGGCCGTGCTCGGCATCTGCCGCAAGAGCGCGAAGCAGATCCTCGCCGACGCGTCGATCGAGCGGGCCTTCGCCTGGTTCGACGATCCGGCGCATGGGCCCGCACGCGCACCGCTGATCGTCAAGGCCAACAAGCTGGCCAATGTCCATCGCCGCGTGCCGCTCGACCTGTTCATCGTCCCGGTCGTGGAAGATGGCGCGATTGCCGCCCTTTCGATCCATGCCGGCGTGTGGACCAGCGTGGCGCTGACCACCCCGCCCACCTCCGTCCCCCGGCTGCGCGCGCAGCTGGCGCGGATCATGGACAAGTTCGGCTTCGACCCGGGCGCCCATGCGGGCAAGGCGCTGATCCATGCGCTCACCGCGCTGCCGCACGATCTCGTGATGGGCTTTTCGGCCAAGGATATCGAGCGGGTGGCCGCGACCATGATGAGCCTCGAGGATCGCCCGCGGCCGCGCCTGGCGCTGGTCGCCGCCCCGCTCGCGCGCCACCTGTTCGGCTTCGTCTGGCTGCCACGCGACCTCGTCTCGACGCAGGTGCGCCAGCAAATCCAGGCGATGCTGGTGGGGGCCAGCCAGGCCGAGCTGCTCGACTGGAGCCTGCTGGTCGAAGGCGGCAACCTCGCCATGCTGCGCTTCGTGCTCGACATTCGCGATGGCGCCACCGTGCCCGACAATGCCGCGCTGGAGGAACAGCTGCAGGCGATGCTGCGCGGCTGGGGCGAGGCGGTCGAGGCCGAGCTGGTGCATCACGAAGATGCCTCGCGCGCCGCCGCGGTGGCCGCGCGTTATGCCGAAGCCTTCCCGCAGCCCTATCGCGCGAAATATGGCGCGGCCGAGGCTGCGCGCGACATCGCCCGGCTGCGCACGCTGGCCGGCCATCATGGCGAGGGCGAGGACACGCTGCGCGACCAGCGCACCGCGCGCCTGTTCCGGCCCGACGATGCCGCGCATGGCCTGCTGGGGCTGAAAATCTACCAGCACCACGGCGCACTGCCGCTGTCGGATGCGGTGCCCGCGCTCGAGAATTTCGGTTTCCGCGTGCTGTCCGAACTGCCCACGTCACTCGACGAAGGGCGGCTGGGCACGGTGCATGATTTCACCCTCGCCCTGCCCGAAGGCGATTTGACCGACCCGATCCTCGATCGCGCAGCGGCGATCGAACATGCGATTTCCGCCGTGCTCAACGGCCATGCGGAAGACGATGCCTTCAACCGGCTGGTGGTCGGCACAGGGCTGGCCGCGCGCGAGGCGGAATTGCTGCGCGCCTTCTATCGCTACCTGCGCCAGGTCGGGATCAGCTTCACCATCTACACGGTGGTCGATGCGCTGCACCGCGCGCCCGACGTGACCCGCGCGCTCGTCGGCCTGTTCGCTGCCCGCCATGACCCGGGCTTCGCAGGCGACCGCGCCGCCGAGGAAGACCGCCAGCGCGCCGCGATCCGCAGCGGCCTCGCCAAGGTCGCCGCGATCAACGACGACCGCCTGCTGCGCCGTTACGAAGCGGTGATCTCCGCCATCCTGCGGACCAATTTCTTCGCCCCCGCGGCGGAGGAAGCGCTCGCCTTCAAGATCGATTCCTCGCTCGTCCCCGGCCTGCCCAAGCCGGTGCCATGGCGCGAGATTTTCGTCTATTCGCGGCGGGTCGAAGGCATCCATTTACGTGCCGGGCCGGTGGCGCGCGGGGGCCTGCGCTGGTCCGACCGGCGCGACGACTTCCGCACCGAAATCCTCGGCCTGATGAAGGCGCAGCGGGTGAAGAACGCGGTGATCGTGCCGACCGGCGCCAAGGGCGGGTTCTATCCCAAGCAGCTCCCCAACCCCGCGATCGACCGCGAAGGCTGGGCCGCCGAGGGCAAGGCCAGCTACCAGGCCTTCATCCGCACGCTGCTGTCGGTGACCGACAATATCGTCGGCGACAAGGTGGTCCATCCGGCACAGGTGGTCATCCACGACGGGGAAGATCCCTATTTCGTGGTCGCCGCCGACAAGGGCACAGCCACTTTCTCCGACGTCGCCAACGCGATTGCCATCGAACGCGGGTTCTGGCTCGACGATGCTTTCGCCAGCGGCGGTTCGGTGGGCTACGACCACAAGGCGATGGGCATCACCGCCAAGGGCGCATGGGTTTCGGTGCAGCGCCACTTCCTCGAAATGGGCGTGGACGTGCAGAAGGATACGATCCGCGTGGCCGGCTGCGGTGACATGTCGGGCGACGTATTCGGCAATGGCATGCTGCTGTCGAAGGCGATCAAGCTGGTCGCAGCCTTCGACCATCGCCACATCTTCCTCGACCCCGATCCCGATCCGGCGAAGAGCTGGAAGGAACGCAAACGGCTGTTCGACCTGCCCCGTTCGAGCTGGGAAGATTACGATGCGGCGCTGATTTCGAAGGGCGGCGGCATCTTCCCGCGCAGCGCCAAGACGATCAGGCTGAGCAAGGAAATGCGCAAGGCGCTGGCCATCGAAGCGCCGGAGATCGAGCCCGAGGCGCTGATTTCCGCGATCCTCACCGCCCCGGTGGACCTGTTGTGGTTCGGCGGCATCGGCACCTACATCAAGGCATCGAGCGAGAACAACGTCGCGGTGGGCGATCCCGCCAACGACACGCTGCGCGTCGATGCGGCGATGGTGCGCGCGCGGGTGATCGGGGAAGGGGCGAACCTTGGTGTCACCCAGGCAGCCCGGATCGAATTCGCGCTGGGCGGTGGGCGGATCAACACCGACTTCATCGACAATTCGGCCGGCGTCGATTGCTCCGACAACGAGGTCAATATCAAGATCGCGCTGGCCCCGGCCCGCCGCGCGGGCAAGCTGACCGACCGCAAGCGCGAGGCCCTGCTGGAAGGGATGACCGGCGAAGTTGCCGAGATCGTGCTGGAGGACAACCGCCTGCAGGCGCTCGCCCTGTCGATCGCCGAAACGGGCGGGGCCAAGGCGCTGTCCGCGCATATCCGCCTGATCGAGACGCTGGAGGATCGCGGCGCGCTCGACCGGCGGACCGAAGGGCTGGCCGACAGCGACACGCTGGCGCGCCGCTCGGCCGACGGTGCGGGCCTGACCCGGCCCGAACTGGCGGTGCTGCTGTCTTCCGCCAAGCTGGTGCTGCAGGATGCGATCGAGCAGTCGGACCTGCCCGACGATCCGGCGTTGCAGGACAGCCTGGTCGCCAGCTTCCCGCATGAATTGCAGGACAAATATCGCAAGGCGCTGCTCGCGCACCGGCTGCGGCGCGAGATCGTGGCGACCAAGCTCGCCAACCGCATCGTCAACCGCATCGGCATCGTCCACCCCTTCGAACTGGCGGAGGAAGAAGGGGCCGGGCTGGCGCAGGTCGCGGCGGCCTTCGTGGCGGCCGAACAGCTTTACGACCTGCCCGCGCTGTGGCGCGATATCGACCAGGCGAAGATGCCGGAGGCCGCGCGACTGATGCTGTTCGACCGGTTGGGTGCGGCGGTCGGCAACCAGATGTCAGACCTGCTGCGCGCGGGCGCGGGCAGTGTGCCGCCGTCCAAAATGGTCGAGCGCCTTGGCAAGGGCGTCGCCGCGCTGGCGGGCAAGGTGGAACAGTTGCTGACCGGAGAATCGCGCCAGCAGTCGGCCGCCACAAGGGCCGGCTTCGTCGCGGCGGGCGCACCGGAGAAACTGGCGCAGCGCGCCGCCGCGCTATTCGATCTCGACGGTGCCGCCAGCCTGGCGCGCCTGGCAGGGGCAACCGGCTGCGACGTGACCGAACTGACGCTGGCGTTTACCGATCTGGGCGATCGCCTGGGGCTCGACTGGGCGCAGGGCACGGCCGCCCTGATGAACCCGTCGGATGTGTGGGAACGTTTGCTGGTGGCCGGGCTCGCGCGCGATTTCCAGCAGATGCGGCTCGATTTCCTCGACCGGCTGGAACGGCGCAAGGGCGCGCGTTCCGATCCGCGCACGGCGGTGGCGAATTGGGCGCAGGATCACGCCCAGTCGATCCGCCAGTTCCGCGCGATGATCGCACGGGCGAAGGCCAGCGCGCCGGTGGCCCCGGTGATGCTGGCGCAGATCGCCAGCCAGGCGCGGATATTGCTCTCCCGATAGCATGCCCCTTGACCATGGCCCGGTTTGCCGGAAGGAAGCCGGGCCATGGACCAGGCGGATGTTGTCATAGTCGGGGCGGGACACGGCGGCGCACAGGCAGCCATCGCTCTGCGTCAGAACGGCTTTACCGGATCGATCATGATGATCGGGCGCGATCGCGAAGCGCCCTATGAACGCCCCCCGCTGTCGAAGGAATATCTCGCGCGCGAGAAAGCCTTCGAACGGATCTACATTCGCAAACCCGAATTCTGGGGCGAAAAAGACGTCGAGCTGCGCCTCGCGACGGCGGTGACGGAGGTCGATCCCGCCGCGCGTCGGCTGACATTGTCGAATGGCGCGCAGGTCGGGTACGGGCGGCTGATCTGGGCCACCGGCGGCGATCCGCGCCGCCTGTCATGCGCCGGGGCCGATCTCGCCGGGGTACATGCGGTGCGCGACCGCGCCGATGTCGACCGGATCATGGCCGAACTCGACGCCGGGGCGAAGCGCGTGGTGGTGGTCGGCGGCGGCTATATCGGGCTCGAAGCAGCCGCGGTGCTGACCAAGCTGGGTTGCCAGGTCACGCTGCTCGAAGCGCTGCCGCGCGTGCTGGCCCGGGTGGCGGGCGAGGAATTGTCCGAATTCTACCAGGCCGAACACCGCGCGCATGGCGTCGATCTTCGCCTCGAAACCATGCTCGAGGCGATCGAGGGCGACGGGGTGAAGGTTACCGGCGTTAGGCTGGTCGGCGGGGAGGTTCTGCCGGCAGACATGGTCGTGGTCGGGATCGGCATCGTCCCCGCGGTCGGGCCGCTGGTGGTGGCCGGTGCGGCAGGCGCCAACGGGGTCGATGTGGACGAATTCTGCCACACCTCGCTCCCAGGCATCTATGCCATCGGCGACTGCGCCGCGCATGCCAATGCCTTTGCCGACGGGGCGGTGATCCGCCTCGAATCGGTGCAGAACGCCAATGACATGGCAACCACCGCGGCCAAGGCGATCTGCGGCGATCCGCAATCCTACAACGCGTTGCCGTGGTTCTGGTCGAACCAGTACGACCTCAAGCTGCAGACCGCCGGGCTGTCGCTGGGCCACACCGACACGGTGCTGCGCGGCGATCCTGCCAGCCGCAGCTTCTCGGTGATCTATCTCAAGGATGGACGGGTGATCGCGCTCGACTGCGTCAATGCGGTCAAGGACTATGTCCAGGGCCGCAAGCTGATCGAGGCGCGGGCACAGCTCGACCCGGCGCAACTGGCCGACACCGCCATTCCGCTCAAGGAATTGCTGTAAGCTCCGCGAGCGCCCAGGCCGCCGCTTCCGCCACCACCGGATCGGGATCTGCGGTCAGCACAGCGACCGGGGCGCGCAACGCGCCATCCGCGCTGTTGCCGGCGGCATAGAGGCAGTTGCGCACGAAGCGATCGCGCCCGATGCGCTTGATCGGAGAGCCCGAGAACAGCGCACGGAAGGCGGCATCGTCCAGCGCCAGCAATTCCGCGAGCCGGGGCGCGAGCAACTCCGCGCGCGCGGCAAAGTCGCGGTGACGCGCGGCCTCGTCGGCGAATTTGTTCCACGGGCATACCGCCAGGCAATCGTCACAGCCATAGATGCGATTGCCCAGCGGCTTGCGGAATTCGAGCGGGACCGGGCCCTTGTGCTCGATGGTGAGATAGGAAATGCACCGCCGCGCATCGAGCCGGTAGGGTGCGGGAAAGGCAGCCGTCGGGCAGGCATCCTGGCAGGCACGGCACGATCCGCAGCGGTCGGAATGCGGTTCGTCGGCCTCGAATGGGAGGGTGCAATAGATCGCACCAAGGAACAGCCAGCTGCCGTGCGCGCGGCTGACGAGATTGGTGTGCTTGCCCTGCCAGCCCAGCCCGGCGGCCTGCCCCAGCGGCTTTTCCATCACCGGCGCGGTATCGACGAAGACCTTGAGCGCCACCTCGCCCAGCTCCAGCTGGGCCGCCCGCGCGACCAGGAAACGCGCCAGCGCCTTGGCCGCCTTCTTCAGCGTGTCGTGATAATCGCGACCCTGCGCATAGACGGAAATCCGCGCCTTGTCCGGCTCGCCCGCCAGGGCCAGCGGATCGCGGCCGGGGGCATAGCTCATGCCCAGCGCGATCACGCTGCGCGCAGCGGGCCACATCGCCTGCGGGCCGCGGCGCACATCGGCGCGGTCTTCCATCCAGCCCATGCTGCCGTGATGCCCGCCTTCCAGCCATTGATCGAGCCGCGCACCCTGCAGCGGATCGTCAACGGCAGGCGCAAATCCGACTGCGGCGAAGCCGAGCCGCTTGGCCTCCTCGGCCAATTCGTGCTTTAGGCGAGCGGTTGCCGTGCGGTTAACCATGATCGGGGTGGTTCCCGTTCACTCGCGGCGGATAGGGCGCAGGCATGAATATGGCGCTAGGCGATCAGGCTTTCACCCGCAACGGCTCCGGTCAGCTCGCGATCGAGGCGCGCGGGCTGGTCAAGCGGTTCGACGGCACGCTGGCGGTCGATGGCGTGGACATTTCCGTCCCCGAAGGTGCGATCTACGGCATCCTCGGCCCCAATGGCGCGGGCAAGACCACCACCCTGCGCATGCTGCTGGGCATTATCGACCCAGACGAAGGCAGTCGCCGCGTCTTCGGCCACGACCGGCCGCATGATATCGCACGACTGATCGGCTACCTGCCCGAAGAACGCGGGCTCTATCCGTCGATGAAGGCGATCGAGGCGATTGCCTTCATGGGCGCCTTGCGCGGCCTGCCGCTGGCGGAAGGGCGCCGCCGGGGCATGGAACTGCTGGAAAAGCACAACCTGGCCCATGCCGCCGAACGCCAGATCCGCCAGCTGTCGAAAGGCATGGCGCAGAACGTCCAGCTGCTCGGCACGCTGGTCCACCGCCCACGGCTGGTGGTGCTGGACGAACCTTTCAGCGGGCTCGACGCGATCAACCAGGGCAAGCTTGAGCGGACCATCCGCACCCTTGCCGAAGAGGGCGCCACCGTCATCTTCTCGACCCATGTGATCCACCATGCCGAGCGGCTGTGCGAAGGCGTGGCGATCATCGCCGGGGGCAAGGTGCCCTATGCCGGGTCGGTGGACGCCGCGCGCGATCGCATTCCCGCGCAGGTTCGGCTCGAAACCCGCGCGCGCGAAGGCGGCTGGCTGGCGGCCTTGCCCGCCGATGCCCGGCGCGAAGGCGACTTCTTCTATTTCTCTCTACCCGAAGGCGGGATCGAACCGATGCTGCGCGCCCTGATCGAAGGCGAGGCGGGCATCCTCTCGCTGTCGATCGAACGCGCTGGGCTGCACGATGCCTTCGTCGCCATCGCCGGCGAGGCGGCGGCACGCGCGCTGGGCGAAGAAAGCGAAGCGGAGATGCGCCGATGACCCCCGAGCCCAATCAGGGACAACCCAAGGCGCGCCTCTCGCTGGGCCAGGCGGCCTTCGTCGTGGCGCGGCGCGATTTCCACGCGATCCTGTTCAGCCGCGCTTTCCTGTTCTTCCTGCTCGGCCCGGTGTTCATGATCGTGATCGCCACGATTTCCGGATCGCTGGGCAACCGCATCAGCCAGGAAGCGATCAATCCCGAGGTCGGCGTGGCGATGAGCGCGCCCGATACGGCCGCGATGCTTGCCGCGCATGAGAAGCTGGCGACCGAACTGGGCGGTTCCATGCCGCCAATGTCGGCGGTGGCGGATGCGGGCGATCCCGGTTTCGACCCGCGCGCCGTGCTGGAACAGAGGCGCGGCAATTATGCCGCCATCGTCACCGGAACGCTGGCAGAACCGGTGCTGACCGGGCCGAAGGACCAGCTGCCCTATTTCTCCGGCCGGGTGGCGCTGGTCGCCGCCGCGGCGAGTGGCAAGGCGCCGGTCGAATTCCCCTCGGTGGCGACGCAGACCGTGTCGACCAGCGCGGCGAACGAACGCACCGGGCAAGTGCTGACCGCGCAGCTCGGGCAGATGCTGCTGTTCCTGCTGACCATGCTGCTGGCCGGGATGGTGCTGTCCAATCTGGTCGAGGAAAAGGCCAACAAGATCATCGAAATCCTCGCCGCCGCCATTCCGATGGACGCTGTGTTCTTCGGCAAGCTGTTCGCCATGCTCGGCGTCTCGCTGGTCGGGATCGGTGTATGGGGCAGCGTCGGCGGCGCGCTGATGCTGCTGGCGGGGCAGAGCCTGCCCGTCGTGCCGACCCCGGCGGTCGGCTGGCCCGCCTTCCTCGCGCTGGGGGTGGTCTATTTCGGGATGGCTTACTTGCTGCTCGGCTCGCTGTTCCTTTCGATCGGGTCGATGGCAGCCACCGTGCGCGAGGTGCAGACGCTGTCGATGCCGGTGACCATGCTGCAGCTCGCGGTGTTCTTCTTCGCCAGCTACGCCATGTCGCAACCCGGCTCGGCCGTCGAATGGGGCGCGGTGATCTTCCCGTTCAGCTCGCCTTTCGCGATGCTCGCCCGCGCAGCGCAGCAGGCCGGGCTGGCCCAGCACCTCGTCGCCATCGTGTGGCAGGGCCTGTCGGTGACCCTGCTGGTTCGCGCCGGGGGCCGCATGTTCCGCAAGCGGGTGATGAAATCGGGCAACGCCGGGGGCCAGGTCAAGCGGCGGTGGTGGAACCGCCGGACGGCGGAAGCGGCGTAACGTTACCCGCGCCCGCAGGCGGGCGCGATCGGGCAATTCAGTCGCAATTCGCAACCCGCTATTGACTCCCGTGTCAGCACGGGCAGGATACCTCCGATGCCGGAGCGACCGCAAAGAGTCGCCCGCAGCCGGAGAGAGCCGATGGCGACCCAGACTGCCCAGCCGAGCGCTGCGCCCCACCAATGGCGCAGGTCACCGACCGCCTATGAAATGGTCGAACAGCATTTCGCGGCGCATCCCGACGCCTACCCCCAGCACACCCATCCCTTCGACGTCAGCCGCAGCGACATTTATTACGAGGATCGCTGGCAGCCGATCTTCGCCGAAATGCGCGCCAAGGGCCCGCTGCATTACGTGCCCGAAAGCCCCTTCGGCCCGTACTGGAACGTGGTGCAGCACAAGGCGATTCAGCACGTCGAATCGCTGCCCGAACTCTATTCCTCCAGCTGGGAACATGGCGGGATCACCATTCTCGACCGGCGGACGGACAGCGATTTCGAACTGCCGATGTTCATCGCGATGGACCGGCCCAAACACACCGGCCAGCGGCGCACGGTCGCGCCCGCCTTTACCCCCGGCGAGATGGACCGGATGGAGGGCGATATCCGCCGCCGCACGCGCGAAACGCTCGCCGCCCTGCCGCGCGGCGAGGTATTCGACTGGGTCGACCGGGTCTCGATCGAGCTGACCACGCAGATGCTGGCGATCCTGTTCGGCTTCCCGTGGGAGGACCGGCGGCTGCTGACCTTCTGGTCGGACTGGGCAGGCGATACCGAACTGGCCCTCGCGCCCGAGCTGGACGACATACGCCAGGGCATCCTCTACGAGATGGCGGCCTATTTCCAGCAATTGTGGGTGCAGCGTTCGCAGCAGGATCCCGGCCCGGACCTGATTTCGATGATGATCCATTCGCCGGCCATGAACCAGATGGATCCCAAGGAATTCATGGGCAATCTGGTGCTGCTGATCGTGGGCGGCAACGATACCTCGCGCAACACGATGAGCGGGATCGTCCACGGGTTCGACCGCTTCCCCGACCAGCGCAAGCTGTTCGAGGACGATCCCTCGCTGATCCCCAATGCGGTGCAGGAATGCATCCGTTTCCAGACCCCGCTGTCGCATATGCGGCGCACCGCAACCCAGGACAGCGAATTGTTCGGCCAGCATGTCGCCAAGGGCGACAAGCTGGTGCTGTGGTACCTGTCGGCCAATCGCGACGAGAGCGTGTTTCCCGGTGCCGACCGGATCGATATCACCCGCGAGAATGCCCGGCGCCACCTCGCCTTCGGCTATGGCATCCACCGCTGCGTGGGCGCGCGGCTGGCCGAGCTGCAATTGCGCATCCTGCTGGAGGAAATGCACGCCATGCGCATGCGCGTGCATGTCGCGGGCGATGTCGAGCGGGTACGCGCCAATTTCGTGCATGGCTTCCGCAAGCTGGAAGTCGAGATCACGCAATTTTGACTTTGCCGGGATCGTAACCAGATGGGGGGAGCAAGCGAATAGACCTGCGGAGGCCCCTTGCCATGACGACACTTCCCCGCCCCACCCGCCGCCGCCTGCTCGGCTGGATCGCGATGGGCGCATCGCTGCCCGCGATCGCCGCCTGCGGTTCCTCGCCCGCCGAAGCGCGCAATTTCCCCCTGTCGCTGAGCGATGCGCAATGGCGCAAGCGGCTGACGAAGACGCAATACTGGATCCTGCGCGAGGAAGGAACCGAGCGCCCGTTCTCCTCGCCGCTGAACGACGAGCATCGCGCGGGCACCTTCCTGTGTGCGGCCTGCGCGCACCCGCTCTATTCGTCGAAGACCAAGTATGACAGCGGCACCGGCTGGCCCAGTTTCTGGCAACCGCTGCGCGGCGGCGTGGGCACATCGACCGACTACAAGATCGGCTATCCCCGCACCGAAGTGCATTGCGCCAATTGCGGCGGCCATCTCGGCCATGTGTTCGACGACGGCCCCAAGCCGACCGGCAAGCGTTATTGCATGAACGGCGGAGCGATGAGTTTCAGGCCGGCCTGACGGCGAGCGGCCTGCCCGCGCGCTCAGCTGCGGATTTTCCAGATCCGGAAATTGCTGCCGCCGGGCACCTTGACCGGTTCCAGCCAGGCCGGTTCGCGCCCGTTCAGCAGATCGGCCATGAACCCATGCGGGGCAGCTTGCGCATAGCGCGCGGGCTCGACCAGATCGGGACATAGCGCGACATAGGCGGTCCCGCGTGCGGCAAGCCGGGCATGGGCGGCTTCGGTCGATCCGGTGAAGATTTCGATCGCTTCCTTCATCCCGCGCTGGCCGCGATGATGGCCGGTGGCGATGACGCGGTGATCGGTGACATAGAGGATGCGCGGCCCGATATCGAGCGGCGCCAGCACCTCGCCGGTAGGCAGGGCATTCAGCGCATGCGCAGCCTCTGCCACCTGGCAGGAGGAAGCGCGCGCCATGCTGCTGCCGTTGGAGGCGTTGGCAGGCATGGCCATGGTCAACAGGGTGACGGGCAAGGCAGGCAGCAGCGCCAGCGCGATCCCGGCCATCGCCAGCACCCGGCGCGAAGGGGCGGGCATGCGGCGGGCCGCACGCAGCCATTCGGCCAGTTGCCAGCCGAGCGGCACGGCAGCGAGCGCGCCTGCCACCGCACCCGCCCGCGCCACCAGCAACGCGATCGCCAGCGACGCGCCGAGCAGCAGCGCGTAATCGAACCACCACTGGCGCAGCCAGTCGCGGCTCCGCGAAGCGAGCTTGAGCGATGCCCAGAGGCCCAGCACCGGCGGCACCACGATCTGCAGCGCCAGGCTGAGCGGCTGGTGCCACACGGGCAGCCCCTCGCTCACCCCATCGTACCAGAAGCGACGCACCAGCGGATCGAGTTCGGCAAAGCCGCCGCCGCTGCATTGCGGCGCGCCGAGGCGATAGGCCGCCGCAGCGCCCATGGCGACCAGCGCCATCCCGGCGATGAGCATCGGGCGCGGAATCGGCTCGAGCCGCGCGAGCACCGTCACGCCCAGCGCGCCGCCACAAAAGATCGCAAGGTGCAGCGGGGAAAGGGTATCGCAATGCTGGGCAAGATCGGCCCAGCCGCGGGTCGCGGCGAAGGCAACCAGCGATGCAACCGCCAGCGCCTGCATTGTATGGACGAACCAGGCGCGCTCTTTCGGATCGCGTAGCCAGCGCAGCGCAACGATGCCGCAAAACGCGGCGGCCAGCGGCAGCCCCTCGATCGAGATCGAAAGCCACAGCGCCAGCGATGTGCCGACGATCCACCCGCCCTTGCGCGGCGAACGGGCCATCAGCCCGTTTACCGCCGCCAGCGCGAGCACGATCTGCCAGCCGTGATGGTCGATGCGCAGCGGTCGCATCTGCGAAACCAGCGGGACGGACAGCGCCATGGCTAGGCAGGCAAAGCCGGTCGCCTCGCTGCCCAGCAGGCGCCACGCGACCCGCCCGGCGAGCAGCAGGGCGATGAAGAACGTCACCAGCGGGACGATGATCGATCCGGCGATTTCGGCCCCATGTGCGCCCAGCAGCGGCGTGAGTACACCGATGGTCAGGGCGAGCGGGATGTCGACCAGCCGCGACCAGTGCATCGGCACCCCGCCGTGCACCGCATCGACCCGGTGCTGGACCAGGTCGTACCACGCCTGCCCGGCCAGCAGGTCGCGCACTTCGATCAGGCGCATGATGTCGTCGGGATCGGGAAACAGCAGCGCGCGCAGCGCGCCATAATTGGTGACCAGCAGCAGCGCGGCGATCATCGCCCAGGCGAGCCCGACGCGCTGGAGCATTTCGCCGTCGAAGCCCGGTTTGCGGCGTTCGACGAACAGCATGTCAGGCCGCTTTCGCGCGGAAGACCACCTTGCTGCGCAGAACCCAGGTGGCGGCGAAGCTGATCACGATGGCAACCAGCTTGGCCAGGCGCGGGTCGAAGCCCGCAAGATCGGCAGCACCGACGATCAGCGTGGTGATGCCCAGCCCGAGGAGGGCGGAGAGCACGAACAGTGCCTTCTGCTTGGTCCGTTCCAGCCCGCGCGCGGCAACCGTATCGTCAAAGACCGTGCGGCTCGACAGCAGCCAATGCGCGACGATGCCGAACGAATAGCTCGTTGCCGAGGCGGAAGCGGCCATCATCCCGAAGGACAGCAGCGCAAGGAAACTGCCCATGTCCACCGCCAGCGCCCCGACGCTGGCAAGGCCGTAACGGATCAGGCGAATATCGCGCATCTTCAGGATCAGGCTTGTCACAATTGTCCCCTGCGGCCGACGGCGGCTTGCTTCCACCGCTTCATTGCAATTCTGGGTTAACGAAATGCCAACGCAGGGCTAAATGACCGGCGAAGGGCGGGTTTTTCTGCCGGATTGCGGGGGGGACGCATGGCAAGCGGGAGGCTGGGCAGGCTTTACTGGACGGCGCTCGCGCTGGGCAGTTGCCTCCTGCTGGGCGCGATAGCTGCGTGGGGCGGCTGGCCGCTTGCCGCCGACGGGCGGGTGGCGATCACCGATTTCGCCACCGTCTGGGCCGGCGGGGTCAGGGCGGTGTCGGGTCAGGGCGCACTGGTTTACGATCTTGACCTTCACGAAGCCTATTACGCGGCGCTCATCCACCAGCCGGCGGCGAACGGGCTGACTTTCGGCTATCCACCGACTGCGCTGCTGCTGTTCGCGCCTTTCGGCCTGCTGCCCTATGGCGCGGCGCTGCCGGTGTACCTTCTTCTCGGCGCGGCGGCATGGTTCGCTGCGCTGCGCGGCATCACGCGCAACGCGCCCGTCGCTATCGGCATGACCTTCGCCTTCGGCGGCGCGACGCAAACGATCCTGCTCGGGCAAAACGGCTTCCTGTCGGCGGCGGCGATCGCTGGCGGGTTGCAGCTGCTCCCCCGGCGACCCCATCTGGCAGGCGTGCTGTTCGGCCTGCTGGCGGTCAAACCGCATCTCGGGCTGGCGCTCGCCCCGTTCCTGCTGGTGCGGCGCGAGTGGGCGGCAATCGGCAGTGCAGCGGCGACGGTGGGGGCGATGGCCGGTGCCGCCACCATCCTCTGGGGCATGGATATCTGGCCGCAATATTTTGCAGCAAGCCGCGAGATCGCCGCCATCGTCGCCAGTCGAACCGACAGCATCGTCGCCGGCAAGATGCAGTCGGTCCTGGCGATACTCGCCGATCACCTGCCGCTTTCGGCGGCGCTCGCGGTCCACGCACTCGCGGCTCTTGGCGCGCTGGGGGCGGTGATCGCGCTGGTCCGGCGGCGGGCGAGCCATGGCGTGCAGGCCGCCGGCGTCATCGCCGCGACCCTGCTGGTGACGCCCTATTCCTTTCTCTACGATTGCACCATGCTGACCGCGGCCGCGGCATTCCTGCTTACCCGGTCGATGGCGCAGGGCGAGCGAACGCTGCTGTTGGCGGCGATGGTGCTGCCCGGGCTGTGGTTCTTCACCGCCGAACCCTTCGTGCCGCTGGTCTGCGCGGTCATTCTCGGCCTGTGCTGGCGGCTGGCGGCTGCGCCACCAACGACAGCGCCCGGACCTTCCGGCCCGGGCGCTGCCTTGGTTTGATCAGCGAGCCGTTCAGGCGGCGCGCTTGTCCTTGCCTTCGCCGGCGGGCTTGATCCGTTCGGGAACGTCGCGCACCGAGGCGAGCGCGGCGGCCTGGTCTTCGGTGATCGGCTCGCGCGCCACTTCGCGCTGCGGCAGGGCCTTTTCGGCACCTTCGTCGCCCGCTTCGTGGTACTCGGCATCTTCGTTCACACACCAGGTGTCGTAGATCCGCTCGCCGGCGAGGATGTTCTCCACCGTCAGCATCGCAGTCATCATCGCGTGGTCCTGGTTGTTGTAGCGGTGCATGCCGTTGCGGCCGACGAGGTGCAGGCTGGGGAATTTCTCCTCCAGTTCGTGGCGCATCGCGGCGACATTGGCGGCGTAGGTTTCGTCATAGACCGGATAGGCCTTCTCCTGGCGCACGACCGCGCCGCCCTTGACCTTCTTCGGGTCGACGAGGCCGAGGATATCCATTTCGCGGGTCGCCAGCGCGACGAGGTCTTCGTCCGCCATCGACCACAGGCCGTCGCCTTCGAAGCAGAAATATTCGAGACCGACGCAGGCCATGCTTTCGTCCGGCACCATTTCCGGCGACCAGCTGCGGAAGTTCTGCACGCGACCGACCTTCACCTTGCTGTCGTGGATGTAGATCCAGTTGTCGGGGAACAGATCTTCGCCGTCGATCATCAGCGCAACGGTCAGGAAGTCGCGATATTTGAGGTTCGATGCGTTGAGCGTGGTGTCCGGCAGCGGATGCATGCGGGCAGCCAGTTCGCGCATCGGCGCCGAGCTGATCGCATTCTTCGCCTTGACGACGATTTTCGACCCGTCCTTGCCGGCGGTGGTCATGCGCCAGCCGCCCTGCCCGTCGGAGGCAAGCTGTTCGAGCGCGTGGCCCATGATGACCTGGCCCTTGCCGGTGGCGACGATCTTGTCGCGCGCAGCTTCCCACATCATCCCCGGGCCCTGCCGCGGATAGCGGAAGGTTTCGAGCAGGGTCTTCACCGCCTGCCCGTCGTTGGGCCGCTTGTTGAGGCCGAGCGACCGCTTGAGCCCGTCGGTCACCGCGCCCCAGAGCGAGAGGCCCTTGATGCGCTGGGCGGCCCAGTCGGCGCTCATTTCGTTGCAAGGCATGCCCCACACCTTCTCGGTGTAGGTCTTGAAGAAGATCGAATAGAGCTTCTTGCCGAACTGGTTGCTGGTCCAGTCCTCGAAGCTCTTCACTTCACGGATCGGGAACAGCTTGGACCAGCCATAGCTCATCATGCAGGCGGTCGAGCGCCAGATGCCGAGGTTCGACAGCGCTTCGAAGGCCCGCAGCGGATAGGAGTAGAACTTGCCTTCGTAATAGATGCGGCTCATGCGCGGGCGCTGGATGAAGTCGTCCGGCAGGATTTCGTTCCACAGATCGACCACCGCCGCGCTCTTGGAAAAGAACCGGTGGCCGCCGATGTCGAAGCGGTAGCCTTCGTGTTCGACGGTGCGGCTGATGCCGCCGACATAGGTCGCGTCCTTTTCGATGATCGCAACGCTCTTGCCCTGCTTGGTCAGCAGATAGCCGGCGGTGAGTCCCGCTGGCCCCGCGCCGATGATCGCAACGTCGACGTCGATTTCCCCGTGCAGGTTCTGCGCATTCACTTCGGTCATGTGTGCCCCCGTTGAGTGGTCTGACCGGGGAGTGAAGGAAATTGGTTAGGAGGTGGTTAACGCCTGTCCCGTTTTGGTCCGGCCCGATTAGCCCGATCCAGCCGGTGTGGCCCGGCAAGGGCGTGGCTGACGACTGGTGCGGGTGGTGGGACTCGAACCCACACGATCAAGGATCAGGGGATTTTAAGTCCCCGGCGTCTACCATTCCGCCACACCCGCATGGCTGACAGCGCCTAAACGCTTGCGCCCCCGGCGGCAATCACCGTGCATCATGGCACAAATTCGCATATGTGAAGTTATCTGTTACATGAAAACTACACTCCGGCAAACTTCGACAAGGCGCGCCGCGATTGCGATTGTGCGGGGCATTATCGCTCCTAGTCTCCGGGCCTGCGGGGATTGCCTGCCCGTCGCGGGCAATCACCCCGGGGGGCAGCGACCGAGCCCCCGCAAAAAAGCAGCGTAGCCGCAGTGCATAGCGGCGCGTCAACAGGAGGGTAGTAGGATGAAAAAGGCATTCGGCCTGGTTTCGACCGCCGCGCTCGTCGCAGGCCTCGCATCGCCGGCAATGGCGCAGGAGGCGCAGGGCGACACCACCACAACCGACGAGACCGGCAACCCGGTCATCGTCGTCACCGCCCAGTTCCGCGAACAGAATTTGCAGGATACGCCGCTGGCCATCACCGCGGTCAATTCCGAACTGCTGGAACAGCGTAGCCAGAGCAGCGTCGAACAGGTCGCCGCACAGGCCCCCAACGTCACGCTTACCCCGCAGGGCCAGCAGAACGGCAACGGGCTGATCGCCTTCATCCGCGGCGTGGGGCAGACCGATTTCAACTTCGCGCTCGAGCCGGGGGTCGGTATTTATGTCGACGATGTCTATATCCCGACCCTGACCGGCTCGCTGCTCGACCTGATGGACCTCGACCGGATCGAGGTGCTCCGCGGGCCGCAGGGCACGCTGGCGGGGCGCAATTCGATCGGCGGTGCGATCAAGCTGTTCTCGACCAAGCCGACCGGCGATGGGCGGGGATCGCTGCAGGTCACCTATGGCTCCTACAACCGCATCGACGTGCGCGGCTTTGCCGATTTCGCGATCAGCGACACGCTGTTCGCCCGCATCGCCGGATCGACCAAGAACCGCGACGGTTACGTCAAGCGGCTCGACTACGAACTGACCCACCCCGGTTCGGGTGTGCCGACCCAGGCCATCGGCCCCGACCCGGTGCTCGGCACGCTGGGCGGCCAGAGCTATGCGGCGGGCAAGATTTCGCTGCGCTGGGTGCCGTCGGACAGCGTCGAGGTGAATGTCTCGGGCGATTATTCGCGCGACCGTTCGGAAGCGGGCGCGTCGGTCCTGCTCTATTACAACAACGCGTCGGTGACGCCCGACGGTATCCCCTGGCTGGCCAGCACGATCGACGGTTCGGCAATTGCCGGCAATTGCGCCTTCGTGCCCAACGGGCGCAACAGCTGCGACACGCTGACCGGCTATGACCGGCGCTTCGTCACCTATTCCACCTTCGCCGACCTGCGCGAACCGACCAGCCAGGCCCCGTACAAGCCGCTGATCTTCCAGCCGCACCAGTATCTCGACAATTACGGCGTCATGGGCACGATCGACATCGACCTCAGCGACACGCTGAAGCTGACCTCGATCAACGCCTGGCGCGAGTACAAGTCCGACTGGTCGCAGGATGTCGACAACTCGCCGATCGCCAACCAGCAGCTGCAGCAGGTGCTCAAGAACCACCAGTGGTCGACCGAGCTGCGGCTTAACGGCACGGCGTTCGACGACCTGCTCGATTTCACCGTTGGCGGGATCTATTTCAAGCGTGGTGGCACGCTGACCGCGCGGGTCGACCTGAATTATGCCGGGATCGACTTCATCCACGGTCCCGACCCGACCCCGGCGAGCAGCAAGGCGATTTTCGCCAATTTCACCATCCGGCCGACCGATGCGCTCAACATCAACCTGGGTCTGCGCAATACCTGGGACCGCAAGAGCTACACATTCTTCCGTCGCAACCCGGATCTGACCGTACCGGGCCCGCTGCCCTGCGCCTTCTTCCTCGGGGCGCCGACTGCCGGCCCGACTGCGGTTGGCAACGATCCGAACTGCCTGTTGGTCGGGCTGAACAATGTTTCACCGCCGACGTTCAAGGACAGCAATTTCGACTGGCGCATCGCCATGGACTACCGCTTCTCGCGGGCGCTGATGGTCTATGCGCAGGTTTCGACCGGCTATCGTTCGGGCGGGTTCAACCCCCGACCGTTCTTCGGCCCGACCGATCCGCTCGGCCGCAACCAGGTCAAGGAATTCAAGCCCGAGAAGCTGACCGCCTATGAAGTGGGCTTCAAATCGGACTTCGCCGGTGGCGCGGTGCGGCTGAATGCCTCGGCGTTCTACAACGACTACAAGGACATCATCCTCACGCTGTCGGCCTGCCCGACCTCGCCCTGCCTCCAGCCGAACAATGTCGGCGCGGCGCATGTGAAGGGCTTCGAACTCGAAACCATGCTCAATCCGTTCGAAAATCTGACCTTCGACGGATCGCTGAGCTATCTCGATTTCAAATACACCAGCATTACCGGCCTGACGGCGGTGACGCTCGACATGGTGACGCCCTACACGCCGAAGTGGAAATGGAGCTTCGGCGTCCAGTACGACATCCCCGATGTCGCGGGCGGCAAGCTTTCGGCCCGGTTCGACGGTTCCTACCAGTCGAGCGTGTTTACCGAGGCGGTGAACTACGATTCCGTGGTTGTCACCACCGCCTTCACGCCGCCCAATCCGGTGACCACCACCCCGGCGGTGCCCGGCGTGGTCGCGCTCGGCGGCGGCGGTCCGCTGGCGACGGTGGTCGCCTCGAACAAGATCGACAGCTATTTCCTCGGCAATGCGCGGCTGACCTGGAAGCAGGACGACGATGCGCCGTGGTCGGTCAGCCTCGAAGTGCAGAACGTGTTCGACAAATACTATTTCACTTCGCTCTACGAACAGTTCGCCTCGCCCGGCACGATTTCCGGCGCGCCGGGGCTGCCGCGCACCTGGGCGGTTACGCTGAAGAAGGAATTCTGACGCTCCGCACAGGCTGACAAAGCTAGGGCGCGGTTGCCACACCGGCAACCGCGCCCTTCTGTTTGGACCGAACGGGCCGAACGGCAGCCTGCCGATCCGACCCGGGCGAAATCGTCAGGGGTTCAGGCGCTCGCGCATTTCCTTGCCCGGCTTGAAATAGGGGACCTTCTTCGAAGGCACATCCACCGTTTCGCCGGTGCGCGGATTGCGGCCCTTGCGGGATTCGCGTTCGCGGGTCGAGAAAGCCCCGAAACCGCGCAATTCCACCCTTCCGCCTTCCGCAAGGCGGCGGGCGATTTCCTCGAAAAAGATGTCGACCGTCTGCTCGACCTCTTCGGGTCGCAGATCGGGGTTCTCCTTGGCAAGCGCCTGTACGAGTTCTGAACGGATCATACTGTCCCTCCCGCAACACATGTGCGGCCTGGGCCCTTACAGGCCGATCGCCAATATTCCCCTCCCCCCACCGCGGAGTTCGAGGCGTTAGCTCGGTAATAATCCTGCCAGAAAGAGTCGCAATTCGCAATCTTTTCAACGTGAAAAGACTTGCTTTACTTGGCTTGCGCCGTGTTGAGGTGAAAAATCACGCTTTTTCAATCAACTCGGCGATCTGAATGCCCAGCCGTTCCATCCGCGCGCGGATTTCCGGCCATTCGCGGCTGAGGAAATCGAGCCGTTCCGTGCGTTTAAGGCGCTCGGCCGCACCCTGCACCACATACATGCCGACACCGCGCTGCACTTCGACCAGCCCATCGGACTGGAACTGCTGATAAGCCTTGGCAACGGTGAGCGGGTTGGCGCCCTGTTCGGCAGCAAAGGCACGGACCGAGGGAAGCATTTCACCCTCGGCATAGCGCCCCTCGATGATCGCGGCGGCGATCAGGTCGCGCAGCTTGAGATAGACGGGGCGGCTTTGCTGGCTCATGAGCATTTCCTTATATAAGGTGCGTCAGTGCCATAATACAGCGCGGCGCGTCAAGTTCCCGTATCGGGGAAATGGGTGCGCGGCTCATCGGCGGCGGCGGTTTCGCGTGAAACTAAAGCTTCACATGAGTGAAACAGGCGTTAGGGTGCTGCCTTTGCGGCCACGCGCCGCTGGGCTGGCAGGAAGAGGGTCTGCAAAAACATGGCAACGCAATATGCCGAAAGCGGCGACGCGCGCGGTACGCTTCTGGGGCATCCGAAGGGCTTGTTCGTCCTGTTCTTCGCCGAGATGTGGGAACGTTTTTCCTACTACGGCATGCGTGCGCTGCTGATCTTCTACCTCACCCAGCACTGGCTTTATTCCGATAGCGAAAGCGGCGTGATCTATGGCGCCTATACCGCGCTGGTCTACATCACCCCGGTGCTCGGCGGCTATCTTGCCGACAAATTCCTGGGGCAGCGCAAGGCGGTGCTCTACGGCGCGGTGCTGCTGACCTTCGGCCACTTCCTGATGGGCTTCGAAGGCGAGACGACCGGCGGCCACGAAGGCAACCCCGCCCTGGCGGTGTTCTGGCTGGCGCTCAGCTTCATCATCGTGGGCTCGGGCTTCCTCAAGGCCAATATCTCGGTGATCGTCGGCCAGCTCTACCCGCGCACCGACGTGCGCCGCGACGGCGCCTACACCATCTTCTACATGGGGATTAACCTCGGCGCCGCGCTCGGCTCGCTGCTGTGCGGCTACCTCGGGCAGACCTATGGCTGGAGCTACGGCTTCGGTGCCGCAGGGTTCGGCATGCTCGCCGGGCTGATCGTGTTCATGATCTTCAAACCGCTGCTGATGGGTCGGGGCGAACCGCCCAAGCCGCTGTCGAAGGGCGTCGAATGGAGCATCTATGTGGTCGGCATGGTCGCCGTGGCGATCATCTGGCTGCTCATCCAGTACCAGTCCATGGTCGGCTGGCTGCTGCTGGTCGCCGGCGTGATCCTGGTCGGCTATGTGATCCTGACCGCGGTGATCAAGCTGCCGCCGCACGATCGCGACCGCATCTTCGCGGCGATGTTCCTCATCCTCGGCTCGATCCTGTTCTGGGCGCTGTTCGAACAGGCCGGTTCGTCGCTCAACCTCTATACCGACCGCTATGCCGACATCGGCAGCGTCCCTGCCTCGATGTTCCAGTCGATCAATGCGATCTACATCGTGCTGCTCGGCCCGGTCTTTGCCGGGCTGTGGACCTGGCTCGGCCGCCGCGGGCTCGAACCTTCGGCTCCGGCGAAGTTCGGGCTTGGCCTGATGCAGCTCGGCGCGGGCTTCCTGGTGCTGGTTGCCGGGGCGGCGCTGGGCGCAGACGGCGCCAAGACCGCGGTGATCTTCATCTTCCTGATCTACCTGCTGCACACGACCGGCGAGCTTTGCCTGTCGCCGGTCGGCCTTTCCGCCATGAACCGGCTGGCCCCGGCGCATATGGCCTCGCTGATCATGGGCACCTGGTTCTTCGCTTCGGCGACCGGCAATTTCGTGGCCGGGCTGATTGCGGCGGCGACCGGTTCGGAACGCGCCAGCGGCGAAGGTGCCGGCCAGCAGGTCGTGCTCGACGTCTACAACCAGATCGGCTGGATCGCGGTCGCGGTGGGTGTCGCGGTTCTGCTGGTCAGCCCGCTGATCAAGAAGCTGATGCATCTCGACACGCTGCAGGACGAAGACGAGAAGGACGCTGCCGAACGCGTCTTCGGCCAGCAGGAAATCGGCGAAGCGGGGGCTGCGGGCATCCATCCCGCGACCGGCAAGTAAGCACTCACCAGGGGCCAAGACATGCAGTTACGCGCCATTGCAACACTGGCTGGCGCGGCGGCGCTGGCGGCTTGTTCCGCCGGCGGCGACGCGCGCCCCCAATCGGTGGCGGAAGCATCCGCCCCGACCGAACCGGAACAGGCACCCTACCCCTCCACCTACAAACCCTATCCGGGCACGCCGACGGCCCTGGTCGGCGCCACTGTGTATGACGGGGCAGGCGGCAGGATCGACAACGGCACGGTCCTGTTCGCCGATGGCAAGCTGGTGGGCGTGGGCGGGCCGGATCTCGCGATCCCGGCGGGCTACACCACGATCGATGCGCACGGAAAATTCGTTACCCCCGGGGTGATCGACATCCATAGCCACCTCGGCGTCTATCCCACCCCCTCGGTCGATGCGCAGTCCGACGGGAACGAGGCGACCGATCCGACCACGCCCGAAGTGTGGGCGGAACATTCGGTCTGGCCGCAGGACCCGGGCTTCACCCGGGCGCTGGCAAATGGCGGGGTCACCAGCCTCGAAATCCTGCCCGGTTCGGCCAATCTGATCGGCGGGCGCTCGGTCACGCTCAAGAATGTGCCCAGCCGCACGGTGCAGGGCATGAAGTTTCCCGGCGCGCCCTACGGCATGAAGATGGCCTGCGGCGAAAATCCCAAGCGCGTCTATGGCGGCAAGGGTCGCATGCCTTCCACACGGATGGGCAATTTCGCGGTCGACCGGCAGACCTGGCTCGACGCCAAGGCGTGGAAGGCCGATCCCAAGCGCAAGCGCAACCTTGCCAACGAGACGCTGGCAGGCGTGCTCGATGGCGAAATCCTCGTCCAGAACCACTGCTACCGCGCCGACGAGATGGCGCAGGTGCTCGATATGGCGGACGAGATGGGCTACAAGGTCAGCGCCTTCCACCACGCGGTGGAAGCGTACAAGATCGCCGATCTGCTGCGCGAACATGATGTCTGCGCTGCGGTCTGGGCCGATTGGTACGGCTTCAAGATGGAAGCCTATGACGGCATCCCCGAAAATGCCGCGCTGATCCACAATGCGGGCGCCTGCGTGGTGATCCACTCGGACGACGAGAACGGCATCCAGCGGCTCAACCAGGAAGCGGCCAAGGCGCAGGCGGCGGGCAAGCGCATCGGCATCGACATTCCCGACGAACAGGTGGTCGGCTGGTTCACGCTCAACGCGGCCAAGGCGATGGGCATCGACAAGCTGACCGGCAGCCTTGCTGCGGGCAAGATGGCCGACGTGGTGCTGTGGAACGGCAATCCGCTGTCGGTCTATTCGCGGCCCGAGAAGGTGTGGGTCGATGGTGCGCTGCTGTTCGATGCCGACAATGCCAAACGCAGGCCGGTGAGCGATTTCGAACTCGGCCAGCCGGGCGAAGGAGATGTGAAATGAAGCGCCTTGCTCTTCCCTTCGCCGCCCTTCTGCTCGCCGTCGGCGCCACGCCCGCGGCATCGCAGGATTTCGCGATTACCGGGGCGACCGTCGCGACGGGCGATGGCAGCGCGCCGATCGAAAACGCCACCGTCGTGGTGCGTGGGGGCAAGGTCGTCGCCGTCGGCAGCGATATCGCGGTGACGATGGACATGCCGACCATCGACGGGCGAGGCAAATGGGTGACCCCGGGCATCTTCGCGCTCATGACCGACCTCGGCCTGTGGGACGTTTCCGGCGTGCGCGAAAGCAACGACACCTCTGCGCGCGGATCGTCCTTTGGCGCGGCGCTGGATGTCGCCCCGGCGCTGGTGCCCGAATCGCAGAATGTCGCGATCAGCCGGGCGGGCGGGGTCACGCGGGCGAGCGTCGCCTCCTTCCCCTCCTCGCAGATCTTCGGCGGGCAGGGCGCAGTGGTCGATCTGGGGGCCGATGCCGACATGGTGATGCGCCCGCGCGCGTTCCAGTTCGTCACGCTGGGCGAACGCGGTGGCGCGATCGCGGGCGGCAGCCGCACGGCAGCCTTCGTGACGCTGAAGAACGCACTGCAGGAAGCGCAGGATCTGGCGAGCAAGGGCGGGCGGCACGAAGATGCGCTGCTCACCCGGCCCGATGCCGCGGCGCTGTTGCCGGTGCTGCGGGGCGAGGAACCGCTCTACGTCCATGTCGAACGCGCTGCGCACATCCGCTCGGTGCTCGACCTGCGCAAGGATTACCCGAAGCTGCGGCTGGTGCTGGTCGGCGCGAGCGAGGGCTGGCTGGTGGCCAGCGACATCGCCGCGGCAGGCGTGCCAGTGATCGCCGACTCGCTCGACGATCTGCCGGTGACTTTCGAACAGCTCGCCGCCACGCAGAGCAATGTCGGGCGGATGAAGCGTGCCGGGGTCAAGGTCGCGCTGGGCGGCTTTGCCGGGATGGAGCAGCCGCGCAATGCCAAGCAATACGCCGGCAATCTCGTCGCCCTGTCCAAGCTGCCGCGCGCCACAGGGCTGAGTTGGGGCGAGGCTTTCGCAGCGATCACATCGGTCCCGGCGGAGATTGCCGGCTATGGCGGCAAACTGGGCGTCCTCAAACCGGGTGCCGTGGGCGATGTGGTGATCTGGGACGGTGACCCGCTGGAAGTCAGCAGCGCGCCCGAACGGGTGTTTATCGACGGTGTCGAACAGCCGCGCGACAACCACCAGACCCGCCTGCGCGACCGCTATCGCGACCTCGACGAGAGCGACCTGCCCAAAGCCTACGACTGGTAACAGCGTGCAGCCCCCGGGCCGGAACAGTCCGCACGCCCGTCGCACCGGCGGGCAAACGGTGCGAGCGAAGGCGACAGGCGACCTCCCGCCGGAAAGTGGGCGCGGCGATAGCGGCATCGTTCCGGCCTGCAGGAAAATGGATTATGCTGAGCCGCCGATGCCGGGAGGACACGCGCAATGGATCCTGCTCTCACTTCGCTACTCGCCGCCAGCCTTGCCTTTGTCGGCACCCATTTCGCCATGTCGCACCCGTTGCGTGCACCCATGGTCGGGTTACTCGGTGAGAAGGGCTTTCTCGGTCTCTATTCGCTGGTCAGCCTTGCCTGCCTCGTATGGATGGTGTTGGCGTTCCGGGCGGCACCGACGGGGAGCGGCGGGCTGCAAGGGGCTCTGGGTACTGCCAGCTGGATCGTCGCCAGCCTGCTGACGCTGGTGGCGCTGGTGCTGTTCCTCGGCTCGCATCGGGGCAACCCGGCAGCGCCCAACACGCCGATCGAGAAGGTCGCCGCCGCCAAGGTGCGCGGCGTCTTCGCGGTGACCCGCCATCCGATGATGTGGTCTTTCGCGCTGTGGGCGCTGGCACATCTGCTGCTGCACTGGAGCATGCGGACGACCATCCTCGCTGGCGCCATCCTGGTGCTGGCGCTGCT
>JACXVD010000097.1 GCA_014763545.1 Sphingomonadales bacterium
GGCTGCTGGGGACCAGGGGGATGCAGGCCTATTGCCTCGAATGCCCCTGGTCCCCAGCAGCCGGTCGAGATCGGACGAAACCCGCGCCAGCAGGTCGCCCTGCATCCGCGTGGTCAGCGCGAAGACATCGTTGGCCGGGGCGCGGCTTTCGCTGGAGAACAGCATTCGCCGCAGCAGCGAATCGTAATTGTCCGGCGTTTCGCCGAGATAATCGGCGTGCCAGTCATCCTTGCCAAGCCCGGCCTTCTGCGCCGCCCATTCGAGCGCGTCCTGCAGCCCGCCATACTGGTCGACCAGCCCGATCTGACGCGCGGCGCCGCCATCCCACACGCGGCCCTGGCCGATCTTGTCGACTTGTTCGGTGCTCATCTTGCGCGCCTCGGCCACGCGGGTGAGGAAATCGCCGTAACCGTTCTCGATCGTGTCCTGCAGGATCGTGTCCACCTCGGGGGTGAAGCCGGCGATCAGGTCGGGCTGGCCCGACAGCGGGGTGGTGCGCACCCCGTCGGAATTGAGCCCGAATTCGGCCGCGGTCTGCTCGAAGGTCGGGACCACCGCGAAGATGCCGATCGACCCGGTCACCGTGTCGGGTTCGGCAAAGATCCGGTCGCCGGGGGTGGAGACCCAATAGCCGCCGCTCGCCGCGACATTGGCCATCGACACGACCACCGGGATGCCGCGCGCCTTCTGCCGCAGGATCGCGCGGCGGATTTCCTCCGATGCCATCACCGATCCGCCCGGCGAATCCACCCGCACCACCAGCGCGGCAATGTCGTCGCTCAGCGCATCGTCGAGCAATTGCGCGATCCGGTCGCCGCCCGCGGTACCCGGGCCGGCATCGCCATCGACGATCTCTCCCGCGATGGTGACGACGCCGATCGCCTTGCCGCGGGTGGGCATCGGGTTGTCGGCCAGCCACGGGGCATAGTCGCTGTGGGCATAGGCGCCGGGGCTGGCATCCCACTCGTCCTCGCCCACCACTTCGGCCACGCGCTGGCCGAATTCGACGCGGTCGCCGATCCGGTCGACCAGCCCGCCCTGTTTCGCGGCGGTGGCGAAATCGCCCTTGGCCGCTTCGACCCAGCCGACCGGGTCGGTGGTGACCTTCTCCACCTGCAGCTTCGGCCGGGCCTTGGTGACATTGGCCTTCCACTCGCTCCACAGCGCGCCGTAGAGCGCCTGGTAATTCTCGCGCGCGGGGTCGGACATGTCGCTGCGCAGATAGGGTTCGACCGCGCTCTTGTAGGTGCCCACGCGATAGACCCGCGCGTTGACCTTCAGCTTGTCGAGCAGGCCCTTGTAATAGAGGTGGTTGCCGCCCGGCCCGGCGATCACCGCACCGCCCAGCGGGTCGACCCACACCTCGCTGGAATGAGCCGCCAGCATCATCGCATCGTCGGCATAGGCGGTGGCATAGGCGAACACCGGCTTCTTCGCCGCACGTACCCGGTCGAGCGCGGCACCGATCTCTTCCATGTGGACCTGCCCGCCGCCCATGAAGCGCGACAGGTCGAGCACGACCGCCTTGATCCTCTTGTCCTTCGCCGCCGCGTCGATGGCGTGGACCAGCTGCTGCACGTCGAATTCCTGCACCGGCTGCGCGCCGGTCAGCAGCATGGAGAAGGGATCGACCTTCGATTTTTCCTCCACCACATAGCCATCGAGGTCGAGCAGCAGCGCCCCGTCGCGCACCTGCGCGGGGCTGGGGCGGGCGGCCAGCACCATGAACAGCAGGCCGAAGAACAGCAGCAGGAACACCAGGCTCAGCCCGTCCTTGATCCCGACCAGCAATCTCCAGACCTTGCCAGCAAATGCCATCGCGTAAACTTCCCCGAATTTGGTGATTTGGCAGGAGCCTAGTGCGGCCATCCCCAATTCGCCACCGGAAACCGCTTGAGTGGTCCATAAGCCTCGACTAAGGGCATGGCTTCAATGACATTGGCGGAAAACACACCAGGCTCCTCCCGCTTTCCCGCGGGCCGGCGGGCCTTCCCGCATCGCGACCTGCTGGGCATTGCGCAGCTGGCGCGGCATGAAATCCTCTATCTGCTGGAAGAGGCGGAACAGTGGGTGGCGCTCAACCGGCGCGCGGCCAAGCACAGCGATGCGCTGGCCGGGCTGACCATCATCAACGCCTTCTTCGAGAATTCGACCCGCACGCTGCTCAGCTTCGAAATCGCGGGCAAGCGGCTGGGGGCCGATGTGGTCAATATGCACGCCGCCCAGTCGAGCGTGAAGAAGGGCGAAACGCTGATCGATACGGCGATGACGCTCAACGCCATGCGCGCCGATGCGATCGTCATCCGCCATGGCAGCAGCGGCGCGGTGGCGCTGATCGCGGACAAGGTCGATTGCCCGGTGCTCAACGCGGGCGACGGGCAGCACGAACACCCCACGCAGGCGCTGCTCGATGCGCTGGCGCTGCGCCATGCCCTGCGCGAGCGGGGGCAGGCGGCGGAGGATTTCACCGGGCTGGTGGTGACGATCTGCGGCGATATCCTGCACAGCCGCGTCGCCCGTTCGAACATCCTGTGCCTGCAGGCACTGGGCGCAGTGGTCCGCCTGTGCGCGCCGCCCGCGCTGATGCCGCAGGGGGTGGAGCGCATGGGGGTGGAAGTGTTCCACGATTTCGATGCCGCGCTGGCAGGCTGCGACGTGGCGATGATGCTGCGCCTGCAGAACGAACGGATGCAGGGCCAGTTCATCCCCTCCGCGCGCGAATACCACCATCTCTACGGTCTGACGCGCAAGCGGCTGGAATCGCGCGCTTCGCAAGCGCTGGTGATGCACCCCGGCCCGATGAACCGCGGGGTGGAGATCGACAGCGACGTGGCCGATCTGGCGGGGCGCTCGATCATCACCCGGCAAGTCGAAATGGGCGTGGCGATGCGCATGGCCTGCCTCGATGTGCTGACGCGGGCCGAACGCGGCCTGCCCGGCTGGAAAGATGGGGAGTGGGTATGAAACAGCAGGGCCCCCTCACCATCACCGGCGGGCGGCTGGTGTTGCCGAGCGGAATCGTGCCGGGCAACCTCCGGCTGGTCGATGGCCGCATCGCCGGGCTGGGCGATGTCGCTGCGCAGGATGGCGACGAGGTGCGCGATGCCGGGGGGCAGCTCGTCGCGCCCGGGCTGGTCGATTACGGCGTCTTCGCGGTCGACAAGCCCGCATTCCATTTCGGCGGGATCACCCGCGCGGCGCTGATGCCGGACAAGGCGCCGGTGATGGATGTGCCCAGCCGCGTCCAGTATGTCGCCTATTCGGGCAAGCCCGATTTCTGGGTCCACCCGCTTGCCGCCGCAACCCGCGGGCTGGAGGGGCGCGAACTGGCAGAGGCCGCGCTGATGCGCGCCGCCGGTGCGCGCGGCATCGCCACCGGGCGCCGCTGGATCGCGGATTCGGGCGTCATGCTGCGGCTGCTGCAATATGCCGCCATGCTGGGCATGGTGGTGGTGAGCCATGCCGAGGATGGCGGGATCACCGGCCACGCGGTCGCCACCGCGGGCGAGATGGCGACGCGGCTCGGCCTGCCCAGCGCCCCGGCCGAGGCGGAGGCGCTGGCGGTGGCGCGCGACATCGCGCTGGCCGAGATGAGCGGTGCGCGGCTGCATTTCCGCCAGGTGACGACGCGCGCCGCGCTCGACCTCGTGCGCGCGGCCAAGGCGCGGGGCGTGGCGGTGACGGCGGGCGTGACCCCGGCACATTTCATGCTGAGCGACCTCGCCACGGCAGAATTCCGCACCTTCGCGCGCCTTTCGCCCCCGCTGCGGAGCGAGGCGGACCGGCAGGCGGTGGTCGAGGCGATCGGCGACGGCACGATCGACGTCATCGCCAGCGGCCACGACCCGCGCGGGCCGGAGGACAAGCGCCTGCCCTTCGCCGATGCGGAAGAGGGCATGGCCGGGGCCGAAACGCTGCTCGCCATGGTGCTGACGCTGGTGCGCGACGGCGTGATCGACATGGCCCGCGCCTTCGACCTTGCCGCCCGCACCCCCGCGCGCCTGCTGGGCGTGGAGGCGGGCGAACTGGCGGTGGGCTACGAAGCCGACATCGCGCTGGTCGACCCGGAAAAGCCGTGGGTGGTCGACAGCCGCAAGATGGAAGCCACCGCCGGCAACACCCCGTTCGACGGGCAACCGACCCAGGGCCGCGTGACCGCGCTGTTCAAGGGCGGGGTGAAAGTGGGCTAGGGTTGGCTGCCGGGACTTGAAATCGAATCGCAGGGGGTGGGGGCAATGCGCGGAAAAATCGGGATTATCGCGGCCAGTGTCGCTATGGCCTCCGCTGCTTTGGCCTTCGCCGTTCCGTCGCATGCCGGGCTGTTCGGCCTGCCCAAGTTCAAGATCGAACAATCCGACGACCGCTTCTCGACCGACGGACTGACGACCTATTCGGGCCTCTACAACCGCATCAGCAAGAAATCGCTCGCCGGCGGGGTGCATATCGACGCCAAGGGCGTGTTCGTCGAACCGGTCGCGATCAGGGACCGCACGAGCGGCAAGGTCGTCGCGCTGAGCTTCTTCATCCATAACGAGGCGAGTTTCGACACCGCCTATGGCGCGCCGCTGACCTTCGGCAATTTGCAGCGGATCACCTTCATCACCGGCGAAGGCGCGCCGATCGCGCTGGACATCGCGCAGGGCAAGACCCGGTGGGACGATGTTTCGAGCTACAATTCCGTCACCCGCTCCGCCTCGCGCGACATCACCGAAAGCGGCTTCGCCGACCTCACGCAGGACCAATACGCCCGCATCATCCACGCCACCGCGCTGGCTGTGAAGATCGACGGCGACAAGCGCAGCATGGTTTACGAGACCAGGGATATTTCAAAGAGCTTCATCCCGAACCTGACGGAGTTTTACGGCAAGTTCGGGGGGTGAGGGTGTGGCGGCGGCGAATCGCGGCGCGGGGCCATCCTCTATAAGTTCGCTTTGCCATGACTGCGACGGGGAAACGCGCTTGGTGGAAGAGCGCCGCCGTTGACCTGAGCTTCTCCCTCCCGCTCGCGGGAGGGGTAGGGGTGGGCATGGGGCCGTCAGGCCCCACTGCGGCACGGTGCATTCTATCGGCACAAACCCACCCTGCTGCGACTAGGCAGCAGAGCCGCCAAGTCTCGCTTCCCTCCCGCAAGCGGGAGGGGAGAAGCAGGGGCCATCTGCGCTGGCGGGAGATGAGAAGATCGCCGGGAAGAAGACGGTAGGCGCCCTCCCGCAAAAAC
>JACXVD010000034.1 GCA_014763545.1 Sphingomonadales bacterium
CAGTCGCACAGCATCGGGAATGCGCGCGCCCTGCACCATGGCTTCGGGCGTGGCGATTTCGAGGCAGTCGCCGCACCCGGCAGAGATCTTGCGGAATTCACCTTCCGCCCAGCGGCGCGCGGCGCCGATGCCGCGTTTCGGATCGTCCTGCACCGACAGCGTATGGCGGGTGCCGAACCCCACCAGCGTGTCGATATCGGCGCGCAGGCGATCGACCGAGACGCTGTCTTCTGGCGCGGCGAAAAGGCTGGTGGGGAGCGCGAGAATCGCGGTGGCGAGCAGCAGGGCAGTTGGCTTCATCCGCCCACTGTCCCCGCTCGCTGCACGCTTGGCAAGGGTCAGTAACGGACCGGCGCGTCGCCATATTTGTTCGGCCCAGCCTGCGACTTCATCACGCCGAACACGATCACCACGATGATGCCGATCCAGCTGACCAGCCCCGCCCCGACCATCTGGCCCTGCATCGACAGCGCCTGCTGCGGATTTTCCGTAGCTGCCGCCGCTTCCATCGCGGCCAGCACATTGTCGATGTTGGAGATGTTGTAGGCCAGCGAGAAAAGATAGGTCGCAACCGGCACCAGTACGATCAGGCCGGGATAGCCCGCATCATGCAGCCGGCGCACGAAAGCTGCGATCAGCAGCAGCGTCATCACCACCCCGATCGCTGCCGAAACCCACACCTGCGTGCGCAGCGAATCGCCCATCTGCGCAAACATCATGGCCTGCATCTGCTGCTCGCTCATGCCGCTTTGCGCGCCGTTGAAGGCGCTGGAGAATATCTGGCTGTACATCGGGATGGCGGCGATGATCCCGGCGCCGAACTGGATCACCACCAGGAACAGGACATAATACCAGAAGGTCTGCCGCGCATCGCGACCGTTGAAATTGGCAAGGTTCGCCAGATTGTATTTGATGGACCCCAGCATGGCGCGATCCTCCCCTTTCCGTTCGGTTTCTTGTCAGTATGCGCGCGCGACGAAAATCCTCTCGGTCGCCGGAGCGCCGGTGAAGATACATGCGCCATCCGCGGGTGCCGCATCAAGCGGAACGTTGCGGATGGTGAGCTTGAGCGCCTTCAGCTGTTTGACCACCGCATCGAGCGCTGCGCCGGTCGGCTTGGACCATTGCACTTCGACCCAGCCGGGGTAGCGCTGGCTGTCGGCGAAGAATTCGGTCAGCCCCGCCACGCTGTCGATCCCGCGATGGATATTGGCATCGCGCCGTTCGCGCGCTTCGCCGAACAGCCGGTGCTGGATTTCCTCCAGTACCGGGCCGCAATTGCCGATGCATTCGTCGAAGCCGCGGCTGGCGAAATCGGGCTTGCCGGCATCGTTCCACAGCCGGTCGCGGCGCAGGCGGGTGATGGTGCCGGCTTCCATGTCGCGGCTGCCGATCTCGATGATCAGCGGCGCGCCCTTGCGCACCCAGTCCCACCGCTTGGCAGCGGCCTTGCCCGGCTTCTTGTCGAGCAGCACGCGAATTTTTTCGCCCAGCGCGGTCTGCGCGGCGATGCCCTTGCGCAGCTTCTCGCAATATTCGAGCAGCGCAGCATCGCCATCGTCTTCGCGCAGCATCGGCAGGATCACGACCTGCCAGGGGGCGATGCGCGGCGGCACGCGCAGCCCGTCGTCGTCGCCATGGGTCATGATCACGCCGCCGATAAGGCGCGTGGAAACGCCCCAACTGGTGGTGTGGCAATATTGCTGGCCGCCCTCGCGATCCTGGAACTTGATACCCGAAGCACGCGCGAAATTCGTGCCGAGGTAATGGCTGGTGCCAGCCTGCAGCGCCTTGCCGTCCTGCATCATCGCTTCGATCGACCAGGTTTCAACCGCACCGGGGAACCGCTCGTTCTCCGGCTTTTCGCCAACCATTACCGGCAGGGCCAGATCGTCTTCGGCGCAGGCGCGATAGACCTCGAGCATGCGCAGCGTATGTTCCTTCGCATCCTCGGCGGTTTCATGCGCGGTGTGGCCTTCCTGCCAGAGGAATTCGCTGGTGCGCAGGAACATGCGGGTGCGCATTTCCCAGCGCATCACATTGGCCCACTGGTTGGTCAGCAGCGGCAGGTCGCGCCAGCTCTGCACCCAGCGGGCCATCGCGTCGCCGATGATCGTTTCGGAGGTCGGGCGGATCACCAGCGGCTCTTCCAGCTTGGCTTCCGGATCGGGGATCAGCCCGCCCTTGCCATCGGCGATCAGGCGATGGTGGGTAACGACCGCCATTTCCTTGGCGAAGCCTTCGACATGTTCCGCCTCGCGCTCGAAATTGGCGAGCGGGATCAGCAGCGGGAAATAGCAATTGTCGTGCCCGGTGGCCTTGATTCGCTCGTCCATCAGGCGCTGGATGCGTTCCCAGATGCCATAGCCCCACGGCTTGATCACCATACAGCCGCGCACGCCCGATTCCTCTGCCATGTCGGCAGCGGAAATCACTTCCTGGTACCACTGGGCGAAATCGTCGGCGCGCTTGACGTTCAGCGCATGGCGGATGTTGGACACGTGGCTTCCTGCTTCTGGTCTGGATGATGGAATCGCGCGAGTGCCCTACCCTCGCGGGCAAGCCCCCGTCGAGTGCCAATATCGCTGCCTGTGCTGTGGGTGGGTCCCCGCCGGTGCGGGAACGCGCCTACTTGCCGATTTCGTCGAGCCGCTTCTGCATCATCGCCAGCTGTTCGCGCAGCGCGGCGAGCTCGTCATCCTTGGCGGGTTTTTCTTCCGGTTCGGCCGGAACGCCGCGCGTCTTGGGCATCAGCGCTTCGGTCGCGGCGCGCAGCACGGCGATGTTGGTTTCGGCCATCTTGGCGAAGGGATTGCCGCCCATGCCCTGTTCGAAGGCATCCTTGAACTTCGACTGGTGTTCGCGGAAGTTGGACATGGTCGCTTCGAGGTAGGACGGCATCATCGCCTGCATCGAATTGCCGTACATCGAAATCAGCTGGCGCAGGAAGCTGACCGGCAGCATCTGCTGGCCGCTGGCCTCTTCTTCCATGATGATCTGCGTCAGGATCGAATGGGTGATGTCGTCGCCCGTCTTGGCGTCCAGCACCTGGAAATCCGTGCCCTTGCGCGTCATATTCGCAAGGTCGTCCAGCGTGATGTAGCTGGACGAGCTGGTATTATACAGCCGCCGGTTCGCGTATTTCTTGATGATTACCGGCTCGTCGCCTTCATGCCCTTTGGCCATAACTTGCGCTTTCCTGCCCGCAGTTTCCCCAGTGGCATCTTAGCACTTGCAGCATGAATTGCGCAAGGGCAGCATTGGGCGTTCTGCACTAGCGAAACCGCTGGCCCGTAACCGTGAGGATTTCGTACTGCGTCAAGCCCGATTTTGCTGCAGCATCGGGCAGATGCTGCGGGATGTCGACCCAGTCGCCTTCGCGCAAATCGGGTGCCTCGCTGCAATCGACGACGACCATGTCCATCGAAATCTTGCCCAATAGTGGCAGGCGCTTTTCGCCGAATTGCAATGCAGCATCCGTACCGCGGCAGCGCAGGAAGCCATCGGCATAACCGAGCGAGACCACCGCTGCCGGAATGTCCCGTTGCGCGGTAAAGGTCGCATTGTAGCCCACCGTGTCGCCCGCCCTTATGCGGCGCAGCATAATGACTGCTGCCTGCGGAAAGCCGACCTGCCGGATCAGCCCATCGAACTCGCCGCGCGGCACGCCGCCGTACAGGGCAAGGCCCGGTCGGGTGACGTCGAAGGAATAGTCCGGTCCCAGCGCAATGCCCGCGCTGTTTGCCAGGCTGTGCCGCCGCGCACCGAGGCGCTGGATCGCATCGCGGAACAGCGCCAATTGGCGGGCATTGAGCGGGCTGTCCTCGTCCGCCGAGGCGAGATGCGACATCAGCAGCTCGACATCGAGGCGGCTGAGCGATTCGTCGCCCAGTTCGTCGGGCGACAGGCCGAGCCGGCTCATCCCGGTGTCGATCATCACGTCGCAAGGCCCGCCGCCGCTCTCCAGCCAGCGCCTGACCTGCGGCAGCGAATTGAGCACCGGGCGCACGCCGCTCGCGCGCGCGAATGCGGCATCGCCAGCCGTCAGCGGGCCATGCAACACCGAAATCGAACCGGGCGCGACATGCGCCGCGACATCGGGCACCTCGCTCCAATGCGCCACGAAATAGTCGCGCGCGCCCGCATCGCGCAGCACCGGCACACAGCGCGACGCGCCAAGGCCGTAGCAATCCGCCTTGACTGCGGCCCCGGCGGCGGCTGTGCCCGACATGCGATCGAGCAGGCGCCAATTCGCGGCAAGCGCGGATTCGTCGATCCGCAGGCGGAGTGTGGGTTCGCTGTCCATCGCGGGCCGATTACTCGCCTGCGGCCCACCGATGCAATGCCGGTTGGTAGCTTTCCGGCAGTTGGCGATATTTGGCGCCGATTTTCGCGGCGCGCGGATCGTTTTCGATCCATGGTTTGCGGTTGCTGACGACCCCGGTCGTGGCTCCGCGCTGGAATTCGATCCATGCGGCGGACAGGATCGGTTCCTGCGCCTGGTCCCAGCTGGCGAAATAGCCGTCCGCATCGTCCATGCAGGCATGCATGCGCAGGCGGATCAACGTGCTGCGCTTGGTCTTGGCGAGGAACGGGTCCGCCGGCTGTTCCACCGCGCTGTCGACGCTGGCGATATAGCGCTCCGCCTTGTCGCGCTTGCCCTGCTGCCAATAGGCGCAGCCGAGGATCCACGAAAATTCGCGGTCGCTGCCCGAAATCTGGTAGTTTTCCGGGGCGGTCGTGTCGCCGCGAAACAATTGCCATGCGGGCAGCAGCACCGCCAGGGCCTCGTCTGCCCGTTCCGCTTCGGCGAGATAGGCCGCGCGATTGATGGCGAGGTTGATCGCATAGTCCGGCCCGACATCGTGTGTTTCGCTGAAGCTGGCGAGATAGTCCGCGGCGGCCCCTGGCCCATGCTGGGCGGTGAGCGTCGAGGCATGGGTGATCGCCAGCATTGCGAGGTCGAAACCGTAATCGCCGTAATGGGGCTCGTCGCCCGCCTTGCGGATCAGGTCTGCTTCGCGCGTGTCCAGCAGGGCCAGAGCTTCGCCGAAATAGCCAATGTCGGTCAACCGGTGGGCCTGGTCGATGATGCGGGCCGTCTTGCTGGTGACCATGTGGCCATAGGAGTAGGTGCTGCCGTCGGTTTCTTCCGCGTCTGCTTTGACGTCCGCCCGCAACTTGCCCAGGTCCGCCCCCCAACGCTGCTCCGCCGCAGGCCAGAAGGGGGCGAACGGTTTGTACGCCATGAATGCCAGTGCCGACCGCAGGTCTTCGACCTGCAGGATTGCGGCGGAGCGATAGCGATCGCTGCACAGCGCGATCAGCGCGGGCTTACCTTCGTCCGAGAAAAAGGTCAGCCGGTTGACCGGCCCGCCATCGTAGGGAACGGACAGCCGATCTTTCGCGCAATAGGCGGTGTAGTGCGGATCGATCGGCTGTGCCGGGGGTGCGGCCACGGTGCGGATCTGCGGTGCGCTCCCTTGGGCGAAGGCTGCAGGCGCCGCTACCGCCGCAAGCGCGGCGCCTACCGACAGTATCGCGCGGATCACTGGCGGGCACCCTCCCCTTCGGCGAAATCGCGTGGCGGGCCGTCCGGCAGGCCCCACCAGGACACGGCCAGCGCAATCGCCACAAAGCCCCAAGTATACCACAGCCCGGCGTAGGCATCGCCCGTGCGCGCGACGATGTAGCTGGCGATCAGCGGCAGGAACCCGCCAAAATAGCCCGCGCCGATATGGTAGGGGATCGACATGGAGCTATAGCGGATGCGCGCCGGGAACATTTCGGCCAGCAGCGCCGCAACCGAACCATAGGTCAGCGCCGACAGCACACCGAGGCACAGCAGGATCGCGACGATCCCGGCCAGGCTGGCAAGCGGCGGGAATTGGGGCGAGAAGTCGAACCCGTGCCCGGCCAGTGCGGCCTCGATCCCGGCTTTGCGCGCAGCGGGGTTTTCCTGCCACGCCGGATCGAGTGCGATCTCGTCCGCACCCACGCTGAGCGTCAGTGTGTCGGCGGGTTCGATCGAATAGGGCACGCCGCTGGCCACCAGCGTCTGCAGCACGCGCCCGCAATCGCTGGTCACGCTGCCGGTCAGGTCGGCGAACGGGTCGGTCGAACAATCGCGCCCGGCGACGACCACCGGATTGGCCTTTGCCGCTTCGGCAATGCCGGGGTTGGCCAAATTGCCCATCGCCCAGAACAGCGGAAACAGGAAGACGAGCGTGAGGATATTGCCGATGATGATCGGCTTCTTGCGGCCCACCCGGTCGGACCATTTGCCGACCGGCAGGTAGAAGAACATGGCGATCAGCCCGGCGACGAACAGCGTCAGTTCCACGACCTGGCCATCGACCCGCATCGGCCCGCGCAGGAACGACAGGGCGGAGAAGAACGCGGTGTACCAGATCGTGGTCAGCCCGGCGGTCACGCCGAACAGGGCGACGAAGATGCGCTTCTTGTTACCAGGATAGGTGAAGCTTTCGACGAAGGGATTGCCGGCGATTTCGCCCTCTTCTTTCATCGCCTTGAACACCGGGCTTTCCGACAGTTTGAAGCGCATCCACAGGCTGATCGCCAGCAGGATCAGCGACAGCAGGAAGGGCACCCGCCAGCCCCAGCTATTGAACGCCTCTTCGGGGATGGCGAGGCGGCACAGCAGCACCACGGCGATGCTGAGCACGAAGCCGCCGACCACGCTGCCCTGGATAAAGCTGGTGTAGAAACCGCGCTTGTGCGGCGGTGCGTGTTCGGCAACGTAAATCGCCGCGCCGCCATATTCCCCGCCCAGCGCAAGGCCCTGCAGGATCCGCAGGCCAATCACCAGCAGCGGGGCGGCAAGGCCGATGCTCTCTGCGCTCGGGACCAGCCCCACACCCGCCGTTGCAATCCCCATCAGCGTGACGGTGACGAGGAAGGTATATTTGCGCCCCAACCTGTCACCCAGGAAACCGAACAGGATGGCGCCGATGGGCCGGAAGCCGAAACCGATGGCAAAGGTCGCCCAGGTCAGCAGGACCGACAGCGTCTCGTTCCCGGCCGGGAAGAATGCCTTCGAGATGATCGCGTAGAGCGTGCCGTAGATGAAGAAGTCGTACCACTCGAACACCGTGCCCGCCGATGAGGCGGCGATGACAAGGCGGATTTCCTTGCGGCTCGGTTCGTAATGCGGCGCTGCGAATTGGGTCGCCATTGTATCCCTGCTCTCCCCCGTAGAGAGCCGGTTTCTAGCTCGGCACTGCGGGATTGGAAAGCGCGGCCAATGCCGCATTCCACGCCAGCATGATCGCACCATGCCGCCCGGGATGATCGCGTGCGGGGCGCAGGATTGCGATCTCCGGCCAATCCGGCATGGCCTCGCTACCGCCCAGCCAGCGGTCGAGCGCGTCGCGCGAAGCGGCTATTTCGCGTTCGGTCTTGCCCGGCGCGGAGCGGATGAACAGCGCGGTTGCCGCCTGGCCCACCGCGCAGGCCGCCGCGCTCACGCCGATGCGCGCAATCGTGCCGCCATCATCGAGCGCCAGCCCCATCTCCAGCGTGCTGCCGCAACTTCGCGACCGCGCATTGCCGCGCAGCGGAAGGTCGCTTGTCAGGGGAGAGGCGGCCAGTTCGACTGCCAATGCGAGGAGTTCGGGAGTGTACAGCCTGCCCGCAGTGGCGGTCATTTGCCGCTCTTGTCCAGCGCCGCATCCTCTTGCCGCAGCAGTTCGCGCCGTTGCTCGATCATCGCGACCAGCGCATCGGCACCGGCGTTGACGACCGGATAGGTCCGCGCCTGGGTGATCCATTCGGGCCGCCCGGCAACGCCCCAGATCGTGTCATAGCCGAGCACCAGCAGCGAGAACGCCAGCACCACGACGATGGCACCCTTGATCGCCCCGAAACCGAAGCCAAGCACGCGGTCGATCGGGCCGAGCAGCGAACTGCGCGACGCCTCGCCCATGCGCCCGGCGATCAGTTTCATCGCGGCATAAGGGATCAGCAGCAGCAGCAGCGCGAAGGCCAGCATGGCGGCGCCCGATTGGTTGCCGATATAGGGTTCCAGCGCCGCAGTGAGCGGGAAATGCATGTATTTGATCGCCAACACCGCCAGCACCCAGGCGGCGAGCGAAAGGATTTCCTGTACGAAGCCGCGCAGGAAACCTCCGATTGCCGCCACGCCGACGACAATCAGCACAATGATATCAAAACCGGTCATTTGCCTTAGCGGACTATTCCGTACCCATCACGCGGTCAACGAGATTGGGCAAATGCTTGATACCACGGTAGTTAAGGGCGGGTGAACGCGGGTCGATTTCGGTGCCGATTTCCGACGGGCCGCAACCGGAATCGAACCCCAGCTTGCCCGCTTCGCGCAGCCGCAGCCCGGCATGGGCGACGGGCCGTATCTCGCCCGATAGCGATACTTCGCCGAACCACACGCTGCGCAGCGGCAGCGGACGGTCGGCCAGCGCCGAGATCAGCGCCGCTGCCACCGCCAGATCTGCTGCCGGGTCCGACAGGCGATATCCGCCTGCGATATTGAGATAGACTTCGGCCGAACTGAAATTCAGCCCGCAGCGCGATTCGAGCACCGCCAGCAGCATGGCGAGCCGCCCGCTGTCCCAGCCGACCACGGCGCGGCGCGGGGTGGCGCCCGATTGCAACCGCACGATCAGCGCCTGCACCTCGACCAGCACCGGGCGTGTCCCTTCCAGTGCGGGGAATACGGCGCTGCCTGCCAGCGGCTCTTCGCGGCCGGACAGGAACAGCATGGATGGATTGGGCACTTCTTCCAGCCCTGCCCCGGCCATGGCGAAGACCCCGATCTCGTCGACCGCGCCAAAACGGTTCTTGAGCGCGCGCAGGATGCGGAACTGGTGGCTGCGCTCGCCCTCGAAACTCATCACCACGTCGACCATATGTTCGAGCACGCGCGGCCCGGCGATCGTGCCGTCCTTGGTGACATGGCCGACCAGCACCAGCGCCACGCCGTTTTCCTTGGCGTAGCGGATCAGTTCGAAGGCGCAGCCGCGCACCTGGCTGACGGTCCCGGGCGCGCCCTCGATCGTGTCGGAATGCATCGTCTGGATCGAATCGATCACCAGCAGGGCGGGCGGTTCCATCTGGCCAAGCGTGGTGAGAATATCGCGCACCGATGTCGCGGCCGCGAGCCTGATCGGTGCGTCCGCCAGCCCAAGCCGCCCGGCGCGCATCCGCACCTGCCCGGCTGCTTCCTCGCCGCTGACATAGACCGCACTCGCCCCGCTGCGCGCTACCGTGGCGGCGGCCTGCAACAGCAGGGTCGACTTGCCGATCCCCGGGTCGCCGCCCATCAGGATAGCCGACCCGGGCACCAGCCCGCCGCCCAATGCCCGGTCGAATTCGGCAAGCCCGGTGGCGCGGCGCACCAGCGGTTCGGACGGTGCATCGAGCGCTTCGAACTTCACCGGCCTGCCGCCGCTGGACAGGTCGTGCTTCATCGAGAACACGGTGGCCGGCGCATCTTCGACCAGCGTGTTCCATTCCGCGCAGTCGGGGCATTGCCCTTGCCAGCGGTGGGAAACCCCGCCGCAAGCCTGGCAGATATAGCGTCGCTTGGTCTTGGCCATGGCGCGTTCCTAATTGGAACAAATGCCGAACGCAAGCCTATCGGCGGGCGATTTCCAGCAGCCGGGCTTCATAGGCATCGAGTGCTGCGGCGCGTTGCGTATCGTCCATCCGGGTGGGCGCATAGACCGGGTGCGGATCGAGCGCGGTGAAGCCGAGAAATTCGAACACGCCGCGCCGGATCGGATAGAGCACCCGCTCGATATCGGCATAGGTGTTGCCATCGCTGTAGTTCTCTGCCGTGCCGCCCAGGGTCAGCGCACAGAGCGCGGTCTTGCCGCGGAATACGCCGCTATCGAAATGCCGCCCCCCGCCATAGGCGAAGCCGCAGGCGAAGACGCGATCGATCCAGCCCTTCATGATAGCGGGAACGCTGAGCCACCAGATCGGGAACTGCAGGATCAGCACATCGCACCACGCGACCTTCTCCATTTCCTGGACCAGATCCGGCGCAAAGGTGCCGATTTGGGCGGCATGTTTTTCCTCGAGCTGAATGTCGAGATGCTCGGCATCGAACTGCGAGGTGAAATTCCTCCGGTCGGACACCGGATCGAACCCCATGCGATACAGGTCGGAGACCACCACCGCATGGCCCGCAGCGCCAAGGCTGGCAGTGGCGCGTTCGGTCATCGCCTGGCTGAAGCTGTCGGTCGATGGATGCGCGTGGACGATCAGGAAATTCATAGGCGGCTTTCGGTTGGTCCCCGAACGGCGAGGTAGGAACGCGCCCGTGCTGCGCAAGGTGCGCGCGGGGTTATGCCGTGGAAGCCCGCGTGAAAACCTGCCATCATCGCGGGCATGCGCCAGAAGGAACTTCGAATTGCGCTCGTCTGCTACGGTGGGGTCAGCCTCGCCATCTATATGCACGGCGTCACCAAGGAGATCTGGAAGCTCGCGCGCGCCAGCCGTGCGCATCATGCCCGCGAACCGCGGGCCGATGGCGCGCAGGGCGTTTATCGCGACCTGTTCGCCCATATCGAGGCGGAGCATGGGCTGCGGTTGCGGGTCTTGCCCGACATCCTGGCCGGGGCCAGCGCGGGCGGGATCAACGCGGTCTTCCTCGCGCAGGCGATCCATTCGGGCCAGTCGCTCGAGCCGCTGACCGATCTGTGGCTGGAAACCGCCGATGTCGATCGCCTGACCGCACCCGAGGCGCGACCGTGGTCGCGGATGAACAAGGCGTGGGCCATGCCGCTGGTGTGGTGGGTGCTGCGGCGGCCCGGCAATGCGGTGTCGGACAGCGTAGCACCTGAAACACGGCACGAAGTGCGGGTGAAAGTGTCGCGACTGATCCGGTCGCGCTGGTTCCGGCCGCCCTTCTCCGGGCTCGGCTTTTCCCGGTTGATCGCAGACGCGCTGGCATCGATGGCGCGGGAGGAACCGGATGCGCCGCTGCTCCCGCCGGGTCACCCGATCGACCTGTTCGTCACCACCACCGATTTTCGCGGCTATCTGCAGATGCTGCGGCTCAACAGCCCGCCGCTGGTGCCGGAAAGCGAGCATCGCCTGCCGGTGAACTTCCATGGCATTGCCCCGGCCCACGGTGGGCAAAGCCTGGCCGATCCGCTGGAACTGACCTTTGCAGCGCGGGCCACCGCCAGTTTCCCGGGCGCCTTTCCACCGCTGCAGATCGGCGAGATCGACGCGCTGGCGCGCGAGAAGGGGGCGGAGTGGAGCGGCAGGCGAAGGTTCCTCGACCGCGTGATGCCGGGCCATGTCGCGCAGGGTAATCTCGATACGGTTTCGCTGATCGACGGGTCGGTGCTGGTCAACGCGCCCTTTGCCGGGGCCATGGCGGCGCGGAAGGGGCGCCCGGCACAGCGTGAGGTGGATCGTCACTTCGTCTATGTCGATCCGCGCCCCGACCGGTTCGGCACGCTCCAGCACGAACGGGGCCATCCGGTGGGCTTCTTTTCCGCGATCTTCGGTGCGCTCTCGACGATCCCGCGCGAACAGCCGATCCGCGACAATCTCGACGCACTCGACCAGCAATCGCGCGAAGGCGCGCGGTTGCAACGCATCGTGCGTGCGATGCGCGGCGAGGTGGAAGCGGCGGTGGATCGCCTGTTCGGACGCACGCTGTTCCTCGACCGACCCACGCCGAGACGGCTGCACAACTGGCGTGCCAAGGCGCAACAGGCGGCGGCGGAACAGGCGGGATACGCTTTCGGCGCCTATGCCCAGGCGAAATTCGCGGGGATCGCGGAGGAGCTGGCCGACGTTGTCTGCGCAGCCAGCGGCAAGCGCGCCGCGGCGGATCGCGAGCCGGTGCTGGCCGCGCTGCGCGCGGAGCTGTCCCGGCGCAGGCTAGAAGTGCTGGCGGAATATCGCGGCGGCGCGAGCGAGGCGGCGATTGCCTTCTTCCGTTCACACGACATCGGCTTTCGCATCCGCCGGTTGCGCCTGCTCGCCCGGCGCCTTTCGCGCGATTGGGAAGAGGATGCCGAAATCCCGGCGGAGGCGCTGGATGGCGCGCGCGATGCGGTTTACGCGATCCTCGCCCTCTATTTCGCCCGCGAAAGTGCGGAGGGTCTGGGCAAGGACTTCGCGACGATCGCGGCGACGGTGCTGACCGATCCGGGCGCTGTCCTCGATACGCTGGCGGCCCACAGGAAATTGCCCGAACTCGACACGATCGCGGAGGAAATGCTGGCCGACGCCCTGCAGGCCGCACCGCCAAAACTGCGCCGGCGGATGCTGCTCGGCTATCTCGGCTTCCCCTTCTACGACGTTGCCTCTCTGCCGCTATTGGGAGAGGCCGGGCTGACCGAATTCGACCCGGTGAAGGTCGACCGCATCAGCCCCGACGATGCCCTGTCGATCCGCGACGGGGGCAGCCGGGCGACGCTGCGCGGGACGGAATTCTACAATTTCGGGGCCTTCTTCAGCCGCGCCTATCGTGAGAACGACTATCTGTGGGGCCGGTTGCACGGGGCCGAACGGATGATCGACCTGATCGGCTCCACCGTCCCGGGTGGGCTGGAACCCGCAGACTATCGCCGCTTCAAGCGCGCGATCTTCCTCGCGATCCTCGACGAAGAGGAAGGCCGGTTGATGGCCGAGCCGGACCTTGTGCCCGGTATCCGGCGCGAGGTCGAAGAACGGATGGGCTGACCGATTACGCAACGCCTGTCAGCGCCGTGTCAGCGTACCGGTCTATTCCGCCGATCTGCGAAGGGGATTCTCGCGGAGACGCATCATGAATCTTTTCCGGCTGTACCATTTGTTGTTCGCTGCCGCTTGCGCCGTCGCCTATTTCGCGGCGGAAGAATGGGGGCTTGTCCACGCCTGGACGGGATATGTCGTGGGCGCGCTGCTTTCGCTGCGGCTGCTTGCAGGCGCGCTGCGCAGACGCGGGTTTGAATTCCGCCGCTTGATCCCCCGGCTTGGCGGCGGAGCGCGAGGCACATCCGGCCTGCGCCATCCGGCGATCGCCCACGGTCTCACGCTGGCCTTGTTCGCCAGCGTCGTGGGCGTCGCGGGCACGGGGATCGCGATGGATCGCGGGGGGACGCTGGTAGGCCAGTCCATCCGCGCACACGATGGCGAGCACCGTGAACGGGGTGAGAGAGCCGAGAAACTTGTCACGCTGGTTCCGCAGGCCCGTGCCGACGACTTCGAACAGCGGCGCGAACACGAGGGCGGCGAAGGAGAAGGCGACGAAGGGCTGCTCGGTGAAGTGCACGAAACGCTGGGCAACGCGCTGCTGCCGCTGGCCCTGGCTCACATCGCGTATGTGCTGCTGTTCCGCTTCGACCTCGCGCGGTTCATGCTCTTCGTCCCGCGTCGTCGCAGGAAGGCAGCGGCGGCCTAACCCCCGAAGGCGTTCTTCAGCCGGTCGAAAAAGCCCATGCTTTCGGGGCATTCCTCGCCGGTTTCCGTCTCGCGGAATTGTTCGAGGATCGCCTTTTGCTCCTTGGTGAGCTTGGTCGGGGTTTCCACCAAAACCTCGACCACCAGGTCGCCCCGGCCGCGCCCTTGCAGCACCGGCATGCCAGCGCCGCGCACGCGAAGTTGCTTGCCCGACTGGATGCCGGCCGGGATGTCGACCGAATTTGTCTCGCCCCCGAGATCGGGGATTTCCACGCAGCCGCCCAGCGCCGCCTTGGTGAAGCTGATCGGTACGCGGGTGATCAGCGTCGTGTTTTCGCGTTCGAACACCGCATGCGGGCGGACGTGGAGGAAGATGTAGAGGTCGCCCGGCGGTGCGCCGCGCGGACCGGCTTCGCCCTTGCCCGCAAGGCGGATGCGGGTGCCGGTATCGACGCCCGGCGGGATTTCGACGTCGAGCGTCTGCGGGCGGTCGACCCGCCCTTCCCCGCGACATTCGTGGCACGGCTTCTCGATGACCTCGCCCCGGCCGTGGCAGGTCGGGCAAGGCCGCTCGACCACGAAGAATCCCTGCTTGGCGCGGACCTTGCCATAGCCATTGCACAGGTTGCAGCCACGCGTGCCGGTGCCGGGCTCTGCGCCCGTCCCGCCGCACGGTTCGCACACCTGCGAGACTTCGATCTCGATTTCGGCCTGCTTGCCATGGAACGCCTCTTCGAGGGTGATTTCCATGTCGTAGCGCAGGTCTGCCCCGCGCCGCGCCTGTTGCTGGCGCCCGCCACCGAAGGCGCTGCCGAAGATGGTTTCGAAAATATCCCCGATATCGCCGAAATCGGCCTGCGGACCCGCCCCACCGCCGCCGCCCTGCTGGAAGGCGGCATGGCCGAACCGGTCGTAGGCGGCGCGCTTCTGCGGGTCTTTCAGGCAGTCATAGGCCGCATTGATGGCCTTGAACTTCGCCTCGCATTCCGCGTCGCCGGGATTGCGGTCGGGATGGTACTGCATCGCCAGCTTGCGATAGGCGGACTTGATTTCCGCCCCGTCAGCCGTGCGGCTGACCTGCAGCAACTCGTAATAATCTATTTCGGTCGAAGACATCTATCGCCCCCTGTCCCAAGCCGATCCGCCACCGGAGCGGGAGGCTCCGGTGGCGGGAAAGGCATTCATCGGGACGATCAGCCCTTGTTGTCTTCGTCGACTTCCGAGAACTCGGCGTCGACCACGTCCTCGTCCGCCGCGGGGCCGGCTTCTGCGCCCGCGCCGGCCGAAGCATTGGCCTGGTCCTGTTCGTAGATCGCCTGGCCCATCTTCATGGCGACCTCGGTCAGCGCTTGTGCCTTGGCGTTGATCGCGTCGACATCGTCGCCTGCGAGCGCTTCCTTGGTGTCGGCAATGGCCTTCTCGATGTCGGCCTTGAGACCGGCGTCGACCTTGTCGCCATTATCGTCGAGCTGCTTCTGCGTCGCGTGGACGAGGTTGTCCGCCTGGTTGCGGGCCTCGGCCGTTTCGCGGCGCTTCTTGTCTTCCTCGGCGAATTTCTCGGCGTCCTGCACCATCTGGTCGATGTCGGCGTCGGACAGGCCGCCCGATGCCTGGATGCGGATCTGCTGTTCCTTGCCGGTGCCCTTGTCCTTGGCACTGACGTTGACGATGCCGTTGGCGTCGATGTCGAAAGTGACCTCGATCTGCGGCACGCCGCGCGGCGCCGACGGGATGCCGACCAGGTCGAACTGGCCGAGCAGCTTGTTGTCCGCCGCCATCTCGCGCTCGCCCTGGAACACGCGGATCGTCACCGCCTGCTGGTTGTCCTCGGCGGTCGAATAGACCTGGCTCTTCTTGGTCGGGATCGTGGTGTTGCGGTCGATCATGCGGGTCATGATGCCGCCCAGCGTTTCGATACCCAGCGACAGCGGGGTCACGTCGAGCAGCAGCACGTCCTTGACGTCGCCCTGCAGCACCCCCGCCTGGATCGCCGCGCCCATGGCGACGACTTCATCCGGGTTGACGCCGGTGTGCGGCTTCTTGCCGAAGAATTCCTCGACCACTTCGCGCACCTTGGGCATGCGGGTCATGCCGCCGACGAGGACCACTTCGTCCACGCCGCCCTTGTCGATCCCGGCATCGGCCAGCGCCTTCTTGCAGGGTTCCAGCGTGCGCTTGATCAGGTCGCCGACCAGCTGTTCGAGCTTCGAACGGGTCAGCGTCTCGACCAGGTGCAGCGGGGTGGTGCTGCCACCTTCCATGCGCGCGGTGATGAAGGGCAGGTTGATTTCGGTCTGGGCCGCCGAGGAAAGCTCGATCTTGGCCTTTTCGGCAGCTTCCTTGAGGCGCTGAAGAGCGAGCTTGTCGGTCTTCAGGTCCATGTTTTCCTTCTTCTTGAACTCGTCCGCGAGATATTCGACGATCGTGCTGTCGAAATCTTCGCCGCCCAGGAAGGTGTCGCCATTGGTCGACTTCACTTCGAACACACCATCGCCGATCTCGAGGATCGAGATGTCGAAGGTGCCGCCGCCAAGGTCATAGACCGCGATGGTCTTGCCGTCGTCCTTCTCGAGCCCGTAGGCGAGCGCGGCGGCAGTCGGTTCGTTGATGATGCGCAGCACTTCGAGACCCGCGATCTGCCCGGCATCCTTGGTCGCCTGGCGCTGCGCGTCGTTGAAATATGCCGGAACGGTGATCACCGCCTGGGTGACCGTTTCACCGAGATAGCTCTCGGCGGTTTCCTTCATCTTCTGGAGGATGAAAGCGGAAATCTGGCTGGGCGAATAATCCTCGCCGCCGGCCTTTACCCAGGCATCGCCGTTCTTGCCCTTGACGATGTTGTAGGGGACCAGTTCCATGTCCTTCTTGGTCATGGGGTCGTCGAAGCGGCGGCCGATCAGGCGCTTGATCGCGAACAGCGTGTTGTCGGGGTTGGTCACCGCCTGGCGCTTCGCCGGCTGGCCGATCAGGCGTTCACCATCCTTGGTGAAGGCGACGATCGACGGGGTGGTGCGTGCCCCTTCGGAATTCTCGATGACCTTGGGCTTGCCCCCATCCATCACTGCAACGCAGCTGTTGGTGGTGCCGAGGTCGATACCGATAACTTTGGCCATGTAATACCCATCCTTGCTTTCGAGTGGACACCGCGCGGTGCGTTTCCCCGAATGGGCAAAACGGTTCGGCGGCTCGTTTCTGCTGGCGATATAGGTGCGCTTTGGCTTGGCACAAGGGATCGCGGGGACTAGTTGTGGAGCAACGGAAAAGAGGAGCTTCCCGCATGAACAAGACATTCCTGGCCGGCATCGCTTTGGGCCTTTCGGCCCTGACCCTGGTCGCTTGCAACGAGAAGGCGAGCGAACCGGTTGCCGAAGCGCCGGAGGGTATTCCCGGTCTTGTCGTCAGCAATGCACGCCTGATTCTCCCCCCGGTGGCAGGCAATCCGGCGGCGGTCTATTTCGACCTGAAGAATGGGGGCAAGGACGCCGTGTCGCTGGCCGCTGCGGATGTGGCCGACGCCAAGAGCGCGATGCTGCACGAAACGACCGAGACGGACGGGAAGATGACCATGGGTCACATGGCCTCGCTGGACATCAAGCCGGGCGAAACCGTGGCCTTCGCGCCGGGCGGCAAGCATGTGATGGCGATGGACGTCTCGCCCGAACTTCAGCCGGGTGCGAAGACCGAAGTTACCCTGACCTTTTCCAGCGGTGACAAGATCAGCTTCCCGGCCGATGTCGTCGCCGCCGGGGCCGATCGCTGAGCGCTGCGGGCGTGGCCGGGTCCGCGCCCGCGTGCCCTGCCGGGGGAGAGCGTGCGCTATCCCCCGGCGAGGTCGCCCTTGCCCGCTCGGTATTCGGTGACGCGATAGATTATGCGCGCGTCACCATCCGTCGGCGCAAATGGTTTCCCTTCCAGCCCCGCGGCGTGACCATGGCGCCGCGCGGCCACCTGCATTTCCACCCGCTGTCCGACAATTATTGCGACGATTTCGCAGCCGCTTCGCTGACGCTGCAGGGGCACTTCATCCACGAAATGACGCATGTGTGGCAAACGCAGACGCGCGGCGCGTGGTACCTGCCGCTGCATCGCCCCTTTTCCAGCCGCTACGACTACAGCCTCAAGCCCGGCTGGAAGCTCGAACGCTATGGCATCGAACAGCAGGCCGAGATCGTGCGCCATGCCTTCCTGCTGCGCAACGGCGCACGGCTGGCCGGTGTCGGCGAGAAAGCACCCTACGAGCTGCTGGTCGACTTTCCGGGCGCAACCTACAGCTGGTGAGGCCGCGCCGGGCGAGCCTGCTTGAGCGTTCCGGTTTCATTTGATACCGGATGCGCATTCCGGGCGGCCCAACCCGCGCCCGGTCAATGAGTCACAACAATGGAGCTGGATACCTATGGGCTGTCGCGTTCGCGCGGCTACCTTTCGCATTACGAGATCGACGAAATCACCCTTCCCGCGCGCTTCGACGGGGTGAAGCAGGCGGCGGGCAACCTGTCCGGCCTGCTGTCCAGCGGCCGGGTGCGCCACTGGCTGGACCAGCTTGCCGATCCGCGGCTGGAAGACTGGGCGCGCGAAGCCGCCGAAGAAGAAGTGCGCACCGCGATGGTGCATTATTCCTTCCTCGTGCAGGCCTATGTTTGGGGCGAAGCCGAAGCGCCCGCGCATCTTCCCGCCAATCTTGCCCGCCCGATGGTCGCCATTGCCGACCGGCTCGGCCAGGCGCCGCTGCTGCCCTATTCGGGCTATGTCCTCGATAACTGGGCGCGGCTCGACAAATCGGGGCCGATCACGCTCGACAATATCTACATGGTCCAGAATTTCGTCGGCGGCGACGACGAGAACTGGTTCGTGATGATCCATGTCGCGATCGAGGCCGAGGCGGGCGTACTGCTCGACAATGCGGCGAAGCTGGTGGCAATTGCGAAGAACGGCGACGAAGCGGAGGCCGAGCGCCTGCTGGTCGAAATGGACCAGGCGTGGGAGCGGATTTACGGCCATTTCGCCCGGATGGGCGAGCGGTGCGATCCCTATATCTACTTCAACCGTGTGCGCCCCTATATCCACGGGTGGGCCAATAACCCCGCCTTCCCGGCGGGCGGGCTGGTCTATGAAGGCGTCGAAAAGTTCGGCAATCAGCCGCAGGCATTGCGCGGGCAGACCGGCAGCCAGTCGAGCATCGTTCCGGCAATGGATGCGCTGTTCGGTGTGGGCCACAGCGCCGATCCGCTCAAGAGCTTCCTCGACGAGCTGCACCATTACCGACCGGTGAAGCACCGCAAGTTCATCGAGGATCTCGCCGCACAATCGACGCTGCGCGAATTCGTGGGCAAGTCGGGTTCGCAGAGCCTCAAGGATGCCTTCAACGCCTGCCTCAACCAGAGCGCGCGCTTCCGGACGCGCCACCTCGAATATGCCGCGAGCTACATCAACAAGCAGATGGCGTCGAACTCCGGCAACGATCCCGATGTCGGGACCGGCGGCACGCCGTTCATGAAATATCTGAAGAAACACCGCGACGAAAACGCGGCGCAACTGGTCTAGCTTGGGGTCAATTCAAACTATACCATCCAATTGCCGCCCCGTTTAACCTGCGGGGTGGCTCCTTTTTCAAATCTGAGCTCTGTACCACACTGAAGACACTCACCTGTGTGTGCGCCGTTGTGATAGCGATGTTCTTGCAACCGAGAGAGCTTCATATTTTCGAAGCACTTCGGGCAATAAAGACCTTCAAAGGCTTCACTCTTGTAGGCAAAGGCAAGGCGTGTCTCAAATGTGACGAATTTTGCACGTGTTGACGTCCATTCGTCACGCGCTTCTAGCTGCTTCCGTAGCTCTTGAAGCTCCCGAAAAAGCTCTTCCCGTTCTGCCAGACTGGCAAGAGCCGCAGATTGAGCGGCAATCAGGCTCGATTGAATTTCGCTGATTGCCGCCTTCACCTCAGAATCAACTTTCATTCCGAGGAGTGCCCTTGAAATCTGGACGGCAGCATTAAGGCTTGTCGCCAAACCACCGACAGTCGACCCATCCATAGCAACCTACCCTGGCTTCTTCGCCACGACCACCATTGCGGGGCGCAGCAGGCGGTCCTTGATCATGTAACCGGCCTGCATTTCCTGCACCACCGTGCCTGGCTCGTGGTCGGTCGTGGGCATTTCCATCATCGCCTGGTGCTGGTTGGGATCGAGCGGAAGCCCGGTCGCCGCGATGCGGCTGATGCCGTGCTGGGCGAAAACCTTGTCGAGTTCGCGCATGGTCGCCTCGATCCCGGAAACGAGACCCTTGAGCTTCTCGTCCTCGCGCAGTTCGGCGGGGACAGCGCCCATGGCGCGCGACAGATTGTCCGACACCGAAAGGATATCGCGGGCAAAGCCGGCTGCGGCATAGGCGCGCGCATCGGCGATATCCTTCTCCATCCGGCGGCGCACGTTCTGCGTTTCGGCCTTGGCGTAGAGCACTTCCTGCTTCGCCACCTCGAGGTCTTCGCGCAGGCGGTCGAGCGCCTTGTCGAGGCTGCTGGTTTCTTCCTCGACCGTGTCCTGGTCGTTCTTGTCGAGGAATTCCTCGGGGACGCCAGCGAGTTCCTTCTCGACCGCTTCATCCCGCGGCTTGTCGTTGTCGATCATGGTCATAATTTCCGTAAGCTATCCGATGAGCTTGCCCAGCGAGCGGGCCGTGAAGTCCACCATGGGGACGACGCGCGCGTAATTCAACCGCGTCGGGCCGATCACCCCCAGCACGCCGACCACCCTGCCCTCACGATCGCGATAGGGCGAAGCGACGACGGCGGACCCCGTGAGCGAGAACAGACGGTTCTCCGAACCGATGAAAATCCGGGTGGCTTCGGCCTCGCGTGCGCTGTCGAGCAGTTCGGCGACCGATTGCTTGTTTTCAAGATCGTCGAGCAGGCGGCGCACCCGTTCGATATCGCCCAGTGCGCTTTCGTCGAGCAGATTGGCCTGGCCGCGCACGATCAGCACCGGGCGCTGGGCTGCATCCTCGCTCCACACGGCAAGGCCGCGCTCCACCAGGTCGCGGCTCGCCTCGTCCAGCGCCGATTGGCCCGAGGCGATTTCCGCCCGCATGGCCCGCGCCGCTTCGCCCAATGTGCGCCCCGCAAGCCGGGCGGTGATATAGTTGCTGGCCGCTTCCATGGCCGATGCCGGGATCGCGGGGGCCATGTCGACTACCCGGTTTTCCACCTGTCCGTCTTCACCCACCAGCACCGCGAGCGCCCTGCCCTGTGCGAGGTTGACGAGGCTGAACTGCGCCAGCCGCGGCTCGCGGCGCGGCACCAGCACCATGCCCGCCGCGCCGGAAATATCCGACAGGATTGCGCTGGTCGCTTCCAGCGCCGCCTCGATCGGGCCGGGTTCGGAAAGCCGCTGTTCGATCGCCGCGCGTTCCGCCGCTGTCGGCTCTGCCACCTGCATCATCCCGTCCACGAACAGCCGCAGCCCGCTGTCGGTCGGCATGCGCCCCGCACTGGTATGCGGCGCGGCGAGCAGGCCGAGCGATTCGAGGTCTGCCAGCACGGAACGGATCGAGGCGGGCGACAGGTTCACCCGATCGGACGTCGCCAGCGTCTTCGATCCGACCGGCTGGCCGGAGGCGAGATATTCCTCCACCACCAGGCGGAAGATGTCGCGCGCGCGGCTGGTCAATTCGGTTACGGGTGGGGTCGGCATGATTCACTGCATCCCATACGCGCTCGCCCTCCGCTTGTCGAAGGACCGCTCTTCCTTTCTCTGCCGGACCAAGTAAGGACGGCGCAGCGACAAGCCCAGGGCGAGCGGTTCCGGGTGCAAACGGAGTATCACAATGCGACCTTCCGGCCGTGCGCCCGACGAGATGCGCGCCATCACCATCGAAACCGGCTACACCAAACATGCCGAGGGTTCGTGCCTGATCTCCTTCGGCGAAACGCGCGTGCTGTGCACTGCCAGCGTCGAAGATCGCCTGCCGCCATGGTTGCGCGGCAAGGGCGAAGGCTGGGTGACCGGCGAATATTCGATGCTTCCGCGCGCCACCCATACGCGCGGCCAGCGCGAGGCGGCCAAGGGCAAGCAGAGTGGGCGGACGCAGGAAATCCAGCGCCTGATCGGGCGCAGCTTGCGCGCGGTGGTCGATCTCAAGAAGCTGGGCGAACACCAGATCACGCTCGATTGCGACGTGCTCCAGGCCGATGGCGGCACGCGCACGGCGTCGATTTCGGGTGCCTGGGTGGCGCTGCGGCTGGCGGTAAATGGCCTGCTCGCCTCGGGCGCGGTGAAGGAAGATCCGATCACCGCCAAGGTCGCGGCCATTTCCTGCGGGATCTACCAGGGTACTCCGGTGCTCGATCTCGATTATCCGGAAGACAGCAGCGCCGATGCGGATGCCAATTTCGTGCTGATCGAAGGCGGCAAGATCGCCGAAGCGCAGGCGACCGCAGAGGGCGCGCCCTATGACGAGGAAGGCTTCCTGCGCCTGCTCCGCCTCGCCCAGATCGGCTGTGCGCAGATATTCAAGGCGCAGGATACGGCGGTCGGCAAGTGACACGCCGGCTCGGCTCCGGATCCCTGGTGATCGCCACGCATAATGCGGGCAAGCTGAAGGAAATTTCGGCGCTGTTGCTGCCCTATGGGGTGAAATGCATCAGCGCCGGGTCGCTCGGCTTGCCGGAGCCGGCGGAGACCGGAACCACTTTCGTCCAGAACGCGATGCTCAAGGCGCGCGCGGCAACCGAAGCTTCGGGTCTTCCGGCGCTGGCCGACGACAGCGGGCTGTCGGTCGCCGCGCTCGACGGGCGTCCCGGCGTCTATACCGCCGACTGGGCCGAGCGGCAGTGGTTCGAAGGGTCGCCGGGGCGCGACTGGTACATGGCGATGGGCAAGGTCGAGGGGATGCTGCAGGCCAAGGGGCCGGATGTACTGCGCGATGCGTGGTTTTCCTGCGTCCTCGCGCTGGCCTGGCCCGATGGCGAGAGCGCGGTGTACGAAGGGCGTGTGGACGGCGCGCTGACCTGGCCGCCGCGCGGCGAAATGGGCTTCGGCTACGATCCCGTATTCGTGCCCGCAGGACGCAACCAGACCTTTGCCGAGATCGCGCCCGAGGAGAAGCACACGATCAGCCACCGGGCCGATGCCTTCGCCAAGCTGGTGGCGGAGCAGTTCGGCGGCTAAACCCGGCCCATGGCCCGCGCGCTTTACATTCATTGGCCGTTTTGCCTGAAGAAGTGCCCCTATTGCGACTTCAACAGCCATGTCCGCGACCGGGTGGACGTGGACCAGTGGCAGGAGGCGCTGCTCGCCGACATGCGCCACGAAGCCGGTCTGGCAGGCGGCGAGACGCTTGAAAGCATCTTCTTCGGCGGTGGCACACCGTCGCTGATGCCTCCGGCTGTGGTCGGGCGCCTGCTGGCGGAGGCGGAGAAACTGTGGGGTTTCGACCCTGCGATCGAGATCACGCTGGAAGGCAATCCCTCGTCGGTCGAGGCGGGTAACTACGCCGAATTGGCTGCGGCGGGGGTCAATCGCGTGTCGCTCGGGCTGCAATCGCTGGACGATGCGGCGCTCAAATTCCTCGGGCGGTTGCACGACGCACAAGAGGGGCTGAACGCGCTTGAAGTGGCGCAGAAGAGCTTCGAACGGGTCAGTTTCGACCTGATTTATGCCCTGCCCGAGCAGACCCCGGACCAATGGCATGCGCAGCTCACCCGCGCGCTGGGTTTCGGCACCGGGCACCTCTCGCTCTACCAGCTGACGATCGAGCCCGGCACGCGCTTCGCCACCGATGTGCGGCAGGGCGGCTTCACCCCGCTCGACGACGATGCCGCCGCCGACCTGCTCGAAATAACCCGGAGCCTGACCGAGGCCGCCGGGCTGCCGGCCTATGAAGTCAGCAACCATGCGCGGCCGGGCGAGGAAAGCCGGCACAACCTCGCCTACTGGCGCTATCGCGATTATGCCGGGATCGGCCCGGGCGCGCATGGGCGGCGCGGGGGGATGGCGACGCAACGCCATCGCAAGCCGGAAAACTGGCTCGCCGCGATTGACCGGCAGGGGCATGGAATAGGCGAACAGCGCCTGCTGGGCGCTGCCGAACAGGCGAGCGAAGCGCTGATCATGGGGCTGCGGCTGGCCGAGGGCGTGGATATGAAGGCGCTTTCGGAAAGAGTCGGCCTGCCGCAGAAGCTGCTGCTCGATTGGGGGCTGTTCCGCTTCTACAACGGATATGATTTCGTCTGGCTCGAAGGCGACCGGATCGGCGTTTCGCCATCCGGCATGCCGCTGCTCGACAAGCTGATCCGCGACCTCGTCCCGGCGGAGCTGGTGGCGGGATGAGCAAGGCCGACCTGCTCGAACAGTGGCGCGCGCATCTGGCCGACGGGCGGCGCCGCAGCCCGCATACGGTGCGCGCCTATCTCGCCACTGCGCGGCGGTTGCTCGACAGGACGGGGATCGAGGACTGGAGCGCCCTCGCCCGGCTCGGTGCGACCCAATTGCGCACCCAGCTGGCGGCGCGCCGGGCGGAGGGGATCGGCAACGCCAGCGCCGCGCGCGAATTATCGGCGCTCAAATCCTTCATCGCCTTCGCGAAGGCGCAAGCCGGTGAAAGCGACGCCAGCCCCCCGCGGCTGCGCGGGCCGCGGATCAAGAAGGGCCTGCCCCGCCCCGTCACGCCCGACGACGCGATCGGCCTTGCGGTGATGGTCGAGGAAAGCGCGGCGGAAGGCTGGATCGGCGCGCGCGACCGGGCGGTCTTGCTGCTGCTCTATGGTGCCGGGCTGCGCATTGCCGAGGCGCTCTCGCTCAAGGGCGGCGACATTCCGCTGGGCGACGTGTTGACCGTGACCGGCAAGGGCAACAAGCAACGCGTCGTGCCGATCCTGCCGCTGGTGCGCGAAGCGGTTGCCGCCTATGCCGCCGCCTGCCCATGGCCGCTCGGCGCGCAGGAGCCGCTGTTTCGCGGGGCCAAGGGCGGCGCGCTGTCGCAGGGCATGGTCCAGAAGGCGATGGCCCGCGCGCGCAAGGTGCTGGGACTGCCCGACACCGCGACCCCGCACGCATTGCGCCACAGCTTCGCGACGCATCTGCTCGGCGCCGGGGCCGATCTCAGGAGTTTGCAGGAACTGCTCGGCCACGCCTCCCTCGGATCGACGCAGATTTACACCAAGGTCGATGCGGCGACGCTGCTGGACACCTATCGCGGCGCCCATCCGCGCGAACGCGAATAAGGGCACCGCTCAGGCGGCGAGGACCAGCCGGTTGCGCCCCTGGCTCTTGGCGGCATAGAGCGCATTATCCGCTGCCTGCAGCAACCAGGTCGCGTCTGCGCCCGGCCTGAACTGCGCCACGCCCAGGCTGATCGAAACGCCATCGCGGTGGAGATCGGGGATGTCCAGCGCCGCCACTTTTGCCCGCAGCCGCTCGGCGATGGTCGCGGCCAGCTGCTCCGCCGTGCCGGGGAGCACCGCGAGGAATTCTTCCCCGCCGATCCGACCGAACACATCGCTGCGCCGCAGGCATTCGACGCCTGCCTGCGCAATCGCCCGCAGCACCGTGTCCCCTGTCGCGTGGCCGTGGGTGTCGTTGATTGCCTTGAAATAGTCGACGTCGAGCAGGATGATCGACAGCGGGGCGTCCTCGCGGTGCAGCCGGGCGATTTCGTGGTCGAGCACCGCCATGGCCTTGCGCCGGTTGGGGACGCCGGTCAGCTGGTCGGTATCGGCGAGGTGCTCCGCCTCCGCCGCGCGGGCCTCGGCTTCTTCGCGCGCCGCCTGCAATTCCTCCAGGGCCAACGCCTTTTCGGTGACGTCCAGCACCACGCCGAACAGGGCAACGACCTTGCCCTCGCACATTTCCACGTCGCCCTTGGCGTGGACATGGCGGACCGAACCGTCCCCGCGCAGGATACGCGCATCGAAGCTGAAGCTTTCGCCCAACTCGATCGACCGGGCGATCTGCGCCCGCACCCGCTCGCGGTCGCCCGGAAGGTAGGCCAGGATCGCCAGATCGAGGCTGATCAGCCGACTGGGGTCATAGCCGTGGATCCGGTACACCTCTGCCGACCAGGCCACGGTTTCCCCGGCGAGATCGTAACGCCAATGGCCGACATGGGCGATCTTCTCGGCGGTTTCGAGCAGGCGCTTGCCTTCGGTCAGCGAAGCTTCCTTGCGGCGGGTTTCGCTGAGCATCGCGGCCAGCGGCAGGGCTGAAATCTGCAGGACCAGCAGGTAGAACTGCAGGAACACGATCTCACCGTGGTCGGATTCGACGAAGGTGATCGGGCCGATGCCCATGCCGGTGGCCAGGATGGCGCAGCTGCTGATCACGAACACGCTGACCACCGCCCCTTCGACGCCCAGCAGCCATGTCGTGAGGATGACCATGGCCAGCGGGACGAACAGCAACGGATAGTCGGTCTGCCCGAAGGTCAACATGCTGGCACCCAGCGTGACGGCCAGCAGCGCATAGCGGGTAAGCGGGGAAACGCGGGCGCTGGTCGAGCGTTCGCCGCGCAGCCAGCGCAGGAAAGTGGCGGCTGCCGGGGTGACGATCAAAATGCCCAGCACCACCGTGGTGATCCACGAAATCGCAAAGTCGAGCGGATCGGACGCGCCGGCCCCGAGCAGCGCGATTGCCCCGCTCAGCAAACCGCCCGCCACCGCGGCACCAGCAAAGCGCAATACCCAGGCCGGGCTCTCGAACCGCCCGTAATCGGGGCGGTCGAACCGTGAGAGGCCAACCACTACGAGAGCTTCGGCCACATTGGCCAGGCTGAATATGAGTGCGGCCACCGGGCTGGCACCGCCTGCCAGATTGGCGGCGATGCTGGCGAGCGCGACCAGCGCGACGATCGGGCGGCGGCAGGCACGCCCCAGCACCAGCAGCCCCGCGACCGCAATCCCGCTCGATGGCCAGATATAGGCAATTCCGAACGGGCTCTGCACCCAGCGCAGGGAAATCAGGGCAAAGCCGAAATACAGCGCGGCAACGGCCAGGCCCCATTGCCAATCCCTGCAAGTGCGTGTGCCTGGCGATCCCATGCCCCCCGGAATAGGCCGATTTGGTTAAACCGGCCTTGATTTGCAGTCAGGGAAAGCAACTATGAGACGGCAAATATTCCTGTTTTCCGTTATTTATTCTGCAGCCGTGCCTCGATTGCATCCCAGATCAGCGCCGGGGTGTCGGTGCCGTTGAACCGGTCGATCGCCATGATCCCGGTAGGCGAGGTGACGTTGATTTCGGTCAGGTATTTCCCGCCAATCACGTCGATCCCGACGAAGATCAGCCCGAGTTCCTTCAGGCGCGGCCCCATGGCGTCGCAGATTTCGCGTTCGGTGGCAGACAGGTCGGTCGCCTCGGCGCTACCGCCGACCGCGAGGTTGGAACGGAACTCGCCCTCGCCGGGCTTGCGGTTGATCGCGCCGGCCACTGCGCCGTCGATCAACACGATCCGCTTGTCGCCCTGCGCCACTTCGGGGAGGAAGGGCTGGACCATATGCGGTTCGGGCCAGGTCTGGTTGAACACTTCGAACAGCGCGGAAAGATTATCCCCGTCGGCGGGTACGCGGAAGATCGCCTTGCCGCCATTGCCGTGGATCGGCTTGACCACCACGGCTCCGTGTTCGCGCTGGAAGGCCCGCACTTCGTCCACGCTGCGGGTGACGAGCGTGGGCGGCATGAACCGGCGATAGTCGAGCACCATGACCTTTTCGGGCGCGTTGCGGACCGATCGCGGGTTGTTGACCACCAGCGTCTCATGCTCGATCCGCTCGAGCAGATGCGTGGCCGTGATATAGCCCATGTGGAACGGCGGATCCTGCCGCATCAGCACCACGTCGATATCGCGCCCCAGGTCCAGCCGCACCGGATCGCCCTTGGTAAAGTGATCGCCGGGCACGCGCCGCACCGTCACCGGGTGTGCCAGCGCATGCAGCCGGTCGTGCGCATCGAGGGTCAGCGCCTCGACATCGTAATGCCACACGCTGTGCCCGCGTTCCTGCGCGGCGAGCATCAGCGCGAAGGATGAATCGCCTGCCAGATTGACGGTTTCGATCGGGTCCATCTGGACGGCTACGCGAAGCGACATTGTATTCCCCTAAGGCTGCCAGGCGTTGACGATGTGGCGTGGCAGGCTGCGTGGTGCAAGGAGGAGGACGTCGATCCTGATATCTTCGCCGCCCGTGGCATATTCATGCGCCACCGCTTCGGCCGCGGCAGCCACCCGGCGCAGGCGATAGGCGTCGATCGCCTGGTCGAGTTCGGCGGCGGTCTTGCGCCATTTTACCTCGACAAAGGCGACCACCCCGCCCCGCCTTGCAACCAGGTCGATTTCACCCAGCGGTGTCTTGCGGCGGCGGGCGAGGATGCTCCAGCCCTTGAGCTGGAGGTAGAGCGCCGCCTGCGCCTCGCCTGCGCGCCCGGCCGTCTCGGCGCGTTGGCGCTTCACCGCTCGCGCAGGTCCATGGCCCGGGCGTAGAGCGCCTTGCGGTCCAGCCCGGTCGCCTTGGCGACCTGTGCGGCGGCCTGCGAAGGCTTGAGCGTCTGCAAGGCGTCGACCAGCAGCGCGTCGGCGTCGTCCGCGCTGGCTTGCCGTTCGACCGGCGGGCCGACCAGCAGGACGATTTCTCCCTTCGGCGGATTGGCGGAGTAATGATCCGCCAGTTCCTGCGCGCTGGCGCTGCGGCATTCCTCGTGCAGCTTGGTGATTTCGCGCGCGACCGACACCTGCCTGCCCGGCAGGACTTCGCCAATGGCGGCCAGCGATTTCACCAGCCGTGGACCGCTTTCGTAAAAGATCAGCGTGGCATCCACGCTCGCCAGCCCCGCCAGCGCCTCGCCCCGCGCCTTGTCCTTCACCGGCAGGAATCCGGCGAACAGGAAGCGGTCGTTGGGCAGGCCCGACAGCGTCAGCCCGGCCACGGCCGCGCAGGCCCCGGGCAAGGCCGTGACCGCGATGCCCAGCTCGCGCGCATCGCGCACCAGGCGGTATCCGGGGTCCGACACCAGCGGCGTGCCCGCATCGCTCACCAGCGCCACCGCATCGCCGCGCATCCGCTCGAGCAGCCGCTCGCGGTCACGCTCCGAAGCGTGGTCGTCATAGCGCAGCAGCGGCTTGTGCGCGCCCAGATGGTGCATCAGCTTCCCCGTCACGCGCGTGTCTTCGCAGGCCACCGCGTCACACCGCCGCAACACGTCTGCCGCACGCATCGTTATGTCGCCTAGATTGCCAATTGGCGTGGCGACGATATAGAGCCCGGGAGAGAGGCGCTGCGGGGGGATCTCGCTGTTCATTGCGCCACCAATGGATTACGCGCACAGGAGCGGCAAGCATGAAGGGATTGAAACTGGACCGGCGCAAGCTGGTTGTGGCGGGCACGGCGCTGTTGCTGGCGGGCTGCAAGATCATCCCGACCGCGCCGGAATCGACGCCGGGGCCGGCCGCGACGCCCACGCCCGAACCCAGTGCCACTGCGCTGCCGACCGATGAAAAGCGCCACCGCGTCGCCCTGCTGCTGCCGATGACCGGGCCCAATGCCGAGGTCGGCCAGTCGATCGCCAACGCCACCACCATGGCGCTGCTCGACACCAATGCCGACAACCTGCGCATCACCACCTATGATACGGCCACCGGTGCGCGCAGCGCGGCGGCCAAGGCCGTGGCCGATGGCAACAAGCTGATTCTCGGCCCGCTGATGTCGGACAATGTGCCGCAGGTTCTGGCCGAGGCCCGCCCCGCGAACGTGCCGCTGATCACCTTCTCGAACGATGCAGGGGTGGCCAGCCCCGATGTCTTCGTGATGGGCATGGTCCCTTCGCAGTCGATCGACCGGACGGTGGATTACGCCCGCCGTCGCGGCTCTACCAAATTCGCGGCGGTGCTGCCCGAGGGGGAATATGGCGACCGGGCGGCAGCGGCGCTTTCGGGCGCGCTGCTCGAACACGGCGGTACGCTGGTCGGCACCGAACGCTATGCCCGCGGCAATACCTCGATCGTCAGCGCCGCGCAGCGCCTGCAGCAGAAGGGCGGCTACGACACGGTGCTGATCGCGGACGGTTCGCGCCTGTCGATCATGGCGGCCAATGTCTTCCGCACCAACGGATCGGGTTCGACGCAATTGCTGGGCACCGAATTGTGGAGCGGCGAAAGCTCGGTCACCAAGGTGTCGTCGATGCGCGGTGCCTGGTTCGCCGCGGTGTCGGACGCGCGGTTCAAGCGGTTTTCGGACAGTTACAACGCGCGTTTCGGCGGGCAGCCCTACCGCATTTCCACGCTCGGCTATGACGCGGTGCTGCTGGCATTGCGGGTCGCGCGCGACTGGAAGCCGGGCAGCAGCTTCCCCACCGCCATGCTGCGCGACAAGGGCGGGTTCCTCGGTCTCGACGGCCCGTTCCGTTTCGGCCGCAACGGCGTGGTCGAACGGGCGATGGAAGTGCGCGAGGTGCGCGACGGGCAGGTGGTGATCGTTTCCGCCGCGCCCGCCAAGTTCGAGGACTGACGATAACGCCCATTGCCTGCTTGTAACCCCGCGAATCCGGGGCTTATAGGCATAGGTATGGCCGATGATCTGTTCGAGAATTCCCCCGCGACCAGCGGCGACTACAACGCTTCCTCGATCGAGGTGCTCGAAGGGCTGGAGCCGGTTCGCCGCCGGCCCGGCATGTATATCGGCGGCACCGACGAACGCGCGCTGCACCACCTCGCCGCCGAAGTGCTCGACAATGCGATGGACGAAGCGGTCGCAGGCCATGCGACGCGCATCGAGGTCTCGCTGGACGAAGGCAACCGGCTGAGCATCGCCGACAACGGGCGCGGCATGCCGATCGACGAGCATCCCAAGTTCCCCGGCAAATCGGCGCTGGAAGTGATCCTTTCCACCCTGCATTCGGGCGGCAAGTTCTCGGGCAAGGCCTATGCCACCAGCGGCGGCCTGCACGGCGTGGGCGTGAGCGTGGTCAACGCCCTGTCCAGCCACACGCGGGTGGAAGTCGCCCGCGATCGCCAGCTCTATGCGCAGGAATTCGCCCGCGGCCAGACGCTTGGCCCGATCCAGAAGCTGGGCGCGACCCCCAACCGGCGCGGGACCACGGTGACCTTCACCCCCGACACCGAAATCTTCGGCGACCGCGATTTCAGCCCTAAGCGGCTGTTCAAGCTCGCGCGGTCGAAAGCCTATCTCTTCGCCGGGGTCGAAATTCGCTGGAAATGCGCTGCCAGCCTGGCGAGCGAGGATGTCCCGGCAGAGGCGGTGTTCCAGTTCCCCGGCGGGCTGGCCGACCATCTGGCAGAGCAGGTCGGCAGCCGCGAATGCGTGACCACCCAGCCCTTCGTCGGGCGGCAGGAATTTCCCGCACAGGACGATGTCTCGCAGGGCCGCGTCGAATGGGCGATCGCCTGGCCGCTGTGGTCGGACGGATCGACCAGCTGGTACTGCAACACCGTGCCCACGCCCGATGGCGGCACGCACGAACAGGGATTGCGCGCCGCGCTGACCAAGGGGCTGCGCGCATTCGGTGAGCTGGTGGGGCAGAAGAAGTCGAAGGACATTTCCGCCGACGATGTGATGACCGGGTCCGAGATCATGCTCAGCGTGTTTATCCGCGACCCCCAGTTCCAGAGCCAGACCAAGGACCGGTTGACCTCGCCCGAAGCGACGCGCCTGGTCGAGAACGCCGTGCGCGACCATTTCGACCATTTCCTGACCGACAATATGGAGCGCGGCAAGGCGCTGCTGGGGCAGGTGATGGAGCGCATGGACGAGCGGCTGCGGCGCAAGGCCGAGCGCGAGATCAAGCGCAAGACCGCGACCAATGCCAAGAAGCTGCGCCTGCCCGGCAAGCTGACCGATTGCAGCGGCGACGGCAA
>JACXVD010000035.1 GCA_014763545.1 Sphingomonadales bacterium
TCAACCTCACATCAGCGGCGTACGAGGGGGGGGATTTTGAATTGCGGCGCAAGGGTGACCTCGCGCCGCTTTGCACTTTCCATCACGCAAGTCCCGGGGCACTCATGATTTTTGCCGTCCACGAAGGGCTTGAGCACCGTGTGACTCCAGTCATCTCCGGCGGTCCGCGGCGTGTATTTGCTGGCTGGTATATAGAATATCCCTAATATATGTGATTGTTTCAGTAATATTACTTAATAACCCGCGGCAAATGCGAGAATATTCGCATTGACTCTTAGCCATGATCTCATAGCTTCGCGCCCGTTCCGGTCTGCCGATCAATCGGGCCGGGCGCCGGTGGGGTGGATGATCCACGCCCGAAAACACGATGATCATAAGGCAGAAGGAGACCGGAGATGGAACCGTTTATTGGACAGATTATCCAGGGCGGATGGAACTTTGCGCCCAAGGGATTTTCGACTTGCGACGGGCAATTGCTCGCGATTTCCCAGAACACCGCGCTCTTCTCGCTGCTTGGAACGAGCTTCGGCGGCAATGGGCAGACCACTTTCGGCTTGCCGGACCTGCGCGGTCGCTCGATGGTGCATTGGGGAACCGGTCCGGGCCTGTCTCCGATGAGCATTGGCCAGTCAGGTGGCAACGAAACGACCACGCTCAGTTCGGCCAACCTGCCGCCGATCACGTTGCATGTGTCCTCGACCAAGTCGACCCTGCAGCTGGCTCCGGCAGGCGGCGTAATTGGTCGTTCGGTCGATCTCGACACTGCGGTGAACGCCAACCCGGCAATCTATTGTCCGGCTGGGACCACCACCGATGTGACGATTGCTGGCATTGCGGGCGGCGGTGTCAGCGCGCCGTTCGGCAATCGCTCGCCTTTCCAGGCGGTGACGCATGTGATCGCGCTGCAGGGCATCTTCCCCTCGCGCAACTGACTATTCGGGAAACCGTACCAGGGGCGGGCCAAACGGCTCGCCCCTTTGCGTTAGGTCCACTCAGTTGAAGACCGCCTGATAGTAATAGCCCGGTTCCGATCCTGCTGGCGCGACCATGCTGCCGATGTTGATCTCGGAAAGATTGAACCCTTTGGCCTGCATCTTGTAGATGCCATCGACCAGATAGGTATCAGGCGGGGTGTGGAACACGAGGATGAAGGGGCCCGTGTCGGGCGTGGTGACCATGCCGAGCGGACTTGCCTCGACCAGACGGAGCGCAACAGGCTTGGGATTGCAGTCGGCCTCGAAAGTCTGTCCGACAAGCGATTGAAAGTCATTCAATTGCATCCGGCCCTGTGGCGACCCGCCCATCGTCATTCCCCTGATTTCAACGCTGCGACCGGTCTTTCGCCATCGCGCTGTGCAATTGCAAGCCTTGATCTGTTTCTCCATGCGCGCGATGACTTGAAACGATGGACGAAGCCGCCGCATTCGACGACGCATTCCGCAGGCGCGCGCCAGCTTTCAGGTTGCGGGCGGAAGAAAATACCGACCGAGAGTTCCTCATGTCGCTCGCCTGCGCCTGTTCCCCACTGGCGGTCACGCTGCCGCGAATATTGCTCGAGCAACAGGCGCGGATGCAGCTCGACGCGCATCGTTTCGCCCATCCCGAAGCAATGTACCGGATAGTGGAAGACGACGAAGGGCCACGCGGCCGGATTATCGTCGACTGGAAGGCCGGTGGCGGGTCGCACGGGGTCGATGTCGCAGTGATGCCCGGGAAGCGCGAAGGCGCGCCGGGATTGCAGATGCTGCGCAGTTGGATCGAGATCGCCGACCGGTTCGGCCTGTCAAGCAGGCTGGAAGTGCTGCATGACAATACTGCCTTCCGGATCTACGAACGGCTCGGTTTTGCTGTGGTGGGCGATCATTCGTCCCCTATGCTTGTCATGATCCGGCCACCCAAGTCGCTCGGCTAGGCCGCGCCCGACATCGCCTCGACCGCAGCCAGCGCGTCTCTCACGCGCCTGGTGCGGGCCTGGGCGTCGAAACCCTCGAGCGGTGGCATCCGCCAGCCCGGCAGGGCGCTGGCGACTTCGAGCAGCGCCCTGCGTCTCTCTGCCGCATTGGGCAGCCTCGCGCTTGACTGCGAGCATGTCGGCGCTTGCCGGATGCAGGCGCATCGTCGGCCGGCCGCGCTGCGCCTGCGCGGGACTGCCCTTGGAATGGCGCAGGACCGAGAGATCGTCGGCGAGGAACAATGCGCCGGTTCCAAGTAACTCGGACGTTAGCAACGATTTTCCCGCGCCAGGTCTTCCGCCGATAAGCCATGCGCACCCATCTATCACTACGCTTGATGCATGGAGCGCCAGCGCCCCGCGACTGGCGAGGGTAAGTGCCGCGACCGTGCCGTAGAACCTGGGCGGCAGCGTGCCGTGCCAGCCGGTGCCGGGCAGGCAAAGGATGCGCGATCCCCCAAGCACGTCGAAGCTCGCTTCGTTTTCATGGAGGATGCGCAGACCGTGCTGCCCGACGTACACATGGGGCGAAACCTTGCGCAGGACCCGGTCAGGCAGGTGGTCGACGTGTTCGACGGTGATGTCGGGGGAGCTGCCAGTTTCGCCGACAGGATCGAAATGGAGCAGGGGGAAATCCGAGCGCCAGTCTAGCCCGAAGCACCGCGCCCGGAAGGGTGCGCGGCCTGGGCTCAAAGCGGTTGCACCAGCTTCATTTCCTTCATTTGATCGAGAAGCTTATCGACCGAGGCACGGCACGTGTCTGTATCGATGTCGAAGGATTGGGTGAGCGTTGTGACGATCGCGTCTTCATCGCTCGGGCTTTCGAGCGCTTCCCAAACCGCACTCGCCGTCGCATTGAGGGCGACGTATTTTCCGGTTTCGATGTGAACCATCACGAAACTGTCGTCGATCGTCGAGCCTACCCACTCGTCAGCGCGCTGCCAAATCATCACCCATATCCCCGTGTTATACCGTGTAGGGCCGCTATCATGCCGGCCATCGAATCCTCCAGCAGGCCTTCCGTCGCCAGCGGCGCTGGCCACCTAAGTACTGGAACCTGTTGTGCGATTCGTCCCGCCAACTGCATGACCTGCCCTCGCATCCCGAGCAAGAGGGGAATGGTCGGGCGGTGGCGGTGCGACAGGATCGCCTGCACCGCCTCAACCCCGCTGAGAGGGCCCGTTACCGGCATTTCACGCCGTGGATCGAGAAGCAGGATGGCGCCTAATGCCCGCCCTTCCGCCTGCAGGGATTTTGCGATGGGGAGGAAGGTGCGGTCGCTGTCGCGGCCAAGGAAAAGGCCTCCCGCCAGGCCGTCGGCCGAGATGACATCGTCCGTCGGCGCAAGGGCCAGCGTATCGTCGCCCGCCAGCCTTGCCCCGCGATCGAGCAGGTACCTCGCGATGGTCGATTTGCCCGCTCCGGAATCGCCGACCAAGGCAATGATCCGGTCGGTTCCGGGCAGCACGACCCCGGCCGCATGCAGGACAAGCTTTCCGCGCATCCAGAGTAGGCCGGGCAGGGCGGTTGCGACCAGCAATTGCGCCACATGGCCGATGTCCGCACCCGGGCGTTTCGCGACATGGATGGCGTCGCGCGAGATCACGTATTCGCCAAGGTCGAGCGGAGCGAAATGCAGTGTGTCGCCATCGCGCCGGAACACCGGGCGCGGTTCGCCAACATGGCTGTCATCACCCAGCGTGATCCGGATCGCACCACCCGCGCGTGTATCGGAAGGTGCAGGCACCGCGCCGGGAATGGACAGATCGCTGTTTATCGCGAGGCCGAAGCCTTGCAGCAGCATGGGGCCGGATGGGAAGGCATGGACCATCGCCGGACTGACTATGTCCTGCCCCATCGCCGTGCAAGCCATGCCATCGCAGCTTTGCCGCCCGCGAATTGCCGGGTAGTACCACGCGGGCCATGTCCGCCATACGCCTCACCGACCGTATATCGCGCGATGCCGCGTCGATCTGGCTGCTGGCGCAGTTGCTGGTGGCGATGACCCTGGCACAGATCCTCGTCGCATGGATCCCATTGCGGCACTATGCGCGCTGGCTGCGCCGGGCGCGGGTTGCACCCGCGGCCCCGCCGCCGCTGGTCCGTTCGATACGACGCAAGGTCCGCATCGCTGCGCGCTGGTTACCGTGGCACCCGCAATGCCTGCCCCAGGCGCTGGCCGCGCGCGTCGTGCTCGACCTGCGCGGTTATGGCTCGGTGCTCAGCCTTGGCGTGGCGGATGAGGGCCGCCAGCTCAGTGCCCACGCCTGGCTGAAGAGCGGCGAGTTGTTCGTCTGCGGCCGCCAAGAATACGCCAAATATGGGGAAGTGGCGCGCTTTTAACCCGCGCCGAGCTGGTCCAGCAATTCTTCCGGCGCCACCGCCGCCAGATCGTCCAGCACCAAGGCTGCGCCGCGCGGATCATCCCCCGCCATGTAGAGCGAAGGCGTCAGCACGACCCTGATCCCGGCCGCGACGGCCGCGATAATGCCGTTGCGCGAATCTTCGACCGCCCACGCGTCGGCACCCTCGATCCCCAGTCGCGCAAGGGCGACGCGATAGACCTGCGGGTCGGGTTTCTTCTCCGGTGCGTCTTCGGCGCAGGCAATGACGGAGAACCAGCCGAGCGCGGCGCGGCCCAGCGTGCCTTCGATCAAGGCCTCGACATTGCCCCGGCTGGTCGTGGTGGCGATGCCCAAGGCAACGTCACGCGCTCTGGCGGCATCGATCAATTGGCGAACGCCCGGTCGCAGGCCGATCTCGCCCGCCGCCATCGCCTCGCGATAACGGGCATTCTTGGCACGGTGCATCGCACGGATCGTTTCGTCGGACATATCGGCAGGCGCGAAGTGGCGCAATCGTTCGGCCCCTCCGGCGATCTGCAGGAGGTCGCGATAGGTGTTGAAATCCCAGTGCCAGTCGAACCCGAAATGGGCAAAGGTGGCGTTCCACGCAGCGCGATGCCCTTCCTCGGTTTCCGCCAGTGTGCCGTCGACATCGAACAAGAGGAGGCGCAGGCTCATTGTGCGCCGGTTTCCGCCAGGGCATCGCGCAGTTCATGCAGGCTGGCAAAGACCATGTCCGCTTGCGCATGCGCGTCGAACTCTTCGCCGAAGCGGCTGGGAACACATGCCATCGTCACCCCTGCGGCGCGTGCTGCGCCGATGTCGGGCAAGCCATCGCCCACCATCCACGCCTGCGCCTTGTCCACTCCCAGCCGGTCGATGGCGGCGAGCAGCGGCTCGGGCGCGGGCTTGCGCGGCAAGTCGAGATCGCCGCCGAGTACCTCGGCGATACCCGGCACCAAGCCGAAGAATTCCAGGATTTCACGCGCCATGGCAGTCGGTTTGTTGGTGACGCAGGCGAGCGCGATCCCGAGCGTTCCGCAGCTGTCCACCAATTCGCGCGCGCCGGGGAGCAGGATCGTGTCGACCGTGAGCCGGGCCGCATAGGCACGTTCCATCGCGTGCACCGCTTGCGCCAGTTGATCTCCTGCGAGTGGCGCACCGGTATGGGCGAATGCATCGCCCACCAGCCGCGCCACGCCATGGCCGACGAACCGCCGGGTCTGATCGACATCGAGCGGTGTACGGCCATATTGCGACAGCACTTCGCCAAGCGCCGCCGCCAGGTCGGGTGCGCCGTCGATCAGCGTGCCGTCGAGGTCCAGCAGCAGTGCGCGCGGCCGTGGGCGTCGGGTCACACGGCCATCTCGGCTTGTCCGCCGTGGGCTACGGCATCGCGGATTGCCGCGATATTGGCGCGGTAGGCGCCTTCCTCGCCGCCCCGGAATATCGCCGATCCGGCGACCAGCGCCGTCGCGCCGGCTGCGCAGACCTGTGGGGCGGTTTGCGGGTCGATGCCGCCATCCACCTCGATATGCACATCGCGATCGCCCAGCATCGCGCGGATGCGGGCGATCTTGTCGATCATGGCAGGAATGAATTTCTGCCCGCCGAAGCCGGGATTGACGCTCATCACCAAGACCAGGTCGAGCTTGTCGAGCACATATTCAAGCACGTTTTCAGGCGTGGAGGGGTTGAGCGATACACCCGCCTGCTTGCCCAGCGAGCGGATCAGTTGCAGCGTGCGGTCGAGATGCGTCGTCGCTTCGGCGTGCACGGTGATGATGTCGGCCCCGGCATCGGCAAAGGCCGGTATGGATTCGTCGGGCCGCTCGGTCATCAGGTGGCAGTCGAACAGCTTGCTCGTATGGCGGCGCAATGCCTTGATGACGGGTGGGCCGAAAGTGAGGTTGGGTACATAATGCCCATCCATCACATCGAGATGCATCCAGTCGGCGCCCGCCCGTTCGACCGCCTGGATTTCGTCGCGCAGGACCGAAAAATCGGCCGACAGCAATGAAGGAGCGATGATCGGCGGCGTCACGGCGCGGCGTCCGCGTCGGGCATGCCCATGGTGAAGACGCGGCTGGCCAACAGATCCTCCGCGCGGATGGTGGACAGGTCTTCACGGCTGACCGGCCCCTGGTTGCGCAGGAACAGGCGGTTCGCCTGCCGCAGCCGCGCCCGGTCGAGTGCATTGCGGATTGAGCGGGCGTTGGCGAAATGCGGTTGCTGGCGGCGCAGCGCGACATAGCGCAACAGCACTTCGCGCGCTTCGTCATCCAGCGCATAGTTCTGCTGGTCGAGCATAATCTGGCTGATGCGCACCAATTCGTCGTCGTCGTAGTCGGGGAAGTCGATGTGGTGCGCGATGCGCGAGCGGAAGCCGGGGTTGCTGGAAAAGAAGCGGTCCATCCGGTCGCCATATCCGGCAAGGATCACCACCAGATCGTCGCGATTGTTCTCCATCACCTGCAACAGGATCTCGATCGCTTCCTGGCCGTAATCGCGCTCGTTCTCGGGGCGATAGAGGTAATAGGCCTCGTCGATGAACAGCACGCCGCCCATCGCCTTCTTCAGCACTTCCTTGGTCTTGGGCGCGGTGTGGCCGATATATTGGCCGACGAGGTCGTCGCGCGTCACGGTGACCAGATGGCCCTTGCGGACATAGCCGAGCCGGTGGAGCAGGTCCGCCATCTTCAGCGCGACGGTGGTCTTGCCCGTGCCGGGGTTGCCGGTGAAGCTCATGTGCAGCGTGGGTGTTTCGGTGGCGAGGCCCATGTCGCGCCGCGCGCGGTCGACCAGCAGCAGGGCGACCATTTCGCGGATGCGCTGCTTGACCGGGCCGAGGCCGATCATCGTCTCGTCGATTTCGTGCAGCACGTCCTTGACGCCGCTGTCCTCGAACACTGCCGCAAGATCGACTTCCTGCGGCGGTGGAGACGGTTCGTGTTCGCTTTCGGCGGTGGTGGCGGTGCTCATGATCCTGCTGCTCGCTGCGAATGGAAGAAGGGCGGCGGCCCGAGGGTGGTTGGAGAAGGAGCCGCCGCCCACACACGGTCCGTCAGGCGTAGCGACGCCCTTCGGGCTCACGGACCGCGTAGCTTTCGATGGTGTAGCGGATCGAACGACCGTCCACTTCCTGGCGCACCAGGCGGAAGCCGGGTTCGTCCGCCGGGCGGTTGACGATGAAACTCATGCGGATCGATTCCCAGCCGTGGCTGCTGTCGAAGGCGATCACGCGGATGTATTTCCCGCCATGTTCCTTGCGGCATTCGTTCACCTCGAACACCAGTGCGGCCGCGTCGGGATTATCGAACATCGGGCGGCACCACATGTCCCAATAGCTGTTACGCGGATGGGGATCGTCGGTATATTCGACCGAGACGGCCCAGCCGTTGTCGATCGCATATTGGGCCTGCTCGCGGATCTGGTCGTCGGTCAGGTCGGGCAGGAAGCTGAATTGTCCTTGGCGCAGACGCATGGGATTTCTCCTTGGGAATAGGGGCTTACATCGCGACTTCGGGAGTCGGTGCGAAGTCGGGCGCGTCGGTCGAGGTGTAGTTGAACGACACGTCCTTCCACGTTTCGAGGGCGCGTTCGAGCGGCGAGCAGCTCTTCGCCGCGGCACGCAGGATGTCCGGCCCTTCGTTCCAGATGTCCCGCCCGGCGTTGCGGGCGAAGACCATGCTTTCCAGCGCAACCCGGTTGGCGGTGGCGCCCGCCGCGATGCCATCGGGATGGCCGATCGTGCCGCCGCCGAATTGCAGCACCACGTCTTCGCCGAGATAATGGATCAGCTGGTGCATCTGCCCGGCATGGATCCCGCCCGAGGCGACCGGCATCATCTTGTTGAGGCTGGCCCAATCCTGGTCGAAGAAGATCCCGTTCTCCAGCGCCATCGGGTTATATTCTTCGCGGAAGATATCGTAATACCCCTTGGTCGTGGCAGGATCGCCTTCAAGCTTGCCGACTACGGTCCCGGCGTGCAGGTGATCGACGCCCGCCAGCCGCATCCATTTGGCGATCACACGGAAGCTGACGCCGTGGCTGCGCTGGCGGGTGTAGGTGGAGTGGCCTGCGCGGTGGAGGTGCAGGATCATGTCGTTGGCCCGCGCCCATTTCGCCATCGACTGGATCGCGGTGTAGCCGATCACGAGGTCGATCATCACGATCACCGAACCGAGCGATTTGGCGAATTCGGCGCGCTCGTACATGTCTTCCATCGTCGCGGCGGTGATGTTGAGATATGTGCCCTTGACCTCGCCGGTCGCGGCGCTCGCGCGGTTGACCGCTTCCATGCAATAGAGGAACCGGTCGCGCCAATGCATGAAGGGCTGCGAGTTGATGTTCTCGTCGTCCTTGGTGAAGTCGAGCCCGCCCTGCAGTGCCTCATAGACCACGCGGCCATAGTTGCGGCCCGACAGGCCCAGCTTGGGCTTCACCGTCGCCCCGAGCAGTGGCCGACCATAGACGTTCAGCCGTTCGCGCTCCACGACGATGCCCGTCGCTGGGCCCTGGAAGGTCTTCACATAGGCGACGGGCAGCCGCATGTCTTCGAGCCGCAGTGCCTTGAGCGGTTTGAAGCCGAAGACGTTGCCGATGATCGAAGCGGTCAGATTGGCGATCGAACCGCCTTCGAACAGGTCGAGGTCGTAGGCGATATAGGCGAAGAATTCGCCCGGAGAATTGGGCACCGGATCGACGCGATAGGCCTTGGCGCGATATTTGTCGCAGGCGGTCAGCCGGTCGGTCCACACCACGGTCCAGGTCGCGGTCGAGCTTTCCCCGGCGACGGCGGCGGCGGCCTCGATTTCGTCCACACCGTCCTGCGGGGTGATGCGGAACAGCGCGATGATGTCGGTGTCCTTGGGTTCGTAATCCCCGTCCCAATAGCCCATCTGCGCATATTTCAGCACGCCGGCGGAATAGCGGGCCTTGCCGGTAAGTTCGGTTTCAGCGTTCATTGTCTTGTCCTTTCCTGCGGACTGCAAATCGGGGTCAGGCGGCATTCTTCTGTTGCGCGGCGGGGGCGAGCACCCCGGCGGCGTAGCGGCGGGCCATTTCGGCCATCGGGATCGGCTTGATGCGGCTGGCATTGCCTGCCGTGCCGAAGGCTTCGAAGCGGTCGCGGCAAAGCGTGCGCATCGCGTCCATCGCAGGCTTGAGGAATTTGCGCGGATCGAATTCGGCGGGGTTTTCCGTCGCGACGCGGCGGAACTGGCCGGTCATGGCCATGCGGCAATCGGTGTCGATATTGACCTTGCGCACGCCGTGGCGGATGCCGCGGACGATCTCTTCCACGGGCACGCCGTAGGTTTGCGGCATCTCGCCGCCATGCGCGTTGATGATGTCCTGCAATTCCTGCGGGACGGAGCTGGACCCGTGCATGACCAGATGGATGCCGGGCAGCTTGCGGTTGATCTCCTCGATCACGCCCATCGCCAGGATCTCGCCATCGGGCTTGCGGCTGAATTTATAGGCACCGTGCGAGGTTCCGCAGGCGATGGCGAGCGCATCGCAGCCGGTGCGCATCACGAAGTCGACTGCCTGGTCGGGATCGGTCAGCAGCTGGTCGTGGCTCAGCACGCCTTCCGCGCCATGTCCGTCCTCCGCCTCACCCATGCCGGTTTCGAGCGAGCCGAGTACGCCCAGCTCGCCTTCGACCGAGGCGCCGACGGCATGGGCCATCTCGGTCACCCGGCTGGTGATGGCGACGTTGTAATCATAGCTGGCAGGCGTCTTGGCGTCGGCTTCGAGCGAGCCGTCCATCATCACCGAGGTGAAGCCGCTCTGTATCGCGGAAAGGCAGGTCGCCTCGCTGTTGCCGTGATCCTGGTGGAGGCAGATCGGGATGTCGGGATACATCTGCGCCAGCGCATCGACCATATGCGAGAGCATGATGTCGCCTGCGTAGGAGCGTGCCCCGCGCGATGCCTGCAGGATCACCGGCGCATCGCAATCGGTCGCCGCATCCATGATGGCGAGGGCTTGCTCCATATTGTTGATGTTGAAGGCAGGCACGCCGTATCCGCGCTCTGCTGCGTGATCGAGCAATTGCCTGAGGGTGATCTTCGCCATGCTGGTATCCTTCCCGTTCAATCGGAGTTCCGGCCGGCGAGCAGGTCGCGTGCCGTTTGTGCCGCATGCGCAGCGGTGATGCCGAAATGTTCGTAGAGATCGCCCGCCGGGGCCGATGCGCCGAAACCGGTCATGCCGATGAAGGCGCCATCCTCGCCGATCCAGCGATCCCAGCCCATCCGTGCCGCCGCCTCGATGGCGATGCGCGGTGCGGTACCGAGAACATGCGCGCGATAGGCCGCGTCCTGCACCTCGAACCGATCCCAGCTAGGCATGGAGACGACTGCCGCGGCGATCCCGTCGGCGGCGAGCATTTCGGCGGCGGTGACGGCGATTTCGACCTCCGAACCGGTCGCGATCAGCGTAATGTCGCGCTCACCTTCGCAGGCGCGCAGGACATAGGCACCGCGCGCGCTGGCATTGGCAGCGCCGTGTTGCGGATCGCGCAGCAACGGCAGGTTCTGGCGCGAAAGCACCAGGACACTGGGCCGGTCGCGCTGTTCGAGTGCGAGTTCCCATGCCTCTGCAGTCTCGACGATGTCTGCCGGGCGGAACACTGCCAGGTTCGGCGTAGCGCGCAGCATGGCGAGATGTTCGATCGGTTGATGGGTCGGGCCATCTTCGCCCAGGCCGATGGAATCATGCGTCATCACATAGATGACCCCGACCGCCATCAGGGCGGAGAGGCGCATGGCGCCGCGGGCATAGTCCGCGAAGGACAGGAAAGTGCCCCCATAGGGGATGAAGGGGCCGTGCAGCGCGATGCCGTTCATCGCCGCCGCCATGCCATGTTCGCGGATTCCGTAATGGATATAGCGGCCCGCAAAATCGCCGGGGCCGACCGCGTGCATCCCACTGGTGACGGTCAGGTTGGAGTGGGTCAGATCGGCCGAGCCGCCGATGGTCAGCCCGGTGGCGGCGTTGATTACCTCGAGCGCCATTTGCGACGCCTTGCGCGTTGCGACCTTGGTCCTGGCGGCAAGATGTTCGGCGCGGAAGGCGGTGAGGGCGGCGACAGCCGGGGACACATCGCGCGCGCCATGCGCATCCAGCAAGTGCTCGCCGACAGGCGTTGCCAGCGCCCGGTCGATCCATGCCCGCCGCATGCGTGCGCCGCGCTGCGCGATGGCGTGCCATGCGGCGTAGATTTCCGCCGGGATTTCGAATGGCGGGTGGGGCCAGCCCATCGCTTCGCGCGCCTGCGCAATGCCGTCGTCGCCCAGCGGTGCGCCATGCGCCTTTTCGCTGCCTTCGACGCTCGGCGCACCCTTGCCGATCACGGTCTTGCAGGCGATCAGCACCGGGTTGCGCGCTTCCTGCGCCCGGGTCAGCGCAGCGGCGACGGCTTCGGTATCGTGCCCGTCCACCGCCATCACGTCCCAACCGCTGGCAGCGAAGCGCGCGAGCTGGTCGGTCCGGCTCGATAGGCTGATCGGCCCGTCGATCGATATCTCGTTGTCGTCCCACAAGACGATGAGCCGGTCGAGCCGCAACCGTCCGGCAAGGTCGATCGCCTCCTGGCTGATCCCTTCTTCCAGGCAGCCGTCGCCCGCGATGACATAGGTCCGGTGGGCCGACAGCTCCGCACCGAAGCGGGCTGCCTCCAGCTTCTGGCCGATGGCCATGCCCACAGCGGTCGCCAGCCCCTGGCCAAGCGGGCCGGTCGTCGTCTCGACGCCCAGCGTGTGGCCATACTCCGGATGCCCCGGCGTCGTGCTGCCCAGCTGGCGGAAATTGCGCAGTTGCTCGATCCCCATGTCGGCATAGCCGAGCAGGTGGTGGATCGCATATTGCAGCATCGAGCCATGCCCGGCGGAAAGCACGAAGCGGTCGCGGTCGGGCCAGTCGGGGTTGGCCGGATCAATCCGCAGGAAACGGTTGAACAGCACCGTGGCGACGTCCGCCATGCCCAGCGGCATGCCCGGGTGGCCGCTGTTCGCGCGCTGGATCGCGTCCATCGCCAGCGCGCGGATCGCATTGGCCATCGCGGCTTCGCCGGCCGTGGTCGCGGGGGCGGGGGAGAGCAGGTCGGCGGCCATGCTCACAACGCCCGCTTCTTGCGTTCGACCAGCTTGTGGATCATCGGCGTGAAGATCAGCTGCATCGCCAGATCCAGCTTGTCGCCCGGCACCACGATCGAATTGGCGCGCGACATGTAGCTGTTGTGGATCATCGACAGCAAATAGGGGAAATCGATCCCCTGCGGCCGCGAGAAGCGGATCACCAGGATCGATTCCGCCGGGGTGGGAATCCACCGCGCGATGAAGGGGTTGGAGGTGTCGACGATCGGCACGCGCTGGAAGTTGATGTCGGTCTGCGAGAACTGCGGGCAGATGTAGTTCACATAATCCGGCATGCGGCGCAGGATCGTGTCGGTCACCGCCTCGGTCGAATAGCCGCGGGTCGCCCGGTCGCGGTGGATCTTCTGGATCCATTCGAGATTGATCACCGGGACGACGCCGATCTTGAGGTCGCACAAGGCCGCGAGGTCGAGCTCGCCGTGCTTCACGCAGCCGTGCAGCCCTTCGTAGAACAGCAGGTCGCTCGGCTCGAATTCGCGCCAGGGGGTGAAGGTGCCGGGCGGCTGGCCGTATTTCTCCGCCTCCGCATCGTCATGCACATAGGTGCGGGTGCGCCCGGTGCCCTGTCGTCCGTATTCGGCGAAGATATCCTGCAGCGTCTCCAGCTCGTTGGCATCGACGTGGAAATGGGTGAATTCGTTGCCCCGGTCCTTCTCCTCGGCAACTTTCGCCTTCATCCCCTCGCGGTCGTAACGGTGGAAGGCATCGCCCTCGATCGAGGCAGCCGAGACGCTTTCGCGGGTGAAGATCTTTTCGAACGTGTCCTTGACCGTGGTGGTCCCTGCTCCGGAGGAGCCGGTGATGGCGATAATCGGGTGTTTGACCGACATGTCTTGTACTCCCCCTCAGACCCGGAACAGGCCGCGTGTGCCGAACAGCGGCGCGCGTTCGCCGATCGCGCCAGGATCGGCGAAGTAGCGGCCGATGCGCTCGACCTCGTCGGCCGATCCGAAGATCAGCGGGGTGCGCTGGTGGAGCTCGCTGGGCACGAGGTCGAGGATGCGGTTTTCGCCGTCGATCGCGCTGCCGCCCGCCTGTTCGATGATCATCGCGATCGGGTTGGCTTCATACACCAGCCGCAACCTGCCGCGGCCGTATCCGGCGCGGGAATCGCCGGGGTAGAGGAACACCCCGCCGCGCATCAGGATGCGGTAGCAATCGGCCACCAGCGAGGCGATCCAGCGCATGTTGTAGTCTTTTTCGCGCGGGCCGGAGCTGCCGGCGAGGCAATCGTCGACATAGGCCCGCACCGCTTCGTCCCAATGGCGTGCATTGGACGCGTTGATCGCGAATTCATGCGCCTTGCGCGAAATGGTCAGCCCTTCGTGGACTTTGACGAAGGCATCCTTGCGGGCGGAATAGATGAAGGTGTGCAACCCTTCGCCCCAGGTCAGGGCGAGCGCGAGTTGCGGCCCGTAAATGAAGAAGCCAGCGGCAAGCTGCGCCGTGCCGGGCTGCTTGAAACTCGCTTCGGTATCGCTGTCGTCGTCGACCGCAGGCAGGATCGAAAAAATCGTCCCGATCGAGACATTGGTGTCGATGTTGGACGAACCGTCGAGTGGGTCGATGGCCAGTGCCAGCTGCTTGTCCGGCTGGAGGCGGACGGGGCGTTCGAGTTCCTCCGTCGCGTAATAGCGCACCGGGGACTTGTGCATCGCCGACATGAACAGTTCGTCGGCATGGATGTCGAGCGAGTGCTGCTCGTCGCCGCCCGCGTTGCGGGTGCTGCGCTTGCCGCCAAAGGCATTGCCGAGTGCGCCATCGTTGATGATGCCCCGCACCGAAACGGCGGCCAAGGCGAGGCGCGAGATCACCGCCGCGACATCGGATTCCAGTTTGCCGCGTTCGGCCAGCCGCGAAAGGGCCGCTTCGAGAATCATATCTCGCCTCTCCTTCATTCTCTCCGGGAGCGAGTATGCGATGATTCTAATATTATGACAGTTTAATCTCTTGCTATTTAAAATAAGGAACGCTTACTCTTGTGGGATGCTCAACCTGTCCCTCCGCCAGCTTGCCGCGATCCGTTCGCTGGCGCGAACCGGGCGGATCAATCGCACCGCAGCGACACTCGGGCTGACCGGTCCCGCCGTGACGCTGCAATTGCGCGCAGCGGAGGATGAGATCGGCGCGCGGCTGTTCGACCGCACGCGGGCCGGCCTCGTCCCGACCGAGATCGGGCAAGCGGTCGTCGCCGCTGCCGAAGAAGTACTCGAACGGCTGCATGCGCTGGAGGATGAAACCAGGGCGATGGTTTCCGGGCGGCTTGGCCGGGTGCGACTGGGTGCGGTGTCGACCGCAAAATATTTCGCGCCGGCAATGATTGCTGCTTTCTCCCGGCGTCATCCGGGGATCGAGGTGCAGTTCCTCGTCGGCAACCGGACCGAGACGATCGACCGCATCCGGCACAACGAACTCGATCTGGTCATCATGGGCCGGCCGCCGCGCGATCTGCCGCTGGAATCGGCAGTGATCGGCGACCATCCCTTTGTGGTGATCGCGGCCCCAGGCCATCCGCTGGCGGGCCAGAGACAGATCCGCAAGGAACGGCTGATCGAAGAAACCTTCCTGCTGCGCGAGCGCGGATCGGGCACGCGCAATTCGCTCGACCTCTATTTTGCCGACCTGCCCGAAAAGCGCGACAATCTGGGCATGGACATGGGGTCGAACGAATCGATCAAGCAGGCGGTCATGGCCGGGCTCGGCATCGCGCTGCTTTCCGCGCACACGGTCGCGGCGGAAGTCGGGCAGGGGTGGCTGAGCGTGCTGGACGTCGAAGGGCTGCCCATCCTGCGCCAATGGTATTGTGTCACGCCGGGCAAGCGCACCTTGAGTTCCGCCTCGCTTGCCCTGCGCGATTTCCTCACCGGGGAAGGGGCGCATTACCTGCCGCAGCTGGCAGAAAGCTGAGCAGGGCGATCAATCGGCGCGCGCCGTTCGCCTGTTCCCGAATCCGGGGTTTGGCGCTAGGAATGGCGGCGATGCAGGATCTCGATGCCATGTCGCTGGAGCGCGCCGCTCTGCTCGCCGATCAGTTCCGCCAGTCGATGCGTCGGCTGGCGTCCGCCGTTTCGGTGGTCGCCTGCGACCATGACGGCGAATGGGCGGGAATGAGCGCGACCTCGGTGACATCGCTGTCGATGGATCCGCCGGCATTGCTGGTCTGCATCAACAAGGCGGCGGGGATGATGGCCGCGCTGGCGGAGGGGAAATCCTTTTCCGTCAACGTGCTCGAACGCGGCCATGCCGAGGTTTCCACCGCCTTCGGCACGCCGACGCTGCGCGAACAGCGTTTCCGTGATGGCAATTGGCGCGCCACTGCAAGCGGTGTGCCGGTGATGGGGGACGCGCTGGCCGCGATCGAGTGCCGCATCGACCGCCTGATCGAATATGGCAGCCACATGATCGTGATCGGGCTGGTGCAAGCGGTTCACATGGGCGACGGCACCCATCCGCTGATCTATTGCGACGGCAAATACCAGTAGGGCAGGGCGATCAGCGCGCCAGTGCCTGCCGCGCCCAGTTGACGATCGCACCGGTCGGCATGGCGCCGGCCTGCCGCGCAATTTCCTGTCCCTTGGAAATCAGGGCCAGCGTGGGGATTGACTGGATGCGATAGCGCGCGGCAATCGCCTGCTGCGCTTCGGTATCGAGCTTGCCCAGCCGCATGTGCGGTTCCAACTGCGCTGCCGCGGCTTCGAAGGCGGGCGCCATCTGGCGACAAGGGCCACACCAGCTGGCCCAGAAATCGACCAGCAGCGGAATATCGCTGCGGGTGGCATGCGCCTCGAAATTGGCGGCGGTCAGCGTAACCGGATGGGCCGTGAACAGCGGCGAATGGCACTTGCCGCACTTGCCGCCCGAGCCGAGCTTTTCTGCCGGCACGCGGTTGATCGCGGCGCAGGTAGGGCAGGCAATCATCAAGGTTTCGGCCATGGATCCTTCTCCAGTCAAGCGATGCGGTCAGGCGGCCTTCGGCGCGGCACAGCCTTGGCGGCAGACGTCGCACAGCGTTTCGATGATCGCGCGGATCACCGGATCGTTGAGGCTGTAATAGCGCGTTTGCGCGTCACCGCGAATGGTCACCACGCCTTCTTCGCGCAGCATCGACAAATGCTGCGAGACAGAGGATTGCGACAGGCCGCTCATCTCCACCAGCTCGCCCACCGAAACCTCGCCTTCGCCCATCCGGCACAGCATCAACAGCCGTTCGCGGTTGCCCATCAGCCGCAGGCGCGCGGCCATCGCATCGGCCTGTGTGGCCAGGTCGAGGAAGTCGGCGTGCTTCAATGCGCAGCCTCTGCTTCTTCGTCGCCACCGCTGCCGGGCAGGCCGCCGTCCAGCGGGCGACCGTCGTCACGCAGCACGATGTAGATCGCCGGGATCACCAGCACCGTCAGCAAGGTAGAGGATGCAAGGCCGAACAGCAGCGAAATCGCCAGCCCCTGGAAGATCGGATCGGTCAGGATCACCGCCGCGCCGATCATCGCCGCCGCCGCAGTCAGCACGATCGGCTTGAAGCGGATCATGCCCGCTTCGAGAAGCGTCTGGCGCAGGCTCTTTTCGGCGGTCCTCGTATGCCGGATGAAATCGACCAACAGGATCGAATTGCGCACGATGATCCCCGCCAGCGCGATGAAGCCGATCATCGACGTGGCGGTGAAGGGGGCCTGGAACAGGATGTGGCCCAGAACGATCCCGACGAGGGTCAACGGCACCGGAGTGAGGATCACCAGCGGGATGGTGAAGCTGCGGAACTGGCCGACGACCAGCACATAGATGCCCAGCAGGGCGACCATGAAGGCCGCGCCCATATCGCGGAAGGTCACCCAGGTGATCTCCCATTCGCCGTCCCACAGCAGGGTGGTGTGCGCTTCGTCGTCCGGCTGGCCGTTGAGCGAAATTTCCGGCTTGGTCAGCCCGTGAGCGGCCCAGTCGTAATCGTCGATCGCCTTGTCGACCGCCAGCATGCCGTAGATTGGCGCTTCGTAACGGCCCGCCAGCTCGGCGGTGACCATCACGGTCCCGTGCCCGTCGCGGCGGAACAGCGCCGTGTTGCCGGGGGCGATCTTGGCATCCACCAGTTCGCCGAGGCGGACGAGCTGCGGACCGGCAGGGCCCTGCGTCACCGCGACCGGTGTCGCCTCGATCGCGGTGGACCAGGTCTGCTGCGACTGGTCGAGCGCGATCTCGATAGGCAGCGGTTCGCGTTCGCTGCCGCGCGGGGCATAGCCGACCACCTGACCGCCCAGCGCGCCGATCGAATCGAACAGTTGCCGCTCGGAAATCCCGTAATGGTCGAGCTTGGAGCGGTCGGGCACCAGCCGCAGCGTCGGGCGCGGATCGCCCACGCTGTTGTCGACATCGACGATGAACGGCACCGATTTGAAGATCTGCTCCACCTGCTCGGCAGTCTTGATCCGGGTGGCTTCGTCGGGGCCGTAGATCTCCGCCAGCAATGTTGCCAGCACCGGCGGGCCGGGCGGGGTTTCGACGACCTTGAGCGAGGCACCCTTGGGCAGGGGGATGGCGGTGAGTTTTTCGCGCAGTGCCACGGCAATATCGTGGCTGGCCCGCGAACGGTCGCCCTTGGGCAGCAGGGTGATCATCAGGTCACCCATTTCCGGCTTGTCGCGCAGGAAATAGTGCCGGACCAGTCCGTTGAAATTGAACGGCGCCGAAGTGCCTGCATAGGCTTCCATCGAGGTCACTTCGGGAATGGTGCGGGCCGCAGCCGACGCCTGTTCGAGCACACGCGAGGTTTCTTCCAGGCTGGTGCCTTCGGGCATGTCGGCGACCAGCTGGATCTCGCTCTTGTTGTCGAACGGCAGCAGCTTCACCGTCACCGCCTTGAAGTAGAACATCGAACAGGCGACAAGCGTCGCAATCCCGACCGCGATCAGGAACCGCTTCGCGCTGCCCGGTGTACGGATCACCCGCGCCGCATATTTCGCGTAGAGCGCGCCGAGCTTTCCACCATGGGCATCCTCGTGCTCGTGCCCGGCCAGCGCACTGCGCGCGAAGCGGATCATCAGCCACGGCGCAATGATGACGGCGACGAAGAAGGAGAAGATCATCGCCGCCGACGCGTTGATCGGGATCGGCGCCATGTACGGCCCCATCAGCCCCGAAACGAACAGCATCGGCAGCAGTGCGGCAACCACGGTGAGCGTGGCGATGATCGTCGGATTGCCGACTTCGGCCACCGCCTCGACCGCCGCGTCGATCCGGCTGCGATCATCCGGCATGGCCCAGTGCCGCGCGATATTCTCGATCATCACGATCGCGTCGTCGACAAGGATGCCGATGGAGAAGATCAGCGCGAACAGGCTGACGCGGTTGATGGTGAAGCCCATGATGTTCGAGGCGAACATGGTCAGCAGGATGGTGGTGGGGATCACGATCGCGGTTACCCCCGCTTCGCGCCAGCCGATGGCGAAACCGATCAGCAGCACGATCGACACCGTCGCCAGCGCGAGGTGGAAGATCAGCTCATTGGCCTTCTCGTTCGCCGTTTCGCCATAATTGCGGGTGATCGAGACTTCCACGCTGTCGGGGATCAGCTTGCCTTCCAGCGTCTTGACCCGTTCGACCGCCTGTTCCGACACGGTCACCGCATTGGCGCCTGCGCGCTTGGCGATGGCGAGGCTGACGGCGGGGGCCATGGTCCACTTGCCGTCCTCGCCCTTCGCCCAGCGCCACGAGCGCGCCTGGTCCTGGGTCGAGGATTGTTCGACGCGGGCGACGTCGGACAGCAGCACCGGGGCGCCGGTGATCGACCGCACGGTCAGGCGCGAGAGTTCGTCGGCGTCGCGCAGGCTCTGCCCGGCAATGACCAGCGCCGTGCTGCCCTGTTCGCGCACGGTGCCGGCGGGAAAGGCGCGATTGGCCTGCTGCACCGCCTCGATCACGCTGCCGAGCGGCACGCGATAGGCGCCAAGCTTCGCCGGGTCGGGGATGACCCGCAGCGCCTCGCGCTGGCCCCCGGTGATGAAGGTCAGGCCGACATCGTTCACCTTGGCCACTTCGGTGCGCAATTTGCGCGCCAGTTCGGCCAGCGCCCGATCGTCCCAATTCCCCGGAGCGCCGGGCTTGGGCGTGAGCGTGAGCACCACGATCGGCACATCGTTGATCCCGCGCACCGTGATCTGGGGCGGTGGGATGCCCACGGGAATGCGATTGAGGTTGGCCTGGATCTTCTCGTTGATCCGGATCGCCGCATCCTCGGGGTTCGACCCGACGAGGAAGCGCGCAGTGACCATCACCCCGTTGTCCTGCGCCTGGGTATAGACATGCTCCACCCCGTCGACGCTGCGCACGATGGTTTCGAGCGGCTTGGCAACCAGCTCTGCGGCATCGGGTGCGGACAGGCCGGGGGCCTGTACCATCACATCGACCAGCGGAACCTTGATCTGCGGTTCTTCCTCGCGTGGGATGGTGATCGTCGCGATCAGCCCGACCACGATCGCCGCAAGCAGGAACAGCGGGGTAATCGGCGACTTGATGGTCGCCCGGGTCAGCTTGCCCGAGATGCCGAGGTTCATTTGCCGGCGGCCCTCGCGGCCGGGCCGACCAGCGTATCGCCAGCCGAAATGCCGGTCAGGATCTCGATCTTGCCGTCAACCTTGGCCGAAGCGGTCTGCACCGGGACTTCGGTTGCCGAGCCATCCTTCGCCAGCACGCTGACATAGTCGATGCCATAGCGGGTGGTGACGTAGTCGGCCGGAACGAGCAACGCCTTGCGCTGGCCGGTTTCGACCCGCGCCGCGATCCGCCTGCCGATGAAGCGATTGTCGATCCCCGGCATGTCCACATCGGCGGTCACCTGCCCGGCGGTGATCGACGGGTAGAGCTTGATCACGCCGCCGGTGCGTTCCTGGCCATCGAGCGAATCGGTCACCACGCGCGAGCCGGAATGCACCTTTTCGGCCAGCGATTCGGGCATTTCGAGGCGCACGACGGTGGGCCCTGCGGTGATCACCGCAATCGCCATGCCCGGGGCCACCGGCGCACCGGCGGGGATATCGGCGCGCAACACGCGGCCACTTGCCGGGGCGATCACGGCGCCTTGCCCGGCAACCGCGCCGACCGCGGATTGCTGGGCCTGTGCAGCGCGAACCTGTGCCCGCGCCGCCGCCAGGGCGGCCTGCGCCTGTTCCAGCCGCGCCTTGGAATAGACGCCGTTGTCATAGAGATATTTGACCCGGTCATAATCGCCCTGGGCCTGCGCAACCTGCGCCTGTGCGGCGGCGGCCTGCGCGCCATAGGCCCCGGCCTGATAACCCAGCTGGCTATCGACGATCCGCCCGATGACCTGGCCCTTGCGCACCATATCGCCTTCGCGAACGGTCAGCGAGGTCAGGATACCGGGAATGCGCGCCAGCACCTGCGCCTGGTCGACGGTGGCGACTTCGGCGGCGACATCCTGCCAGGTGATCGCATCGCTCTGCTGGACGACCAGCCGCGGACCTGCCGGAGCCTTGGCGACTTCGGCCGCCTCTTCGCTGCTGCCGCAACCGGTGAGCGGCACGGCGAGCAGTGCGACGAGGGCCAGTGGTGCCAGGATATTGGTGCGCATTATTCGTGTCCCCGGTTCGGCTTACCGTTCGATCGGCAGGCCGGCGCGTGCCCAGGCGACCATGCCGCCGGCGAGATGCGTGTCGACGACCTGCTCTGCCATCGCGCATTTGTCGAGCGCCTTGGCCGAGCGGACGCCGCCCTGGCAGTTGAGCACCAGCATCTTGCCTTCCTCATGCGGCAGCTTGGATGCCTGGAAGGTCGAGAGCGGCATGTTGATCGCGCCGGGGATGTGGCCGGCGTGGAATTCATTCACTTCGCGCACGTCGACCACTTTCGCCTTTCCTTCGCGGATCAGCGAATCGAGTTCGTTCGCGGTCAGTTCCTTGTGGCGCGGTTTTCCGAAACCGAAGATCATGGCGTGTTTCCCTTTGCTCGGGCCGGCCTTGCGGCTATCGACCCTTTCACTTTAGCACTTGCGTATATTGTGTAACACTTATATTAGTCAACCAGCATAACGGGCGGCGCACTCCTTAATGTCGCGCGCTCAGGGAAGGCGGAAGGAAAGGCCATGTCTCAACCCCATATCGTAATCCTCGGCGCCGGCTTGGGCGGCTCGATCGCAGCTTATGAAATCAAGCAGGCGACCAAGGGGAAAGCCCGCGTTTCGGTCGTCAGCGATCAGGAAAACTACTGGTTTATCCCGTCGAATCCGTGGGTTGCCGTGCGCTGGCGCGAACCCGATGCGATCAAGGTGCACCTGCCGCCGGTGATGAAGAAGCGCGGCATCGAATTCACCGCCGTGGGCTGCAAGCGCGTGCATCCGGCGGAAAACCGCCTCGAGCTCAATGATGGCACCTCGGTCACTTACGATTATCTTGTAATTGCCACCGGCCCTGAGCTGGCGTTCGACGAGATCGAGGGCTTCGGCCCCCATGGCGGCTTCACCCAGTCGATCTGTGCCACCGATCATGCGACCATGGCAGCCGACATGTTCGACAAGCTGTGCGCGGACCCCAAGCCGATCGTGATCGGCGCCGCCCAGGGCGCCTCGTGCTACGGCCCGGCCTACGAATTCGCGATGATCGTCGATACCGAACTGCGCAAGCGCAAGATTCGCGACAAGGTGCCGATGACCTTCATCACCGCCGAACCCTATGTCGGCCACCTCGGCCTCGATGGTGTGGGCGATACCAAGGGCCTGCTCGAAAGCGAGATGCGCAACCGCCACATCAAGTGGATCTGCAACACCAAGGTCTCCAAGGTCGAAGACGGCATGATGTATGTCGAGGAAGTCAACGAGGACGGCTCGACCAAGAAGAACCACGAACTGCCCTTCGGCTTCTCGATGATCCTCCCGGCATTCCGCGGCATTCCCGCGGTGATGGGGGTGGAAGGGCTGGTCAATCCGCGCGGCTTCATCCTGGCGGACCAGTACCAGCGCAACCCGAATTTCAAGAATGTCTATTCGCTGGGCGTGTGCGTCGCGATCCCGCCGGTCGGGCCGACCCCGGTTCCGGTCGGTGTGCCCAAGACCGGCTTCATGATCGAATCGATGGTGTCTGCCATCGCCGAGAATTTGAAGGATGAACTGGCCGGGCGCGAGCCGGTGACGCAGGCGACCTGGAACGCGGTGTGCCTGGCCGACTTCGGCGACGGCGGCGTGGCCTTCGTGGCCGAACCGCAGATCCCGCCGCGCAACCTCAACTGGTCGTCCGACGGCAAGTGGGTCCACCTTGCGAAGATCGCCTTCGAGAAGTTCTTCCTCCACAAGATCCGCACCGGCAAGGCCGAACCGATGGCCGAACGGCTGGGGTTGCAGGCGCTTGGCCTGCGCAAGCTGCAGCGCAAGTAAGGAATATACACCATGACTCTTGATGCCGCCGTCCTGCGTTTTGCCGGTTTCGTCGTGCTGGCCAGCGCGCTGCTGGGCTATTTCGTCAACCCGAACTGGCTGTTCCTGACGATGTTCGCAGGCTTCAACATGCTCCAGTCGAGCTTCACCGGCTTCTGCCCGGCAGCCATGGTGTTCAAGAAGCTGGGCGTGCGCCCGGGCAACGCTTTCCGCTGAGTATCGCCATGCGCCGCCTGCTGCTTGCCACCCTCCCGCTCGCCTGCCTTGTCGGGGCAATTCCCCTGAATGCGCAGGATCTGACGAGCGCCATCGCCGATGCGCTGGCCAATGCGCCCGCAGTGGAAGCTGCCGATGCGGGCGAGAAGGCGGCGCAGGCGCGGGTCGACCAGGCGCGGGCAGAGGGCAATCCGCTGGCGCGGATCGAAGGCTCGGCCGGCAAGGGCTATATCGACAACGGTAATTTCTTTGGCCTGTCGGCGGATGATACCACACCGGTGGCGGCGCAGGCGGTGGCGGAAATGCCCCTCTACACCGGTGGGCGCGTATCCTCGGCCATCGACCAGGCGAAGGGCGGGGCGGCTGTCGCCAGCGCACAGGCCGTGCAGGCCCGGTCGCGCACCGTCGTGCAGACGGTGAAAGCCTATACCGATGTCCTGACCGCGCGGAAGCTGGAGCAGAGCTACGGCACGCTGGCGGGCGAATTGCGCGAAGTCGAACGCCAGGCGTCGCTGCGTTACAAGGTTGGCGAGATTGCCAGCACCGAGGTTGCACAGGCGCGCGCCCGCCGGGCCGAAGCCGAAGCGGGACTGGCGCAGGCGCAGGGCAAGCGCGCTTCCGCAGAAGCCGCCTACCAGCGGCTGACCGGCAAGCCGGCAGGCGATCTGGCCCCGCTTCCTCCGCCACCACCGATCCCTGAATCGCTCGATGCCGCGCTCGACCTCGCGCATGAGAACAATCCGGCGCTCCAGCAGGCCGCGCAGGCGGTGAAGATCGCCGAAGCTGGTTCGCGCTCCGCGCGCGCCGAAGGAATGCCGATGGTCAGCGCCTATGCCGAAGCGGCGCATGTGCGCGACCAGTTCTTCCCCGGTTACAAGGCGGATTCGGTTTCGGTCGGGCTGCGTGGGCGCTGGACGGTGTTTGGCGGCGGCCGCGTCGCCGCAAAGGTTCGGGCCGCCGATGCCGACCAGCTGGCCGCCGAAGCGCGCGAACGCGATGCCCGGTTGACCGTCGATGGCATGGTGATCGACGCCTGGCAGGGTTACCAGACGGCCGAGCGCATGCTCGATGCCGCACGGCTGCGCCGCGATGCGGCAGCCGAGGCGCTGCGCGGCACCAAGCTGGAAGCTAAGGTTGGCGCCAAGCCGACACTGGCCGTGCTCGACGCGGAGCGCGAAGCGATCGAAGCCGAATCTGCGCTTCTCGAGGCAGAAAGCCAATACCAGCTCGCGGCGTGGCAGCTTAACGCGCTGACCGGTAATTTGCCCTGAGGTTTGCGCCTGCGCTCAATCATCCTCGCCCTGCCACAGCGCAGTGAGGGCGGGCAGCAGATGATCGCGGTGTTCGGCGGGAATGCGTTCGAGCAATTCGCGCTCGAAGCTCTCGATGATCGTCCAAGCCTGGGCCAGCGTGTCGCGGCCTGAGCGGGTCAGCGCCAGCCCCTGAGACTTGCCGTCGATCGGCGTCTTGTCGATCAGCCCCGCATCTTCCAGTCGCCGCAGCAAGGGCACCATATTGGCGCGCTGGATGTCGATCGCCCGCCCGATCGCGCTGGCGGTGATGCCGGGGCTTTCTTCCAGCAGGATCAGCACGCTCGCATCGGTGGCGCGCAGGCCGAGTACGCCCAGCCGGCGCGACAGCTCCGCAGACATGGCATTGGCCGCGCGGCGGAGGACGTAACCGGGTTGGGCCAGCAGGCGATCATGCATCGCCTATCCCTAGCGATTGTTGTTGTGCATAGCAATCACGATTGTTATTGAACATAGCGAAATCGCGATTCGCGTGAGAGGAGCTTTCCCATGACCACCACCGCCGAGGGCGTCCGCGCCGAAGAAGATACCGTCCGCTACGAAGTCGCCGACGACATCGCCTGGGTCTATTTCAACCGTCCCGAAAAGCGTAACTGCATGAGCCCCAAGCTCAACCGCCGGATGAAGGCGGTTCTGGAGGAACTGGAATTCCGTGACGATGTGAAGGTCCTGGTGCTGACCGGCGAGGGTGAAGCATGGTCTGCGGGTATGGATTTGAAGGAATATTTCCGCGAAACCGAGGCGCAGGGCCTGTGGGCGATCCGCAAGAGCCAGCGCGAAAGCTACGGCTGGTTCGAACGGCTGCGGTGGTATGAAAAGCCGACCGTGGCGATGATCAACGGCTGGTGTTTCGGCGGCGGCTACGGCCCGCTGTTCGGCTGCGATATCGCCATCGCCAGCGAAGATGCGCAGTTCGGCCTGTCGGAAATCAACTGGGGCATCCTGCCCGGCGGCGGCGCATCCAAGGTGGCGCAGGAGCTGATGCCGTTCCGCAAGGCGATGTATCACGCCATGATGGGCGAGAACCTGTCCGGCAAGCAGGCCGAGGAGCAGGGGCTGGTGACCGAGGCGGTTCCGGCGGACAAGCTCAAGGCCCGCGTGCTCGAAATCTGCGAGGCGCTGAAGAAGAAGGATGGGCATGCGCTGCGTGCCACGAAATGGACGGTGCGGCGGATGGTCGACATGACCTACGACAATGCGCTCGACTACCAGATCCGCGCCCAGGAGGCGCTGCATAGCTTCGGCGGCGCGGCGGCTCGCAAGGAAGCGACCCGCCAGTTTCTCGATGAAAAGAGCTTCAAGCCGGGGCTGGGGACCTTCGACGCCAGCAAGGTCGACAACGGCTGACGCCCGCCGCGGGGAGAGACAGATGCGCTTCGATCCGGTCGCGAATTACGCGAAGTCGATCCCCGGCAAGCTTGCGGTCGTCGATATGGGCGACGACCGGAGCTGGACCTATCGCCACTTCGACGCGGCGGTAGATCGGCTGGCGGCATGGCTCGTGGAAGGGCTCGGTCCGAACAGTGGCGCGCGGATTGCGACACTGTCGAAGAACTGCGCCGAGATGCTGGTGCTGCAATATGCGGTCGTCCGCGCAGGCTGCATCTTCGTGCCATTCAACTGGCGGCTGGCCGCAGCGGAAATAGACGCGCTGGCGAAGGATGCCGAGCCTGCCATTGTCTTCGTGCAGGATGGTTTTGCTGCGCCCGCTGCGGCAGGCCGGGCCATCGCCATCGGCGAGATGCTGGGTCTGGGCGAGGCGGGCGCGGTGCCACCCGCGAATGCGCGGCGCCCGTTCGAGGAAGTGTCCTGCCTGCTTTACACCTCCGGCACCAGCGGCAGGCCCAAGGGGGTGATGCTGTCGGAACGCAATGCCTTCTGGGGTTCGACCGGCTTTATCCTCGGCAACGATGTGTCGATGCACTCGCGCTTCCTGTGCGACATGCCGCTGTTTCATACGGCGGGCCTTCACGCCGCCAGCCGCGCGCCGATCCAGGCCGGGGCCTGCGTCTATATCACCCCCGGTTTCGACCCGGTGCTGACGCTCGCGCGCCTGTCCGACCCCGAACTGGGCATTACCCATTATTTCTCTGTGCCGCAGATGGCTGCGACGCTGTGGAACCAGCCCAGCTTCGACGCCGAAAAGCTGCGCGGGATCAAGGTCTGGGCGATCGGCGGTGCGCCCAATCCGAAGGCGCAGAGCCAGCGTTATGCCGGCGCCGGAATCCGCATCGGCGAAGGGTTCGGCATGTCGGAAACCGGCTCTAACTTCGGCATGCCGACCAGCGACCTCGCCGTGCTTTACGACAAGGCCGGGTCGTGCGGGCTGCCATGGGTCACCATCGAGCCGATGATTGCCGACGATGATGGCAATCCGCTGCCCGTCGGCGAAACCGGCGAACTGTGGCTGCGCGGCCCCAGCGTGGCTGCGGGCTACTGGAACCAGCCCGAACTCACCGCGTGGACATTCCGTGACGGCTGGTTCCGCACCGGCGATGCGGCGATGGTGGACGAAGACGGCTTCTATTACATCATGGACCGCAAGAAGGACATGTACATCTCCGGCGGGGAGAACGTCTACCCGGCGGAGGTGGAAGCGGCATTGGCCGAATTGCCCGAAGTGGCGGAGGCGGCGATCGTCGGCGTGCCGGACGACCGCTGGGGCGAGGTCGGGCGCGCCTATGTCATCCCGGTTGCGGGGCGGCGGATCACTGCCGAACAGGTCATCGCCCATTGCGGGGCTCGCCTGGCGAAGTTCAAGGTACCCAAAAGCGCGGTGATTACCGATGCAATCCCGCGCACCGCATCGGGCAAGGTGCAGAAGCACCTGCTGCGCGCGCAGGCGCTGGAAGAGCTGGGCCTGTCCTGATTGCCCCGGGTCGGCCGACTCAGCCGATCACCAGGAAATAGGTCACCGGCTGGTCCCCCGGATTGGACACGGTGATTTCGTACCGGCTGCTGTAGGCGGGGGTCCAGCGGCAGTTGCGCGGATTGCCGGGTGCCGGATCGCAGACATTGTTGTTCCGCCGGTCCTGGATCATCACCCGCAAGGGGGCGTGGTTCTTGCCCGAAATCGACACCTGCGCCTGCCGCCCGCCTTCGAACAATTGTTCGGTCGAAATGCTCTTGCCGGGGGGCAAGGTGCCGCTGCGATAGGCCGGGCCGAGCAGCCGCCCGCGCATCGGCGGGCTGCTGTCGGCGGGCAGGCTGGCGGACCATTCGGCGACGATATCCTCCTCGCCTTCGTCTGCCCGCACACCGAGCCGTGTAAGCACGGAGACTGCGCGCATATGCCGCGCGTCGGCACTGTCCTGGCTGTCGGCGGCAATCGCCAGCAGTCGCGCTGCCGTTTCGACGCGATCTTCGCCCATATATTCGCTGCTTGAGAGGGCCGGTTCGGCGCTGTGGCTGGCACAGGCGGTGGCGAGCAGGCTCGCCATAAGCAGGATCGGGGGCAGGGCATGGGCTGGGCGCATCACATCGGCTCCGCTACGAATGTCGCTCCGTCGTCACTATCGGCAAGATACAGTGCCAAGCCGTGACGTTCGGCGATTGCGCGCGCGAGGGCAAGCCCGAGCCCATGGCCCGATGCATCGCCCCGGTCCGCGCGCACGAACCGGTCGAAAATGGCCTCGCGCCGGTCGGGCGGCACGCCCGGGCCATTGTCGGACACAATCAGGCGTGGGCCGGGCTGCAAGGCGAGCTGCACCATGCCGCCGCGCGGCACATATTTGATCGCATTGTCGAGCAGGTTGGAAATCAGCCGGGTTACTTGCATCGGCTCCGCCGCAAAGCTGACGCCGGGCGCGATTTCGGTCGTTAGTGCCAACCCCGCATCCTCGAAGCTGCCTTCGTAAAGCTCGGCGATCTGTTCGACCATTGCGGAGAGATCGACCGTTTCGAGCCCGGCTCGGTCGCCGCGGCGCGCCTCGTTGGAGGCGATATCGAGCAGCGAGTCGAGCAACCCGGCGATCCCGCGAATATCGCTGCGCGCCTGGCCCAGCGCGGTTGCTTCGCCCCCGTCGGCAGCCGCGGCAAGCGCCTTCACCAGCTTCTGGTCGAGATGCATCAGCGGTGTGCGGATCTCATGCGCGACATTGTCGGACATGTGCTTGTGCATCCGCAGCAGGCGCCCTTGTCGCGCGAGCGTTTCCGCGCTGTGGCAGGCGAGTTCGTCGATCTCGTCCGGGCGGTCGGGCAGGGTTGCCAGGCTCTCCAGCCGCGCGTCCGCCGGCTCGCGAAACAGCGCGTTGATGCCTTCGACGCGCTGCGACAGGCGCTGGCTGGTCGCGCGTGCGAGGGCAATGACCCCCAGCACGATGACCAGCCCGGTCAACAGGAAGACGGCAACGGTCAGCAACATCGCACGCCGGTCGGCGGAATATTCACGCGCGACCAGCAGGTCGAGGTTCTCGTCGAGATGGGCGCTGCGAGCATAGACCGGCGTGCCGTCGGGCAGCTTGACGAAGCCGCGTTCCGATATCGCGGGATTGAGGCTGGGCCAATGCGGCACATCCCCTGAAATCCGCGTGCCGCCTGTTCCGCTCAGCAGGTAATGCGCCTGCCTGCCGTCGATATTCTCGACCTCGTAACGGTCATTGAGCCGTTGGAGCAATTCTGCGCGCCCGCCCGAGGCATAGATGTCGACCAGCCCGGCGATATCGGTCGCGGTGTTTTCCTCCAGCGATCGCTTCATCGCGTTTTCGAGCGTCGCCCAGGTCACCGCGAGCAGCAACAGCACCGCCAGCACCGCGACGATGATCGCGTTGCGCGCCAGCCGCGTGAAAATGGAATTATGCCAGTTGCGGTCCACGCGATGAACTCACTCGCCCGGCGTCAGGCGGTATCCGGCGCCCCAGATCGTTTCCAGCGCGGGCTTGTCGAAGCCTTCTTCCAGCTTGCGCCGCAGGCGACCGATATTGACATCGACCACATTGGTCTGCGGGTCGAAATTCATGTTCCACACGTCGCGCAGCAACATCTCGCGGGTAACGGTTTCACCCGCGTTCTCCATGAAATAGCGGAACAGTTCGAATTCCTTGGGGCTGAGCGCGATATGCTTGCCCGAACGGAAGCAGGTGCGCGCCTTCACATGGCATTCGAACGCACCGTAGAGGATCACCGCCCCCTGCGCCTGCCCGCTGGCCCGGCGATAGAGGGCCCGGACGCGGGCAATCAGTTCCTGCGGCTCGTATGGTTTGCCGAGATAATCGTCGACCCCTGCATCGAGCCCTTCGATGCGGTTTTCGCTGCGGGCGAGCGCCGACAGCATCAGCACCGGCACGCCGACGCCAGCGGCACGCAGCCGCTGCACGATCTCGATCCCTTCCATATCGGGCAGCATGCGGTCGAGGATGATGATGTCGAACCGCTGCGCCCCGGCACGTTGCAGCCCGGCCTTGCCGCTCGGTTCCCAGGTTACCCGGTCGCCATTGGCAGAGGCGAGGGCGATAACCGCCTGCGCGGCATTCGCGTCATCCTCGACATACAGGATTTCGAGACCCTGGCCCTCGCTGCTGCCCATTGCCGAAACTTGCCCCTGTTCGATCCGGTTGCCCAACCGCTGCATTGCTTGCCCTGTCCGCCCACGGCTCGCGGCTGGAGCCGGTAATCCAAGCCTGAAACCTAGGCGTGCCGTCGCGACGTGTCGCGTGACAATGGCTGTTAGGCTGGAGGCTGCGGCCAGGGTGTGGGCAGATCAGGAGAGGTTGCCGAATTTGGCGGCGTAGCCAGCGGTATCGTCGGCGGCCAGCAGCCGTGCCTGCTCGACCCAATTGTCCCGCCGGATGCGGCCTTCGAACCGGCCGAGCTGGGCGTCGATGCGGTCGATATCGGCGTCGCTCCACCCGGCGATCTGGTCGAAGCGGGTGACGCCCAGCGATGCCAGCAGCGCGACGAGCTTGGGGCCGAGGCCCTTGATCCGGGTGAGATCGTCCGTCCCGCTGTCGCTTGGCGGCATGCTGGTCGCATGTTCGAGCTGTTCGTCCTCCACTGCCGCAGCCACGGCCGCACCGACGCCGGCGAGCCCTTCGGGCACGGGCGGAGGCGCTACGGGCGGCGCGGTGGCCGCCGCAGCCGGCGCGTCGATCAGCGCCTGGTTGCGCGCGGCGGGCCCGGCGCCTTCGTCCAGCGTGTCGCGGCTGGTCGTCTCCACCCGCGTCCGCCGCGTTGCGACGAAGACGAACCACGCAACGGCAATGCCGATCAGCAGCGCCAGCACCAGCAACGGCCAATTCGCCTCGATCAGTTCAGTCACCGCAGTTCCTCCCCTTGTTCCTCGACAATTTCATCGACCCGGCGGCCCCATACGAGCCAGCCGAGCCCCAGACCGGCAATATAGGCAACCAGTGCCAGCACGAGAAGTTCGGCCCAGATCGGCATCGCGCTACCTCGGCCCCGGCGTATCGACGGGGGTGGGCGCGAGCGGGACAGTCGCGATCACCGAAAATTCGATCCGGCGATTGGCCGGGTCCGCCGGGTCGAGACCGGGCACCGGTTCGCTCGATCCGACGCCGCGTGCACGCAGCCCGTCGCTCGGGATTCCGCGATTGATCAGGGCCAGCCGGATTGCGTCGGCGCGCGCCTGCGACAGGGCGATGTTGCCCGGTTCGGTGCCCGAACTGTCGGTATGGCCCGTGATCGCGATGATCGCGCCAAGGCAGGGGCGCAGCGCGTTTGCCACTTCGTCCACCAGCTCGCGGCTGGCTGGATCGATCGCGGCGCTCGATTCCTCGAACCGGATGGTGCGGGCGCGGAGCAGCGCATCGACATCGTCCTGGCAGTGCAGCGGCGTGCCGCCCGCCTTGGCCGCTTGCGCGCGGGCGCTGCCGTCGATCCAGTGCACCCCGCCGACGCCGGGGATCGCGCCGACCGCCTTGGCGACCTTGTCACGCAGCGCCTCGCTCGACCGCTCGCCGCCCGACAGCACCGGGTGGCGCGACGATGCACCACCGAAACTGGTAAAGTCCGCCTTGATCCCGCGCCCCCCGGCCTTGGCGATGGCCCGGTCGGCCTTGTCCTGAAGATCGGCCACCAGCGCCGGCCCGGTCGCTGCCGCGAAGCCGAAGGCGAGGATCGTGCAGAGGAGGCCGCCGGCGATGATCGCGGTGGTCGGGCGAATGGGCATGCTCTGCCCATAACGCCCGCAACCCCGGGGCGAAAGGGGCGGAATTTCCTTCCTGCCTCAATTCCCTTCGCGGCTGCTGGCCAGAGCAACCAGCTGGATGAATTCCTGCCGCCAGAAATCCTGCTGGCGCCCGGCCAGCGTGGCAATGTCGGCATAGGAGAAATCGCCCAGCAGCGGATCGCCGCGCAGCTTCTGACCGAAGGCGGCGACAGCGGCGGCAAAGGCAAAATCGCCATGTGGGTGCGTAGGATCGCGCAAGGCGCTGGCCGGGACCACGAAATCGATCAGCTTCGACGTATCGCCATCGGGCAATTTGTAGCGCAGCTTCACATGCGCGGCTTCACCCAGTTTTGCGGTCGCTGCGGCGGGCGGGGCATCTTCGTAGCGGCGCGGGGCGATCCAGCCCTTGTGGCCCGCAGGCACGATTTCGTAGATCGCGGTGACCTGGTGACCGGCGCCGATATCGCCTGCATCGACCTTGTCGTTGTCGAAATCCTCTTCCTTCAGCGCGCGGTTTTCATACCCGATCAGGCGATACTGGCTGACCACAGCGGGGTTGAATTCGACCTGGATCTTCACATCCTTGGCAATGGTGAACAGGGTGGACGACATTTCGTCTCCCAGCACCTTCTTCGCTTCCAGCGCGCTGTCGATGTAGGCGTAATTGCCGTTCCCGTGGTCGGCGATCTGCTCCATCATCGCTTCGTTGTAATTGCCCGTGCCGAAGCCGAGCGTGGTCAGGGTAATGCCGCTGTCACGCTTCTTTTCGATCATTTCGATCAGGGCCTTGCTGTCCGACACGCCAACGTTGAAATCCCCGTCGGTCGCCAGGATCACGCGGTTCACGCCGCCGGAAATGAAATTGTCCTCGGCAATGTGGTAGGCAAGTTCCAGGCCGGCGCCTCCGGCGGTCGAGCCACCGGCTTCGAGCCGGTCGAGCGCGGAGCGGATGGCGCGCGGATCATTGGTCGGTTCGAGAACCAGCCCTGCCGCCCCGGCGTAGACGACGATCGAAACCTTGTCCCGGGGCGAGAGTTCGCCCGCCAGCTGCGCCATCGCGGTCTTGACCAGCGGCAGTTTGTCCTCGCTGCCCATCGAGCCCGAGACGTCGAGCAGGAAGACGAGGTTTGCCGGTGGTCGCTCGGCGCGCGGCAAGTCATAGCCGCGCAGCCCGATGCGCAGGATCTGCGTGTCCGCGTTCCACGGACTCTTGGCAACATCGGCGGTGACCGTGAACGGCGTGCTGCGATCCTCCGGCGCGGGATAGGCATAGCGGAAGTAATTGACGAATTCCTCCGTCCGCACTGCGTTGCGCGGCGGCACCTGCCCGATGGTCAGGAACCGGCGCCTATGCCAATGCGCGCCGGTGTCGACATCGACCGAGAAGGTCGAAACCGGCTCTGCACTGGTCAGCTTGACCGGCGAGATTTCCTTGCCGTCATATTTCTCGTGGCCGGGATCGGTGGCGGTCTGGACGGAAGGGATGAAGGCCAGATCGGCCGTGCTGCGCACAGCACCAAGCCGTGCATCGACTTTGGAAGGTAGTGCCATGCGCGGCGGGGGAGG
>JACXVD010000001.1 GCA_014763545.1 Sphingomonadales bacterium
CTCGGCATCGCGGGCGAGGCGGCGCGACAGGTCGGAAGCGTCGCGGGGCATCACCAAATCCCCCGCCGTGCGCCGACGTTATGTTGCGCCCAAGCTGATGATCGCCCGCAGGGCAAGGACCAACCCTGGGGACGCAACATAACCCGCGCCGCAACATGTTCAGTCCATTTGCCCGCCGCACCCTTGCCGGAATCGGCCCCCTTCAAGCGGACGAACATCGAGCGGCCCGGTGTGTTGCGGACGTCGCCGACCAGCCAGTAGCGGCCCTCGCGATATCCGGCCGAGAGATAGTGCCGGCACACAGCCTCGGCCTGTCGTCCAAGGCGCTGTGCCAGTTCGGATGCGTCGCGGCGGGCCATTTACACGGCCTCCCGCTCGGCGATCCGCTGGACGGGATAGCGCTCCATGACCTTCGAAAGCACGGCCGAACCACTCGCGTCCGTTGGCACGAACATGCGGAGCTTCCAGGAGATGATCTCATGGAAAAGGCCGTAAGCGCTGAGGCGCTCGCGCATGGTGTCGGTGAAGCCGGAGAGCTCGATGCGGTTGGCGCCCATGACGCGGACGCGGCGGAGTTGGAGACCCTCGGCGAGGTCGAGGATGGTCTTGCCGTCTATCAGGGCCGCGAAGGCGTCATCTGGCGCCAGCGTGCTGGTCCCTGTTGCCAGCGCGCCCGCGACCCAGGCGGGCGAAACCTTGCGGCCGATGATGCGCTCGCCGTCGTCGGTCTGGAGCCGGTAGACCCGCGTCGACTCGTTCGGCAGGCGCTTCCAGATCGGCAGCAGCAGGCCGGCGACGACATGGATCGCGCTGTCGGAGAAGGCCGGCACGTCGGCGACCTCGCCGGTCCACGCCGATGCGAAGGCCGCGCGGTCGGCTTCGACCCAGTGGCTTTCCGCCATCATGGTCAGCGAGGCGTGATGCTGCTCCATCGGCCGGATCAGCCGGACGCGGCGTTCGATCTCGCCGTCATCCAACATCAGCGATGACGCCGGCACCTGAACGGCGGCGCGGCCGGAGCGATCGTTGAGCAGCAGCATCGCCCGACGATCCGACAGTAGGTCCATCGCCTCGTCGAGCGTGACCGGCCGGTTGCGCTTCCGCTGCGTGATCGTCAGCAGACGGGTTTCCGCACCCGTACTCGGGTGGACGTGAATGGTGCGCCGGTCGGTGACGAAGAAGCTCTCCGCCTTCAGCGTTTCCAGTCCGACGTCGTAGGTGCCGCTGGCGATGGCGCCCTCGATCTTGGCGTTGAGGAGCTGCTCGAACGCCGTGAAGAGGATGCCTTGCAGTTCGATCGTCAGGGCGAGCAGGCGGTTGAGGAACGTCGTGATCGGCGGCAGCTCGTCCTTGATGCCATTTGAGTCCATCAGCGAAAGGCCGGTCGCGTCTTCGAACATCTGGAGCGTGCAGCCTTCGACCTTGCCGCGCACCAGCAGCAGGTAGAGCTGACGCAGCGCATCGCGGGCATAGTGGCTCTCCAAATTGTCCTCGGGGCGGAACAGGCCCTGGCCGCCGGTCTGGCGTTGGCCCCGCGTGATCGCGCCCAAAGTGTCGAGACGGCGGGCGATCGTGGAGAGGAAGCGCTTCTCGGCCTTCACGTCGGTCGCGATGGGGCGAAAGAGCGGCGGCTGCGCCTGGTTGGTGCGATTGGTGCGGCCGAGGCCCTGAATGGCGGCGTCGGCCTTCCAACCCGGCTCCAACAGATAGTGGACGCGCAGTCGCTGGTTCCGCGCGGACAGCTCGGCGTGGTAGCTGCGACCTGTGCCGCCCGCGTCGGAGAAGACGAGGATCCGCTTCACGTCGTCCATGAAGGCGGCGGTCTCGGCGAGATTGGCCGATCCGGCGCGGCTCTCTACGACAAGCCGGTCGCCTTTGCGCACGATACGACGCGAACGGCCGGTGACCTCGGCGACGATGTCTGTGCCGAAGCGCTGAACGATCTGGTCGAGCGCGCCTGGAACCGGCGCCAACGACGCCAAGTGCTCGATCAGCCGATCGCGGCGAGCGACGGCTTCGCGGCTCTCGACGGGCTGGCCGTCGCGATAGACCGGGCGTGACGACAGGTTGCCTTCGGAATCCGTGAACGGCTCGTAGAGCTGCACCGGGAAGGAATGGGCGAGATAGTCGAGCACATATTCCCTCGGGGTGATGTCGACACGGACGTCGTTCCACTCGTCGGTAGGAATCTCAGCCAGGCGGCGCTCCATCAGCGCTTCGCCCGTCGAAACGATCTGGATGACGGCGGCATGGCTCTCCGCCAGATCGCGCTCGACGGACCGGATCAGGGTTGGCGTCTTCATGCTGGTCAGGAGATGACCGAAGAATCGCTGCTTGGCGGATTCGAAGGCCGATCGAGCGGCGGACTTGGCCTGCGCATTGAGCGTGCCCTTGTCGCCGGTGATGTTGGCGGCCTCCATCGCCGCCGACAGGTTGTTGTGGATGATGGAGAACGCCCCGGCATAGGCGTCATAGATGCGCGTCTGCTCGGGCGTGAGCTGGTGCTCGATCAGCTCGTATTCGACGCCGTCGTAGGAGAGCGAGCGGGCCGTGTAGAGCCCCAGCGCTCGGAGGTCGCGCGCGAGCACTTCCATGGCCGCCACGCCGCCGGCCTCGATCGCCTCCACGAACTCGGACCTGGTCGAGAACGGAAAATCCTCGCCGCCCCAGAGACCGAGCCGCTGCGCATAGGCCAGATTGTGGACCGTGGTCGCGCCGGTAGCGGATACGTAGACCACGCGCGCGTTCGGCAGCGCATGTTGAAGGCGCAGCCCGGCGCGCCCCTGTTGCGAGGCGGCCTGGTCGCCGCGTTCACCCTTGCCGCCGGCGGCGTTCTGCATGGCGTGGCTCTCGTCGAAAATGATCACTCCATCGAAATCGGAGCCCAACCAATCGACGATCTGACGGACGCGCGAAACCTTCTCGCCACGCTCGTCGGAGCGTAGCGTGGCATAGGTGGTGAATAGGACGCCTTCCGGCAGCCGGATCGGCATTCCCTGACGGAAGCGCGAGAGCGGCGTCACCAGCAGGCGCTCCATTCCGAGCGCGGACCAGTCGCGTTGCGCGTCCTCGATCAGCTTGTCGGATTTCGAGATCCAGACGGCCTTGCGGCGACCCTGCATCCAGTTGTCGAGAATGATGCCGGCGCTCTGACGGCCTTTGCCGGCGCCAGTGCCGTCGCCGAGCATGAAGCCGCGCCGGAAGCGGACGGCGTTCGGGGCATCCTCGCGCGCGGCGGACATGACGTCGAGGGTCTCGTCCACGGTCCACGATCCGGCGAGATAATCGCCGTGGGCCTCGCCGGCATAGATCACCGTCTCGAGCTGGGCGTCGGACAGCAGGCCCTCCATGAGAAGGCGTGCCGGCAAGCGCGGCCGGTAGCTCGGCTTGGGCGGCGCGACCGAGGCCATCGCAGCGGACTGCACGAGCTTCGTCGGGTGGGCCTGAGAGCCGGGAATACGGATCGACTGCAATCCGTATTCTTCATAAATCGCATCCGTGAGCCGGGAACCTTCGGCCGGCTGCCAGTCGATGGTCTCATAGGCGAGATCGACGCCTTCGGGTTCGCCCAGAACGGTGGTCTCGGGCGCCGACGAACGTGGTCGGGCGAGGTAGCCGCGCACGGTGTGGGGAACTGCGGGACGCACCGTGGCCTGGGCCGCCGTGGATGCGGCGACCGGCAAGCGCGCTGGCATATCGCGGATCACCCAACCGAGCAGCGTGGCGGCGTCCGGCGCGGTGCCGCGCGAGGTGGCGACGACCGTGGGATCGTCGGCCGGCGACTTGTCGATGACAGTCAGCCGCGTGTCGGTCGTCGTGCCATGCTTTGCGTAGACCGAGCCATCGACTGCGGCCGAGAACACGACGCGGCCATGCTCCTGAAGCCGGACGAAGGCTTCACGCCACGCCGGCGCGTCGGGCGCGAAGCTCGCACCGGTAATCGCCACGAGACGTCCGCCGTCAGCCAGGCGCGCCAGTGCGGAGGCGATATGGCGATAGGCAGCGTCGGCCATGCGGCCGGAGACGTTCGCCATCACCGAGAACGGCGGGTTCATCAGAACGATGCTCGGCACGATCCCGGCATCGAGATGATCGTTGATCTGGGCGGCGTCGAAGCGGGTGACGGGAACGGTCGGAAAGAGGTGGGTGAGAAGACCGGCACGGGCCTCGGCCAGTTCGTTCAAGACCAGCGACGCGCCGGAGAGCTCGGCGAGAATGGCGAGCAGGCCGGTGCCGGCCGAGGGCTCCAGCACGCGGTCGGCCGGCGTGATCGACGCCGCGGTCGCGGCAGCGAACCCGAGCGGAATCGGTGTCGAGAACTGCTGAAACGTCTCGCTCTCCTCGGAGCGCCGAGTGTGGGTAGGGAGAAGGCTGGCGATCCTCGCCAGCATCGGCAGTGCGGCCGCCGGAGAACCGGCTTTGCGCAAAAGCGCCTTTCCGTATTTGCGGAGAAACAGCACCGTCGCCGCCTCGCCGGCGTCGTAGGCGGTCTTCCAATCCCAGGCGCCAGACGCATCGGAGGCGCCGAAGGCGTCCTTCATAGCCGCGCGCAGCATCGCAGCGTCGATGCGCTGACCTCGGTCGAGAGGGGGGAGAAGATGGCCGGCGGCCGCGGCGACAGCGGACCCGGTGTCGGTGGCAACAAGCGGAAACGGCGCAGCCGCGAGGGCCGCGGTGACGGAAAGGTCGTTCATGGAGGGAACCTCGGGAGAGCGGGAACGGGGCGAGCCGACCGGCGCTCTCTCTCGACCGCACCGGCTCAAACCCGTCCCGGCCGACCTCTCCCTTTGACTCCAATGGCTTAGCGCGTAGCGTCGTAGCGTCGTAGCGTCGCCGCACAAGCCACTCGTCACGGCGCGATCCTCATGTTGACGGGTTTCGGTCGCCGGGCCGCGCGGCTACACTTCTCCGATAGTCCCCAAGGCGCGTATCCGTTCGGCCCCGAGGCCTGTCCGCGTCTTTTTGTGAAACGCGGTCGAAAGGAGGCGAACGATGAAAGGAAGCGCAGTCGGGATCATCGCCGTGGTCGCGCTGGCGGTGGGTTTTGGTGCGGGGTTCGGCCTGCGACCGGTTCTCGTTCCCGTGACCTCGGCCGCTGCGGTAACAGGCCTTGCGCAGCCGACCGAGCAGGAAGCGACGGACGCCGTGCGGCGTCACAAGCTCTTTACGGGCACGTCGCTCGCCAATGCGACGCTGAAGCTTGGCGATTGCTCGCCGGGCGGCGTCGGGCCTGGCGTTACTTGCATGACGCAGCTCACGATGGATCCTACCCGGCCCAATGCCGAGCCCCAGAACCGCCCGATCGGCTTCGCGCGCGTCAACGCCAATGGGAGGTGGCCGTCTGGTAGCGGCCAGGACGCGCCAACGCCATCAACGGGTCCTCCAAAGAAAAAGCCCGGCTGATCCCTGTGGCACAGGGGGCCGGGCTCTGAGGGATTGGTATATCGGGCGAGGCAATGATTGCCGCCGCGCCGTCTCGCTTATTCGGCAGCGATGAGGTGGGCAGGGTTCTCTTCGTTGTCGGCCGAGCTCTCATCATCGCTGGTGAGGAATTCCGGCAACGCCTCGATCTCACCATCGGTCCCCGCCGCCGACCCGGTGGCCGGTTCGACCTCGGTGAGGCGCAGCGGCTCGGGTAGCCAGCCGCTGTCGGCTAGCAACCGTTCCGCTTCCTTGGCCATGTCGCCCTTTTTCAGATGGTCAATGAGTTGCGCGGCCCGCTCGCCAGCCCCTTCGCGCACGGCTTCGAGGATTCGCGGCTTGGTCACGCGGCCGAGATAGTTATCGACGGTAGGCGTCCAGCCGACTTCAACCATGTCGAGCCGGACCGCGCGGGCCAGACGATCAGCCTGACCGAGGCGGCGTTCGAGGCTGTGCTGCGAGACGCCGGAGCCGCCATAACGGTCGACCTTCTCGAACAGCGCGTTGACGCCGTAGCTGACGCAATGGGCGAGCAGCGCCAGACGGCTGGCGTCGTCCAGTCTGTCGAGCCAGTCCCACAGCGCCTGATCCTCCTGCGGGATGTCGGTCTTCCAAGCCTCCTGCCGCTCGTTGACAGCCTTGGCGGACGCGCTGTCCTTCAGGTCGGCGGCCTGCACGGGGAAGAAGATATGCCGGACGCTGGCTTCCAGGCACCCACCGGCGGTCGAGCCGCGCTGGAAAATGTCGGTGACGAGCTTGTGCAGCAGCGCCGTCAGCGCGACGTGGGGATTGTTCGCCAGCGCGTCGCGCAATGCCAGTGTGCGATGCGCGGTCAGCTCCATCACGAGCCGTTCAGGCAAGGGCTTGATCGTCTCCTCCTCGTCATCCTCCGCCTCGGTCGATTGGCCGCCAATGGTGATGACGGCCCGCTGCACCGATGGTGCCGCCGGATCGGAACCCTCGGCGCCTTGGCTGGCCTCACCGCCATCGGTTTCGACAGTCACCGGCGCTTCGTCCTCCGGGCGCACGTAACCGCGATCGATCGAGGGTGAGCCGTCGGCGTCGATGCTGATGAACACGCCGGCGCGGGCGATCTCGGTCGGATCATAGATGGCGGCCCGCTGCTCGAAGGCGTTCAGCGCCGTCTCGATCTCGCCAAGCCGCTCGTCCACATCGTCGGGTAGTTCGTCGGCGCTTTCATAGTCCGCCTCCAGCCTGGCGTATTCGGCGTTGAGGGCCTCGATCGTCGCGCGCTCGTCGTCGGTCAGATCAACCGGCGTGCCGGTAATCTCGCGCAGTCCGCGCGCGACATCGTAGGGATGGCTGACATCGACCTCGATCCATTTCCAGCCTTCGCCCGCGACCTCGTCGGCGATGGTCTTCAGCTTCTCCGAAACCAAGTGATCGAGCAGCGCCGGGTCCTGCAGCCATCCGCCATCGTCGGCCTGAAACAGATCGCGCATGATGCTGCCGCCAGCGGCCTCATAGGCGTCGAGCCCGACGAAGATCGCCCGCTTGTCGGACGCGCGCACGGTGCTTTCTGTCAGCATCCGGCGGATCTGATAGGGTTCCTTGGACCAGGAGTTGCGGATCGATTCCCAGACCTGCACCTGACGTGCCTCGTCGCCTGAGACGGTAAAGGCCATGAGCTGCTCCAGCGTCATACCGTCCTCGGCATAGACATCGAGGAGCGACTGCGCGACCGCGGCCAGGCGCAGGCGCTGCTTCACGACGTTGACGGGAATGAAGAAGGCCGCCGCGATGTCCTCCTCGGACTGGCCCTTCAGGCGCATGTCCTGGAAGGCGCGGAACTGATCGAGGGGATGCAGCGGCGCGCGTTCGATATTCTCGGCGAGCGAATCTTCCTCGGCGAGGATGGCGGTCGAGGGATCGCGCACCACGCAGGGCACCGGGGCTGTCTTGCCCAGGCGCTTCTGCTTCACCAGAAGCTCCAGCGCTCGGTAGCGGCGGCCGCCGGCGGGAACCTCGAACATGCCGGTCTCCTGGCCCTCGGCGTCGAGGACGGGGCGGACGTTGAGGCTCTGGATGAGGCCGCGGCGGGCGATCGAGGCCGCAAGGTCGTCGATCGAGACGCCAGCCTTCACGCGCCGGACGTTTGACTGGCTCAGCACCAGCTTGTTGAAGGGAATGTCGCGCGAGGACGACAGGGTAATCTTCTGAACGGCAGTAGCCATCGGGATTTACTCCGCGACGGGCGGCCGAAAGCCTCTCTCTCGGCCTCCAACCCGTCACGAAAATCCCGCGACCCTCTTCCTCTCAGGAGCTCCGTGACGAAGGCCCGCCGAGCCCGGAACCCTTGGAACAAGCGGCGCGGACATCGCCTACGAGTTCCTCCGTCGCCTTGAGCGCCTGTTGCGGTGACAAGAGCGCCGGTTCGTGCGCCGCCAGATCGCGAATGCGATGGCGGCAATAGTAGGGCGAGAGGATCGCGACGAGCGGATGCAGATCTGGGTAGCTCGGACGGAAGCCGAGCCCTTCAGCGGCATCCAGCGCTTTGGTCAGGTCGTGCCGGATTTCGAGCCGGCACTGTTCATCGCTCCAACCCCGGGATTGCAGGAAGGATTTGAGCGACAGTTCGATCGCACAGGCAATTTGGTGAAGCACGATTTCACGGGAGTGGTTGTCATCCCGGGATAGGTGCTGGGCGCCGGCCAGAAATCCGGCGGCGTTCTTGAGCAGATGCTCGCCATGGAAGCGCGTTGGCATCAGGCCACCTCCCGCTCGCCGGCGTCAACAGACACCGGAGCAAGTCGTTCGTCTTCGGGCAGAAAGCCGAGCAGGAAGTCGGCAGCTTTGCTAGCTTGTGATGCCGCGCGGACGATGGCGCGATTGTCCTCGCGCAGGACCTCGGCCCACGAGCCGACGTAGTCAGCGTGGCGCACGGTCGGCACGATGCCGAGGGCCGCGCAGCAGAACGCTGCCGAAATTTCGGCCACCAGCTCCTCGAAGGCGTACTTCCGGGAACCGAAGGACCCCGAGAGATCGCGGTTCAGACGGTGCGGCGCCCCGCTGGCATGGGAGCATTCATGCAGGGCCGTTCGATGCCAGTTGATCGGCTCGAAAAACGCCTGGGGCGGCGGGACCATGACATAATCGTGCGCCGGCACATAGAAGGCGCGGTCGCCGCCGATGCGGAAATCGATTCCGCTCGCCTTGATGAGCGCCTCGACCCTCGGCTCGATCAGGCCGGGCTCAGGCGGCGGTGCGGCAACGGCGAGGTTTTCGGGCAAGCCCTCGCATTGCGCCAGGTTGAAGACCGTGAATCGCTTGAGGAATGGGATGGCCTGGGCATCCTCGCCGGTCTCGCGAGCGCGCCGCTTCTCGTCGTCGGGAACGAAGCGGTCGGCATATACGACGGTGATGCCATGCTCGCCCCGGCGGACATGGCCGCCGAGCGAGAGGGCTTGGCGAAAGGTCAACCAGCTCTGGCAGGGGAAGCCGTGCTGGATGACGGCGCCCCAGAGGATCAGCACATTGACGCCGGAATAGCAGCGTGCGGTGGCCGCGTTCCTCGGCATGGCGAGGGGCGCCTTGGCCGCCGCTGTCCCCCAGGGCTGAACCCAGGGAAGCCGGCCGGCTTCCAGCTCGGCGAGGATCCTGGCGGTGATTTCGTCATAGAGGCTCGTCCGATCGGAGCCGGAACGGGCGCGCGCATCTTGTCTGGACATTGCGGGTCTCCGCGACGGGCGCCGGAGGCCTCTCCTCCAACCCTCAACCCGTCACGGAAATCCGGCCTGCACTCTTACTCTTTGGGGGCGTTGCGGGGTCTCCCCGCAGAAGGGGTCGGCCGAGACGGAAGGCTCGGGCCGCAGGGGAAGGCTTTCCCCACCACCAATTTCCAGATCACGGCTCTAGCAGTTCCAATCTACAGGCCATTGACTTCCAATTATCATGCCTCATAGTTCCAATCGTCAGAGAATCGGAAAGTGCATGTACGAGCGGTTCGTGGAGCGTCGGGCGGAGGAAGCCCTCTCAGACACCCCGGTGGTCCTGATCGTGGGACCGCGCCGGGCCGGCAAGACCACGCTTGTCCGGAAGATGGGAGAAGCGGGTCGGACTTATATCACGCTCGACGATCAGACGGTCCTCGACGCTGCACAGTCCGATCCGGCCGGCTTCATTCGTGGCCTGGATAAAGCCATCATCGACGAGATCCAGCGCGCGCCCGACCTGCTGTTAGCGATCAAGAAGACGGTGGACGAGGACTATCGTCCTGGCCGCTTTCTGCTGACCGGCTCCGCCAATGTGCTCACCTTGCCCCGGGTCGCCGACAGCTTGGCGGGGCGGATGGAAACCCTCCGGATGCTGCCGCTGGCCCGGGCTGAAATAAAGGGCAGGGCGCCGACCTTCCTGGAACGCCTGTTCGCGGGAAAACTTCAGGGGGAGCGGGAGGCGATCGTCGGCGACGATCTCGTCGAGCTCGCGCTGGCCGGGGGCTTTCCCGAGGCGATCAGCCGTGAGAGCGAACGGCGGCGACAGGATTGGGCGCGGTCCTACCTGGCGTCGGTTCTGACCCGCGACCTCAGAGACATTGCCGAGATCGAGAAGCTAACGGAGCTGCCGAAGTTCGTCCGGCTGCTCGCGGAGCATTCGGGGCAGTTGGTCAACTACTCGCAGTTCGGCTCCAGCATCAATGTCAGCCACAAGACCGGACAACGCTATGTCGCGCTGTTGGAGCAAGTCTTCCTCGTTTCGACATTGCAGCCCTGGTACACGAATGCGCTGAAGCGGATCGCCAAGACGCCGAAGCTGCATTTCCTCGATTCCGGCCTGCTCGCCACGGCGCGCGGATTGAGCTTCGATCGGGTGAAGGCGGACCGCGAGGTGTTTGGCCCGCTTCTGGAAAGCTTCGTGTTCTCCGAAATCCTGAAGCTCATGACGGCGTCGGACCTGCGACTGTCGCCTTATCATTTCCGCGACCAGCAGATGCACGAGGTGGACATCGTGCTGGAGCGCGACGACGGCATGATCGTGGGGATCGAGGTGAAGGCGGCCGCAACGGTGAAGTCCAGCGACTTCGCCGGGCTGCGGACCTTGGCCGAGGCCTGCAAGGAACGGTTCGCCTACGGCGTCGTGCTCTATGACAGCACCGATCTCGTGCCTTTCGGCGACAGGTTGGCGGCGGCGCCATTATCGTCGTTGTGGGGCTGAGCGCTATGGGCCGGCGCGAAGACACACTGCGTATAAGGAGCTGGCGGGCAATCAAGCTCAGGTCGGGAAAGGCTGGGCCTGTCCAAGACGTTCTTGCGCCTGCAAGGCAACAGATTGATGAAGCCATTTGGGATAGATGGTTGCAGTATAATAGAAATATTGGGGGGCGAGACAGGCAATGAAGGCGTTTGAATTCGACCATCGTCTTATCAATTCCTACGCCCGGTTCTCGCGGTCGTTCAGCACCATTCGATCTGAAGACCTGAAATCAGAGATCGGTCGGCAGTACGATGCCGGGCGCTTCTGGCCGGACGCTCTACTGTCGCTGAACCCTCGATATCTTGAGGGCCCGACCGTCGATGATCTGGTCGCCTCGGGTGATCTCGACGAAGCGACCGGCAGGATATTTCGTTTCGGCGGCCGAAATGACGCGCCTCGAAGCGCTGTTCAGTGCCGACAAGCTCGTTCGCGATCAATATGCGGCGCTGACCGGCCGCATCGCGCAGGAGAATTCAGCGCTCCAGACCCTCGAAACCCGGCTCACCGATGCGCAAGGCGCTGCAGCTCGCCGGAAAGAACTTCAGGTCGAGCGGGATGACACCTACGGCCGGGTCTTCGAGGCGATTATCAACGAACAGCGAGCGCTCGCCGGTCTTTACGCGCCGCTGATGGCGCGGCTCGCGTCGTCGTCAGGCACACTCAAGAAGCTCAGCTTCTCGCTTCGCCGAATTGCCGACGTTCAAGCCTGGGGCATGGTCGCGGAGGAAGAGCTCCTCGACAGACGTAAGGCCGGACCGTTCTATGGTCGTGGCTCTCTGATCGCGGCCGCGACGCAGGCACTCAAACCCGCCTGGGAGACCGGCTCGGCGGCCGAGGTTCAGGCCGCGATGACTGCCTTCATGGGGAAATACCTGAAGGACCTGCTCTCGCACGCGCCCTACGCCCCGACGCAGCAGGCCGAATTCCGGGCCTGGTCAAAGCAGTTCGCGCACTGGCTTTTCGGCACCGACCACATCACAGTTCGCTACGAAATCGCCTATGACGGCGTGGACATCCGAAAACTCTCGCCGGGCACGCGGGGAATTGTGCTGTTGTTGCTCTATCTCGCTCTCGATGATGCAGACGATCGACCGCTGATCATCGACCAGCCTGAAGAGAATCTTGATCCGAAGTCCGTGTTCGACGAGTTGGTGGCATTGTTCACCGCGGCAAAGGGGAAGCGCCAGGTGATCATGGTCACGCACAACGCCAACCTCGTCATCAACACCGACGCTGACCAGATCATCGTAGCTGCAGCGGGCCCACATCCCTCCGGCGGTCTGCCACCCATCACCTACGCGGCAGGCGGGCTTGAGAGTGCGGACATCCGCAAGGCCGTTTGCGACATTCTAGAAGGCGGCGAGGTCGCTTTCCGGGAGCGCGCGCGGCGATTGCGCGTGAGGTTAGAACGCTAAAACCAGGCGGTTGGCGAACTGGTGTGCCTATCGAACGCGCCTCCAGGGATGGCGGCTATCGCCTGACCTCTCGTCGCTCGATCTCCTGACGTTCTCGTCTACCTGATCCATCAGGTCAACCTTGGCGTCCGGCGTCCATGTCCGCGACGAGCGCGGCGTTCACGAAGCCTGACTCGCCCGCGACGGCGGGCAAGCGAAATGACGCAATAAAATCGGAGGAGGTGGCGCACCCAACAGGATTCGAACCTGTGACCTCCACCTTCGGAGGGTATGTCCTGCGTCATAGACTCACCTGAACCTTAGAATCTTGGGCCAAAATATCGGGGATCACGGGAGCATGTCGGCGACCGAAATTTTGTCGCTATGAGCCGCCCCGCAGCGGGTTGATCGTGCTGATCCCTGCAAAATGCTCCTCATTGTCGGTGACGATCGTGCAGCCGTTAGATTCCGCAACGGCGGCGATGATCATTTCCAAGGCGCTGCGCGGGTGGCCAGCGGCTGTCCCATCGGCCATTAGTCTCGCCCAAACGAGACCTGCCTTCTCGTCGAAGGGGAGAACGCGCCCGGCGAAGAGAGCTGATGGGCCTTCCGGCCCTGCGAACCACGCTTCGAGCTGATCGCGCTTGCGGCCGGCAGGCTTCTCCAGCACGCCGCGCCGAATCTCGGCGATGGTGAGCGAGGCGATGAAAAGGTCTTCGTCGACCTGTTCGGCCATCCACGCCAGCAGCGATTTCGAGGGGGCGGTCTTGGTGACGTTGCTGATAATGCTGGTGTCGAGAAGATACCGGCTCACAGGTCAACCTTGCGACCTGGCTCATAGGGGCGGGCTGGCACGGCATCGGCGCCAACCAGAGGCGAGCGTCGGAGGGCTTCGAGGATGCCACCCTTTCGCGGCGGCTGACCGGCGATGCCTTGGCTGAAGGCAGCGCGCAAGCGCTCGGCCTCTGGGCCGTTCTCGGCCAAGCGCTTCGCAAACGAGCGAATTAGCTCCCGATCGGAATCGCGCCCGAGAACCTCGAAGCGCGCCATGCCGCGTTCAACCAAGCGGTTCCGGTAGTTCTTGATGGCGCGCCTCTGAGACGTGTCGCTCATGATTGACCTCCGCGATATTACCAGTAATATATCCAGTCACAGGCCGGACGGCAAGATGGCCTGGAGCAAAAGGGCTCGTTCCGGGAGGGAAGCGATGATGGCTGATGCCGTCGAACACCGCACGCGACCGCATCACCCAGCCGCCGATTGTAGGTATTTGCGCTTCGCCACGACGCGCCAGGGTTCGCCAGCGGAGCCTAACGCGACCGGGAGTTGCCGATATTCCACTGCATGTTTCTCGCGTAACCAACTGAAACTGTTCAATGTTGTGTGGTTAGATGCAACAATGACGGCATGTCTGCCAACGTGGTTCAATTCCCAGCGTCGCAGGGCGACGCCGACCTTTACGACTACGTCCGCCCAATCCGGTCGGCGCTGCCGGAGCCGCGGTCACGCGCTCGGAACGGGGGCGAGCACGAGGCGAGCCTCAAAATCTCTGATGACTGGCCCGATCACGTGCCGGTCACTGAGGCAGAGCTGGACCTTTTCGAAGTCCATTTCGGTCCGCTCCTCGACGAGCTGCTGGGCTCGAAAAACTGAATTTGTGAAGGGAGGTCCCGCATGAACGCCAAAGCGACCCCCGCCTTGGCATCGCCGGGGCGTGCCGCTCTCTATCTGCGTGTTTCGACCGGCCGGCAGGCCGAACACGATCTTTCGATTCCAGACCAGCGCCGTCAACTTCAAGCCTATTGCCAAGCGAAAGGCATCGCCGTCGTCGCCGAGTTTGTCGAGCCGGGTGCATCGGCGACAGACGACCGGCGACCTGAGTTTCAGCGGATGATGGACGCCGGAGCACAAAAGCCCGCGCCGTTCGACTTCATCATCGTGCATTCCTTCTCGCGCTTCTTTCGCGATCAGTTTCAGCTCGAATTCTATGTCCGGCGACTGGCGAAGAACGGTATCCGCCTCACGTCCATCACGCAGGATCTCGGCGATGATCCGATGAGCGTGATGATGCGTCAGATCATGGCATTGTTCGATGAATACCAGTCGAAAGAGAATGCCAAGCACACGCTCCGGGCCATGCGGGAGAACGCCCGTCAGGGCTATTGGAACGGCTCGCGGCCGCCCTTCGGCTACAAAATCGTAGCGGCCGAGCAACGAGGCGCGAGGACCAAAAAGAAGATCGAGCCTGATCCGGCCCAGGTTGAGACGGTCCAGCTTATGTTCCGCCTCGCACGGATCGGCACTGACGACGGTCCAATGGGGTCGCGCCAGATCGCCGATTATCTGAACATGCGTGGTATCCGGACGCAGACCGGCGGGCGCTGGGGCGTCGGGGCGGTGCACCAAATCCTGACCAGGGAGACCTACATCGGCCGCCATCGCTTCAACGTCTCGGGGAAGCGTAAAGGAGAGCAGAAGTCCGAAGACGAAATCGTCGACGTGACGGTCGAGCCGATCATCGACGAGGAGGAGTTCGCTGAGGTGCAGGCGGTGATGCGCTCTCGCAGCCCGCAACTGAAGGCCCCGCGGTTCGTGACGGCCGGGACGCTCCTCGGTGGCGTGTGCTTCTGTGCCGACTGCGGGGGAGCGATGACGCTCCGTACCTCCGGCAAGGGCGACCAATACCGCTACTACACCTGCTGCACGACGGCACGGCAGGGGAAGACGGCGTGCCGCGGCCGCACGATCCCGATGGACGAGCTGGATACGATTGTTGTGTCGCATCTGGAGGAGCGACTTCTTGCGCCCGAGCGGCTTGAGGAGCTGCTCGCCGGCCTGCTCAAGCGCAGGGAGGAACACGCCGGACGCCTGAAGGGGCGGATCGCCGAGCTGAGGAAGCAGGCTGCGGACGCGGAAGCCAAGCTGACTCGGCTGTATGAGGCCATTGAGAATGGTCTCGCTGAAATGGACGATTCCAACCTCAAGGGACGGATTGTCGAGTTGAAGCGGATCCGTGATTCGGCGCGGGCCGATGCGGACCGGGCCGAAAACAGGGGAGAGGGCGACGACAATCGAGTGACGCCGGAGCTGCTGCGTCGGTTCGGCATCGAGGCTCGTAAGAAGATCAGGGATCGAGAGGGCGGTTTCCGGCGCCATCATCTCCAGGCGCTAGTTCAGCGGGTGGAGGTCGGAGCCGACGAAATTCGGATCAGGGGATCGAAGCCAAGGCTCCTCCAGACGCTTGTGGCGTCTGGAGGAAACTATGGAGTGGAAACTGCGGCGCACGGCGTTCGCAGTTTCGTTCCGAATTGGCTCCCCGAGTTGGATTCGAACCAACGACCAAGTGATTAACAGTCACCTACTCTACCGCTGAGCTATCGGGGAGCAGCTCTCGCGAGCGGAGCCGGGCCTATATGCAGGGCCGCGGCGCTTGGCAAGCCGTTGCTGCGGATTTTTTCAGACCATGAACTGTTCGGCCGCGATGCGTTCGTCGAGCGAGTGCCCTTCGTCGAACAGCAGGGTCAGCCGCGTGTCCTTATCCACCTCGACATGGACTTCGGCAACGTCGCGCAGCTCCTTCTGGTCGGCGACCACGCTCACCGGCCGCTTGGACGGTTCGCGGATGCGGAACTGCAGCGTCGAGCGGTCGGGCAACACCGCGCCGGACCAGCGGCGCGGGCGGAAGGGGCTGATCGGGGTCAATGCCAGTAGCTTGGAATCGAGCGGCAGGATCGGCCCGTTGGCCGACAGATTGTAGGCGGTCGATCCGGCGGGGGTGGACACCAGCACGCCGTCGCACACCAGCTCGTCGATCCGCACCCGCTCGTCGACCGAGATTTCGATCTTGGCGGTCTGGCGCGTCTCGCGCAGCAGCGACACTTCGTTGATCGCCGACATGCGGCAGGATTCGCCGGTCTGGGTGAACGCCTCGCATTTCAGCGGATTGATGGTGAAGCCGCGCGCATCGTTGACCCGTTCGAGCAGCTTGGCCCCGCCGCGATCGCGGTTCATCAGGAAGCCGACGGTGCCGCGGTTCATGCCATAGGCCGGGATCAGCCGCTTGCTATCGAGCATCGAATGCAACACGTGCAGCATGAAGCCGTCGCCGCCGAGCACGACGACCGCATCGGCCTCTTCCATCGGAACCCAGTCGTGCAGGCGCCGCAGGCTGCCCAGGGCCTCCTGCGCGCGTTCCGAATCGGAACTGACGAGCGCCAGTTTCCGGAAATCATTGGCTTCACTCACCGGCCGCCCTCCCTGCGGGTTCGAGTCGGGCGCGAAGCTAGCAGCGCTGTCCCGTTTGGCAACGCGGCGAAAATGCCAATCACTTGGCAATCATCTCGCGCTAGGGGGGATTCGATGGGAACCACGCCTAACCAGACTGCAACGCCGGCGCGCGACCGGCTGACCGGGCTTTATGGCCCGGGCGATGCTCATACCACGCTGGGCCGCTGGCAGGCGGATTACAGCGCCCGTGGCCATGTCGCGCCGATCCAGGCGATGTTGCTGGGGCTGGGGCGGTTCGATACGGTCAATCTCGCCTATGGCGAGGCCGCCGGCGATGGCGCGCTGGCGGAGGTCGCGCGGCGCATCCTCCATTTCGCGGAAGACGAATTCGAAAGCGGCGCCTCGCTGGTTGCACGCATCGGCGGGGGCCAGTTCCTCGTCGCCGCGCTGGAAGCCTGCAGCCGCGAACGCTGGGAATGGCTGGCCGATGCGCTGGCCGATGCGGTGGCGCTGCCGATCGCCGATCTCGAAGGTGCGGGCACGCTGCGCCTGTGGCCGCGCGTCGCCCTGATGCGCGCGACCCACGGCGAAGGGCCGGAAATCGTGGTCGACCGGCTTGCGCAGGCGCTGGCGCAGGCGCAGGCCGAACCGGCGCGGCGTGTGTTGTGGGCCGATGGCGGGCTGAGCCTGCCGGGCCGCCGTTCTGCCCAGCTGGAGGCGGACTTGCTGGCCGCACTCGATCGCGACGAGATCGAGGTCCTCTACCAGCCGCAATTCTCGCTGGTGGACGAGCGGCTGACCGGTGCCGAGGCGCTGGCGCGCTGGCAGCATCCGGAAATCGGGCGGATCGGGGCAGGGGCGCTGTTCGCCATCGCCGAGCGGGCCGACCACGTCGCGCAATTGAGCCGCCACATCGCCACCCGCGCCCTTGCCGGTGCGGCGGGCTGGCCGGGCCATCTGCGCCTGTCGCTCAACATTACCCCGGCAGACCTTGCCGCGGGCAGTTTCGCGCAGGAATTTTCCGCACTGCTGGGGCAGTCGGGCTTCCCGGCGGAGCGGCTGACGCTGGAAATTACCGAGCAGGTGCTGCTGGCCGATATCGAGCGCGCCGCCGCTTCGCTCGACCGCCTGCACGCGCTCGGCATCCGCATTGCGCTGGACGATTTCGGGGCGGGCTTCTGCAATTTCCGCTATCTGAAGCTGCTGCCGCTCGATTACCTCAAGCTCGACCGGGCGATGGTCGACGGGGTGAGCGAGGACAGCCGCGACCTTGCCGTGCTGCGCGGCATCGTCGCCATGGCCAAGGCGCTCGACCTGCAGGTGATCGCCGAGGGCATCGAAAACGAGGCCCAGCGTGCGATCATCGCCGCCGAGGGGTGCGATTACTACCAGGGCTTCCTCAGGGCGACGCCGATGGGCGCGGGCGAGTTTGCGGAATTCGCGGGGCGCTAGCGCCTTTCGCGGAGCGCTAGCGCCTTTCGGGCACCTACTCGGCCGCTTCGGGCATGCTGGCGCGCTGCGGACCGCGAATCAGGCCGCCGGGTGTCGCGCCGGTCCATGTGCCGTCGCGGAAGGTGACCACACCGCCCTTGATTGTCGCGACATAGCCTTCGGCCTTTTGCAGCAAGCGCTTGCCGCCGGCCGGAAGGTCGAACGCCAGCCAAGGCTTGCCCAACCGGATACGGTCGAGGTCGACGATGTTGAGATCGGCGAGGTAACCCGGCGCAAGCACGCCACGGTCTTCCAGCCCATAGAGCCGCGCCGTATCGGCGCATTGGCGCTTGATGGCCGTTTCCAGGGCGATCCTGCCGGGGCGCTGGCGATCGCGCACCCAATGCTGGAGCATGAAGGTGGGCGAGGCCGCGTCGCAAATCGTGCCGCAATGCGCACCGGCATCGCTCAGCGAATTGACCGTGTCGTCCGCCGCCTGCAGCGCGACCAGGAAGTCCAGATTGCCATCGGCATAGTTGAGGATCGGCAGATAGATGAAGCCGCCGGCATCGTCGCGGCACAACATGTCGTAAGCATATTCCGCCGGTGACATCCCGGCCTGGGCCGCGCGTTGCGCGACGCTGGCGTCGGCTTGCGGTTCGTAGTCGAAATCCTCGTCCATTTCGAATTGCAGGGTCCAGCCCATGGTGATCGCCAACACGAGCTGGGCGATGTCCGTCGGGGCCGTGGCAAAATCATTTGCCTCGGCCAGCAGCTGCGCCTTGAACGCCGGATCGAGCAGCCGGGCCTTCTGCTGCTCCCACGGCAGGTCGGCGATCGCCATCCAGCTGGGTCGAAACAGGAACGGATGGACCGTGCCCTGCCACGCCATGATGATCCCGTTGCCACGCAGGGCAATCTGCGCGACGATATTCGCGCCATTGTCGTTTTCCGCGCGCATGCAGGCGATCTGTTCGTCGAGCGGCAGTTCCTTGGCGCTCGATTGGAGCGCGGCGAAGGTCACCGGCATCCCGGTTTCGCGCGACAATTGCCCCATCCACGCAAATTCGTTCCATTCGCGCCGCAGGTCCGAAGCGATCTCGAACACGCCGAATCCCGCGCGTGCCATGGCGCGGCCGATTTCGACCAGCTCGTGCGCGGTCGCGGTAGTGCCGGGCACCGGCTCGCCATCGACCGATTTGTGGATCACGGTGCGCGAGGTGGAAAAGCCCAGGGCGCCCGCCTGCACGGCTTCACCCACGATCTTGCCCATCTCGGCAATGTCTTCCTCGGTCGGGACCGCACCGGGCTGTTCGCGTTCGCCCAGCACATAGGCGCGCACTGCGCCATGCGGAATATGCGTACCGATATCGATCGTGCGGGGCAGTTTCTCCAGCGCATCGAGATATTCGGGGAAGGTTTCCCAGTCCCAGCTGATCCCTTCGGCCAGCGCGGTGCCCGGAATATCCTCGACCCCTTCCATCAGCCCGATCAGCCATTCGTGGCGGTCAGGCTGCGCCGGGGCGAAGCCCACGCCGCAATTGCCCATGATAACGGTGGTGACGCCGTGCCAGCTCGACGGTGCCATTTCCTGGTCCCATGTGGCCTGCCCGTCATAATGGGTATGCACATCGACAAAGCCGGGAATGACCAGCCTGCCGGAAGCGTCGATTTCCTGCGCCGCCGATCCCTCGACCGGGCCAACGGCTGCGATCAGCCCGTCGCTGATGGCGATATCGCCAGTGAAGGGTGCGCTGCCGGTGCCATCGACGATGGTACCGCCCCGGATGATCAGGTCGAATGTGGACATGGGTAACTCCTCTCGACCGGGTAAGTCTCATGAAGCAACCGATATGTCCATAAGGCGGCCTGCTGCGTGTCAGCCCTTCGCAGCGCGCTTGACGATCCCGCTCAGCCCCTTGGTCAGCTGGAACAGGCCGTTGAGGCGGCTTTGCGGGTCGCCCCACGCGCGGTCGATCACCAGCTTCATGTCGGGGCGCAGGCGCGCGGTGCCTTTGAGCCGTTCGACATAGGCGATCAGCCCGGCAGGGTCGGGGAACTCGTCCTTGTGGAAGCTCACCAGCGTGCCGCGCGCGCCCACATCGACCTTGGCGATATTGGCCGCGATGGCCTGGTGCTTGATCTCGATCAGCCGCACGAGATTGGCGGTGGGCTGGGGCAGGGGGCCGAAGCGGTCGATCATCTCGGCGGCCAGCGCCTCGATCTCGTCCTTGCCCTTGGCGTCGTTCAAGCGGCGGTAGAGGGCCATGCGCACCGCGAGGTCGGGGACGTAATCCTCGGGGATCATGATCGGCGCATCGACAGTGATCTGCGGCGACAGCGTGTCGCGCTGGATCCCCGAACCGCCGGCCTTGGCCTCGAGGATCGCGTCTTCCAGCATCGACTGGTAGAGTTCGAAGCCGACTTCGCGGATATGGCCCGACTGTTCGTCGCCCAGCAAATTCCCCGCACCGCGAATGTCGAGATCGTGGCTGGCGAGCTGGAAACCGGCGCCCAGCCCGTCGAGGTCGCCCAGCACCTTGAGCCGCTTTTCCGCCACCTCGCTCAATTGCTGGTCGCGCGGGTGGGTGAGGTAGGCATAGGCGCGCAGTTTCGAACGACCGACGCGGCCGCGCAGCTGGTAGAGCTGGGCAAGGCCGAACCGGTCGGCGCGGTGGATGATGATGGTGTTGGCGCTGGGGATGTCGAGCCCGCTTTCGACGATGGTGGTCGACAGCAGCACTTCGTATTTCTTCTCGTAGAAGGCGGCCATGCGCTCTTCCACTTCGCCGGGCGACATCTGGCCGTGGGCGGAGATGAATTTCACCTCGGGCACGTGTTCGTGCAGCCAGTCTTCCACTTCGGCCATGTCGGCAATGCGGGGCACGACGACGAAGCTTTGCCCGCCGCGGTGGTGTTCGCGCAGCAGGGCCTCGCGCATCACCATGTCGTCCCACTCCATCACATAGGTCCGCACTGCCAGCCGGTCGACCGGCGGGGTCTGGATGGTGGACAGCTCGCGCAGCCCGCTCATCGCCATCTGCAGCGTGCGCGGGATCGGCGTGGCGGTGAGGGTCAGCACGTGGACATCGGCCCGCAATTGCTTGAGCCGTTCCTTGTGGGTGACGCCGAAACGCTGTTCCTCGTCGACGATCACCAGCCCGAGATCGCGGAACCTGGTCGTCTTCGACAGGATCGCGTGGGTGCCGATGACGATGTCGACCGTTCCGGCCTCCAGCCCTTCGCGCGTTTCCTTCATCTCGCGGTCGGGGACGAGGCGGCTGAGGCGACCGACCTTGAGCGGGAAGCCGCCGAAACGCTGGCTGAAATTCTCGAAATGCTGGCGCGCGAGAAGGGTGGTGGGGGCGACCACCGCGACCTGCTTGCCTGCCATTGCCGCGACGAAGGCGGCGCGCAGGGCGACCTCGGTCTTGCCGAAGCCGACATCGCCGCAGACCAGCCGGTCCATCGGGCGGCCCTGGCCCAAGTCGCCCAGCACATCCTCGATCGCGCGGTCCTGGTCGTCGGTTTCCTGCCACGGGAAACGCTCGACGAATTGCGGGTAGCTCGAGGCTTCGGGTTCCAGCGCCGGGGCCTGTTTGAGCGCGCGTTCGGCGGCGGTGCGCATCAGTTCGCCTGCGATCTCGCGGATGCGTTCCTTGAGCCGCGCGCGGCGTTTCTGCCAGGCCTCGCCGCCCAGCCGGTCGAGCATCACCGCATGTTCGGACGATCCGTAGCGGCTGAGCACGTCGATATTTTCGACCGGGATGTAGAGTTTGTCGCCGCCGGCATATTCCAGCATCACGCAATCGTGCTGGCTTTTGCCCACCGTGATCGGCTCGAGCCCTAGGTACTTGCCGATGCCGTGTTCCATATGGACCACGAGGTCGCCCGCGTTGAGTGCGGAGAGTTCGGCGAGGAAGGCGTCGGAATCCTTCTTGCGTTTCTTGCGGCGGACCAGCCGGTCGCCGAGCAGGTCCTGCTCGGTCAGCAGTTCCATCTGATCGTTGGCGAAGCCGCTTTCCAGCGGCAGCACCATCGCCACCGGCGTGCCCCTGGCAGACAGGCCGAGCGCTTCCTGCCAGCTGTCCGCCAGCTTGGGTTCCGCCCCGGCTTCGGCGAGGATCGAGGAAATGCGCGCCCGGCTGCCCCTGGAATAGGTTGCCAGCAGCGGGCGCTTGCCGGCCTTGCCCAGCGCCTTCAGATAATCGGCGGCGGCGGCATAGATATTGTCGCCCGAACCGCTGGAAATCCTGGCGCGTTCGGGGGTGAAGTCGCGGCTCGATGCAAAGCCGAAGTCGAGCACCTGGGCCGATGCCGGCTCGGCGAAGATGCTGGCGCGGTGGATCGGCCATGCGGCCTGCTGGGCGCTCCATTCCTCGCCCGAGAGATACAGCCCGTCGGCGGGCAGCGGGCGATAGGAACCCGCGGCACCGCCGGATTGTTCGCTGCGCTGCTGGTGGTAATCGGCAATGTCGCCCAGCCGTTCCTCCACCGCGCCGATCGCGCCGCTGTCGACCACCAGCACATCGCCCGGCGAGAGATGGTCGAACAGCGTCGCCAGCCGCTCCTCGAACAGCGGCAGCCAATGTTCCATCCCGGCAAGCCGCCGTCCGTCGCTGACTGCCTGGTAGAGCGGATCGCCGGTGGCGGTCGCGCCGAACATCTCGCGATAGCGGCTGCGGAAGCGCTTGATGCTTTCCTCGTCCAGCAGCGCTTCACTGGCGGGCAGCAGCAAATGCGATGGGAGGATACCGGTGCTCATCTGCGTGCCCGGGTCGAACAGGCGCAGGCTTTCCAGCTCGTCCCCGAAGAAATCGAGCCGCAGGCCCTGTTCGAGGCCCGAAGGGAAGATGTCGAAGATGCTGCCGCGCACGGCATATTCGCCGTGATCGACCACCGTATCGGTGCGGCTGTAGCCTTGCCGCTGCAGCAGGGCGGACAGGCTCTGGTGGCCGATCTCGGTCCCGGGCCGGAAGTCGCGCACCGATTCGCGGATGCGGAACGGGGTCAGCACGCGCTGCAGCACCGCGTTGGCGGTGGTGACGAGCAGCTGCGATCCCTGCTTACCTGCCTGCAACCGGTGCAGCGCAGCCAGCCGCCGCGCGCTGATCGACAGGGCAGGGCTGGCCCGGTCGTAGGGCAGGCAGTCCCACGCCGGGAAGGTGATGACCTCCAGTTCCGGGGCGAAGAATTGCGCGGCGTCGGCCACCGCCTGCATCGCCGCCTCGTCCGGTGCGATGAACACCGCCCGCCCGGTGGCTGTGCGGGCAATATCGGCCAGCACCAGCGGCTGCGCCCCGCGCGCCAGCGCGGCGAGGGTCAGCGGAGTTTTGGCGGCAAGGATCTTCGAAATATCGGGCATCGGTCACACAACGGCAAGCGCCCCCTGCCCGGTCGGGAAGGGGGTCGGTGGAATATCTGAACCGCCATCTAGGGGTGCGGCGCGCGTTTTACCAGCGCCGCGCGGCGCGCCGGGAAGTCAGCGCGGAATGTGGACGTAATCGAGCCGCCGGAACAGCTCCATCTGCGCCCCGGCGAAGCCATCGGGCACGGCGGCCTGGCCCAGCGCCCAGGCCATGATGTCCACGTCTTCTTCTTCCAGCAGCGCCTCGAACCAGGCCAGTTCGGCCTCGCCCCATGCGGCATGGTAGCGGTCGAAAAAGCCGCCGATCATGAAATCGGCTTCGCGCGTGCCGCGATGCCAGGCGCGGAATCGTGCACGGCCGAGGCGGTTGGTGTCGGGCATGGCGGCGCGGTAGGATACTCGCCAAGCCCGCGCAAGCGGCTATAGGATGGGGTCTGCGATGCGGCCCGACATGCTCAATCCCCTGTTTGCCGAAACCCGGACGCTCGAAGGCGTCGGGCCGAAGCTCGAAAAGCCGCTCGAACGGCTTGGCCTGACGCGGGTGAAGGATGTTGCCTATCACCTGCCCGAACGGTTCGTGTCGCGCCGGGCAATCGCGAATCTCGATGAGGCGAGCCCCGGCGAACAGGTGGTGGTGGCGCTGACGCCGGTGGAGCATCGCTCCGGCCCGTCGCCGCGCGCGCCCTATCGCGTGCTGGCGCAGGATGCGGTCGGCAATATCTGCGCGCTGACCTATTTCGGGCGGGCATCCTACAGCGCGAAAAAGCAGCTGCCGGTGGGCGAGAAACGCTGGATCGCGGGCAAGCTCGACCAGTTCGGCCAGATGTTGCAGATCGTCCATCCCGATCACATCGCGGATGAAAGCAGCGCGGCGATGGGGCAATTGGTCGAACCGGTCTATGCCCTGTCGGAAGGGCTGACCCAGCCCAAGATCGCCGGTCTGGCGGGACAGGCGCTGGCCCGGCTGCCTGACCTCGCCGAATGGATCGAGCCGGCGGTTTTCGCCCGCGAAGGCTGGCCGGCGTGGCGCGCGGCGCTGCAACGGGCGCACCAGGGCGACGATGCCGCAGCGCGCGACCGGCTCGCTTATGACGAATTGCTCGCCAACCAGCTGGCGCTGATGCTGGTGCGAGCCGATAATCGCAAGCGCAAGGGGCAGGCACTGCAGGGTGACGGATCGCGGCGGGCGAAGCTGCAATTGCCGTTCCCGCTGACCGGCGCACAGGCGCGGTCGATCCGCGAGATCGAAGGCGACATGGCGCAGGATGCGCCGATGCTGCGGCTGCTGCAGGGCGATGTCGGCGCGGGCAAGACGGTGGTTGCGCTCGAAGCCATGCTGGTCGCGGTGGAGGCGGGCGCACAGGCGGCACTGCTGGCCCCGACCGAAATCCTTGCCCGCCAGCATTACGAGACGATCCGTCGCCTCGCCGCGCCCACCGGGGCGCAGGTCGCGCTGCTGACCGGGCGCGACAAGGGCCGGGGGCGCGAAAGCATCCTGATGGGCCTGCTCGACGGCAGCATCGACATCGTCGTGGGCACCCATGCGATTTTCCAGGATACGGTGACGTACCGCAACCTGGCGCTGGTGGTGATCGACGAGCAGCATCGCTTCGGCGTGTCGCAGCGCCTGATGCTGACGCAGAAGGGCAAGCGCGCTCCGCATGTGCTGGCGATGACCGCAACCCCCATCCCGCGCACGCTGGTGCTGGCCAACCATGGCGAGATGGACGTGAGCAAGCTCGACGAGATGCCGCCCGGCCGCAAGCCGATCGTCACCAGGGTGATGGCGCTGGAACGCCTGGACGAGATCGTCGAGGGCGTCGCCCGCCATCTCGATACCGGGCAGCAGGCGTTCTGGGTCTGCCCGATGGTACAGGAAAGCGAAGCTGCCGATCTCGCCGCCGCCGAGGCACGCTATGCCGCGCTGAAAGAGCGGTTCGGCGATGGCGTGGTGCTGGTCCACGGGCAACAGAAGCCCGAGGTGAAAGACGCCGCGATGGAACGCTTCGTGCGCGGCGAGGCGAAGCTGATGGTGGCGACCACGGTGATCGAGGTGGGGGTTGACGTGCCCAATGCGACGCTGGTGGTGATCGAACAGGCCGAACATTTCGGGCTGGCCCAGCTGCACCAGTTGCGCGGCCGGGTGGGGCGGGGCAGCGAACAGGCGGTCTGCCTGCTGCTGCGCGGCGACAAGCTTTCGGAAACCGCCAAGCGCCGGCTCGCCCTGATGCGCGAAACGCAGGACGGGTTCCGCATCGCCGAGGAAGATCTCGAACTGCGCGGCGGCGGCGAATTGCTCGGCACACGGCAGAGCGGCGAGGAAGGGTTTTCCGTCGCCTCGCTCGAACAGGTCCAGCGCCTGCAGCAGATGGCACATGACGATGCGCGCCTGCTGATGGACCGCGACGGCGGCTTGTCGAGCGAACGGGGCGAGGCGGCGCGCGTGCTGCTGTATCTGTTCGACCGCGATTTCGGGGTGAAGACGCTGCGGGGCGGGTGACCGCGCGGGCGGGCGACTATTTTCCTACTTCGCCTGCATTCGCTAGGCCGGGTGCATGCGCCCGCTCACTGCCTCGGATCGCCCCGTTTGCCACCGCCGCCGGCCCGCCGCTTTTTTCGCCCCAGGACAGTGTAACACCCGGTCCATGTCTCGGTGCAATCACCCTCTCGCAATCGCGGAGTTCGCTGCTATATTCGTAAGCAACGCATACAAAACGGGATGAGAGGCACTCCATGACCAAGAGCAACCAGACCGCCGCCGACGTCGCCGGCGAAATCCAGCGCGTGTTCGACCTGCAGCGCGCCCATATGTGGGAAGCCAAGGCCAGCAGCGCCGATGCGCGCAAGGAAAAGCTCGCGAAATTCAAGGCTGCCGTGGAAGCGCGGGCGGACGATATCGTCGCTGCCGTGCTGGCCGACACGCGCAAGCCCGAGCAGGAAATCCGCATCACCGAAGTGCTGAACGTCACCGCCAACATCCAGCGCAACATCGACAACCTCGAAGAGTGGATGAAGCCGAGCGAGGTTGCCACGTCGATGAACCCGGCGGACAAGGCGATGATCCGTTATGAAGCGCGCGGCGTCTGCCTGATCCTGGGGCCCTGGAACTTCCCGCTCGGGCTGGTGTTCGGGCCGGTCGCGGCGGCGATTGCGGCGGGGAACACCTGCATGGTCAAGCTGACCGACCTGTGCCCCAATGTGGCGCATATCGCTGCCGAGATTGTCGAGGAAGCCTTCGAAGAGCGCGACGTCGCCGTGTTCGAAGGCGATGTCAGCGTGGCCGAGGCGCTGCTCGACCTGCCGTTCAACCACATCTTCTTCACCGGCAGCACGCGCGTCGGCCAGATCGTGATGATGGCTGCGGCCAGGCACCTCGCCAGCGTGACGCTGGAACTGGGTGGCAAGTCGCCGGTGATTGTCGACAAGGGCGCCGATATCGCCAAGGTCGCCGCCGACCTTGCCAATGCCAAGCAGTTCAACGGCGGGCAGGCGTGCATCAGCCCCGATTACGTCTTCGTGCCGCAGGATGAGCAGGCGAAGCTGGTCGAAGGGTTCCGCGCCAATGTCGAGGCCAATCTCTATGCCGATGGCACGCTGAACAAGGCGGGCATCGCGCAGATCGTGAACAAGCGCAATTTCGAGCGGGTGAAGAGCCTGTTCGACGATGCGGTGGCCCAAGGGGCGACCGTGGCCGTGGGCGGCACCTTCGAGGAGGATGACCTGACCGTTCACCCCACGATGCTGACGAATGTGACGCCGCAGATGAAGATCCTGCAGGAAGAGATCTTCGCGCCGGTCATCCCGGTGATGACCTACGACACGCTCGACCAGGCGATCGACTATATCGACGAACGCGACAAGCCGCTGGCGCTCTACATGTATTCGCCGGACGAGGCGAACGTGGAGCAGGTGATCAACCGCACCTCATCGGGCGGGACCACGATCAACGGCGTATTCTCGCACTACCTCGAAAACAACCTGCCCTTCGGTGGGGTCAACGCCAGCGGCATCGGGAGTTATCACGGCTATTTCGGCTTCAAGGCGTTCAGCCACGAACGCGCGATCTACATGCACCAATAGGCCGGTTCAGCGCTGCGGCGCGCGGGCGAGCATAGCGACCAGCCGCGCCGCTGCCGTGCTGACATCGGCCCAGGTCGCGGCGAAACCTTCGGCCCCGCCGTAATAGGGGTCGACCACAGCCTCGCCCTCGCGGCCGGGCACCGCGTCCAGCAACAGCGCCAGCTGTGCGCCGGACCCGGCAGGGGCGAGCCGCTCCAGCGCGGCGAGGTTCTGGTGATCGAGCGCGAAGATATGGGTGAAGCGTGCGAAGTCCTCGGCCACGGCCTGCCTTGCCCGCAGGCCGGCAATATCCGCGCCGTTCGCCGCCGCCGCGCGGATCGCCCTCGGATCGGGTGGCTCGCCGACATGATAGGCGGCGGTGCCTGCGGAATCGATGTGCAACTCGATCCCCGCCGCTGCCGCCGCCTGCCGCATCGCCCCCTCCGCCATCGGGGAGCGGCAGATATTGCCGAGGCAGACGAACAGGAAAGACGGGATTTGGCTCATTCGTACCAGTAACACACCGCGCGCATCTCGACACTCGCCCGCGGCGTCGCCCCGGGGCCGACCGATGGGTCGGTAAAGGCGGTATGCGGCACGTAGCGAGCTTTCGCCGGATCGGAATCCCAGCGCTTGAACACCAGCACTTCGTCGGGCGTCATGTCGGAGAAGTAATACCATTTGTGGCGGGGGCTGAAGCGGAAATTCATGCTCGGCAATTTCCACACGACCTCGCCGCCGACATCGAAATTGGCGCTCGCCTCGATCACATCCTCGTCACGCACGGTTTGCGCATTGCAGATGGTCAGCGGGACATCGATCGGCGGCCCGGAAAAGGCGCGCCAGATATTGTGATGCGCGCAGCGCGCCACCTTGCGCTCGGGATGCGGGTTGATCTCGGCGCACTGGGCGATCGCCGCGTCGAAATACATGTCGGAATGGACCAGCCGCGCAGCGTAGGAATTGTTGCGTGTCCCCGCCTCACCCGATCGCTCGCCCCAGCGCAGGATCGGCGGGCCGGTAACGACCACCGCGTCGCAGCCGGCAATCCGCTCGATGAATGCGGCGATCTCGCCAGGATGGAGCGATCCGGCCTGCTGCTCGTCACGCCAGTCGCTCACCGCGCTGGGCATGGGGAAGAGTTCGAACCCGTCGATGTCGAGCCGCGGGGCATCCGGCAGGGTTCGGGCGTCGGTGATGGGGACGCGATGTGCCTCCTTGACCACCGTATCGAGCGAAAGGTCGTTGGCATGAAAGCCCTCCACCCGGCCGGTATCGACCGCGTAGAACAGCTCGCCCTCGACCTGGCGTGGGGTGGTGAATGTGGTTGTCATCGCGCTCTCCCTAACGAATGTTATGATGGGACGCGTGCCGGGTGGCAAGGGGAGCGAGACTATTCCTTGGCGGGGGAGAGAGCGGCCAGCTCGCTTTCGAGCATGGCGCGCGAAAGCTCACCGACATGCGTTGCCACGATCATCCCTCTGGCGTCGACGAAGATGGTCGTCGGCAATGCCTTGCCGCCGGTCGCAGCAGACAGGGCCGCAGCCGGATCGAGGACGACTGCTGCGCCATCGACCCCGTTCTTGCGAAGATACTCGGCAACCTGCGCAGCGCTTTCCCCCTGGTTTACCAGCAGGATCGGAATGTCCGATTTTTCCGCAGCATCTGCCAGCATCGGCAACTCGCGGCGACAGGGCGGGCACCAGGTTGCCCACAGGTTCAGGACATAGGGCTTGGCCGCAAGCGATTGGCGGTCCGCCACCGTTCCATCGAGTCGCGCCAGAACCGGAAGGGCCGACATGGGGCGGGGCGCAGGGCGCAGCAGGGCAGAGCCTGCGTACCAAGTGGCTCCGAGCATAAGCAGCACAGCGACAGCTTGCAGCATCGCCCGGGGCGGCCGCATCCGCCAGGCAATGACCATGGCTGCTGCCAGCAACCCTGCCCAGGCGAGGAACCCGCCTTGCCAGATGGCGAGGGCCGACCCCCAATCCTGCGCGAAGGCCGCCCAATGCTGTACGACATAGGCCGCTCGTGCGACGATCACGCCCGCCGCCAACGCCAGCCCGCTGGCCCGCGTCGCGTCCTTGCCGGCGCGCAAGGCAATGCGATCCATCGCCAGTACGAACAGGAAAATCAGCCCCACCGCCAGCAGGCGGTCGGTCGCGAGGGCCAAGGGGCCGAGTTGCACAACGCCGTCCATGCGGTGCACCTCACATATCGGGGTGAAAAAGCAAAATGGTCGGGGAGAGAGGATTCGAACCTCCGGCCCCTGCCTCCCGAAGACAGTGCTCTACCAGGCTGAGCTACTCCCCGACCGGATGCTGCCCCAGTGCGCAACCTGTGCGATCCGGGGCGAGGCAGAGGCGGCCCTATAGGGGGCAGATGCCGGGGTGGCAAGCGGGCATTTTCGGGTGTAGCGATGTCTTATGGCTTCCACGATGTTCCAGCCCGATTCCGCCACCGCGATCCATCCCGAATGGCAATATCTCGACCTGATGCGCGCGATCTGGACTGGCGGGAGCGAGCGGCGCGACCGCACCGGTGTGGGCACGCGGTCGATCTTCGGCGCGACGATGCGATTCGATCTGGGGGAAGGGCGCATGCCCTTGCTCACCACCAAGCGAGTCTACTGGAAGACGGCAACGCGCGAGATGCTGTGGTTCCTTACCGGCAACACCAATATCCGCCCGCTGGTGTTGCAGGGCGTGAAGATCTGGAACGAGTGGCCGCACGCCCATTATATGCGCGAAACCGGCGAGGATATTTCGCTGGAAGACTTCGTCGCGCGGATTGCCGAGGACGAGGCGTTTGCCGAACGCTGGGGCGACCTGGGCCCGGTCTATGGCAAGCAATGGGTCGACTGGCCGACCTATCGCTATCGCAAGGACGGAACCTATGAGAAGGGGCCGGGGATCAACCAGGTCGCCGAAGTGGTCGAGAGCCTGAAGGCCAATCCCGGCAGCCGCCGCCACATTATCGAGGGCTGGAACGTTGCCGAGCTTGACCGGATGGCGCTGCCGCCGTGCCACAAGACCTATCAGTTCCATGTCGCGGACGGGCGGCTGAACGGCTTGCTCTACCAGCGCAGCTGCGATGTGGCGCTGGGCCTGCCGTTCAACCTGTGGTCGGCGGCGCTGCTGCAGCGGATGATCGCGGCACAGGCCGGGCTGGAGCCGGGCGAGTTCGTCTGGATGGGGGGCGACGTACACCTCTACCTCAACCATGCCGAACTGGTTGAGGAACAATTGCGGCGGGAACCCTCAGGCGATCCGCGGCTTGTGTTGAACAGGGTGCCGCCGAGCATTTTCGACTACCGTATCGAGGATTTCGAGGTGCGCGACTACGCGCCGCAGGGCGCCCTGCGGGCACCGATCGCCGTCTGAGGAGCGTTCTTGACTCTTGCGGTGGTTTGAAAGATTATAACGCAGATGTAAAACTTTGCGTCTGCGCCATCTCGCGCCGATCCACGCAAGGGGAGAGAGCCAAATGGGCAGCAGCCCCCCGCCACGCCCGCCACATGGCAGCAACAAGCCGGCCTTGTCGCTGCATGTTCCCGAACCGCATTTTCGCCCCGGCGATCCGGTCGATTTCTCGTTCATCGAAGTAAGCAAGCCCGGCGCGCAGCCGCGCCCCGACGAGGCTTGCGAAGCGGCAGAGACAGGTCCGCTGACAACCGATCTCGTGCGCGTGCTGGGTGACGACAACCAGGCGCATGGGCCGTGGGATCCCAAGCTCGACCCGGAGACCTTGCGCGACATGCTGCGCCACATGGCGCTGGTCCGTGCCTTCGACGAGCGGATGTATCGCGGCCAGCGGCAGGGCAAGACCAGCTTCTACATGAAGTGCACCGGGGAAGAGGCGACTAGCGTCGCCGCCGCCATGGCGCTGGCGAGCGACGACATGGTGTTCCCCAGCTATCGCCAGCAGGGCATCCTGATCGCGCGCGGCTATCCGTTGGTCGAAATGATCAACCAGATCTATTCCAACCGCGGGGACAAGCTGAAGGGCCGCCAGCTGCCGATCATGTATTCGAGCAGGGCGCACAGCTTCTTCACCATCAGCGGCAACCTTGCCACCCAGCTGCCGCAGGCGGTGGGCTGGGCGATGGCAAGCGCGATCCGGCATGACAGCCGCATCGCGGCGGCCTGGGTGGGTGAAGGATCGACGGCGGAAAACGATTTCCACGCCGCCTGCACCTTTGCCGCGGTCTATAATGCGCCGGTGATCTTCAACGTCGTCAACAACCAGTGGGCGATTTCCAGCTTCTCCGGCTTTGCCGGTTCGGAACGGACCACCTTTGCCGCGCGCGCGGTCGGCTATGGCATTGCCGGGCTGCGGGTGGACGGGAACGATCCGCTCGCCGTCTATGCGGCGGAGCAATGGGCTGCCAACCGCGCCCGCGCCAATGCCGGGCCGACGATCATCGAGCACTTCACCTATCGCGCCGAGGGCCATTCGACCTCCGACGATCCCAGCCAGTATCGCAGCGCGCAGGAGCGTGAGGAATGGCCGCTGGGGGATCCGGTCGACCGGCTCAAGAAGCACCTGATCGCGATCGGCGAATGGAGCGAAGAACAGCAGGAAGCGATGGACCTCGCCTGTGCCGAACAGGTCAAGGCAGCGACCAAGGATGCCGAGAAGAACGGCATCCTCGGCCACGGGCTGCACCATCCGTTCCACACCATGTTCGAGGACGTGTTCGAGGAGCTGCCCTGGCATCTCGAGGAACAGGCAGCGCAGGCGATCCGCGAAAGGAAGATCAAATGGCCCGAATGAGCGCGGATCTGACCGAAGACGACATCCCCGTCTCGCAGCTCGAGGCGAGTTCGCGGCGGATGAACATGATCGAAGCGATCAACGACGCGCTCGACATCATGCTCAGCCACGATCCCAGCGTGATCGTGATGGGCGAGGATGTCGGCTATTTCGGCGGCGTGTTCCGCGCGACGGCGGGGCTGCAGGCCAAATACGGCAAGACCCGCGTGTTCGATACGCCTATCAGCGAATGCGGCATCATCGGCGCGGCGGTGGGCATGGGTGCCTATGGCCTGCGCCCGGTGCCCGAAATCCAGTTCGCCGATTATATCTATCCCGGCATCGACCAGCTCATCAGCGAGGCTGCGCGGCTGCGCTATCGCTCGGCGGGCGAGTTCATCGCGCCGCTGACCGTCCGCAGCCCCTTCGGTGGTGGCATTTTCGGCGGCCAGACCCACAGCCAGAGCCCCGAGGCGATCTTTACCCACGTCGCCGGGCTCAAGACGGTGATCCCCGCGACGCCGCGCGATGCCAAGGGGCTGCTGATCGCCGCGATCGAAGACAACGACCCGGTGATCTTCTTCGAGCCCAAGCGGATCTACAACGGGCCCTTCAGCGGTTATTACGACAAGCCTGTCGAACCGTGGAAGAACCACCCCGACAGCGAGGTGCCCGAGGGCTATTACCGGATCCCGCTGGGCAAGGCGCGCGTCGCCCGCAGCGGGGATGCCATGACCATCCTGACTTATGGCACCATGGTGCATGTCGCGCAGGCGGTTTGCCAGGCGAAGGGCGTGGATGCCGAAATTCTCGATTTGCGCACGCTCGTTCCCCTCGATGTGGAGGCTGTGGAAAACTCTGTGCAGAAAACGGGGAAATGCCTCGTCGTCCACGAAGCGACGCGGACCAGCGGGTTTGGCGCGGAACTGGCTGCGCTGGTTCAGGAACGCTGCTTCTACCACCTCGAAGCCCCGGTGGAGCGCGTGACCGGTTTCGACACGCCCTATCCGCACAGCCTCGAATGGGCCTATTTCCCCGGTCCCGTCCGCATCGGCGATGCGATCGACAAATTGCTGGAGGCCTGAGCCCATGGCGCGTTTCACCTTCAACCTGCCCGACATCGGCGAAGGCATTGCCGAAGCCGAGATCGTGGCGATGCACGTCAAGCCCGGCGACAAGGTCGAGGAAGACCAGCAGATCGCCGACATGATGACCGACAAGGCGACGGTCGAGATGGAAAGCCCGGTTTCGGGCACCGTGGTCGAGGTCGCCGGTGAAGCGGGCGATGTGATCGCGATCGGCTCGATGCTGGTGGTGATCGAGACCGACGCCGCAGGTGTGGTCGAACCGGCACCGGTCAGCGAGAGCGTGGCCGAGCGGATCGAGGTGGAAACACCCGATGCCAGCGATGCCGATGACGCGATCGCCGCGGCGCCGCCTCCACCAGCTGCAGCGCCGCCAGCGCCGGTGGCCGCACCGGAGCCGACGCCCGCGCCCAGGCCGGTCGCGCCGCCTGCGGCAAAGGCTGCGCCGGTGATGGCGCACAGCACTGCCAAGGTGCTCGCGTCGCCGGCTGTGCGCCAGCGCGCCGCCGAACTGGGGATCGACCTGTCGGAAGTCCGCCCGGCGGAAGACGGGCGCATCCGCCATGCCGATCTCGATGCCTTCGTTTCCTATGGCGCGCGCAAGGGCTTTGCACCGGCTGCGGCCACGCGTGCCGACGAGCAGATCAAGGTTATCGGCCTGCGCCGCCGCATCGCCGAGAACATGCAGGCCGCCAAGCGCCACATCCCGCATTTCACCTATGTCGAGGAATGCGACGTTACGGAGCTAGAGCGGCTGCGCACGCAGCTCAATCAGGCAAAGGGCGAGCGGCCCAAGCTGACCATGCTGCCGCTGCTGATCACCGCGATCTGCCGCACGCTGCCCGATTTCCCGATGATCAACGCCCGCTACGATGACGAGGGCGGGGTGGTCACGCGCCACGGTGCGGTCCATCTCGGCATGGCCACCCAGACCGACAACGGCTTGATGGTTCCCGTGATCCGCGATGCGCAGGCGAAGAACCTGTGGCAGCTCGCCAGCGAAGTCCTGCGCCTGGCGAGTGCCGCGCGCGATGGGTCGGCCAAGTCGAACGAGCTTTCCGGCTCGACGCTGACGATTACCTCGCTCGGCCCGCTGGGCGGCGTGGCGACGACCCCGGTGATCAATCGCCCCGAAGTGGCGATCATCGGGCCGAACCGGATTGTCGAACGCCCGATGTTCGTGCCCGACGGAATGGGCGGGGAGCGGATCGAGAAGCGCAAGCTGATGAACATCTCGATCAGCTGCGATCACCGCGTGGTCGATGGCTATGATGCGGCCAGCTTCGTGCAGGCGCTCAGGAAACTGATCGAAACGCCGGTCCTGTTGCTCGCCGACTGATTGCGCTAGTTTGGCGGCGGGAGGAATGCCCCATGCCGACCGATCCGCGCATCGACGATTACATCGCCCGCGCTGCGCCTTTCGCGCAGCCGATCCTCGCGCATTTGCGCGAACTGGTGCACCGGGTGCTTCCCGATGTCGAAGAAGGCATCAAATGGGGCATGCCGCATTTCCTGCTCGGTGGGAAAAACGTGGCGGGGATGAGCGCATTCAAGGCTCATTGTGCCTTCGTGATCCACGGTGATGGGCGCAAGGGCGATGCGATGGGGCAATGCGGCAAGATCGCCGCAGTCTCCGACCTGCCGCCGGAGACGGAACTGGCCACCGCGCTACTGGCAGCCGCCACGCGGGTGGCCGAACGCGGGAGCGCTACCGCTGGCCGGGGCAAGGGTGCGCCCAAGCCGGAAATCCCCGTGCCGCAGGATCTGGCCGAGGCGCTGGATGGCAATCCGTCCGCTCGCGCCACGTTCGACGCATTCGCACCGTCTCACCGGCGGGAATATCTCGAATGGATCACCGAGGCGAAGCGCGAGGACACCCGCGCCAAGCGGATTGCACAGGCGCTCGAATGGTTGGCCGAAGGCAGGAAGCGGAACTGGAAATACGAGAAATGCTGATCAGCGCACGAAAGCGCTGAACACGACCCGCCCCTTGCCACGGGCCGCTTCCCGAGCGGGAATGCGCCAGCGCAAATTGGTCACGTCTTCGGGTGAGGCGAGCCGGTCGCCGATTCGCAATGTGCCGAGCATGCCCCAGTTGCGCCCGCCGTCCACCGATACTTCGGTGCCGTCGGCGCTGCTGCGCTGGAAGGCGAGGGCGCTCGGCACGGGGCTCGACAGGGTGAATCCCTTGCCGGGCTCGCTGGCCTGCCATTCGACCATCAGGACCACGCGATCGCCGGGGCGCAGCGATTCGGCACGGTCGATCGAGCGGGCCAGTCCTTCGCCACGCGGGGCTGCACGCTCGACATAGACCGCACGCGACAAGGCGACCTTGTCCTGCGCCATGGCGGGCGCGGCGAGCGTGAGTGCCATTGCGGCGGCGAGAGAGATGCGCATCGTTCGGTCCCATGCTTCCGGCCAATCCGGCCGACCTGCTTGTCGCAACAAGGGCCGAAAATATGGTTAATCACCGCCCGCCCACCGCGTGTTGGTTGCATCTGGCGAAAAGGCGAAAAAATGGGGTTCCACAGATGTTGACACACCCCCGATGCTGGACTAGTGGCGCCTCTCCCAAGCGGCGCTGTCCCGAAATTGCGCGGGTGTAGCTCAGTTGGTTAGAGTGCCGGCCTGTCACGCCGGAGGTCGCGGGTTCGAGCCCCGTCACTCGCGCCACTTGGGATTTCCAGCCGGAAGAAAGCGCCCCCTCGCGGGGCGTTTTTCATTTCTGCGGCGGGCTCCAGCTGCCGGTTTCCATCCAGATCAGGAACCGGCGCAGCGGCAGCAGCCAGATCGTCCCGAAGAAAATATAGACCAGCGTCTGCGCCAGCACATGCCACCCGCCGATCAGCTCGGGCACGTAGCGGGCCACCACCACACCATAGACGATCAGCGCCGTCAGCAGGCCGAGGATGCCGAGCGGGATACGAAGCGTGGGTTGGTCGCGCATCAGAAAGGTCCGTAGAGGCGGGTTGGGGTAATCACCGCGCTGAGCGGCACATCATGGGCTTCGGTCGGCAAGCTGTCGACCAGCTGGCAATCCCACGCAAGCCCGATGGCGATGGTGCCGGGATGGTCCGCCAGCCAGCGGTCGTAATGCCCGCCGCCCTGGCCAAGCCGCTCGCCGCGCTCGGTGAAGCCCACCAGCGGCATGAACAGCACCTTTGGCACGATCGGCGCGGCATCCGCCATGGGCTGGACGAGGTTGAATGTCCCGCGCTCAAGGTCGCTTTCGCCGAACGGATCGCTCCAGGCGCGGAATTCCATCGGGCTTTGCCGGTCCGCGAACCAGGGCAGGGCGATGGGATAGCCTTCTTCATACAGAAACCGGGCATAGGCACCGGCGGGCGCCTCGTCCGCTTCGGCATGATACAGGCCGATCGGCGCTCCTTGCGGGACCAGCTCCATCACCGCGCCGGGCGGGCGGCGGAACAGGAGCGCGCGCGTTGTCTGGGGCAGGGCGGCGGCATGCTCGGCCCGCAGCTTGCGGAGCGTCCTGCGCAGGGCCTGCTTGTCGTCCATCACAGCTCCGGGAAAAATGGTGAGTGGCGGAACCACCATGGGTCGGTTGCCCGAGAAATCCTCTGACGCCTCAACGTCAGGTGGGCGCCGTGTACCCCAACCCTCCGGACGAACCAGTGAGCCGGGGCAGGGACAACTCCCGTGGATTGCTTATAGCCTCAGGGATATTCAAACGGCTCGTGCCGGGCAGTCCCGCCACCGCCCATTTAGGCATTCGCGGCCTTGCCCTCAAGCTTCGCTGCGCAGCTTTCGAGCAGATCGGCGAATTTCTCCAGCGCCGGGGCCAGATCGGGGTCGGCCACAAGCGGCAGCGAGCCCTGCGGAGGCGCGAGAGTGGCGGGTTGGGGCGGCGGCGCATTGCGCAGCGCGTCGAGCTCCTGCTCCATCGCTTCGGCGGCCTCACGGGCGCTGTCGCGTTCAGCCAACATCGCCTGCTGGGCGGCGCGCAAATCGTCCAGTTCGGCGGCGACCTGTATGCTGCCCGCACTGGCTGCGGCCAGTTCGGCCTTCAGCGCATCGAGTTCCTCGCGCATTGCGCCGACCTTGGAATTGCGACTGTCGAGTTCGTTCTGGAGCGACTGCAGAGTCTCCGCATTGCGGCGGGCCTCCTCCTGTGCCCGCTGCAGGGCATCGCCGGTGGCGAGGTGCTGCTCCTCCAGCCCGGCAAGCTTGCCCTCCGCCGCGTCGCGCGCATGCGCGGCCTGTTCGGCGGCGATCTTCAATGCGTCACGCTCGCTGGCAAGTTCTTCCAGCCGGTCGCGGGTTGCCGCGCATTCGGTTTCGAGTGGGCCGATGCGCCGCCGCAGATCGGCCAGTTCCTCGACCGTGGACAGTACGTCATCCTTCGCGGCGAGCAGTTCGCGCCCGCGTTCATGCAGGTCGTCGGCGAGCAGCAGTGCCGCGAACAGGAAATTGCGGCTCTCGTTCGGGCCAAGCGCCAGCCCCATGCCCGCGACCTTCGAATCGATCATCTGCCCAAGGCCGACGACATGGGCCTCTTCGCCCTCGGCGCAGGACACCGCGAAATTGCGGCCACCGATGGTCAGCGAGACTTCGCTCATTCCTCGAGCCTTTCGATCAGCTCATCCAGCTCTTTCAACGTGTTGCTTGCCACTTCGCGCAAGTTTTCATGCCGGACGACCAGCCCGGAAACGGATGGCGGTGCCGGGCGCATCGTTTCCGCGCTTTCGGCAATGCGTGCCAGCGCCGCTTCGATCCGTTGCACAGCCTGTTCGATGCGTTCCTCGCTCATGCGCGGAAAATATCCATTTTCTCCATCGTGCGCAAAAGTTTGCGGCGGCCTGTTGATAACTTGCCTTCACCCCGCCAGCGCACGCAGCCGGGGGCGGTGCAGCCGGGGAGAGGTTGAGACACGGCCCTTGCCATGCTTGACCTGAGGGAACGCGTCCGCAAGGGACCGCGGGCAGCGATTCGCCCGGCGAACGCCGTGCCCGACGAATGAGAGCAGGAGCCCGGAATATGAGCCTCGACCCGCAGCGCCTGGCGCCCATGGCCAACGCGATTCGCGCCCTGTCGATGGATGCTGTCCAGGCCGCCAATTCGGGGCACCCCGGCATGCCGATGGGCATGGCCGATGTGGCGACCGTGCTGTGGTCGAAATATCTGAAGTTCGACCCTGCCGCGCCCAAATGGCCCGACCGCGACCGTTTCGTGCTGTCCGCCGGCCACGGTTCGATGCTGATCTATTCGCTGCTCCACCTGTCGGGCTACGCCTCGCCGACGATGGAGGACATCCGCAATTTCCGCCAGCTGGGCAGCGTTTGCGCCGGGCACCCGGAAAACTTCCTGATCCCCGGTGTCGAATGCACCACCGGCCCGCTGGGCCAGGGGCTGGCGATGGCGGTGGGCATGGCGATGGCCGAACGCCATCTCAACGCCGTGTTCGGTGACGGGCTGGTCGACCACCGTACATGGGTCGTCGCGGGTGACGGCTGCCTGATGGAAGGCATCAACCACGAAGCGATCGGGCTGGCCGGACACCTCAAGCTCGGGCGCATGGTCGTGCTGTGGGACGACAACCGCATCACGATCGACGGCGATACCGACCTGTCCACCAGCGAAGACATTGCCGCCCGCTATGAAGCGACAGGCTGGCATGTCACCAGCTGCGACGGACACGATTTCGCCGACATAGCCCGCGCGATCGACGAAGCGGTGGCGGACGAACGCCCCTCGCTGGTCGCCTGCCGGACGATCATCGGCAAGGGCGCACCCAACAAGCAGGGCGGGCATAATGTCCACGGTGCCCCGCTCGGTGGCGACGAGATTGCCGCGGCGCGCGAATATCTCGGGTGGGACGCCGCACCGTTCGAAGTGCCCGAGGCGATCCTGTCCGACTGGCGCACGACCGGTGAGCGCGGCGCGAGCGCGCATGCGGAATGGAACAGCCGCCTCGCCGCCGCGCCTGACGCGCAGGAATTCTCGCGCCGGATGGCGGGCGACCTGCCCGATGGCGAACAGGCGGCTGCTGCCTTCGACGCATGGCTGGGCGAATCGCAGAAGGTCGCAACGCGCAAGGCGTCCGAATTGGCGCTGGGCGTGCTGACCCCGCTGGTGCCGGAAATGGTCGGCGGCTCGGCCGATCTTACCGGATCGAACAACACCAAGACCAAGGCGACCCCGCCATTCTCGGCCGACGATTATTCGGGCCGCTATGTCTATTACGGCATCCGCGAATTCGGCATGGCTGCGGCGATGAACGGGATGGCGCTACACGGCGGCATCATCCCCTACGGCGGGACCTTCCTGGTCTTCTCCGATTATTGCCGCAACGCCGTGCGGCTGTCGGCGCTGCAGCACCAGCGGGTGGTCTATGTCTTCACCCACGACAGCATCGGGCTGGGCGAGGACGGGCCGACCCACCAGCCGGTCGAGCATGTCATGTCGCTGCGCATGATCCCCAACCTCAATGTCTATCGCCCGGCGGACATTATCGAGACCGCCGAATGCTGGAATCTCGCGCTGCAAAGCCGCGAAACTCCGTCGGTCCTCGCGCTGACGCGGCAGAACCTGCCGCAGCTGCGCAGCAGCGGCGAGATGTTGAGCGCCAAGGGTGCTTATCGCCTGCAAAGCGCAGGCGCAGAGCGGAAGGTGGTGCTCGTCGCGACGGGTTCCGAAGTCGAGCTGGCGGTCAATGTGCGCGCCGCGCTGGAGGCGCAGGGGATCGGTGCCGATGTCGTCTCCATGCCTTGCGCAGAGCTGTTTCTGAAGCAGGATGCCGCCTACCGCGCCGATGTGCTGCCGCACGACACGCTCAAGGTATCGATCGAGGCGGGCGTGACGATGGGCTGGGAACGGTTCACCGGCACCGACGGGATCAATATCGGGATCGACAGTTTCGGAGCCTCTGCGCCGGCAGAGGTATTGTTCGAGCATTTCGGCCTCACGGTTGACAAGATCGTGCCGCAGATCACTGAAAAACTGGCATAACCAAGCAGAGCAGGAGCTTCCTCATGGCGACCAAGGTTGCAATCAACGGTTTCGGACGTATCGGGCGCCTGGTGGCGCGCGCCATCCTCGAACGCACCGATCATGACCTCGAACTGGTGACGATCAACGATCTGTCGGACACGGCATCGAACGCGCTGCTGTTCGCTTTCGACAGCACCCATGGCCGCTTCCCCGGCACCGTCGAAGTCGATGGGTCGGATCTCGTCGTGAACGGCAAGCATATCCATGTCACTGCCGAGCGTGATCCGGGCAAGCTGCCGCATGGCGAAATGGGCATCGACCTGGTGATGGAATGCACCGGCTTCTTCCAGTCGGACGAGGCGGCCCGCCCGCATCTCGCCGCCGGTGCCAAGCGCGTGATCATCTCGGCCCCGGCGACGGGCGTGTCGAAGACGATCGTCTACGGCGTCAACCACGACACGCTGACGGCGGACGACGACATCATCTCCAACGCCAGCTGCACCACCAACTGCCTGGCCCCGGTGGCCAAGGTGCTGCACGATCTCGTCGGCATCGAACGCGGCTTCATGACCACGATCCACAGCTACACCAACGATCAGCGCATGCTCGACCAGATCCACAAGGATCTGCGGCGTGCGCGCGGCGGTGCGCAGAACATGATCCCCACCACCACCGGTGCGGCCCGCGCGGTCGGCCTGGTGCTGCCCGAACTGAAGGGCAAGCTGGACGGTTCTTCGGTCCGCGTGCCGACCCCGAATGTCAGCCTGGTCGACCTGTCTTTCGTGCCCGGCCGCGATACTTCGGCGGAAGAACTCAACGCTGCGCTGAAGGCTGCTGCCGAAGGCCCGATGAAGGGCGTGTTGTCCTACACCGACCAGCCGCTGGTCAGCAGCGACTTCAACCACTTCCCGGCCAGCTCGACCGTCGACAGCCTGGAAACCGCCGTGCTGGAGGGCAAGCTCGCCCGCGTGGTCAGCTGGTATGACAACGAATGGGGCTTCTCCAACCGGATGATCGACACCGCCGGCGTGGTGGCGAGCTTCCTCTGAGGTCCGACCCGTTCGCCCCGCGTCCATCGCGGGGCAGGCGTTTGCTTGATGTGCTGAGCCGGAAGTAGGAACGGGGCTTCGACAAGGCTCAGCCCGGACGGATCAGGGCTATGGCAAATTTCAAGACCCTCGATGACCTTGGCGCGGACCTGTCCGGCCAGGTCGCGCTGGTGCGCGTCGATCTCAACCTGCCGATGAAGGACGGGTCCGCGACCGATGTGACCCGGGTGGAAGCGGCGAAGCCGACGATCCTCGAACTCGCGGATCGCGGCGCGAAAGTGCTGTTGCTGGCCCATTTCGGCCGTCCCAAGGGCGCGCGCAATTCCACCATGTCGACCAGCATGGTGCAGGGCGATGTCGAGCGGGTGATCGGCCGCGAGATCATGTTCATCCCCGAAGTGTCCGGCCCCGTGGCGCAGCAGGCGATCGGCATCCTGCGCGATGGCGATATCGGGCTGATGGACAATGTCCGCTTCTGGCCGGGCGAAGAGAAGAACGATCCCGAATTTGCCAAGGGCATTGCCGCGCTGGGCGATTTCTACGTCAACGATGCGTTCTCTGCCGCGCACCGCGCGCATGCCAGCACCGAGGGGCTGGCGCATTTGTTGCCCGCCTATGCCGGCCGCTCGATGGAGCAGGAACTCAAGGCGCTCGATGCGGCCCTGGGCAGTCCCACGCCGCCGGTTGCCGCGGTGGTCGGCGGGGCCAAGGTGTCGTCCAAGCTGGCGGTGCTGGAAAACCTCGTCGGCAAGGTGCAGCACCTGATCATCGGCGGCGGGATGGCCAACACCTTCCTCGCCGCACGCGGCGTGGACGTGGGCAAGAGCCTGTGCGAACACGATCTGACCGATACCGCCAACGCCATCCTCGCCAAGGCGGATGAAAGCGGCTGCACGGTGCATTTGCCCTATGACGTCGTGGTGGCGAAGGAATTTGCCGCCAACCCGCCCAGCATGCGCGTGTGCAACGTGCATGAGGTTGCGGCGGACGAAATGATCCTCGACGTCGGCCCGCTCGCGGTGGAGGCGCTGGGCGATGTTCTCAAGACCTGCCGCACTTTGGTGTGGAACGGGCCGATGGGCGCCTTCGAGACGGCGCCGTTCGACGCCGCGACCGTGGCGCTGGCACGCACCGCTGCGGCGCTGACCAAGGAAGGTTCGCTCGTCTCTGTGGCGGGCGGGGGCGACACGGTCGCCGCGCTCAACCATGCAGGCGTAGCAGGCGATTTCACCTATATCTCGACGGCGGGCGGTGCCTTCCTCGAATGGATGGAAGGCAAGCAACTGCCCGGCGTGGTAGCGTTGCAGGCGTGAGCGAACGGGTCAAACCTGCTGCGGCAGGCTGGGGGCCGGTCCCGGTCACCGAGGGTGAATGGGCCGGATGGAGCGCCTGGCAGCTCGATGCGTTCGAGACACTGGCCGGTCCGTTCTACGAAAAGACGGATGATAATGGCGAACGGGTCACTGCCTTCCGGGCCGAACCGCGCCACCTGAATGGTGCGGGCAAGATGCATGGCGGTTGTTTGCTGACCTTTGCCGATTCGGCGCTGTTCACGATTGCATCGCGCGAGCTGGAGGGGACATTCGGGGTCACGGTGAACCTGACCGGCGATTTCCTCGATCCGGTCGAAGTCGGCCAGCTGGTCGAGGCGCGCGGGCGGGTGGTTCGCGCAGGGGGCAAGACGATTTTCGTCGAAGGCCTGGCCACCGCCGATGGCAAGCCGGTGCTGCGGTTCAACGGAATAATCCGTAAACTGCGCTGACAAGGGCAGCCGCCCGCCTTGCAGGTCCATGCTGCACCCGCTAAGGGCGCGCCCGTGCATTCGTATGCAATCACCGGATTAGCGATGAGGGACCGCAAATGAACCAGCAGGACATGATGGAGCGTATCACCACCGGGCAGGGCTTTATCGCCGCGCTCGACCAGAGCGGTGGGTCCACTCCCAAGGCCCTGCGTGGCTATGGCGTGAGCGACGACGAATGGAGCGGCGACGACGAAATGTTCGCCCGCATCCACGAAATGCGTGCCCGTGTGATTACCTCGCCCAGCTTCGCCAATGGCAAGGTCATCGGCGCCATCCTGTTCGAAAAGACGATGGACGGCACCGTCGATGGCAAGCCCACCGCCGAGGCGCTGAAGGATCGCGGCGTGGTGCCCTTTATCAAGGTCGACCAGGGGCTCGAGGACGAGGCCGATGGCGTCCAGCTGATGAAGGACATGGACAAGCTCGACGCGCTGCTGGCCAAGTCGGTCGCTGCGGGCATGTTCGGCACCAAGATGCGCTCGGTCATCAAGTCGGCCAGCCCGACCGGCATCGCCGCGATCGTCGCGCAGCAGTTCGACTATGCCAATCGCATCGCCGATGCCGGGCTGGTGCCGATGGTGGAACCCGAATACGACATTCACGCCGCCGATCGTGCGGATGGTGAAAAGATCCTGCTGGCCGAGCTGCAGAAAGCGCTCGATGCGCTGCCGGAAGGCCGCATGGTCATGCTCAAGCTGTCGATCCCGGTCGAGGCGGACCTCTACGCCCCGCTGATCGCGCATCCCAATGTCGCGCGCGTGGTGGCGCTTTCGGGCGGCTATTCGACCGAAGAAGCTTGCGAACGCCTGGCCCAGAACCATGGCATGATCGCCAGCTTCAGCCGCGGGCTGCTGCAGGATCTGCGCAAGAACCTCAGCGACGAGGAATTCGACGCAGTGCTGGGCAAGGCGATCGACACGATCGCAGCCGCCAGCGTCGCCTGAACGGACGTGGAGGGAAAGTCCGTCTTTCCCTACCACCGCAGCATCGCACCGATGGTATGGGCAATGTTTGCCCTGTCACTGGTCGAACTGTTCGCGGTTCATTTCTTCATTGCGCTGCGCTGGCCGATGATCGGTTGGCCCTTGACGATCCTGTCGGCCGCCGCCGCAGTGTGGATGGTCTTCTGGATACGATCGTTCCGGCGGCTGCCGCACGGGCTTGACCGGGATGGCCTGACGCTCAGGCTGGGCTTGCTCAAGGGGACCAGGGTGGATCTGGCGCAGATCGCCCGGGTCTCCCGCGGTTGGGAACAAGGCGCGGTGAAGGCGCGCGACGCCATCAATCTGGCGGCGATCAGCTATCCGAACCGCTGCATCGAACTGGCCGGGCCGATCAGGCGCGGCAAATCGCGCATTTTCATCCGGCTCGACGAACCCGAGGGGTTCGATAGCGCCATGCTGGAAGCGGGTATTCCCGTCGCCTGACGCTTCAGCGCGCCAGATCGGGCGCGTAGCTGAAGGTGAAGCGGTATTCGGGGGCCGGGCCGGTGGAAACCGGTGCCGGGCCTGCGTCGGTCAGGGTCAGCATCCCGCCCTTCGTGCGCGCAGGCACACCCAGTTCGAGCAGCTTTTCCTCGGACTTGTCGCCCTTCTCGACGCTTGCGCGCAGCACCAGTCGCCCGGCCCAGATGCAGGAAACGTCGGAGGGGCAGCGGCTGTCCTCCTCCACGACCAGCGGGGTGACGGTGATGCCGTGTCCGACATCGGCCGCTTCGCCCAGTGCCACCGCGCGCGGCTGCGCAGCGGGCGTCGCGAGGGCAAGGGCAGCACAGGAGAGCAGGAGCATTTTCATGGGCGCAAATCTGGCCGATCGCGGCTGAACCGCAGCCGAACGCTTGGCGTTAAGGCCCGCAGGCCCTAGATGCGCGCCATGACCGACCAGACGCCAGCCTGCCAGCTCTACCTGATCTCGCCGCTCGAAACGGGGGGCGACTTCCCGCAGCGGCTCGAACGCGCGCTTGCTGCCGGACCCGTCGCGGCCTTCCAGTTCCGCGTGAAGGGGCTGGACCAGCACGAAGCCGCGCGGCTTGCGGAGCCGCTGCAGGCGATCTGCGCGGCGCACGATGTTGCGTTCATCGTCAACGATTCGATCCCACTGGCCAAACGGATCAAGGCCGACGGGGTGCATCTGGGGCAGAAGGACGGTTCCGTAGAGGATGCGCGCGAACAGCTTGGCCGCGACGCCCAGATCGGGGTGACCTGCCACGCAAGCCGCCACCTCGCGATGGAAGCGGGCGAGGCCGGGGCGGACTATGTCGCCTTCGGCGCCTTCTTCCCCTCGAACACCAAGCAGACCGATCACCATGCCGAGGTCGATCTGTTGCAATGGTGGAGCATGCTGTTCGAAATCCCCTGTGTCGCCATCGGCGGGATCACGCCCGACAATTGCGGCCCGCTGGTCGAGGCGGGGGCGGATTTCCTCGCGGTCAGCGGGGCGGTGTGGGACGGTGACGAAGCGGCCAGTATTGCCGCCTTCCACCGGGCAATCTCCGCCGCCGCTTCCCAAGTTCAGAGCGATATGTAATCACCCGCCCGTTTTTCGAGGCGGGAGTTGACGATGATGGCTGACACGGGCGCAACGGCTCACAGCGGCGGGCTGCGCGAACTGACGCTGCGGGCAGTCGTCCTGGGCGGGATCATCACGCTCGCCTTCACTGCGGCCAATGTCTATCTCGGGCTGAAAGTCGGCCTGACCTTCGCCACCTCGATCCCCGCCGCGGTGATTTCCATGGCGATCCTGCGGTTGCTGCCGGGCGGGACGATCCTGGAAAACAACATTGTCCAGACGATCGCCAGCGCCGCCGGAACGCTGGCGGCGATCATCTTCGTCTTGCCGGGGCTGGTCATGGTTGGCTGGTGGCAGGGTTTCCCCTTTGTCACGACCACCGCGATCACCATGCTGGGCGGGATTCTCGGCGTGCTCTTTTCCGTCCCGCTGCGGCGGGCGTTGGTGGTCGATACCGATCTCCCCTATCCCGAAGGGCGCGCCGCTGCCGAGGTGCTGACGGTCGGCGCGGCCAGCGCAGAAGGCGCGGCGGAGAACGCTGCCGGACTGCGGGTGCTGGTGTGGAATTCCATCGTCTCGGCCGGTTTCGTGCTGCTGACCCAGATGAAGCTTGCTGCTGCCGAGGTCGCGCGCTGGTTCCGCGTCGGCACCGGTGCGACCGGGATTTCGGGCGGACTGTCGTTCGCGCTGTTCGGGGTGGGCCACCTTGTCGGCCTGTCGGTCGGTCTGGCGCAATTGGTTGGCATGGTCACCGGTTGGTGGATCCTGCTGCCGATCCTGACGCAGGGTGGCAGCGGCGAGCCGGAAGCACTGGCGAACGACGTGTTCCGTGCCGATGTGCGCTTCTTCGGTGCCGGTGTGATCGGTTTGGCGGCCATTTGGACCTTGCTCAAGATTGCAGGCCCGGTGCTCGGCGGCATCCGGTCTGCCATGGCCGCGTCGAAGGCGCGCGGTGCGGGTGAGGAACTGGCACTGCAGGAACGCGACATGCCCATCGCCTGGGTGCTGGGCGGTACGATTGCGCTGATGTTGCCCATCGCCTGGCTGCTGTGGAGCGTCATCGCAGGCGGGCCGCTTGCCGGTTCGGCAGCGATCCTGATCGTCGGCGCACTGCTGTTCGTGATCGTCATCGGCCTGATGATCGCGGCGGTCACCGGCTATATGGCCGGGTTGATCGGCGCATCGAACTCGCCCGTCTCGGGCATCGGCATCCTTGCCATCGTTGCCTCTTCGCTGATGCTGGTCGGCATGTTCGGCCGGGGCGGGGGCGACGAGGAAACCCAGGCGCTGGTCGCCTATGCGCTGATCGTCACCGGGCTGGTGTTCGGGATCGCGACGATTTCGAACGACAATCTGCAGGACCTCAAGACCGGCCAACTGGTCGGCGCCACCCCGTGGAAACAGCAGCTGGCGCTGATTATCGGCGTCGTCTTCGGCTCGCTGATCGTGCCGCCAGTGCTCAATGTGCTCAACACCAGCATGGGTTTCGTGGGTGCGCCCGGGGCCGGGCCGGATGCGCTGGCCGCTCCGCAGGCGGGGCTGATCTCGTCGCTCGCCAAGGGCGTGCTCGGCGGCGACCTCAACTGGACGATGCTGGGCTGGGGCGCGGTTGCCGGTGCCGGTTTCATTGCGCTGGATGAAATACTCGGCAAGGCGAAGAAAATGCGCCTGCCGCCGCTGGCCATCGGGATCGGGATTTACCTGCCGATGGCGGTGATCCTGCCGGTGTGTATCGGGGCCATCGCTGGCTGGTTTTACGATCGCTGGTCCGATCGTCGCGGCAACCCCGAGTTTGCCCGGCGCATGGGCGTGTTGGCGGCGACCGGGATGATCGTGGGCGAAAGCCTGTTCGGCGTAGTCTATGCCGGGATCGTCGCCGCCACCGGCGACGACGCGCCCTTGGCCTTGGTGGGTGACGGCTTTGCCACCCCGGCGATTGTCGTGGGCGCAATCGCCTTCGCTGGCTTCGCCTGGCTGAGCTACGCGCGCACGCGGCGTGAGGCGGCGAAGATCGCGGGTTAGCCCCTCCGATTGGTCAGCATCGGGAAATATCTCCCTCCCCGTGAGTAGTTAAGGGGAAGGGAGCGCAAGGTGCCTCTCTGACGAGGAGAGATTTCTTGCGCAAATTCCTGGCCTTGGCGTTGCTGGCAACCACCGCAGCGTGTGGATCGCAACTCGCGCCTGACGCGCCGACGCAGGACCAGGCACCGACCACGCCGCCGACAAGCGCAAGCGATAATCTGGCGGACACGATGGCGTCGCATGACGGCACGACCCTCGGCGATGCCGAACTGGCGATTCCCGATCCCGAAGCGCGCCCGGTGATGCAGGCGCAGGTGGTGCTCGACCGGCTCGGTTTCGGGCCCGGCGTGATCGACGGCGAAATGGGCATGAGCACGCAGAATGCATTGCGCGGGTTCCAGCAGGCGCGCGGACTGCCGGTGACCGGCAAGCTTGATGACGCCACGAAGCAGGCGCTGGGCATGATGGACGGGGGCGCGATGGACGGGATCGAGGCGACCCGCATCGTCCGCATCCCGGCCGACTGGGCCTCGCTCACCTTCGAGAAGACGCCCGAAGGCGCCGCCGCCCAGGCGAAGATGGATCGGCTCGGCTATCAGTCGCTGGACGAGCGGCTTGCCGAACGCTTCCACACCACGATCGACGTACTCGACAAGCTGAATCCGGGCGGGCGACCGGCGGGTGCGAAGGCGAACCAGTCGGTCCCCGCAGATTTCGCGACCCCGGCAGCTGCATCACCTACGCCTACGCCCACGCCAACGTCGACCCCGACTTCGACGCCGAGCGAAAGCGCGTCAGCTGCGGTGAGCAAGTTCAAACCCGGCCAACTTGTACGCGTGCCCAATATCGGCGCCGATCGCATCGCTCCCGGCGCGGTAGACGACCCCGACTGGCAGCAGACCTTGCAGATGCTGGGGGTCGGCACCGAGCAGCCCGATGTCGCGCGCATCGTGGTCAGCAAGTCGAAGGACACGCTCAGCGCCTATGACGAAGGCGGCAAGCTGGTGGCGCTGTTCACCGTGAGTTCGGGCAGTTCGCACGATCCGTTGCCGCTCGGTAACTGGAAGATCGCCGGCGTCGCGCACAATCCGCCATTCGCCTTCGATCCCGAGCTGATGTGGGATGTGCCCGATACTGCGGAGAAGCAGCAATTGCCGCCGGGGCCGAACGGACCGGTAGGCGTGGTGTGGATCGACCTGTCCAAGGATCACTACGGCATCCACGGCACGCCCGAACCGCAGACCATCGGGCGCGCGCAAAGCCATGGCTGCGTGAGGCTGACCAACTGGGATGCGGCGCGGCTCGCGCAGATGGTTTCGACCGGCACCAAAGTGGTGTTCGAAAAATGAGCGGCGGCGGGCGAGGGCTGGCACTGGCCGACCGCGCGGCGACGATCATCGTCACCGCCGGTCTGACCTCGCTCGTCTGGTTGCTGGTGGGCTTCGGCCCGCCCACGACCTCGTCAACCGCGCCGAACCCGGAAATATCAGAGCCTGCGGCGCCGAAGGTCGAACCGGATGCATCGCAAAATGAACGCCTGCCCGGATTGGTCCCTGCGGCTCCAGCAAGCCCGAATGTGTCGGGCCTTGTCATCCCGGTTGCCGGCATAAAGCCTGGCGAGCTGACCGACAGCTTCACCGACGCGCGCAGTGGGGGTGAACGGGTGCACGAGGCGATCGACATCATGGCCCCGGCAGGCACCCCGGTGATTGCCGCGACCGGTGGCACGATCGAAAAGATGTTCCTTTCGGAAGCGGGCGGGAACACGATCTACCTCCGCTTGCCCGGCGGCGGCACGATCCATTATTACGCGCACCTGCAGGCCTACGCACCGGGCCTGGCCGAAGGACAGGTGGTGAAGCAGGGGCAAGTCCTGGGCACGGTGGGCAGTTCGGGCAATGCTTCGCCCGAGGCGCCGCACCTCCATTTCGCGATCATGCAGACCAATCCGGACGCGCATTGGTATGACCCGGCGCGGGCGGTCGATCCCTATCCCTTGCTGACAGCGGGCAGCCGCTGACCCGTTCAGTTGGCGCTGCCGATCCGGGTGCAGCGCTTTTCGGACAGGCTCCCGTCGACAGCCTGTTCGCGGATCGTGTTGCTGCCGGTCTTGGCGAACACCATGCCTTTCATCGGGCCGCTGGTGAACTGCACCGTCTTGCCGGTCAGCAAATAGGTGCCTTTGCCCGCGCCGTTCGCATAGCTTGAGCCGAAAATGATCGAGAAATCCGCCTCTGTCACCGGCACCACGGCCAGTCCGGCGGCATCGCCGGGCAGCGTGCAGGCGTAATTGCCGAGCGGCAAGGTCCCCAGCCGCCCGCCGGGAGTCGCCGTGGCCGCAGCAGCGGTTGTTGCAAGCAGCAGCATAAGGGCGAGGCGAGGCAGGCGAATGGCGGACATGGCCCGCTGATAGCAGCCTGTGCCAACATGCGCCACCGCCTTGCCCGCGCGCGTCACCTCGGCTAAGGGCCGCCGGTCCGGGGAGGCCGCAGGCGCTTTCCCGTCTTTCTCATCAAGGCATGCACACATGAAGATCAGCGGCGTCGATATCCGTCCCGGCAACATCCTGGAATATGAAGGCGGCATCTGGAAGGTTGCCAAGATCCAGCACACCCAGCCCGGCAAGGGCGGCGCCTATATGCAGGTCGAAATGAAGAACCTGCAGGACGGTCGCAAGACCAACGTCCGCTTCCGCAGCGCCGACACGGTCGAACGCGTGCGGCTGGATACCAAGGATTTCCAGTTCCTTTACGAAGACGGCGACATGCTGGTGTTCATGGACCAGGAAACCTACGAGCAGATCAACCTGCCGAGCGATTTGCTGGGCGACGCGCGCCCGTTCCTGCAGGACGGGATGCAGGTGATGCTCGAACTGTGGGAAGAAAAGCCCATCAGCGTCGAACTGCCGCAGCAGGTCGAAGCGACGATCGTCGAGGCGGATGCAGTGGTGAAGGGCCAGACGGCCAGCTCCAGCTACAAGCCGGCGATCCTCGAAAACGGCGTGCGCATCATGGTGCCGCCGCATATCGAAAGCGGCACGCGCATCGTCGTCGACGTGTATGAACAGGCTTACGTGGGCAAGGCGGGATAATCATGTCCGACGCGGCTGACCGGTTTTCCGGACTGGATCTCGAAAACAGCTATCTGCTGAACGTGATCTATGACGACCGGTCGCTGACGCTGGAGATGGATTTCCGCCTCAATCCGCGCCACCCCGCATACGAAGAACCTGCTGCAGATGCGGAGGGATGTTTCCGCAACGGCTTCATCCGTTTCGCGCAGATCGACGATCTCCAGCTCGACAAGGCGAAGAATGCGGGCGAGGGCGAGCAGGATTTCAGCGAGATTTTCGAGGTAACGCGGCTCGGCGGGATGTTCGAAATGTCCTGTGGCTGGGGCGTAATCAAGGTGACCGCCCGATCGATCCAGGTCGGGCTGGACTGACGAGGTAATTCAATTGGCTGCAATTTCCGGTCTTATTCGCGTGATGGAAAAGGCTGCCCGCAAGGCGGGTGGCCGGCTGCGCCGCGATTTCGGCGAAGTCGAACATTTGCAGGTGAGCCGCAAGGGCCCGTCGGATTTCGTATCCAAGGCCGACCGCATCGCCGAACGCACGATTTACGACGAACTGCGCGCGGCGCGCCCCGACTGGGGTTTCCTGCTCGAAGAAGCAGGCGAGATCGAAGGCGACCCGACCAAGCCGCGCTGGATCGTCGATCCGCTCGACGGGACCAGCAACTTCCTGCACGGCATCCCGCATTTTGCAGTGTCGATCGCTGCGCAGGAGCCGCGCCTCGATGGCAAGGGCTGGGGCGATGTGGTCGCCGGGGTGGTCTATCAGCCGATCACGGACGAGACGTTCTGGGCAGAGAAGACCCGTGGCGCATGGCTGCACGATGCGCGCCTGCGCGTGTCGGCGCGCAGCCGGCTCGACGATGCGCTGGTCGCGACCGGTATCCCGTTCCAGGGGGCGGGCGATCTGCCGCAATGGGTAAAGATCTATTCCGCCTTCGGGCCGCGCGTGGCGGGCATACGCCGGTTCGGCTCGGCCGCGCTCGACCTCGCCTGGGTGGCTGCGGGGCGGTATGACGGGTTCTGGGAAACCGGCCTGAAACCGTGGGACACCGCGGCAGGTTGCCTGCTGGTGCGCGAGGCTGGCGGCTTCGTCACCGATTTCCGCGGCCGTTCGCAGCCGGTGTGCGACAGCGAAGTGCTGGCGGGCAACGACGCGCAGCATTCCAAGCTGCACAAGCTGCTGGTCGCCGCACTGAAGGATTGATTTGCGTATCGCGCTTGATGGCGCGAGCGGCGGCGTCTAGGGGCGTCGCCACGAAGTGCCCCTGTGGCGGAATTGGTAGACGCGCTCGACTCAAAATCGAGTTTCTTTGAAGTGCCGGTTCGAGTCCGGCCAGGGGTACCAAGCACTTCGCGCCAACACTCTGTTTTGCGCATGCTTCCTTGCGGATTGCCGCAAGCCGTGGTGTAAGCTCGCGCAATGCCGGGCGTCCCCTCCTATCATGCGATGGCCGCGATGGTGGTTACCTTCGCGATGTTCGTCGCCTTCGCGCGCGCGCGCCTGTCGGCGGAAATCATCTCCCTACTGACCATCGCGGTGATTGCCGTCGGGCTGTATTTCTTCCCTCTTCCGGGCAGCCAGCCGACCGATGGGCTGCAGCTCGCCTTCTCGGGCTTCGGTCATTACGCGCTGATTACGATCTGTTCGCTGATGATCATGGGGCGCGGACTGGTGGTGACCGGCGCGCTCGATCCCGCGGCGCGGGTGCTTGAACAAGTGTGGAAGATCAACCACCAGGTCGGCATGCTGGTCTCGCTGCTGCTGGCATTTACCCTGTCGATGTTCATCAACGACACGCCGGTGCTGGTGCTGTTGCTGCCCATTTTCGTGCAGCTGGCGGCGCGCGGGGCGATGCCGGCTTCGAAAACGCTGATGCCGCTCAACGCTGCGGTGCTGATCGGCGGCATGGCGACCACCATCGGGACATCGACCAATCTGCTGGTGGTGTCGATCGCGCGCGATCTCGGCATGCCGCAGATGAACGTGTTTCACTTCACCCATATCGTGGTGATCGCCGCGCTCGTCGCGCTGCCTTACCTGTGGCTGGTGATGCCGCGCCTGCTGGGCGACAACACGGTGACCGACGCAGCCGAGCAGCGCCGCTTCCAGACGCGCCTGCGGCTCGGCCCCGACAGCATGCTGACCGGCAAGGACCTGTCGAGCGTCCTGCCGAAACTGCCGAAGGATATCGAGTTCCTCGACAAGCCCAACCGCCCCCTGCTGGCCGAGGACCGCTTGCGGATTTCCGGCACGCATGAGGCGCTGGAAGAGGCGGTGCGCACGCTGAAGGGCGAGATTGCCCCGTCATGGGTGGTCGAAGGGATCCGCCGCCGGGCGAGCAGTGAAGACCACGATGTGCTGGTGGTCGAAATGGCGGTGACGGCGGATTCGCGCCTCATCAACCGCACCCTGCCGACATCGGGCATTGCCGACCTTTATGGCGTTGCCGTGCTCGGCATCCATCGCCCGCGCACTTTCCTGGCGGAAAAGGACCAGTTCAGCGAAGGCGGCGATTTGCGCATCGCGGAAGGCGATGTGCTGCTGGTGATGGGGCTGGACCACGAATTGAACAATTTTGCCCGCACCGACAGCCTGCTGCTGCTCGATGGGGCGCGTGAATTGCCGCGTCGGTCGAAGGCGCTGCTGTCGTTGGGCATCATGGTGGGTTCGGTCGGGCTGGCCTCGATCGGCTTCCTGCCCATCGCGATTTCCGCGCTGGCGGGTGCGATCCTGATGTTCGTGACCGGCTGCGTGAAGTTCGACCGCGTGGGCAAGGCGCTGTCCGCCAAGGTGATCGTGCTGGTAGCTGCTTCCATCGCCGTCGGGCGGATCATCCTCGAATCGGGCGCGGCGGAATGGATCGGGATGGTCATGTCCGCCTTCCTGCAATTCATGCCGCCCGCGATGATCCTGGCGGCGATCATGCTGTTCGTCACGGTGCTGACCAATTTTGCCTCGAACGCGACTGCGGCGACGGTGGGGACGCCGATTGCCTTCAATATCGCCAACCATCTCGGGCTGCCGTCCGAACCGCTGATCCTGGCGGTGCTGTTCGGCTGCAACCTGTGTTACGCAACGCCGATTGCCTATCAGACCAACATGCTGATCATGGCCGAGGGTAGCTATCAGTTCCGCGACTATATCCGCACGGGTGTGCCACTGGTGCTGCTGATGGTGACGACATTGTCGATCCTGCTGGTGACTACTTACGGGATGTAGCGGGCAGGGCTTTTCATCCTCGCCGCGCCGGTTACAACCGTCACATGACCAGCAAACCCATCCTTCTCGCCGCGTTGGGCCTCCTTGGCGCCACGCTTGTTCCCGCAGTCGCGCAGGCGGACGATTTGCGCAGTTCGGTCGCGGCCGACATGCCCGACATGATGGCGCTCTATCGCGACCTGCACGAGCACCCGGAGCTGAGCTTCCAGGAAGTGAATACGGCGAAAAAGCTTGCCGCGCGCGCTCGCGAACTGGGGTTCGAGGTAACGGAGAACGTCGGCAAGACGGGTGTCGTGGCGGTCATGAAGAATGGCCCCGGCCCGGTGCTGATGATCCGCGCGGACATGGATGGCCTGCCGGTGGTCGAGCAGACCGGTCTTGCCTTCGCCTCGAAAGAGAAGGCGATCCCCGCTTCGGGGGTCGAAACCGGCGTGATGCACGCCTGCGGCCACGATACGCATATGACGGCGTGGGTCGCCACGGCGGAACAGATGGCTGCCCGCCGGGCGGACTGGAGCGGAACGCTGGTTATGATCCTCCAGCCCGCCGAGGAAATCGGCGAAGGCGCGCTGGCGATGATCGACGATGGGCTGTTCACCCGCTTTCCCAAGCCTGATTATGTCATCGGCTTCCATGACGCGGCCCAGTTCCCGGCGGGGACCATTGGCTATTCGACGGGTTATGCGCTGGCCAATGTCGATAGCGTCGACATCGTGGTCCATGGCGTTGGCGGACACGGTGCCTATCCGCATACCACCAAGGACCCGATCGTGCTGGCCGCGTCGATCGTGATGAAGCTACAAACGCTGGTCAGCCGCGAAACGAACCCGCTGGACCCTGCGGTCGTGACAGTGGGCAGCTTCCACGCCGGATCGAAGCACAATATCATTTCCGACGAAGCGCATTTGCAGCTCACTGTGCGCAGTTACACCGATGAGGAGCGCAAGCTGCTGCTTGACGGTATCGCCCGCATCGCGCGCGGCGAGGCGATCGCGGCCGGAATGCCGGACGATCGCATGCCCGAAGTGACGGTGCAGGCGAATTACACGCCTTCGACCTACAACACGCCCGAATTCTCCGAAGATGTGATGGGCAAGCTGCGCACGCGGTTCGGCGCGGATCGGGTGAAGAAGGTCCCGTCGGTCATGGGCGGTGAGGATTTCGGGCAATTCTATCGCGCCGACCCGGATCATATCCAGTCGTTGATCTTCTGGGTTGGCGGGGTGCCGATGGATCAGTGGGAAAAGGCGCAAAAGGGCGAAGTCACATTGCCCTCGCTCCACAGCCCCTATTGGGCGCCCGACGCGGAAAAGGTGATCTCCACCGCCACCGAGGCGATGACAGCCGCAGCGCTTGCCATCCTGACGAAATAGCGAGGCGGGGCGGATGCCCCGTCAGTCGCCCAGATCTTCCGAGGTTCCGCCGGCTCGCTGCCGTGCGGCAGCGGTCAGCTTGGCAATCTGCTGCTCCCGCTCGTCGGGCGATTGGCCATAGCGGCCCTGACGGATGCGTTTCAGCAAGTCCTTGCGCTGTTCGGGAGAGAGCTTGGTCAGCGTCTCTTCCGGCACACCGAATTCCTGGTTGAAAGATGACGGGACTGCCGGCGGTGGCAAAGGCGCACCCATGTCGGCATCGATGCCTGATGCCTCGATTGCAGAGCCGGTGCGGTCCATCGGTGCGCCGAAATCCGACTGACTGTCCTGAAAATCCGCGCTCGAGCTGTAGCTGCTGGGTGGTTGCTTGCTGCGTGTCTCCAGCTTGGCTTCGCCCAGGTGATCGTTGCTCGGCGCGACCTGCGCGACCTGCGCCTGCAGTTCCTGGCGCTTTCCGCCGTCTGCGAACAGGGCGAGCAGCGCCGTCGCCGCGACCGTCACCACCGCGAAGTGGCGATAGATCTTGGTATCGGGTTTCTGGTTCTTCTTGCGGATTGTGGTTGCGGCCATGCGTCTGGCCCTAGCATGCGAAGGTTAACGCTCCGCCCCGCGCTCTGGTTATCGAAAAATTGACGACCGCCGGGAAAGGGGGCTCCCGGCGGTCGTATTCTCCTCCCCAGGAGAATCTGTGCGTATGCGTCAGCAATAGGTTCCGAGGCGGTGATGCAGCGCGTTGATGCGCGCAAGTTCCTCGCGGTCTTCGGTGACACGGGCATGGCTGGTGAGCGCAGCGCGCAGGAGCTTGAAATCCGCGGTCGAGAACAGGGCTCGCGCGCGGGCCGGTTCCTTGGGCTGGGTGGGGGTTTCCATGGTGAGCCTTTCGATGTGAGTGCGTCCTGAGATGCTGGATACGTCCGAATGGCACAAAATTTCAGAAAAAATTACACACTAACTTGTCTATCAGAGCGTTATGATGCAGTTCGATGTGTAATGATGTAAAAATATTGACAGGCAGAATTGCGAGGCGACCGTGAGTGAAGGACCTCTCTTTGCCGGCCCAGCGATGCGGCGGCTGCGACGCCGCGAGGGCCTGACGCAATCCGCCATGGCGGACCGCCTTGGCATATCGCCAAGCTATCTCAACCTGATCGAGCGCAACCAGAGGCCGCTTAGTGCGCGGGTCGTGGTCCAGGTGGTCGACCAGTTCGATTTCGACCCGCGCGCCTTGCGCGAGGACGAGGCGATCGGCGGCCTGGCGGGGCTGGCCAGGCGCCTGGCCGATGAACGTTTCGCCGATCTGTCGATCGACCGCGACGAAATCGCCGAGTTTCTCGCAGCGGCCCCCCAGGCCGCGGCGGCATTCGCGCGCCTTTACGATGCAGCGGGCGAGGGGGCGGCAAGCCAAGGGGATCCTATTGCCGCCGCGCGCAAGGAAATCGAACGCTGGCGCAACCATTTTGCCGACCTCGACATGGCGGCAGAGGACCTGGCCGACGATCTGCGCCTGTCGCATGCCGATATGGGCAGCGCTCTGGCGGAACGGCTGCGCGAGCGCCACCAACTGGCGATCCGCGTGCTGCCCGGCGATGTAATGGGTGACGCAGTACGTCGGCTCGACCTTCATGCGCGGCAATTGCAGCTCAGCGAAATGCTCGACGGTCCGGCGCGCAATTTCCAGGTCGCACTGCAGGTGGCTCAGCTCGAGCAGCGTGACAAGTTCGCTGCGCTGGTCGCCGGGGCCCGGTTTCCGGACGATATTTCGCGCGAGATGTTCCGGCGGCATCTCCATGCCTATTTCGCCGCGGCGCTGCTGATGCCCTATTCCCGCTTCCTGCGTGCCTGTGATGCGACGGGATACGATCTACCGGTGCTTCAGCGGCGTTTCGGTGTCAGTTTCGAACAGCTTGCGCACCGTCTGACCACGTTGCAGCGTGTCGGCCAGCGGGGTTTGCCCTTTTTCATGGCCCGGATCGACCGGGCTGGTGTGTGGTCGAAACGGTTCGTCGGGGCGAGCGGTGCTACCTGGCTCGAGTCTCCGTCCAGTTGCCCGTTGTGGATCGCCCATCGTGCGTTCGAGCGACCCGGGGAGATTTGCGCGCGCGCCGAATTGATCGACGGCACCGGGGCAGAGGCGGCGCACTGGCTTTCGATTGCCCGGACCGTGGATGCACGCGGATTGCCGGGTGAGGCGCGGTTTGTCGTGGTGCTCGGGATAGAAGCCCGGCTTGCGGGCAATCTTGCACAGGCGCGCGGTCTTTCATTGCGGCCTGAGGAAGCAGCACCCACCGGTGTGTCGTGCCTGCGTTGTCATCGCGCCGACTGTAGGCAGCGATCACTGCCGCCGCGTGGTGCCCAGCTGCACTTCGACACGGCGCGTAACGGACTGACTCCGTTCGAATTTTCTTCCCGCTAGTCCGTTCGCCTGCAACTTCGCCGGAACCGCATCGCGACCGCGCCGTTGAATCGCCCAATAGCGAGGAGATTTATCGTGACCGAAGAACGTATTACTCGAGTCGACAGTCCCGACGGTGATCCGCATACGACGCACACCACCATCATCCATGACGGCGGCGACCGCCGCGGTGGTATTTCTGGCTGGTTCGTGATGTTCGCCGTGCTGCTGGCGGTGCTGGTCGGCGTATGGGCCTTCACCAGCATGGGCGGCGCGGAAATGGCGAAGGACAATGCCATCGCCGATGCGGCCGACAATGTCGGTGCCGCAGCCAACAAGGTGGGCGATGCCGCGCAGGATGTCGCGGACAACGTCACCAACAACAATTAAGCCCTGCTTTACCCTCGCGAACCGCGACAGGCGCGCGGTTCGCGAGGGCTGTAAAATTTACCGACATTTCATCTCTGGCGCTTAATCCGGCTTCCTGACGAGGAATTATCGCGGAGCCGGACAGAGATGATCCGCCTGTTCAAACATTATATCCCGCACGCTGTCGCGCTGCTCAGCCTGTTCGACCTGGCACTGCTGGTGATTTCCGGCGAGGCGGGCTGGCGCCTGCGTGCCTCCAACATCGGCATTGCTCCCGGCGAGTTGGGCGATCGTTTCTGGCAACTGGCTGGTTTCGGTCTGGTCATCTGGCTCGCGATGATCGCGGTCGGGGTCTACGGGGCCGAGGCGCTGCGCTCGATGCGCTATGCGGTCGCCCGCCTGGTCGTAGCCGTCAGCCTTGGGATCATCGCGCTTTCGGTGATGGACTTCCTCATCCCGGGCGCGACGTTCTGGCGCTCGACCCTGCTGTACGCGATGGCCATCTCGATGGGTCTGCTGGTCGTGAACCGGCTGCTGGTCGGCAGCTTCATCGGTACGTCGGCCTTCCGCCGCCGCGTCATGGTGCTGGGTGCCGGCGACCGCGCGCAGCGTTTGCGCAAGCTGGGTGAACGCCCCGAGAGCGGCTTTTCGATCGTCTCCTACATCGCGATGAACGAAGGCGAGCGCGTGGTCGAGGAAGCCATTCCGCGATCCGCCGTTCACGATCTTGGCCGCTTCGTCGAAAATCTCGGCGTGAGCGAGGTCGTGCTGGCGCTGCAAGAACGGCGCAATGCGCTGCCGCTCAAGGATCTGTTGAGGATCAAGACCATGGGGGTCCATGTCAATGATTTCAGCAGCTTCATGGAGCGGGAGACGGGCCGGGTCGATCTCGATACGCTCAATCCCAGCTGGCTGATTTTCTCCGACGGCTTTTCCTCCGCGCGCATGTTGTCGAGTGCGGCGAAGCGCATGTTCGACATCGCCGCGAGCGGGCTGCTGTTGCTGTTGACCTTTCCCATCATCGCGCTGTTCGCGCTGCTGGTGAAGCTCGACAGCAAGGGCCCGGCGTTCTTCAGGCAACAGCGGGTCGGCCTTTATGGTGAGCCCTTCCACCTCGTGAAGCTGCGCTCCATGCGCACCGACGCCGAGAAGGATGGCGCCAAATGGGCCGAGAAGAACGATCCGCGCGTCACGCGCCTGGGCCGGTTCATTCGCAAGGTGCGGATCGACGAATTGCCGCAGGTCTGGACCGTGCTGAAGGGCGACATGAGCTTCGTTGGCCCGCGCCCCGAAGTGCCCAAATTCGTCGACGATCTGGAAGACAAGCTGCCCTATTATGGCGAGCGGCACATGGTGAAGCCGGGCATTACGGGCTGGGCGCAGATCAATTATCCCTACGGCGCGAGCATCGAGGATGCGCGGCACAAGCTGGAATATGATCTCTACTACGCCAAGAATTACACGCCGTTCCTCGATCTCCTGATCCTGCTGCAGACCTTGCGTGTCGTGCTCTGGCCCGAAGGCGCGCGATGAGCGGGACGGGCCCCGACTTCTGGCACGTGGCAGGCTTCGCCATAAACCTGGCGGGTGCGATCACCTGTGCGCTGGTGCTTGCCTATCTGTGGCAACGCGGCGACCGTGCGCGGCCCGATCATCGCGCAGCGATGGTCGCGCTGGCGATCACGGCGACGTGGTCGGTGCTGGCCGCCGCCTTCGGTCCGGCATCGTCCTTCGCCAGCCTGGCCGAAACTGCCCGCAACCTTGCTTGGCTGATGGTCCTCTACCGCCTGTTCGCGAGTGACGGGCGGCACGAGAGCATGGCACCGATCCGGCCCGTGCTGGTGGCGCTGGGCTTCGTCGAATGCCTCCATCCCGCGTTGTTGTTCGTCGGCCATCGCTTTGCCCTGACGCCGGAATTGCAGGATCTGACCTATCACCTCATCGTGATGTTCCGCGCGCTGACCGCCATCGGGGCGCTGATGCTGGTCCACAATCTCTACGCCGGTGCTTCGGGTTCGAACCGCGTGGTGCTGCGGTGGAGTGCTGCGGCGCTGGCCGGGATGTGGGTCTATGACCTCAATCTGTATACCATTGGCTATCTCGGGCAGGAATTGCCGCGCGAACTGGCATCGGTACGTGGCCTGGTTGCGGGCGCTATGGCGGTGCTGTTTGCGCTCGGCGGCGATGCGCGCTCGGCTCAAATGCGGCTGCGTCCATCGCGTGCGGTCGCCTTCCAGACGCTGTCTCTGCTCGTCATCGGCATCTACCTGCTCGTCATGGTCGGGCTGGCACAGTCGCTCGACTTCCTTGGCGGCAATCTCGCGCGACTGACCCAGGTCGGTTTCATTTTTGCTGCGATTGTCGTCGCGCTGTTGTGGCTGCCTTCGCGCAAGCTGCGGGGCTGGCTGCGGGTCACTGCGCTCAAGCACCTGTTCCAGCACCGCTATGACTACCGCGCCGAATGGCTGCGCTTCATGGCGACGATCGGGCGCGGTGACGGCAGCGCTGCATCATTGCCGCAACGTGCGGTCAAGGTGCTGGCCGACATCACCGACAGCGGTAAGGGGCTGCTGATGGCTCCGGGCGAGGACGGCACTTGCGAGCTGGTGGCCCGGTGGCAGTGGGACGAGTGCGACGTGCCTGCCGCCGCGCTGCCCCGCGCACTGGGCGATTGGCTGGAGGCGCGCAGCTACATTCTCGATCTCGACGAACTCCGCGCCGGGAGCGACCCGCGCAATGTCGCGCATATGGTGCCCGACTGGCTATGCGAGAACCGCGAGTGCTGGGCCTTGGTACCGCTAGTCCATTTCGACCGGCTGATGGGGGTCGTGGTGCTCAGCCGTCCCTTCGCCCCCCGTCCGCTCGACTGGGAGGATTTCGATCTGCTCAAACTCGTCGGCGCGCAGCTGGCGAGCTATCTTGCCGAACAGGCGGGCCAGGCCGCGCTGCTGGAGGCGAGCCGGTTCGATGAATTCAACCGGCGCATTGCCTTCGTCATGCACGATATCAAGAACCTCGCCAGCCAGCTGGGCTTGCTGGCGCGCAATGCCGAACGCCACGCCGACAATCCTGCATTCCGAGCGGACATGCTGGTGACGTTGCGCAACAGTGCCGACAAGCTCAACGCATTGCTGGCGCGCCTCAATCGCTATGGCGCGAGCGGGGCGGAAAAGCGCGAGCCGGTCGAGATCGCCGCACTGGTGGAACGCGTCGCCGGGCGTTTCTCGCATAGTCACCCGGTGATCCTGACCCGCAAGGAAGATTGCCGGGTGCTGGGTGATGCCGAGGCGCTGGAGCAGGCGTTGGTTCATCTGGTACAAAACGCAATCGACGCCAGCGACCAGAGCTCGCCGGTCTATCTCGAGGCGGTCTGCGGCGGGTTGCAAGGCAAGATCCAGGTGGTCGATTCCGGCGCCGGGATGACCCCGGAATTCATCCGTAACGGCCTGTTCAAGCCGTTCGTCTCTTCGAAGAACGGGGGCTTCGGTATCGGCGCCTTCGAAGCGCGCGAACTGGTCCGTTCGATGGGTGGACGGCTCGACGTGGAATCGCGGCAGGGGTTGGGCACCCGCTTCGCGATCAGCCTGCCCGCAGCCGCAGCCGCTCAGGCATTTCCCCCCCCAAACAATTCCACTGCCGAGGTTGCGTAATGGCCGAACAACTCCCCAAACTGCTAGTGGTCGAAGATGACGAAGGCCTGCAGGCACAGCTCAAGTGGGCTTACGACGATTTCGAGGTGGTGATCGCGGGCAATCGCGAGGCGGCGCTGGCAGCACTGCGGGCGGAGGAACCGGCGGTCGTGACGCTCGACCTGGGCCTTCCGCCGGATCCTGACGGCACGACCGAAGGTTTCGCCGTGCTCGATGCGATCATGGCGCTCAAGCCCGATACCAAGGTGATCGTCGCATCCGGCCACGGCGCACGCGAAAGCGCGCTGCAGGCGATCGAACGCGGTGCCTATGATTTCTACCAGAAGCCTGTCGATATCGAGACGCTGGGGCTGATCGTTCGCCGGGCCTACAACTTGCACGCGATCGAGGAAGAAAACCGCCGCCTCGCCGCGCGGGTGGGGGATGACAATCGCGTGCTGGGGACGCTGATCACCGCAGCGCCGGAGATGGCCAAGGTCGCCCGCACGATCGAGCGCGTCGCCAACACCAATGTGTCGGTGATGCTGCTTGGCGCCAGCGGAACCGGCAAGGAACTGCTCGCACGCGGGCTGCACGATGCCAGCGATCGCAAGTCCGGTGCCTTCGTTGCGATCAACTGCGCGGCGATCCCCGAAAACCTGCTGGAAAGCGAGCTGTTCGGGCACGAGAAGGGTGCCTTCACCGGCGCGGTGAAGACCACGGAAGGCAAGATCGAACAGGCGAACGGCGGCACATTGTTCCTTGATGAAGTTGGCGACATCCCGCTGCCGCTGCAGGTCAAGCTGCTGCGCTTCCTGCAGGAGCGTTCGATCGAGCGAATTGGCGGTCGCCAGCCGATCCATGTCGACACGCGTATCGTCTGCGCGACACACCAGGATCTCGAAGCGATGATCGCCGAGGGGCGGTTCCGTGAAGACCTGTTCTATCGCCTCGCAGAAATCGTCGTGAAGATTCCCACGTTGGCGGAGCGGCCGGGCGATGCGACGCTGGTGGCCAAGGCGTTCCTCCAGCGTTTCGCGCGCGAGATGAACCCTCAGGTCAAGGGTTTCGCCCCCGATGCGCTGGCAGCGATCGACGGCTGGAACTGGCCGGGCAACGTCCGCGAACTGGAAAATCGGGTGAAGCGCGCGGTCATCATGGCCGAGGGGAAGCTGGTCAGTGCCGAGGACCTCGACCTGGTCGAAAAGCTCGACGAGGAATCGCTGGCGCTCAACCTGAAGGGCGCGCGCGAACAGGCTGACCGCAAGGTCATCCGCCATGCGCTCGCACGCAGCGAAGGCAATATCTCCAGCACGGCAAAGATGCTCGGGATCAGCCGCCCGACGCTGTACGACCTTCTCAAGCAGTATGATCTGCACGCCTGAAATTGGCTTGCGATGGGTGCTGCCGTTGCTGCTGCTGTTTGCAGCGGCTGCTTGCAGCGACCCGACGCCGCCGCCGCCGTCGCTCGACGAGGCGCGGGCAGCGCTGGCGCGTGGCGACGGCCTGGGCGCCGAAATCGTGCTGCGTCAATTGCTCGAAACCGGCACCCCGCGAGAAGATCTGGCCGCGTGGCTGGGCGAAGCGGAACTGGAACAGGGACAGCTGGTCGAGGCGCGGCGTTGGCTGGGTGAGGGTACCTTCTCACCAGACAGTGCAGGCGTCGGTTTCCACATGCTTGGTCGGCTCGAAATGCGCGAAGGTAATCTGCCCGCCGCCGGGCAGGCGTTCGACCGCGCCTTGCAGGCGAGCCCCGACGATCCTGAACTATGGGTGGATATCGGGCGGCTGCGCTATCGGGGCGGCGAACAGATACAGGCGGTCGAAGCGAGCGAAAAGGCGGTGGCTCTGGGGCCGGAAAACCCCGCCGCGCTGCAATTCCATGCCCAGATCTTGCGGGACTCGCACGGGATGGAGGCCGCGCTGCCATGGTTCGAACGGGCGCTCGACCATAATCCCGACAATCTCGACCTGCTGGGGGATTACGCCGCGACGCTGGGCGAGCTGGGCCGCGCGAAGGAGATGCTCACCATCGTGCGGCGCATGACCGCGCTCGATCCGGGCAATCCGCAGGCCCTGTGGCTCGAGGCGGTGCTCGCGGCACGTGCGGGCGATTATGATCTTGCCCGGCGCTTGCTGCAATTGACCGACGATGCCCACCGCGAATCCCCTGCCGGGCAATTGCTGTCAGGTGTCATCGACATGCGCAGCGGCAATTACGCCAGCGCGTCGCAGACCTTCGACGGGTTGCTCGACGCGCAGCCCGATAACCGGCGCGTGCGGCTGTTGCTGGCGCGGGCGCTGGCGCTGGACGGGAGCCATCGCGAGCTGGTGTTCCGCTTCGGCGACGTGGCCCTGCGCCCGAGTTCTCCACCCTATCTGACCCTGCTGGTCGGGCAGGGATACGAGGCGCTGGGTGAACGTGACAAGGCGGCCCAATATCTCGACCGGGCAGCGACGCCGCGGGGTGGGGAACTGGTCGCCGTGCCCGGCACCGTGCCGCTGGCGGTGGTCGAATTGCGCGGGGTCGATCGAGGGAGCGATGCCCTGTCGCTGGTGCGCGGGCTGATCGTCGCTGGCCAGCCCGGCGCCGCGTCTGCAAAGGCGGAGGCGTTCCAGAAGAAGTACCCCGGCTCGGCCGATGCACTGGGGCTTGCAGGCGATGCGTTGCTCGCTTCGCGGCAGATCGGACCAGCCATCGCGCTTTACCAACGTTCGGCGGGGGTCCGCAGGCCATGGCCGCTAGCCCGGCGGATGGTCGCAGCCTATCGGGCAGCGGGCAGAGGGCAGGAAGCCGCGTGGCTGCTATCGGAGCAATTGGCTGGTGACCCGGCCAACGTAGAAGCGGCAGCCACGCTCGGCAGGATCGCGTTCGAGGCGAAGGATATGCAACGCGCAGAGCTGCTGCTCGATCACGCAATCGCCAATGGCGGTACGAGCGACCCGGACCTGCTCGCGCTGCGCGCGCAGGTCGCACTGGCGCAGGGCGATGTCGACACGGCCCGCAATTTCGCGGGGCGCGCCTATCGGCTGCAGCCCATGAAGCTGGCGGTCGTGGAGAGCTATCGCGACGCGCTCGCCGCCAGGCTCGACGGCAAGGAAGAGGCGCGGCAGTTGGCCGCCAAGGCGAAAGCGCTCGCGGCACGCTGATACTCTCCCGCTCGACAAGCGCGGCGGGGCAGGGCAGGGCGAGTGCGATGCTGCGCGCGCTCTTCTCCCGGATCGACCTGATGGTGCGCCTGCTGGTGCTCGCCATCCTGCTCGCCAGCGTCCTGCCCGCGACGGGCGAGGCGCGCGGCGTGGCACAAATGGTGTCCAATGCCGCAGTGTTCATACTCTTCCTGCTGAACGGTATGCGGCTATCGCGGGCCGAGGTGCTGCGCGGGATCGGGCACTGGCGGTTCCTGCTGGCACTCGCCCTGTGGAGCTTCTGCGCGATGGCGCTGGGCGGAATGGTGCTGTCCCATGCTGCTGCCGGGCACCTGCCCGCACTGGTGGCGCTGGGCTTCCTCTACCTTGGATCGCTACCCAGCACGGTGCAATCGGCAACGGCTTACACCTCGCTGGCCGGGGGCAGCGTCGCCAATTCGGTCGTCGCCGCCGCATTGCTTAATATTTTGGGAGTGTTCGTTACCGTGCCGCTGTTCTCGCTGCTCGGCGGCGGGAACGAAGTGCAATTGGGCGGGGCGGGCCTGCTCAAGATCGTTACGATCCTCATCTTGCCCTTCACCATCGGGCAGTTGCTGCAGACGCGCATGGCGGGCTGGATTGGGCGGCATGGCTCGCTGGTGGGCTGGATGGACCGGATATCGATTGCGACGGCGGTCTATGTCGCCTTCTCCGGAGCAGTCGAGGAGGGGATATGGACCCGGCTCGATCCGCTGTCATGGGCGGTGTTGCTGTCGGGCATCGTCGCCTTCCTTGCTTTCGGGTTCGGAGGTGCGTGGCTGGTCGGCGGTTGGCTCGGCCTGTCCCGGCCGGAACGGAAGAGCTTCCTCTTTGCCGGCGCCCACAAGAGCACCGCTATGGGTGCGCCGCTGGCGATGGTGCTGTTCGCCCCGCACGATGCCGGGTTGGTGCTGGTTCCGCTGCTCGCCTACCACTTGCTGCAGCTGGTGATTTCCGCCCCGCTGGCGAAGCGGCTTGCCCTCAAGCTCTAGCTTTCGGGGCGTTTGCGCCGCACGTGGATCGACCACAGCAGGCTGAGGCCGATCAGCAACGCACCCAGCAGCCCGGTGGCGCTCTCGGGAATATGCCAGCGCGCCGAGGCGAGCATGATCGCGCCCAGCGCGATGATCGCCCAGAAGGCCCCGTGTTCGAGGTATTCATATTCGGCCAGCGTGCCGCGCCGAACCAGCAGGATGGTCATCGAACGTACAAAGAAGGCGCCGATCGACAGGCCGAGCGCGATCACGATCATGTTGTTCGACAGGGCGAAGGCGCCGATCACCCCATCGAAACTGAAGCTGGCGTCGAGCACGTTCAGATAGATGAACCCGCCCAGGCCCGAACGCACCGCAGCGCCCGAAAGGCGGCGCAGCTCGTCATGATATTCGAGCCATTTGCTGATTCCTTCCACCGCGATGAAGGCGACGATGCCCAGCATGCCGGCGATCAGGAATACCAGCGCCTCGTCTTGCGGCAGGAGGTAGGCGACGGCCAGCATGGTCAGCAGCAGCAGGCCGACCTCGATCGCCGGAACCCGCCCGAAATTGGACAGATATTCTTCCAGCGTGCGGATCCAGTGCACATCCTTTTCCGCATCGAAGAAGAATTTGGAGCCGACCAGTGCGAGGAAGGCCCCGCCGAACCCGGCAATGGCGACATGGGCAGAAGACACGATGCGCTCATATTCCTGGGGCTGGTTGAGCGACAGGCGCAACGCCTCGATCGGGCCGATTCCGGCGGCGATGGCGACGATCGCCAGCGGGAAGATCACCCGCATGCCGAACACCGCAAAGGCGATGCCCCAGGTGAGAAACCGCTTCTGCCAGATCTCGTCCATTTCGCCCAGGACGCTGGCATTGACCACCGCATTGTCGAAGCTGAGCGAAATTTCCAGCACCGAGAGGACCAGCACGATCCAGATGATGCTCAGCGTACCTTCCACGCTCTGCGTCGCCACCCAGCCGTACCATGCGGCAAGCAGGAGGCACACGAGCGCGAAGAGAATCGAACCGCGAAAATATGTGATCACTGTCAGCCCCTGAATTTGCCGCCGATATAGGGCCCGGCGGCCTGCCCGTCGCGGATTATTTGGGCTGGTAGGTCTGGTCAGCACCGGGGAAGGCGCGACTGCGCACTTCCTCGGCATATTGCGCGGCGGTCTGTTCGATCACCGCGGCGATGTTGCCGTATTTCTTCACGAAACGGGGTACCCGCTCGAACATGCCGAGCATGTCCTCGGTCACCAGGACCTGCCCATCGCAGCGGGCAGAGGCACCGATGCCGATGGTCGGGCAGGAAACCGCACCGGTGACCTCGATCGCAATCGGCTCGACGACGCCTTCCACCACGATGGCGAAAGCGCCCGCATCATCCAGCGCGCGCGCATCGCTGACGATCTTCTGCGCTTCGGCTTCGCTGCGCCCGCGTGCGGCATAGCCACCCAGCATGTTGACTGCCTGCGGCGTGAGCCCGACATGGCCCATCACCGGGATGCCGCGCTGGCTGAGGAAGGCGACCGTTTCCGCCATCGCTTCCCCGCCTTCCAGCTTCACCGCCGCAGCGCCGCTCGCCTTGAGCAGATAGGCGGCGCTTTCGAAGGCCTTTTCGGGTGAAGCCTCGTAGGCGCCGAAGGGCATGTCGACCACCACCACCGCATGGTAGCTGCCGCGCACCACGGCGGCGGCGTGATTGGCCATCATCTCCAGCGTCACAGGTACGGTGGAGGGCAGGCCGTAGATCACCTGGCCAAGCGAATCCCCGACGAGCAGCAGGTCGCAATGGCTGTCGAGCAGCTGGGCCTGCCGCGCGGTGTAGGCGGTGAGCATAACCAGCGGTTCCTCGGTGATCCCGCCCTGTTTGCGGCTGCGGATCGACGGAACCGTGAGCCGACGCATCGGCTGCGGCGTCGGATTGGCGCGGCTGGTGGATGTGTCGAGCTGGAAGGTGGTGGACATGGTGGTTCCCTCGCTTGTGCGGTCGCGGCGCTCTGCCGGCGCTCAGCGGATGAATTTCGCGGTATAGTCGTAGAGCGTCTTGCGCGTCACCGGGTCGAGTTCGGTCAGGGCGAGTTTTGCCCAATAGCTTGCCTGGCGATCGTCGCGCGTGGTGCCATCGCCGCGCGCCAGCATGCCGGCCCAGATCGCTCGCGCGGCGGGATAACCGGCCAGCGCCGCCTTTTCGCAATGGCCGGCGACCGCCGCAACATTGAGATCGACATAATAGAGCTCGCACAACCAGTTATCGCCTTCAGCGTTGCCCTTGGCGGCGATCTCGCGCAGTCGCTGCTCAGCGACCGGACGCCGCTCGGGCGAATATTGCGCCAGTGCGAAAGTCGCGAAAACATGCCCCGACTGCGATGCCTGTTCGAACAGCGCCAGCGCCTGGTCCTTGTCTTCGGGCACCAGCGTGCCGTTCCACAGGGCAAAGGCGAGGTGCGATTGTGCCTTGGCGTAACCCTGCGCTGCCGCTGCGCGATACAGCGCCAGCGCACGCTGTTGATCGGGATTGGGCTGCGTCAGCAGGAAATAGGCCAATGCGGTTTCACCCGCAGCATTGCCCTGTGCGGCCGACTTTTCGAACCAGTCCTGCGCCTTCTTCGCATTCTTCTTCGCGCCGGTGCCATGCTGATAGACATAGCCGAGGACATATTGCGCCACCGGATCGCCCGCTTCGGCTGCACGGGTGAGGTTGACCAGTGAATTGCGCTTGAGCACGCGGGCGATCAGTACCGGCCCATCTTCCACGGATAGTTCCTGGTCGCTGGGCAAGTCGAGCTTGGGTATTGCCGCCCCCTGTGGAGCGGCGGCGGCCTCTTCGACGGCGGATTCGGCGAGCGGCTCGACAAGGTAGAACTTGCTCTGAGCCACTTTGTAGAGCGCCGGATATTGCGGGCCGTTAGGGTTCATGTCCTCGGTCAGGTCGACCACATCGTGGTGCAAATTCTCGTAGAAATCTGAGAGTTCGAGGCCGGGCAGTGCCATGTTCTCCGCCACCGCCGCGGCAAACGGGCTTTGCGGGGCGCCGGCAGGGGCATCGTCATAGGCCGGCCGCCCGGAAATGGTGGAGAAGATCACCGCTCCGCGCGGCACGGTGAACAGGCCGATCGCTTCGGGGGAGCTGTCCAGATCGCCTGCCGGGGCATCGGCCAGTTGCACCACCGGCGCATGGGTGCGGCACGCATCCATCAGGAACAGGCTGAACTCCTTTGCCGACGCGGCGGCATCGAGGATCGACTTGAGCGGGATGAAATCTGCCCGCAGCCGCGCCCGCTCGGTCTTCTTCGGGGCATCGACCGGCACGACATATTGCCGCCCGCCATATTCGAACCCATGCCCCGCAAAATAGACCACGGACGACGGGGCATTCATCGCGGCGATGTGGAAATCGGCGATGGTTGCATCCATTGTCGTCCAGTCCGGATCGCGCAGGACGAACAGGCGGTAGCCTGCCTTGGCAAACCCCTCGCAGACGAAATCGATATCATGCACTGCGTTAGGCAATTTGCCCCAATGGTCGCCCGCGTCCCTTCCGGAGGCGGCGTGGTAATCGGAAATCCCCACCAGCAGCGCGACCCCGCGCGTACCGTTGCCGCTGCCATTCTCGCATTGGGCGAGTGCGGGACTTGCCATCAGGGCAAGCAACAGGGCGAAGAGAGTGGCCAGCCGGGTCATGCCACGCAAGATAGCCCGGCCCGCGGCCCCTTGGCAATTGCGGCGCGTTCGCATCAGGTAAGCGCGCAAGGCGGTGCCCTGCTTCCGCTAAAACGGGGAAAGTGCGCATATTCGCCTTGCCTTGACGCGGCGCTGCGTTAGCTTCCCCTTCCCATGAGGGGGCAGCCGCAAGCGCTGCTCGTTGCACGGGTTGGAAAACACATGATCCTAGATCGTATCAAGCCGCTGGACGCGATCCTCGCGACAGCGGAGAAGAAGTCGTTGCATCGCACGCTGGGCTGGTTCCAGCTGATGCTGTTCGGCATCGGCTGCGTTATCGGCACGGGCATTTTCGTGCTTACTGCCGCAGGGGCGCAGAAAGCCGGGCCGGGCCTGATGCTCGCCTTCGCCATTGCCGGCGCGGTCTGCATCGTCGCCGCGCTGTGTTACGCGGAAATTGCCGCGATGGTTCCGGTGGCCGGGTCTGCCTACACCTACAGCTATGCGACGATGGGCGAGTTTCTCGCCTGGACGGTGGGCTGGGCGCTGATCATGGAATACGCCATTGCCGCCGCAGCCGTTTCGGTGGGCTGGTCGGGCTATTTCTCCGGGACTTTCCTCAACGAATTGCTCGGGGTGCAATTGCCACCCTGGCTTGCCGCCGGTCCCTTGGCGCTGGGTGGCGCTCCGGGCGGCCTTATCAACCTGCCTGCACTTGTGATTGCCCTGCTGGTCACCGGCCTGCTGGTGCTCGGGACCAGCGAAAGCGCGAAGTTCAACGCGATCCTGGTGGCGATCAAGGTCGTGGCGCTGACCGCCTTCGTCGCGCTGACGCTGACCAGCCCTGAATTCGATACGGCCAAGTTCAACCCGTTCCTTCCCGCAGGCATCTTCGGCGGGTTCGGCACGGGCGTCGGCGCGGTTGGTGCGGCGGCCACGATCTTCTTCGCCTATGTCGGGTTCGATGCTGTTTCGACGGCGGCGGAAGAGACCAAGAACCCGCAACGCAATGTTCCGATCGGCCTGGTCGGTTCGCTGCTGTTCTGCACCGTGTTCTACATCCTTGTGGCGGCCGGTGCGGTCGGGACGCTGGGTGGTCAGCCGATCATGGGCCCGGGCGGGATCCCGTTCCCGGCCGGTTCGGAAGAGCTGGCGCGTCAATGCGCCATGCCCGAACATGCCGGTGCACTGGTTTGTTCGAACGAGGCGCTGGCCCATGTGCTGCGTGAGATTGGCTGGTCGGGCGTGGGCAATATGCTCGGCCTTGCTGCTTTCCTTGCGCTGCCTTCGGTCATTCTGGTGCTGATCTTCGGCCAGACGCGCATCTTCTTCGTGATGGCGCGCGACGGGCTGCTGCCCGAAAAGCTCAGCACGGTGCACCCGAAGTACAAGACGCCGCATATCGTCACGATGCTCACCGGGGGCGTGGTGGCGCTGGGCGCGGCGTTCTTCCCGGTCGGCAAGCTGGCGGATATCTCTAACGCGGGGACGCTCTATGCCTTCATGATGGTGGCGATCGCGGTGCTGATCCTGCGCAAGCGCGATCCTGAGCGCAAACGTGCCTTCCGCGTCCCGGCAGTGTGGCTGATCGCTCCGCTGACGATCGTGGGGTGTGTGTTCCTGTTCCTCAACCTGCCGATCGACGCGATGCTGTTCCTGCCTGGATGGGGCCTGCTCGGGATTGTGATCTATCTCGCCTATAGCCGGGGTAGCAGCCATCTGGGGCGCGGCATCATCGAGGTGGTCGACGATGTGGCGGGCGAGGAAACGCAGGTGCCGATCCACCCGCCGCACGGGTAAGTCGCACGCCACAGTAAACAGGAAAGGCCGCCCTTACCGGGCGGCCTTTTCATTTTCGGCGCTATGCGCGCAGCAACGTCAGAGCGCGGCTTCCTTGACGTGGCGCTCTTCCGCTTCGTCTTCGACATATATGCCCAGCGCCATCTTGGCGGTGTTGAGCAGGCCGATGTCGCCATCCCAGATTTCCGCGTTCCCCAGATCCATGCGCAGGAACAGCAGGTCCGGGTCGTCCTTGCCGCCGTCGTACCAGGCCTCGACGAAATTGTTCCAGAACTGCTCGAAGCGCTCCTTGCTGGTTTCGACTGCGAGGGTGCCGTTGAACCGGGCGAACATGTCATGGCCCTTGCCGGCGAAGGTGGCGGTCACGCTGCCGAGATCGGCGAAGGCGCTGTTCTTGTGGGTGAAGAACCAGACCGCGCTGTTGGCATCCTCGTCCAGCTGCGGGCGCATCGGCACGGCAGTGTCGGACTGGCCGTTGCGCTGCAGGAAAATATAGGGCGAATCGGCCAGCGCCTTCCAGAACTTCTGCTTGAGTTCCTCCGGTTCGGCAGTGCGATCGGTCATGCGAAATCTCCTTTGTATCCGTTATTTGATCAACGTTCGGAAGGTCGCGCCGGTTCCATCGGGCGCCGTGGCGACGCGACGGGTGACATGCCTTGCAAGGCGAATTGCCAAGTGCGGCAATATGGAACATAAATAGAACATATGAGTCGTTCGCGCATGCCTCAACCCGAACCCGCCTTGCTGCCGTCCATAGCCCCCACGCTCATGGCAGCCGACATGGTAGCGCTCACCACCCGCCGCACTATGCGCTGGCGGCCGGGGTTGAGCGTCGATGGGAGTGGTGCGCCCCACAGCGAGATATTCGCCGCTGCGGGGGAGGCGAGCGGGGCGGGGCTGGCGCTGGCGCTGGCGCTCGACCGGCTCGATCCGGAGGACCGCCGCCCCATCCTGTGGGTACAGACGCGCGAGACGGCGCGGCTGACCGGGCGGCCTTACCGCGCCGGCCTTCCTGCCGCGCTGCGCGACAGGGTGATCCATGTCCTCGCCGACAAGGCGCAGGACGCGCTGTTCGCGCTCGAAGAGGGGCTGCACTGCCGCGATCTCGCCGGTGTATTGGGGGAGATTTCGGGCAATCCGAAGCAGCTCGATTTCACCGCTTCGCGCCGCCTCAGTCTCGCCGCCGAGAAGTATGGCGTGCCTCTATGGCTGATCCGGCTCGACGCTGGGCGCGACCTCTCCTCGGCGCGGATGCGCTGGCAGGCGGCCGCCGCTCCCTCCGCCCCGCCGCGCTGGAACTCCGCCGCTCCGGGCGACCCATGCTGGCGTGCCGAACTGTTCCGTGCGCGCAGCCATGCGCCCGGGAAATGGATCCTGCATCATGACGGACAGACCCTCAACACCGCCGCTCCCGAAGCTCGCCCACACGCCGCCACCACGGCGCATCCTGTCGGTCTGGTGTTCGCAGCTGGCGCTCGATCGCTGGCGGCTGGTTGAGGGCTGCCAGCGCGGGGAGGGGCCGGACGCCGCGCCGCTGGCGCTGATTGCCGAGACTGCGCATGGCCCGCTGATCGAGGCAGTCAACGCCGCCGGGCGCGAGGCAGGGGTGCACGCAGGAACGCGGCTCGCCGATGCGCGCACGCTGTGCCCACAGCTCGCGGTCGCACCGAGCGATCCGGCGGAGGATCATGCCTTCCTAGAAGCGCTGGCGCTATGGGCGCGGCGCTGGGGGCCGTGGTCGGCGCTCGATCCACCCGACGGCCTGTTGGTCGATGTAACCGGCGTGGCGCATCTGTTCGGCGGCGAGGCGGCGTTGCTCGCCGATGTGCGGGCAGGTTTTGCCGCGCGCCGCATCGCCGTGCACCTCGCCATCGCCCCGACCGCTGGCGCCGCCTGGGGGCTGGCACATTGTCCACTCCCGAATGGGGAGAAGGAGGAAGCGGACCCGCTCGCCCGCCTCCCCGTCGCCGCGCTGCGGCTTGATCCTGCAGTGCTCACCGTGCTGCGTCGGCTTGGGCTCAAGCGGATCGGCGATCTCGACCGGGTCGGGCGCGATGCATTGCAGCGGCGTTTCCGCAACCGCAAGGACCCCGCCGCCAACCCGCTGCTGCGGCTCGACCAGTTGCGCGGCCTTGTGGCCGAACCGTTGCTGCCGGTGGTCCCCGAAATCCTGCCGCTGGTGCAGCGTCGGCTGCTAGAGCCGATCCGCCACCGCGAACTGTTGGAACGCGTCCTCGCTGATCTTGCCGACGATCTGGTGCGCGAACTCGAAGCGCAAGGCAAGGGCGCGCGGCGGCTCGAACTCGGCCTGTGGCGGGTCGACGGGGCGGTGACGATCCGCTCGCTCGAATGCGCCGCCGCGACCCGCGATCCGGCGCATATCTGCCGCCTGTTCAGCGAAAAGCTGGGCGAGATCGACGCCGGATTCGGGATCGAGACGGTGCGGTTGCGCACCAGCTGGGCCGAGCAGCTGGCGCCGGGGCAGGGTGACATGACGGCGCCTGAGGAGCGCCCCGGCACCACGCTCGCCGCCTTCATCGACCGGTTGGCGACACGGCTCGGTCCGCGCGCAGTCACTCGCCCGGTGCCCCATGCGAGCCACATCCCTGAACGCGCGCAGCGCTGGCAGCCGCCACTCGAACCCGCCCCGCCGCGGCAGGAGGAGCTGCGCTTCCACGCCCGCCCGCTGAAGCTGCTCGACAAGGCAGAGCGGATCGCAGTGCTCTACGCTACGCCCGATGGTTATCCCAAGGCGTTCCGCTGGCGCGGCGCAGTGCATGAGGTTGCGAGGGTCGAAGGGCCCGAACGCATCGCCCCCGAATGGTGGCGCGAGCGATCCTCCGCCCGCCTGCGCGACTATTACCGGATCGAGGACGGGGAAGGGCGGCGCTACTGGATCTATCGCCACGGCATCATCGGCGACGGGCGTGGCAGCGACCTGCAGGGCGGGCTGCCCGACTGGTATTTGCAGGGAATATTCGCGTGACGGCGCTCAGGCGGCGACGCAGCTGGCGCGGTTCCAGCGCGGTCGGTCGCCATCGTCGTCGTTTGCCGCCGGTTTCGCCGTGGGTTGCGGGGCGCTACGGATATGCCGCTTGCCCTTCATCAGCCGCACCGGGCGGCGCATCAGTGCCAGGGCCGGTCGGATACGCGCTGCCGCCGCTACGGTATAAGCAACCATCACCGCATCGACATAGAGCGCCAGATCGCCCGCATAGAGCAGCAACATTTCGCTCGATCCCAGCATCAGCACGAGATCGCCTGCGGTCAGCATCAGCGCGGCGAACAGCGCCAGCTTGATCAACTGCAGCCGGTTCATATCGAGCAGGGCAGCTACCGGCCGTTCGACCAGATGGCGTTGCAGCAGGCGTGAAATCGGCAGGTCCGGCCACAGGCGCAGCAATGCCACCAGCCCGATCGTCAATGCCCAGCCCATTCGCCACCTCCGCCTTGTTTCTCGCAAGATAGGCAGCGCTCGGCGGATGGGAAGATGCATCAAGGAGACTAGGCAAGCATGATGCGGGAACATATAAGGAACAAATGCCTGCCCTGACGACTCTCGAAAAGTTGGAAATCCTCGCCGATGCAGCGAAATACGATGCGTCCTGCGCTTCGTCGGGCACGGCGAAGCGCAACAGCACGGGCGGGAAAGGGATCGGTTCGACCGAAGGGATGGGCATTTGCCATGCCTATGCGCCGGATGGGCGCTGCATCTCGCTGCTCAAGATCCTGTTGACCAACCATTGCGTGTTCGATTGCCATTACTGCGTCAACCGCAAGAGTTCGAACGTGCGTCGCGCGCGCTTCACCCCGCAGGAAGTCGCCGATCTCACCATCGCCTTCTACAAGCGCAATTATATCGAGGGGCTGTTCCTGTCCTCGGGCATCGTCAAGAGTTCCAGCCACACGATGGAACAATTGGTCGAAACCGCCCGTATCCTGCGGGAAGAATACGATTTTCGCGGTTATATCCACCTCAAGACCATCCCCGAGGCGGAGGCGGAGCTGGTCCATCGCGCGGGGCTCTATGCAGATCGGGTTTCGATCAATGTCGAACTGCCCACCGACGCCGGCCTGACCCGCCTCGCGCCCGACAAGAATGCGCGCCAGATCGAAGGCGCGATGGGCAGGACGAAGAGCGATATTGTCGAGGCCAAGGACGCGAAGAAACGCTTCAAACACGCGCCGCGCTTCGCCCCTGCAGGCCAGTCGACCCAGATGATTGTCGGCGCGGATGGCGCGAGCGATGCCGATATCGTCGGCAAGGCTAGCCGGTTGTACGACCGCTTCGGGCTGCGGCGGGTCTATTATTCCGCCTTTTCGCCGATCCCCGATGCCAGCGCGGTCCTGCCACTGAAGCGCCCGCCGCTGATCCGCGAACACCGGCTGTACCAGTCGGACTGGCTGATGCGCTTCTACGGTTTCCAGCCCGCCGAAGTGATGCAGGCGGCGGAACCCGACGGGATGCTCCCGCTCGACATCGACCCCAAACTGGCCTGGGCGCTCAAGTTCCGGGAGCAATTCCCGGTCGACGTCAACCGAGCCAGCCGCGAGCAGTTGCTGCGCGTGCCGGGGCTGGGGGTGAAGGCGGTCAATCGCATCATCGCCAGTCGGCGGCACCGCACGCTGCGGCTTGACGATGTGGCGAAATTGACCGTCTCGATTGCCAGGGTCCGCCCCTTCCTGTGCGCGCTCGATTGGCGCCCGGTGATGCTGACCGACCGCGCCGACCTCCGCAGTATGCTCGCGCCCAGGGCGGAACAGCTGGAACTGTTCGCAGCATGAGCGCGCTGCGCCAACCCGCCACAGACGCGCATTATTGCGTGGAGTTGGAGCGGCCCGACGATTTCGACGCCTGGCGCACGGCAGCGCGGGCGCTGGTGCAGGCCCGCGTGCCGCCCGATGCGGTTTCATGGCGGGAGCCGGGCGGGGTGGGCGATCTGTTCGCCGCAGGCGGGTGCGCGCTACCCGCGCCGCCCCCGGCAGCGGCCCCGGCGCGTGCCAGCAAGCGCTTTCTCGATCTCGCCCGCCATGCCGCGCTCCACCGCGATCCGCAGCGTTTCGCGCTGCTCTACCGCCTGCTGTGGCGTTTGCAGGCAAAACCCGGGATCATGGAAGACAAGGCCGATGCCGATATCGCCGCGGTGGAAAATCTCGCCAAGGCGGTGCGGCGTGATAGCCACAAGATGCACGCCTTCGTGCGTTTTCGCGAGGTGGCGCCAGGGGACGAGCCGGAGGCCGGGCCGCATTACGTCGCCTGGTTCGAACCGGAGCACCATATCCTGCGTGCGAATGCAGGGTTCTTCGTGCGCCGTTTCGCCAATATGCGCTGGTCGATCCTGACGCCCGCCGGGGCACTGCATTGGGATGGCGAGGTGCTGGAAGAAGGCCCGCCAGCCCTGCGCAGCGACGCACCATGTGGCGATCCGACGGAGGATCTGTGGCGCACCTATTACGCCTCGATCTTCAACCCCGCGCGGCTGAAAGTGGGTGCGATGCTCAAGGAAATGCCACGCAAATACTGGAAGAACATGCCCGAAGCCGCGCTGATCCCCGAACTGGTGGCGGGAGCACAGCGCCGCGAAGCGCAGATGGTCGCTGCCGGGGCGCTGGACTTTGCCGAACGCCCGCAAACGCTGGATTCGCTCGCGCAGGCGATCCACGCCTGCCGCAATTGTCCGATCGGCACGCTGGAAAATCGCGCGGTGGCGGGCGAGGGACCGCACGGGGCACCACTGATGATCGTCGGCGAACAGCCCGGCGATCAGGAGGACGAGGCCGGGCGGCCTTTTGTGGGGCCGGCGGGGCAATTGCTCGATCGCCATCTCGAACGCGCCGGGATCGACCGGCGTGCGGCCTATGTCACCAATGCGGTCAAGCATTTCAAATTCGTCCAGAGAGGGAAGAGGCGACTCCACCAGTCGCCCACCGCGAAGGAAATCGACACCTGCCGTTGGTGGCTGGAAAGCGAGCGTGCGCTGGTCCGGCCTCGCCTGGTGCTGGCCTTGGGGGCGAGCGCCGCACGCGGGGTGTTGGGCAGGACAGTGAGCATCGCGAGAGAGCGCGGGCGGCCGATCGGGTTGGAAGACGGCAGCGAATTGTGGATCACGGCGCATCCATCCTACCTGCTCCGGCTCGAGGGGGCGGCGCAGGAACAGCAGGCGCGGCTGTTCGACGCCGATCTGGCCGCTGTCCAAGCACGATTGGCGGAGCTGGCGGGGTGACATGCCCGATCCTGCCCTCACACCCGGCAAACGCCGGATCGAACTTGACCCGGAACTGATCGAGCCCCCTGAACCGGCGCCATTCGTGGAACTCGGGCTGGTGAGTAATTTCAGCTTCCTGCGCGGTGCGTCGGATGCGGTGGATCTGGCTCTGACTGCGCGGGCGCTGGGTTACGACGCGCTGGGGATTGCCGATGCCAACACTCTTGCCGGGGTGGTGCGGCTCCATGGCGAAGCGAAAATGCTGAAAATTCGCCCGCTTATCGGCTGTCGCATCGAAACGGTCGAAGGCTTGGCCTTCCTCGCCTATCCCACCGATCGCGCAGCCTACGGGCGACTGTGCCGGTTGCTATCAGCCGGGCGGATGCAGACGATCGCTGGCGGGTGGCAGGCCAAGGGCGTGTGCGAAATCTCGCTCGAAATGCTGGCGGAAAAGGCCGAGGGGGTGCAACTGATCCTGGTTCCCCCGCACGATCTCGAACAACGCTTCACCATCAAGATCGAAAGCAATGTGGTCGCCTTTGGCCAACCCTCTCCCTCTCGGGAGCAGGCCCAGGATCAGGCCGGGGGTAGCGCGAAGATAGCGTTCGAGGGGAATTTTCCCGAGATTCTCGCGCATGTCGTCTCTGGCCTGCCCACGCTTCACCATCTTGCGGCCAGCTATCTCTATCGCGGCGACGATATCGCCCGGATCGAGGCGCTCGACGCGCTGGCGGGGGTTAATGGGCTTACCCTGCTGGCGACCAACGATGTGCATTACCACGCGCCCGACAGGCGGCCCCTGCAGGATGTCATGACCGCGATCCGCCACAAGACCACCGTGGCCGCTGCCGGGCACCTGCTGCACGCCAATGCCGAACGGCATCTCAAATCTCCTGCCGAGATGGTGCGTCTGTTCGCGCGCTGGCCGCACGCCATCGCGGCGTCACGCAGCCTTGCCGATGCCTGCCGTTTCAGCCTGGACGAATTGCGTTACGAATATCCCGACGAGGTATGCCCCGACGGCATGACGCCACAGCAAGCGCTTGAAAAATCTACCTGGAAGGGGGCGCGGGGGCGATATGGCGACGCCATACCTCATAATGTGCGTGAACTGCTGGAACGTGAGCTGGAGTTGATCGGCAAGCTCGACCTTGCGCGATATTTCCTCACCATCAAGGATATCGTCGATTTCGCGCGGCAACGCGATCCGCCGATCCTGTGCCAGGGCCGCGGCAGCGCCGCCAATTCGGCGGTCTGCTATTGCCTCGAGATTACCGCAGTCGATCCGGCGAAGCACCAGTTGCTGTTCGACCGGTTCATTTCCGAGGAGCGCAAGGAGCCGCCCGATATCGACGTCGATTTCGAACACGAGCGGCGCGAAGAGGTAATTCAGTATATTTATCAGCGCTATGGCCGCCATCGTGCAGGGCTGTGCGCAACCGTGATTCATTATCGGCCACGCATGGCGATCCGCGAAGTCGGCAAGGCGATGGGGCTGAGCGAAGATGTTACCGGCGCTCTCGCCCGCACCGTTTGGGGCAGCTACGGGCGCGAGGTGGGCGAAGCCCATGCCAGCGAAGTCGGGCTGGACATCACCGATCCGCATTTGCGGCGGGTTCTCAAACTGACTGAGCAGATGATTGGAATGCCACGACATTTATCTCAGCATGTCGGTGGTTTCATCCTCACCAACAGCGCGCTGACCGAAACGGTGCCGATCGGCAATGGCGCCATGCCCGACCGCAGTTTCATTGAATGGGACAAGGACGATATCGACGCGTTGGGCATCCTCAAGGTCGATGTGCTCGCATTGGGCATGCTTACCTGCATCAGGAAATGCCTTGATCTGCTTGAAAACCATCACGAAAAATCGCTGACTTTGGCCACTGTCCCGCGTGAGGATCCGGCGGTTTACGCGATGCTGCGCAAGGGGGATTCTCTGGGCGTGTTCCAGGTGGAAAGCCGCGCACAGATGAACATGCTGCCGCGCCTGCGCCCACGCGAATTCTACGACCTCGTAATCCAGGTGGCGATCGTGCGCCCGGGGCCGATCCAGGGCGATATGGTCCACCCCTATTTGCGGCGCCGGCGGGGGGACGAGCAGGTGCTGCTGCCCGCGCCTGCACCCGAACACGGCCCGCCAGACGAGCTTTCGAATATCCTCGAACGTACGCTGGGGGTGCCGATCTTCCAGGAACAGGCGATGAAGATCGCACTCGATGCCGCCCGCTTCACCAGCGCCGAGGCCAACCGCCTACGCAAGGCGATGGCGACCTTCCGCAGCCGCGGGATGGTGGACGAATTGCAGGACATGATGGTCGAACGCATGGTCGCGCGCGGTTACGACCGCGATTTCTCTCAGCGCTGCTTCAACCAGATCAAGGGTTTCGGCGAATATGGCTTTCCCGAGAGCCACGCGGCGAGCTTTGCACATCTGGTGTATGTTTCGAGCTGGCTGAAATGCCATTTCCCCGCCGCCTTCGCCTGTGCGCTGCTTAATTCGCAGCCGATGGGCTTCTACGCTCCGGCGCAGATCGTGCGCGATGCGCGCGAACATGGCGTCACCGTGCTGCCTGCCGACGTCAATCATTCGGCATGGGATTGCACGCTGGAAAAGGTTGGCGAGGGAACCGGTTGCGCACCATCTTCCACCCATGACGCCGTGGCCCTGCGCCTGGGGCTGCGGCAGGTGGACGGCTTGCCCGAACATGTCGCTGCACAGCTGGTCGCCGCGCGTGAGGTGGGGGGATGCTTTCGTGACGTCACCGAACTGCGCGAGCGGGCGCGGATCGCCCCGGCGCATGTCGAACGGCTCGCCAGCGCGGATTGTTTCACCTCGCTCGCCCTGCCGCGCAGGCAGGCGCTGTGGGATGCGCGCAGCCTTTTCGCCGCGCCCGACTTGCCGCTGTTCCGCCATGCGGCGGAGCGTGAGGAGGGCGCTGAACGCACGCTCACACGTCTGCCGGCGATGCCATTGAGCGAGGAGGTGGTGAGCGATTACCAGACCACTCGCCTCAGCCTGAAGGCGCATCCGCTGGCATTCCTGCGCGCGCAACTGGCCGAACGCGGATTTCTGCGCACGGATGAACTGCGCGATCGCAAGACGCGCAGCATCGTACAGGTGGCCGGTGTGGTGCTGATCCGCCAGCGCCCCGGCAGCGCCAAGGGCGTATGCTTCATTACGCTGGAGGACGAGGCCGGGGTGGCCAACCTGGTCGTTTGGCCGGACCTGATGGAGAAGCAACGCCGTGTGGTCATGGGCGCGCGGCTGATGGAGGTGCGCGGCCGGGTCGAATATGACGACGAGGTGATCCATATCATCGCGCATCACCTGACCGACGCGACCCATCTCCTGCACCATCTTTCAGACGATCTGCTGGCCCCCACGATTGCCCGGGCGGATGAGGTCAACCGGCCGGTGCAGGGCAGCCGAAGCGCGCAATCCATGCAAGGCCACCCGCGCAACCGGCGGATCATCCCCAAATCGCGCGATTTCCATTAGGGCGGATTTCCACTGGTGCGGAACCTTTGTGCCGTTCTGGTCCACCCTTGATGCAGAGGCAGCACGGCGTGCGCCAAACGGCTAGACCCTTCGGGAGCATTGTGGAGTCGACCATGCGCAAATCCACCGCCGCCACGCTTTCCCTCATCGCCGCGTGCGCTGCCAGTGCCGCACAGGCATACGATCCGATCGTCACCGCGCGCGGATGGGTGCGGGTCGCCAGCTCGACTGACCGCGAATGCTATGGTGAAGTCGGCACCAACGGCCAGTTCTACGTGCTGGCGGTTTACGGCATGGAGCCGGGCGAAGACGCTACGCTGGTGATCCGCAACGACGACATGCGCCCGATCGTGCGCGATGTGCGTGCGAACCAGGGCGGTGCCTGGCAGGATTACTACATTCCCTATCGCGAAAACCGTGAAGGCGGCCCGGTCCGCGTCACGCTGACCAGCACCAGCTGCCAGATCCCGCTGGATTTCAGCTGGCAGCGCAAGAAGGGCTGGGACGAACCCGCTCCGTTACGCAATCCCTACGCCGGTTAGGCCGCGTCACACCCCTTCGAGCGCATAGCCGGCCGAGCGCACAGTGCGGATCGGATCGCGAATCCCCTCGATCTCGATCGCCTTGCGCAGGCGGCGGATGTGGACGTCGACCGTCCGCAACTCGATATCGCTACCCGTGCCCCAGACCCCGTCGAGCAGCTGGTTGCGGCTGAACACGCGCCCCGGGCTTTCCATCAGGAATTTGAGCAGGCGATATTCGGTAGGCCCGAGCTGGAGCGTGCGACCGCGCCGCTCGACCTTGTGCGCCACAGGATCGAGCCGGATATCGCCCGCCTCGATCGTCTCGCCGGCAAGGGCGGGGCGGATGCGGCGCATCACCGCCGCCACCCGGGCGAGCAGCTCGCGCGGCGAGAATGGCTTGGTCACATAGTCATCCGCGCCGGTTTCCAGTCCGCGAATCCGGTCGTCCTCACCCTCGCGGGCGGTCAGCATGATGATCGGAACATGGGCGGTACCCTTGTCGCGGCGCAGGCGGCGGCAGACCTCGATCCCGCTGGTCCCTTCGATCATCCAGTCGAGGATGACGAGATCGGGCACTTCCTCGGCAGCCAGCATCAACGCCTCGTCGCCGTCCGGCGTGGCGCGCACATCATAGCCTTCGTTGCGGAAGCGGTATTCGAGCAGTTCGAGAAGCGCGGGGTCGTCTTCTACCAGGAGGAGCTTGGCTGCTGACACGTCATGTCTCGCTGTTTGTTGCTGCGGCGACCAAGCACGTCCTTTGTTACAGTTTCACGACCCCGATATGTCAGCGGTCCTCTTCCGGCGGATAGGTGCCGGTGGCCGCGAAATGAACCATCTCGGCGACATTGGTCGCGTGGTCGCCGATCCGCTCGATATTGCGGGCGATGAACAGCAATTGTGCCGCGCTGGAAATCGTGGCCGGGTTTTCCACCATGAAGCTGACGACATTGCGGAAAATACTGTTGTAGAACGCGTCGACCTTGTTGTCGGTCGCGATCACTTCGCGCGCCAGGACCGGGTCGCGCGCGGCATAGGCGGTGAGCACGTCATGCACCATTTCGCTGGCGATATCCGCCATGGCGGGGAGCAGGGTCAGCGGTTCGAACTTGCGTTCCTCGATCGCATCCACGCGCTTGGCGATGTTTTTCGAATAATCGCCGATGCGCTCCACCACGCCGGCGATCTTCATCGCGGCGATCACTTCGCGCAGATCGTCGGCCATCGGCGCGCGCAGCGCGATGATCCGCACGGCCAGTTTGTCGACCTCGCTTTCGAGCGCGTCGATCTTCTTGTCGCGCGCGACCACCGCCCCGGCCAGCTCGCGGTCGCCCTTGAGCAAGGCTTCCAGTGCTTCCTGGATGGAGACTTCGGCAAGGCCGCCCATCTCCGCGATCAGGCCGCGCAGCCGGGTGATGTCCTCGTCGAATGCCTTGACGGTGTGTTCGGTCATATCAGCCGTAGCGTCCTGTGATGTAGTCCTTGGTCCGCTCCTCGAGCGGATTGGTGAATATGTCAGAAGTACGACCATATTCCACCATCTTTCCGAGGTGGAAGAAAGCGGTTCGTTGCGAGACGCGAGCGGCCTGCTGCATCGAGTGGGTCACGATCACAATCGCGTAACGTCCGCTCAATTCGTCGATCAGTTCTTCGATCTTCGCGGTGGCGATGGGGTCGAGTGCCGAACACGGCTCGTCCATCAGGATCACCTCGGGGTCGACCGCGATGGCGCGCGCAATGCACAGGCGCTGCTGCTGCCCGCCCGAAAGGGCAGTGCCGCTGTCGGCCAGGCGATCCTTGACCTCGTTCCACAGGCCTGCACGCTGCAGCGACCGCTCGACGATTTCGTCCAGCTCGCTCTTGTTCGCAGCCAGCCCGTGAATGCGCGGACCGTAGGCGATGTTTTCGAAAATCGACTTGGGAAACGGGTTGGGCTTCTGGAACACCATGCCAACCCGGGCGCGCAGCTGCACCACATCCATCTTCGAACGATAGATGTCGTCGCCATCGAGCAGGATCTCGCCCTCGACGCGCGCCGACGGGATGGTGTCGTTCATCCGGTTGAGCGTGCGCAGGAAGGTCGATTTGCCGCAGCCGGACGGACCGATGAAGGCCGTGACATATTCGGTCGGAATGTCGATCGACACATCGTCGATCGCCAGTTTCTCGCCATAATAGACGCTGACGCCGCGCGCCTGCATCTTGGCATTGGGCGTTTCCAAATTGGGATGGACTAGGGTCACCACTTTTTCTCGAAACGGTTGCGCAGGTAGATGGCGAGGCCGTTCATCACGAGGAGGAACAGCAGGAGGACGATAATAGCGGCCGAGGTCCGTTCAACGAAGCCCCGATCGATTTCGTCAGACCAGAGAAATATCTGCACCGGCAGCACGGTTGCCGGCGAGGTCAGCGAATCGGGCGGACTGGCGACAAAGGCGCGCATGCCGATCATCAGCAGCGGTGCCGTTTCACCCAGCGCCCGAGCCATGCCGATAATGGTCCCGGTCAGAATGCCGGGCAGGGCGAGCGGCAGGACGTGGTGGAACACCACCTGCACCGGGCTCGCCCCAATGGCCAACGCACCGTCGCGAATCGAGGGCGGCACCGCCTTGATCGCGTTGCGGCCCGAAATGACGATCACCGGCATGGTCATCAGGGCCAGCGTCATGCCGCCGATCAGCGGCGCCGAGCGCCACGACGGGAACATCCCGAGGAACACGGCCAGCCCAAGCAGGCCGAAGATGATCGACGGGACCGCAGCCAGATTATTGATCGAAACTTCGATCAGGTCGGTCCAGCGGTTCTTCGGCGCATATTCTTCGAGATAAAGCGCGGCGAGCACGCCGATCGGGAAGGCGAGGGCGAGGGTGACCATCATGGTCAGCATCGAGCCCTTGAGCGCGCCCCAGATGCCGACCTGTTGCGGGTCGGTGGCGTCGGAGCGGCTCAGGAATCCGGAATCGAACCGTTCCTGCAGCACACCCTGCTGCGACAGTTTCGCCGCCAGCGCCTGCATCTCGGGCGTGCCTTCGCCGGCAAGCCCGGCGGCAAGATCGGGGCTGACCGGCAGCCAGAACGACGTCTCGCCCTGCTTGATCAGCGCTGGATCGCTGTAAATCCTCGATGCGATGGTGCGCCACGCATCGGCGCCGATCTCGCTTGCGGCTTCGGATCCGACCGAGCTTTCCACCGCCGATTCCACGATCAGCGGCAAGGACTGCATTTCGAGCGACTGCGCCGCATGCGCCTCGTCCATTCCCGCAGGATCGAACGACAGACCGGTCGCGGCAAGGTCCAGCTTGACCTCGATCTCGACACGCTGGAAGCCGCCGATGCCATTGATCGTCATGGTCACCAGCAAGAAGGCCAGCACCGCAACCGAAAACAGCACGGCAGCCAGCCCGGCGAATTTGAAGCGCTGCTCGGCAGCGTAACGCTTCTTCAGCCGCGCCTCGAATGCGGGCGTGCGGGTGGGGGCGACGATCTCACTCATAGGCTTCGCGGAACCGCTTGACGACGCGCAGAGCAATGAAATTGAGCCCCAGCGTTACCATGAACAGGACGAAGCCGAGCGCGAAGGCGCTCAGCGTCGCGGGATGGTCGAAACTGCCTTCGCCGGTAAGCATCGCGACGATCTGGAAGGTCACGGTGGTCATCGCTTCCAGCGGATTGGCGCTGAGATTGGCGGCGGCCCCCGCGGCCATGACCACGATCATCGTCTCGCCGATCGCACGGCTGACCGCGAGCATGATCCCGGCGACGATACCGGGCAGGGCGGCGGGAATCATTACCCGGCGGATGGTTTCGGAGGTCGTTGCCCCCATCGCAAGGCTCCCGTCGCGCATTGCCTGCGGCACCGCCGCGATCGAATCGTCTGCCATCGAGGATACGAAGGGAATGATCATCACGCCCATCACGAGGCCGGCGGCCAAGGCGCTTTCGCTCGATGCACCTGCGATGCCCACCGATTGCGCGGCATCGCGGATCGCAGGGGCCACTGTCAGCGCGGCGAAATAGCCATAAACCACGGTTGGTACGCCGGCGAGGATTTCGAGCAGCGGTTTGAGCCAGGCGCGCCAGCGGGGGCTGGCATATTGGGTGAGGTAGATCGCACTCATCAGCCCCAGCGGGATGGCCACGATCATCGCGATGATCGCACCGATATAGATCGTACCCCAGAATAGCGGGATCGCGCCGTAGCGGCTGCCGTCGGGATTGGCCGCATTCGACATCGGGTCCGGCCCCCAATGGGTGCCAAACAGGAAGTCGATCGGGCTGATCATGCCGAAGAAGCGGAAAGTCTCGAACACCAGGCTGGCAATGATGCCCAGCGTGGTCAGGATCGCCACCAGCGATGCCAGCAGCAGCACCATCATCACCGTGCGTTCCACCCGCGTGCGCGCCGTGAAATCAGGCTTGAGCCGCAGGAAGGCCCAGACACCGAGGATGAACGCCAGCAGCAGGGTAATGGCGATGCCGATGATGTTGTAGCGCGTCATCGCGGTTCGGAACGGCTCCACCAGAGGTTGCGCGGCAGGGTTGAACACCGCCTGCGCGGCGCCTGATGCCACCGAAGCCGCTTCACCGAGGATGTTCTGGCGTTCGAAGCCGAAGGCAGGCAGATTTGCCGCCGCCGGGTCCGCGAGGACCGATTGCAACACCATTTGCGGTGCGATCACGCTCCACAGCGTCACGAACAACAGCAGCGGGATCACGATCCACAGCGCAACATACCAGCCATGATAGCTGGGCAGTGCAGCCAGCTTCGCCGCCCCGGGAGCCTTCTGGAAGCTCCAGGCGCGCGCGCGCGCCGATAGCCACCCGGCGAGGCCGAGGCCGAACACAAGCAGGATCAGGATGGCAGGCGACATGGTGCTGGTTTCGGTCTCTTACGACTTGGCCGGGCGAACCAGGCGCGGTGTTGCGATCATCGACGGGGTGTCTTCGAATCCCGCATGCGACATTGCTGAGCCGATGTTCAACAATTGTGACATTTCCATGACAATCATTCGCCACTTGCCGGTTTGAGCGGAATGCGGACGCTTACCGTGGTGCCGCTACCTTGCTTGCTGCGAATGTCCAGCCTGCCGCGATGCCGCTCCACAATGTGCTTCACGATCGCCAGACCAAGCCCGGTTCCCCCGGATGCGCGGCTGCGGCCGGGGTCGGTGCGATAGAAGCGCCGGGTAAGGTGGGGGAGGTGCTCTGCCGCGATCCCTTCGCCCTGGTCAGCCACCTGCAGCTCTACATCGCTCCGATCGCCCGGGATCAGGGTAACTGTCACCGGCTTGTCGTGATCGCCATATTTCAGCGCATTGTCGACAAGGTTGCGCACCAGCTGTTCGAGCTGCTGCGCGTCGCCGAGCACGAGGCAATCGACATCGCAATCGAGCTGCAGCCGCTTCATGCGTTCCGCCCCGGCAGCATCGCGCGCCGCACGCTCGACCAGCGGTCGCAGCGAGACGGTCTCGGCAGGCTGGTCGTGCTTTTCGGCTTCGACTCGCGAAAGCGACATCAGGTCGTTGACGAGGCTCTGCAGTCGGCGCGCTTCGCGGTGGATGGTATCGAGGAACCGCCTGGCTGTCGCCGGGTCGGTCTTCCCGTCATCCTGGCCTTCCTGCAGCGTTTCGACATAGCCGATAATGGAGGCGAGGGGGGTGCGCAGTTCGTGGCTGGCGTTGGCGACGAAATCGGTATGCGCACGGCTGATGTCGGCTTCGGCAGTCTGGTTGATAAGTTCGACCAGCGCGGTTCCGCCGCCCATCGCCTGGCGGCTCATGCGCCAGATGTCGCGCCGCCGGGCAAGCCCGTGGATCACCACGCTGCCGCTGCCGCCGCGGTCGAACAGCGCAATCGCCTCGGGGTGGCGCAAGGCCACGCGCACATCCTGCCCGACGATATGCGCGCCGAGCATTTCGCGAGCCGAGCGGCTCGCCATGGTAATGCGGCTTTTTTCCGTGAAGAGAATCGGCGTGCCCGAATGTTCGACCAGCTGGGCGAGACTGTCGCGCGTGAACGGGCCGGTATCTTCGCGCCGGTTGACCTCGGGCGGGGTGGCCGACGAAAGCCACAGCGTTCCGCACCATAGCAGAAGGACGGCAAGCGCCAGCCAGAAATCGATTCGCATGACCAGAAGCCCGGCGAATGCGGCGAACGCGAAGAAAAATCCCGTCCAAGGAATGTTTCGGCCCCCGTGCATGGGCTGGGGCCTTAACCTGCTGTCCGCTGGCATGCCACAAGGAAAATGCCTTGTCGTAATCGGACTGGGGCGGTGGGCAGGTCTGGTGACCCCTACGGGAATCGAACCCGTGTTTCAGCCGTGAGAGGGCCGCGTCCTGACCGCTAGACGAAGGGGCCGATCGGCAACTGCCGCGGCACACCATGGTGACCCCTACGGGACTCGAACCCGTGTTTCCGCCGTGAAAGGGCGGCGTCCTAGACCGCTAGACGAAGGGGCCAGCGCGGTGGAGAGCGCGCCTTTAGGGGTGTGAGATAAGCCGGTCAAGCCCGCAGTTGCAAATGATATGAAACCAGCTGTTCAATCGGCGAATGCGGCGTCTTCCAGGTGAAGTTCGGCCTGCGGCCTCGCTGCCCAGTCGTCGATCTTTGCGCGTCCCGCCAGCCACAGCTTGCGCCCGGCGGCGGCGTGCAGCAGCGCCTGGCCCATTTCGGTTTCTGCGGCACGAAAGGCAATCGCCTTGAAACTGCGCCCGTCGTCGCCCCGCGCGATCAGCCGCACGTGATCGGTACCGACCGTATCCACTTTTACCAGATGGACCGGCCCCACCGCGACGCGCGGCCCCGGCCAGCCCACCCCGAACGGCCCGGCGCTATCGAGCGTGTCGACCAGTTCCGGGGTAAGGCCGCCCGGCGCCAGGGCAAGATCGAGCTGGATGCTCCGCTCCGCCGATGCACGGGCCACCGCAGAGCCAAGTCGCTCGTCGAGCCATTCGGCCAGTTCCTCGACACGGCCGGCCTCCACCGTCAGCCCGGCAGCCATCGCGTGACCGCCGCCCGCAACCAGCAGCCCGGCCTCACGCGCGGCGATGATTGCAGCGCCCAGATCGACCCCGGCAATCGATCGACCCGACCCCTTGCCCTGGCCGCTCTCCTCGTCGAGCGCGATCACCAGTGTTGGCTTGCCAGTCTTTTCCTTGATCCGCCCGGCAACAATGCCGATCACCCCCGGGTGCCAGCCCGATCCGGACAGGAGCAGGACCGAGCGATTGTGCTGGCTGGCGATTTGCGCCTCAGCGGCTTCCTGCACCGCAGCCTCGATCGTGCGGCGCTCTTCATTAAGGGCGGACAATTGCGCGGCGATTGCCGCAGCTTCGTCCGGGTCTTCACTGGTCAGTAGGCGAACGCCCAAAGTCGATTCGCCGACCCTGCCGCCAGCGTTGATCCGCGGGCCGAGGGCGAAGCCGAGATCGCTGCATGCGGGGGCACGTTTCAGCCTACTCGCATCGATCAGCGCCGCCATGCCGATGTTCTCGCGCTTGGCCATCACTTTGAGCCCCTGCGCGACAAAGGCCCGGTTGAGGCCATGAATCGCCGCGACATCCGCGACCGTGCCGAGGGCGACCAGATCGAGCAGCGCCAGCAAATCGGGTTCACGGCGATCGGCAAAATAATCGCGCCGCCGCAACGCGCGCACGATCGCCACCGCAAGCAGGAAGGCAACGCCGACTGCAGCGAGATGGCCGTGCGCCGCCGCCAGTTCCCCTTCGTCGAGCCGGTTCGGGTTGACGAGCGCGGCAGCGACCGGAAGCTCCGCTGCACATTTGTGGTGGTCGACCACGATCACATCGACCCCGGTCGCGTGCGCCTGTTCCAGCGCATCGAATGCCATCGCCCCGCAATCGACCGTGACGATCAGGCTCGATCCTTCCTCGGCAAGCCGAACAAGCGCTTCGCCGCTCGGGCCATATCCTTCGAGCAGCCGGTCCGGGATATAGTAGCGCGCATCGTGACCCAGCATGCGGAACAGGCGGATCAGCAGCGCGGCGCTGGTTGCCCCGTCCACGTCGTAATCGCCATAGACGGTAATCGCCTCGCCGCTGGTCACGGCCTGCGCGATCCGTTCCGCTGCTGCGTCCATGTCCTGGAAGGCCGATGGATCGGGAAGGAAGCCGCGCAGCGTGGGATTGCGGTGCCGCTCGACATCCTCGCGCTCAACCCCGCGCGAGAGCAGCAATTGGGTGACAATGTCCTCCTCCAGCCCGCCGGCAGAGCCGCCGATAGCCATATTGCCGCCGCGCCAATGCCATGCGCGACCGGACAGCGACTGAGCGACGCCGCAGACATACGAGAGGGAACGGGAAGCCATCCACCGCACCTAGACCAAGCCGAGGGGCGAGAGAACCGCCAGGCAATTGACAATTAACAGGCAGGGCCGATGCTCTGCAGCGATGCGAACCGCCCGACCACCCCTGCTGATTGTCTGGCACAGCCGGACGGGTGCCAGCGAAGCGCTGGCGCGCGCGGCGCTGGAAGGGGCAGGGGCACCCGCGATCTTGCGCCGCGCTGCCGATATCATGCCCAACGACTTGCTCGCAGCTGCGGGCTATTTGTTCGTTTGCCCGGAAAACCTCGCTTCCATGAGCGGCGAGATGAAGGAAATGTTCGATCGTTGCTATTACCCGCTGCTCGGCCGGATCGAGGGGAGGGCCTATGCCACGATCATCGCCGCCGGTTCGGATGGCCATGGGGCAGAGCGGCAGATCGATCGCATCGTGACCGGGTGGCGATTGCGCCGCGTAAGCGAATCGCTTATCGTCAATCTCGCCGCGCAAACCGCAGAGGAAATCTTGGCGACGAAATGCCTGCCTGCCGACAAACTTCGCCTGGCGCGAGATTTGGGCGAGGCAATGGCCGAAGGATTAGCGCAGGGGATTTTCTGAGCGAGCGATGCAACTGCCAGTAATGCAACCATTTCGGAGCCATTTCGGTGCGCAAAGCTGGCGTTTTACTTCCCTTGGGGGCAGTAACCGTTCGAATTCGGATCAGCTTGGGGTGAGGCAGCATTAATCGACGCAACTCATCACGCGGCACAGCGCCAGAGCTGTATCTGCTGGTCTCACCGGCCAACCGCCCGGATGCTGCCCAGATCCTCGATTGGCTGGCGGAAGAGCCGGGCATCGCTGCCGGTCATGTGCCCTTGCGACACAAGCGGACTGGCGGAAGCGACGGCTGGATCGAAATGCTGGTCGATGGGCTTTCCTTCGATCTCCAGGGGTTACAGCCGACGCAAGTCGAGCATGCGCCTCCCGCCCGCCATAGTTTCGGGATTCCTCGCGGCGTCGATCCGGCCAAGCTCGTTGCGTTGCGCCTCGTCCCGGGCCCACATCTTGCCACGGGCCGGGTTATGCTGCCGGTGCTGCGTGCACAGATGCAGATTGCCCGCGCCATCATCCGCAGAAGCGAGCGGGTGGACTGCCTGGTTTGGGCCCCGGCGCGTTCTGCCATCGGGCAGGAGTTTTTTGCGCGTGCTGTCGATGGCTGGCTGAGCGGCGGCGCCTTTCCCGCGCTGGGTTTGGTGTCCTACGACATACGCGCCGATGGGGCGATGCAGAGCGAAGGGCTCGGGATTATGACCGGGCAGGAGCTGCGCCTGGCCGCATCGCTTGCCACCAACAGGGTTGCCGCGACGCAGCTGGCGGTGCGCCTCGTCAATCAGTTGGTCGCCATGGGTGGGCTGCGCGAGGCGGAACAGCTTATCGGGCCTGATGGCAACAGGCTGCGGCTCGAACCGCAGGATGGCGGCAAGATCATTGGTGTGCGGGCGGACTAGGCTTGGGCAGTGCTACGCTATGGGGTGGATCGTCGGTGCGGTCGCTTCGCAAGCGACTGACCTTCCGCGCGGTCAATCGCAAAGGATGCGCAGATTACGACCCCGGATTGCAGCGCCATCATCTGCTGCCGCGCCAATTGCTGCGTGTTCGCGCGTTCACCCCTTTGTTTGACGCGGTATCGCACGAGCGGCTGCATTTCGACGATTTCCGCACCAATGGCCTGCTGCTGCCCGCACGCAGCAACGCTTGCGTGCGGCTTGGCCTGCCGCTCCATCGCGGGCCGCACCGGCGTTACAACGAGTTGGTGATCGAACGCGTCGGCCAGATCGAGCGGGGTTGGGCAGGCGCAAAAGCGCAGGATCCCGACGCGGCGCTGCGCGAGGCACTGTTCCGCCTATCGCTGTTGCAAGCAACGCTGCGTCGCCAGCTGGTCGATCCGCCCGGTCGGCGGATGCAACTGCACAGCCGCGATCCAATCGGCACCGGGTTCGACTTTACCGAGCTCGACGCGATGGCCGAGCAAATGTGGGCTGAAACCGCGACCAGCTGACTCAGCCGGTCACCGCGCGCAGTTCGGCGATTGCGGTGCGATATTCACCCTCGAGCCGGTCGACCCGATCCGCCACGCTTTCGACTGCGTGGACCGCGCCGATCCCCTGGCCCGAGCCCCAGATGTCCTTCCACGCCTTGGCATCGGTGTTGCCGCCGGAACCGAAGTCCATCTTGGTCACATCGCCTTCGGGCAGGTGATCGGGGTCTAGCCCCGCCTTGACGATCGAGCCGCGCAGGTAGTTGCCGTGCACCCCGGTGAACAGGCTGGAATAGACGATGTCGCTGGCGTGCCCTTCGACGATGGCCTGCTTGTAATCGTCCACCGCACGGGCCTCATCGGTCGCGATCCAGGGCGAGCCGATATAGGCGAAATCCGCGCCGAGCGCCTGCGCGGCGAGGATCGAACGGCCACAGGCAATCGAGCCGGACAACGCAACCGGGCCATCGAACCAGGCGCGGATTTCCTGCATCATCGCGAAGGGTGAGAGCGTTCCGGCATGGCCGCCGGCCCCGGCTGCCACGGGGATGAGGCCATCGGCGCCTTTCTCGATCGCCTTGTGGGCAAAGCGGTCGTTGATCACGTCGTGGAAGACAAGCCCGCCCCACGAATGTGCGCCGTCGAACACCTCCTTGATCGCGCCAAGCGAGGTGATCAGCAGCGGCACCTGCCACTTTGCGCAAATCGCCATGTCCTCCATTAGCCGGTTGTTCGACTTGTGGACGATCTGGTTGACTGCGAAGGGCGCGGCGGGACGATCCGGGTTGGCGCGGTTATGCGCTGCCAGTTCCTCGGTGATCTGGTGCAGCCATTCGTCGAGCTGGCTCGCTGGACGCGCGTTGAGCGCAGGGAAGCTGCCAACGATACCGGCCTTGCATTGGGCAATCACCAGTTCCGGCCCGGAAATGATGAACAACGGCGATCCGATCACCGGCAGACGCAGCTTGTCGAACAGGGCGGGGCGCGACATTGAATTCTCCTTCCGGCAGGTCCTCTCGGGCATTGCCTAGGCAGGGTTGGCGAGGCTGTCGAGAGGCGGAATTGCGCCAAAATTCCCCGCCCACCGATGCCGTAGCGTCACGGAGCAGGACGGATTCGATCGATCGTGCGAACGCGCACCGGTCGCGGCCCTGGCTGAGCGGAGGTGGGCTCATGCGCAAGTCCGACCTGCGAAAACCCACCCCCATTTGAGTCTCAGGCTCGCTGGCCGGTTCTTGCAGAATTGGCTGCGCTCAGGATGGCGCGCACGCTCGCCGTCGCCACGTCTTCGTCGATGCCGCAGCCCCAGACCGTGCCGCCGCCGGGGATGCTGCATTCGACATAGGTCGCCGCGCGTGCATCGGACCCGCTGCCGAGCGCGTGTTCGCTGTAGTCGAGCACTTCCAGCTCGACGCCGAACGTTTCGCGCAGGGTCGCCACGACCGAACTGATCAGGCCGTTGCCGCGCCCGCTGACGCGCTGGGCCTTGCCGTCGACCTCGATCGTGCCGGCAAAGATGCGCGTCCCGTCGCTCGCCCGGCTTTCCTCGTAATCGACCAGCTGGAAATGCTTGGGGCGGATTTGGACGTGGTAGGTCTTGCGGAAGATATCCCAGATATCCGCCGCGTTGAGCTCGCGGCCCAGCTCGTCGGCCAGCTGCTGCACGGCCCGCGAAAAATCGGCCTGCATCCGTTTGGGCAGCTTGAGGCCCTGATCCTGCTCCAGCACCCAGGCGAAACCGCCCTTGCCGGACTGCGAATTGACGCGGATTACGGCCTCGTAATTGCGGCCGAGGTCGGCAGGATCGATCGGCAGGTATGGCACGCGCCAGGTCTCGTCGTTCTGGCGCTCGTGTGCCTCGAAACCCTTCTTGATCGCATCCTGGTGGCTACCGGAAAAGGCGGTGAACACCAGTTCGCCGCCATAGGGATGGCGCTGGTGGACTGGGATCTGGTTGCAATATTCGACCGTCTCGATCACCCGGTCGATATCCGAGAAATCCAGCCCCGGATCGACGCCCTGCGTGTACATGTTGAGCGCGACGGTCACGAGGCAGCAATTACCCGTACGCTCGCCATTGCCGAACAGGCAGCCTTCGACGCGGTCGGCGCCCGCCATCAGTGCGAGTTCCGCCGCCGCCACGCCGGTGCCGCGATCATTATGCGTGTGCAGCGAGACGACCACGCTGTCGCGATTGGGAATGTTGCGGCAGAAATATTCGATCTGATCGGCGTAGATATTGGGCGTGGCCGCCTCCACCGTCGCCGGCAGGTTGAAGATGATCGGATGTTCGGGCGTGGGCCGCAGCACATCCATCACCGACGAACAGACTTCGAGGCTGAAATCCAGTTCTGCGGTAGAGAAGGTTTCGGGCGAATATTCGAAATGCCAGTCGGTATCCGGGCGCTTCGCGGCCTCATCCCGCAGGATCTTCGCACCTTTGATGGCGATCTCGCGCACCTCGTTCTTGCTCATGCGGAAGACGATGTCGCGCCATGCGGGGCTGACTGCGTTGTAAAGATGGACGATCGCCGCGCGCGCGCCTTCGAGACTCTCGAAGCTGGTGCGGATCAGATCCTCGCGCGACTGGGTGAGCACCTGGACCATCACATCGTCCGGGATGCGGCCCGACTTCACCAGGCCGGAAATGAAATCGAATTCGGTCTGGCCGGCGCTGGGGAAGCCGACCTCGATTTCCTTGATTCCGATTTCCACGAGCAGATCGAAGAAGCGGGTTTTCTTCACCGCATCCATCGGATCGACGATCGCCTGGTTGCCGTCACGCAAATCGGTAGACAGCCAGCGAGGTGGGGCGGTGATGGTGCGGCTGGGCCATTGCCGATCGGGCAACTGGACCTGCGGGAAGGGCCGGTATTTTCGGCTGGGCTCGGTGAGCATCGACATGATCTGGTTCTCGTAACGCTAAGGATTTCGCTGCTAGGTCGGAAGTTCGCTCCCTTGGGCGCCCCGCGCCCCGCAGGCACGCGTCAGGTCACGCCCAAGGGCGGATAAGTCGAAGCAGCGATAGTTCGTTACGGTGCATGGCCAGCGCCATCGCCCAAAATTGCGCGTTAGGCAAGCATTCTTGGCAGAAAATGGCCGGATTGCCGCCTCACACGGTTTTGGATCGCTGGCTACACCTGACTGTCGCAAAGATTGAGTTCCTCCACTGCGGCGTGGAGATCGCCCAATTCGAAAATCGACATCGCCTGCCCGGCCCGTTCGACGGTCAGCGTCATGCTATCGGGCCATTGCGGCGCGTCGACGATCATATCGTAGCCGAACCATACGCCGGGCGCAGACAGGTCGAGGTCGAACGGATTTTCCGCCAGCACCTCCCCGTCCGCCAAAAGCTTCGCGCCGGTCCAGTCAGCCTGATCGAGATTGTCGTAGCCGGGGCCGAAAATGGCGAAGCCGCCGTGGTTTTCCTCGTCTGCGGACACCAGGATCAGGGCGTCGTCATCCTGCCGGAAAAATGCCGTGCAGACACCGCCTTCGCCGGAAATCGTCCACGCGCCGATTGTGCGGGTTTCGTAGGCCGAGGCGGGCGCCGCGGCGAACAGGCCCAAGCCGAGGATGATGGCAAGATTACGCATAGGCCACTCCGTGCAGCACCAGCTCGCCCCTATCGGAGGCGCTGGCCGTGGTGTTCCGCGCTGGGGTAATCGAGTTGGACGATGACGAAAAGACAGCGAAATTCAGGAGGCTGCAAAAAATGGCACCCTCGGGGAGGTGCCGTCGCAAGCCAATCCTGCCGGGCCTCAAAAAGCCCGGCAGAGAATGATCAGCGGATCAGTTCTTCGATTTGTCGACCAACGCGTTGGCGCCGATCCACGGCATCATTGCGCGCAACTTGCTGCCGGTTTCCTCGATCTGATGTCGCTTGGCGGCAATGCGCGATGCCTTGAGTTCGGGCTGGCCTGCGCGGTTGTCGAGCACGAAGTCCTTCACGAAGCGGCCCGACTGAATGTCGGCCAGAACCCGCTTCATTTCCTTCTTGGTCTCTTCGGTGATGATGCGCGGGCCGGTGCGGATGTCGCCATATTCGGCGGTGTTCGAGATCGAATAGCGCATGTTGGCGATGCCGCCCTCATACATCAGGTCGACGATCAGCTTCAGTTCGTGCAGGCATTCGAAATAGGCCATTTCGGGCGCGTAGCCAGCCTCGACCAGCGTTTCGAACCCGGCCTGCACCAGCGCGGTTGTGCCGCCGCACAGGACCGCCTGTTCACCGAATAGGTCGGTTTCGCATTCCTCGCGGAAATTGGTTTCGATGATGCCCGAACGACCACCGCCGACGCCGGAAGCGTAGGCGAGGGCAGTGTCGTGCGCATTGCCGCTGGCGTCCTGGTGGACCGCGACGAGGCAGGGCACGCCGCCGCCGCGCTGGTATTCGCTGCGCACCGTGTGGCCCGGGCCCTTGGGCGCGATCATGATCACGTCGATATCGGCGCGTGGTTCGATCAGGCCGAAGTGGATGTTGAGCCCGTGGGCGAAGGCCAGCGCCGCACCCGGCTTCAGATTGTCGTGCAGATCGGCGGCATAGATCGCAGCCTGGTGTTCGTCGGGAGCGAGGATCATCAGGATGTCGGCCCACTTGGCCGCTTCGGCGTTCGACATCACCTTGAAGCCCGCGCCTTCGGCCTTCTTGGCAGTGGCCGAACCTTCGCGCAGCGCGATGGCGACATTCTTGACCCCGCTGTCGCGCAAATTCTGCGCGTGGGCGTGGCCCTGGCTGCCATAGCCCAGCACGGCGATGTTCTTGTCCGCGATCAGGCCAAGGTCGCAATCGGCGTCGTAGTAAACCTTCATGTCTTCTGTCCCTTAGTAACCCCCGTTATTGCAGGGGCCCAGATGAGTTCGCGCTCAGGCGAGAGGTTGGTTAGGCCCCTGCCGACGCAGGAGCGACGAAAAAATCAGGCGCCTTCGGCCCCGCGCATCATGCCTACGATCCCGGTGCGGCCGACTTCCACCAGCCCCAGTTCGCGCATCAGCGCAATAAAGCCGTCGATCTTTTCCGGCGCACCGGTGATCTCGAAGATGAAGCTGCCGGTGGTGGTGTCCACTGCCTTGGCGCGGAAGATGTCGGCCACGCGCAGTGCTTCGACCCGCATTTCGCCTTCGCCCGCGACCTTGACTAGCGCCAGCTCGCGTTCGACATGCGGGCCTTCTTCTGTCAGGTCGATGACCTTGTGGACCGGCACGAGCCGTTCGAGTTGGGCCTGGATCTGGTCGATCACCGCGGGCGGGCCGTTGGTGACGATGGTGATGCGGCTGATCGCGTGGTTTTCCGAAATGTCGGCCACGGTCAGGCTGTCGATATTGTAACCGCGCGCGGTGAACAGGCCCGCAATCTTGGCGAGAATGCCGGCTTCGTTGTCCACCGTGATGGCGAGCACGTGCCGCTCGGCATGAAGCTGCTTCATCTTCATCATGGTCAGTGCCCTTACACCAGCGCCTTGGCTTCGTCGTCCATCGTGCCGCTCACCATGTCGCCATAGAGCAGCATTTCGGTGTGCGCCGCACCGCTCGGGATCATCGGGAAGCAATTTGCTTCCTTCGAGACGAGGCAATCCACCACCACCGGGCCATCGTGTGCGATCATCGCTTCGATGCCGGCATCCAGCTGGCTCTCATCCTCGATGCGGATGCCCTTCCAGCCGTAGGCTTCGGCCAGTTTCACGAAATCGGGCAGGCTGTCCGAATAGGAATTCGAATAGCGGCTTTCATAGGTCAGTTCCTGCCACTGGCGGACCATGCCCATATATTCGTTGTTGAGGATGAACACCTTGACCGGCAGGCGGAACTGGCTGGCTGTGCCGAGTTCCTGGATATTCATCTGGATGCTCGCTTCGCCCGCGATGTCGATGACCAGACTGTCCGGATTGCCCAGTTGCGCGCCGATGGCGGCGGGCAGGCCGTAGCCCATCGTGCCGAGACCGCCGCTGGTCAGCCACTTGTTGGGCCCGAAGAAGCCGAAATATTGCGCCGCCCACATCTGGTGCTGGCCCACTTCGGTGGTGATGATCGGATCGTGGCCACGGGTGAGGGCGAACAGCCGCTCCACCGCTTTTTGCGGCATGATCCCGTCCTTGTGGTCGGGATAGGCAAGGCATTCGCGTGCGCGCCATCCGGTGATCCGCGCCTTCCATTCACCGAGATCCTTCGCCTTGCGATCGCCCCACGCCGCGATCAGCTGTTCGAGCACGCAGGCGCAATCGCCAATGATCGGCAGATCGACCTCGACCGTCTTGTTGATGCTCGCGCGGTCGATATCGATGTGGATCTTCTTCGAATCCGGACTGAAGGCATCGAGCCGCCCGGTCACCCGGTCGTCGAACCGGGCGCCGATGCAGACCATCACGTCACAGCGATTCATCGCCATATTGGCTTCATAGGTGCCGTGCATCCCCAGCATGCCCAGCCAGTCGGGATGGTCCGCGGGGAAGGCGCCGAGACCCATGAGTGTCGAGGTGGTCGGCGCGCCGGTCATGTCCTGAAACTGGCGCAGCAATTCGCTGGCGTGTGGGCCGGAGTTGATCACCCCGCCACCGGTGTAGAAGATGGGCCGCTCGGCAGCAGCGATCAGCTCGACCGCCTCGATCACCGCTTCGGTCGCGCCCAGCATCTGCGGCTGATAACGGCTGGAATTGCGGGCCGATCGGTCCTGTCCTTCCCAGCTGGCGACGGCGATCTGCACATCCTTGGGAATGTCGACCAGCACCGGGCCTGGGCGGCCGGTGGTCGCGATGCGGAAGGCTTCCTCGATCGTCGCGGCGAGTTGGTCCGGGTCTTTCACCAGGTAATTATGCTTGGTGCAGTGGCGGGTGATGCCAACCGTATCGGCTTCCTGGAAAGCGTCCGTACCGATCAGCGCGGTGGGCACCTGGCCGGTGATCACGACCATGGGGATGGAATCGAGGAACGCATCGGCAATGCCGGTAACCGCATTGGTTGCGCCCGGGCCGGAGGTGACGAGTACGACGCCCGGCTTGCCGGTGGAGCGGGCATAGCCTTCCGCCGCGTGGGCGGCGCCGGCTTCATGCCGCACGAGGATATGGCGGATGCGCTTGTCCTCGAACAATTCGTCGTAGATCGGCAGCACGGCGCCACCGGGATAGCCGAACACGAATTCGACCCCCTGCTTGACCAGGCTTTCGACCAGTATCGCTGCGCCGCTGCGCTCGCTTGCCACGATGAGTTCCTCTTGCATTATCCGGGAAATGACTGACCCGGCACGATAGCTCGCGCCGGGTCGCCTCTCCACCAAACTTCGAGTGGGCGGTTAGGCGTCATTTTATAATCGGTCAACCCCCTAAAGTTGAAATAATGATGCGAAATGATCTCGTATTGAGATATTTTGCGTCTCAGCCCGCGACCAGTCTCCGGGCGGCTGATGCCGGAACCAGGTGTATTGCCGCTTGGCATAATTGCGCGTGGCCTGCGCACCGGCAGCGAGCATCCCTTCACGCGTCGACTCGCCCTCGATCCAAGATGCGATCTCGCGCACACCGATGGCGCGCATCACCGGCAGGGCGGGATCGAGCTTGCGCGCGAGCAAGGCCGTAACCTCCGCGACGGCGCCATGTTCGATCATCAGGGCGAAGCGGCGGTCGCAGCGTTCGTACAACCAGTCTCGACGCGGCAGCAGCACGAGCGGTGCCAGGGCGATGGCGCCGCCGATCCCTCCGATCTTGTGTTCCTGCCACTCGCTCAGCGTTCGCCCGGTGGAGCGCACGACCTCGAGCGCGCGGCAGGTGCGCGCGCCATCCGCTGGCGCCAGTTTGGCGGCGGCAGCCGGGTCTTCGCTTTCGAGCGCGCGCCGCGCCTGATCCTGCGCGAGTTCGCGCACCTCCTGTCGGATCGCCGGGTCGATTGCGGGCACCGGCGCGATCCCGTCGAGCAGGGTGCGCAGATAGAGCCCGGTCCCGCCCACCAGGATCGGCACGCTATTTGCAGCGTGGAGCGAAGCGATTTCGCGGCGGGCCGCTGCCGCCCAATCTGCCGCCGAACAGGCCGTTGCCCCGTCCCATGCCCCGAACAGGCGGTGGTCGACCCCGTGCATCTCGTCTTCGCTTGGCCGCGCGCTCAGCACTTCGAGATCGCCATAGACCTGCGCGCTGTCGGCATTGATCACCGCGGCGCGGCGGCCCGAAGCCGCCAGTTCGAGCGCCAGCCTGACGGCGAGATCGCTCTTGCCGCTGGCGGTCGGCCCTGCAATGAGCGCCACCGGCGGCTTGCCGCGCCAATATTTCGGAGGTTCGATAGTGCTCATTGCCCGGCTGATAGCAGACAAGGCCAGCCTGGAAACACGGCTCGATGCGGCAATCGCCGCGATCGAGGGGCAGGGGATGCGCGTGGCGCTCGCCCAGATGCTCGATGCCGGGGGCGATGTGCTGCAGATTTCATTGCCCGATGGCGATGCGGTGCAGCTGCGCGCGATCCTCGATGCGCATTTCGCGCCGTCGGACATGCTGGTCGCGGACCATGAACCCCGCACCCCCCAGCTGTTCGTATCGGACATGGATTCGACCATGATCGGGCAGGAATGCATCGACGAGTTGGCCGATTACGCCGGGATCAAGCCGCAGATCGCGGAGATTACCGAGCGCGCGATGAAGGGCGAGCTCGATTTCGAAAGCGCCCTGCGCGAACGGGTCGGCCTGCTCGCCGGGTTGGGCGAGGACGCAATCGACCTGTGCCTTGCGGAGCGGATCGTGCCGGTGTCCGGCGCCTCTACGGTGGTCGCCACGCTCAAGGCGCATGGCTGCCGCACCGTGCTGGTGACCGGCGGGTTCCATCATTTTGCCGATCCGGTTGCTGCGTTGATCGGGTTCGAGCGCGTGGTCGGTAACCGCCTGGCAGTCGATGGCGGCAAGCTGACCGGTGGGCTGGTCGGTGCGATCACCGACAGCTCCGTCAAGCAGCGGGTACTCGAGGAAGAACGGGCCGAGCTGGGGGAGGGCGCCATTTCGCTCGCCACGGGTGATGGGGCCAACGACATCCCGATGTTGCAGGCGGCGACCTACGGCATTGCTTATCGCGCCAAGCCCAAGGCGCGCGCGGCGGCGAACGGTTCGCTCGACCGGGGCGATCTCACCTCGGTGCTCAAGCTGCTCGGTATCCCGCAGGCCGATTGGGTTGCCGGCTAGGCTGCCCTTCCCGCACTTGGATTCTTCTGCCTTTGGGGATATATTTACATCATTGTCAGTAGATGGTCGGTGATGATGACCGAAAGCAGCTTTCCCCACGATGGCGGCCAGATGGCCGAAACCGCGCCCGACGGGGTGCTGGTGATGCATCCCGATCGGCCGCGCATGAAGCTGCGCCCGCTTAAGGCCTGGCATCATTTCCGCGAATTGGTGAAGGACAAGGAGAACACCGAGGAGGTGTTCCGCATCTTCGAATCGCTGCCGTCACGCGATCTCGAAACGCGGGCGCGCAATTTCGTGCTGAGCGAGGCGGGCGAGCGCATCCGCGCGAGCGAAGCCTATTTGCCGGACATCCTCGACGATCACGCTGCGTTGCGCCTCTTGCCCGAAGACAGCGTGGCCCATGCCTATCTCGATTTCATGGAAAGCCAGGGCCTGACCGCTGCCGGGCTGGTCGCCGAATACGACAAATTCATCGGCGATCGGCCCGATTACGGCGATCTGTTCGGCTGGTACCTCAACCGCTATCGCGACACGCACGATCTGCTGCATGTGTTGACCGGATACAGCCGCGATGCGCTGGGCGAGCAATGCGTGCTGGCCTTCACCCATGGGCAGAACGGCGGGATGGGCAACCTTTTCATCGCCTATGCCGGGGCATTGCACATGCGCAACAACGGGGCGCGGGGCGCACCGGTGGTGGCCGCCGTGCGCGAGGCGCAGAAGCAGGGCAAGGCATGCCCGCGCATCGCCGACATGCCGATCCGCGAATTGCTGGCGAGGCCGCTGGCTGAGGTGCGGCGCGAGTTCGCGATCACCCCGCCGCGCCTTTACCAGCAATGCCACGACCAATGGCGTGCCATGGGTATCGACCCGTTCGACCTGCTCGCCCCGGCTGCGGCGGAACCGCTCGCCGCGTGACGGTCAGAGCCAGCTGGCGATCTGTTCCAGCGGCTTTTTCTTCAACGCGTGATCGGGCACGGTGGCACCGGGCGCGGGGTGGCCGACGACCACGATCATCAGCGGCTTCTCATGGTCGGGCCGGCCGCAGATTTCGCGCAGGAAGCCCATCGGGCTGGGGGTGTGGGTCAGTGTGGCAAGCCCCGCCTCGTGCAGGGTTGCGATCAACAGGCCGCAGGCGATGCCAACGCTTTCGTTGACATAGTAATTCTGCGTCACCCCGTCGTCTTCCAGGCCCCCCTTGCGCTGGGCGAAACAGACGATCAGCCAAGGTGCGGTTTCGAGGAACGGCTTGCAATCGTCGGTGCCCAGCGGTTGCAGAGCGCCAAGCCATTCGTCGCTCGCCTTCGCCTCACTGCCATCCGCGCCGTAGAAGCTCCGCTCTTCCGCCTCGGCAGCTTCGCGGATCGCCCGCTTCGTGTCGGGTGAAGCTACCGCAACGAAGTGCCACGGTTGGTGGTTGGCGCCATTGGGTGCGGTTCCCGCGCTGCGGATCGCATATTCGATCACCTGGCGCCGCACCGGCGTATCGGAGAAATCGCGGCAGGATCGGCGGGTGCGCAGACGATCGAAGGCAGCTTTCGCCCGCGCAACGCGCTCCGCATCGCCCAACTCGGGCAGGGCGGGGTAAGGGTAGAGGATCTCGCTCATCGCAATTCCTTGCGGATCACCAGTTTGAGCCCCGACCAGACATCGTCCAACGCGCATACCTTGGTATCGACCAGGCCGAGCGGCAGGCAAATCTCGCGAATAGTGTCCTCGGTGATGTCCGTCGGCAGTTTCGAAGCTTTCTTCGGCCAGCTGACCCAGATGTGCCCGTCGGGCGCAATCTGCTGGCGTAGCGTGCCGAGCAGTTCTCCCATCTCCGCACGTTCGGTGACGAAGATATGCGCGGCATCCACGCCGCGCGCGGGATCGGCCACGAAGATCAGGTCGAGCGCATATTCGTCGATCTCGTCGCCCACGCTTTCGGGCATGGCGTGGAACCACACCCGTTGCCCGTCGCGCAGGTTCAGCTTCTTCGCTAGCGGTGTGCCCGAATAGCCCGAATTCATGCTTGATCCTCCCCGCCATCGGCCAGGATCGCGGCGACCGTCCGGTGCAGTTTCGCCGCCAGCCGGTCGGGCGCCGACGATACACGGCCGGCTG
>JACXVD010000098.1 GCA_014763545.1 Sphingomonadales bacterium
GGGCGGGATGGGTTGTGAAGATGTTCGGCCTCGCGGCGGCGCGGGTTACACGGGAAGTCTTCGGGCGCGACCGGACCGGCGTGAGCTTCGCCCCGACGCCGCCGGGCAACGCCACGATCAGATACTGCTTGCAGAAGGTGCCAAGGCGGCGCATTTCTGCAGCATGTGCGGGCTCGGGCCGAGGCGGCGGCGCCACCAACGCGAACGAGCGCAGCGAAGGCAACTTCTGCACGATGAAAATCACGTGGGAAGTGTGGGACTTTGCGGCGAAGCAGAATTCGGGGGTGGAGAGCTTCGTTGCGGCGGACCTGTCCACCGAAGGTTCAGCGAAGGTGGAGGCCGGGATTGCGGAGATGAGTGAGCGGTTTAGGGAGGTTGGTTCGGAGCTTTACGTCGGCGCGGGTGAGCGCGAGCACGATTGAGCTTTCTTGCAAATGGAATGGTCGGAAAAAAACACTACGGAAGTCATCGAGCTTTTGTTCCAAGAGTTAGTTGATTTTGCGAAGCGTGCTTCTGCCGATTTCAAGAGCATTCGAGACGATCGGGCGCTTTGGTATGAACTCCCGCATCCGTCTGGTTCTGGCTCGTTGCTTACGAGTAAGGTCGCTAGCGCAGCGGTGGACGAATTGGTCGCACGCGCTTTGCGGCTACGAAATCTGGAAGCTCGCGTTAGCCATGGCGATCTAAAAAAGGAACTTGGACAAGGCTTGGTCCAAAGATTCCTTTCCGAGAAGCGGCCGATCGACAAACGAGAAGCAGACCGCCTTCTCTCCTGGGCGGCAAAACGTGCAGAAGGAAGATGTGGGGAGTTTACCTACTTCTATCCGGTCCGCTTCACATTCCAAGAAGAACCAGGAGAGATTGATTTAGGCCCGGTAAGGCTCGCTTGGCTCCGTAAATTTCATTCGTCTTTGTTCGCATACGGAAGGGCATATTTGCGTGAATGCACGGATGAGAAATCTCTAAAGTGGGCGCGGGACCAGCTTCGGGACGCTCTAGAGTATTACAAGAGCTACAAGTGGTTTGCAGCAGCCACAGTGAAAGGATGTGATGAAAAACGAGCGGAGGAAGCGGCTCACGATCTTTTGACCTCAGCTCTCGACTGTCTCTACTTCTTGATCGGCCGAAAGGGTACCTATCGGGTTGAGATTGGTCGTTTCAAGTTGGCCAACGACGTTCGGGCACTCGCGTGGATAAAGCCTAACGGGTCAATGACTGTGCAGACGTCGCGAGGCAGCCTCGATGCCATGGGTTTTCGAGATGGCTGGTCCGAAGATCTTAGCCGCGCAGATGTATTAGAGACGCTAGACTTGATCCGGACGGTCTTAGAAGCAAAGGCCGACTTACGACTACGCCGACCTCTCGCCAGCCGCTTTCTTGATGCTGCACGATGGTTTGGGGAGGCCGTGAGAGATCGGCAGTCATTCTCCAAGATCGTGAAGTTTATTACGGCTATAGAGCGGCTGGTAATTGCCGGCAAAATTGAGGATATCTCTGAGACCGTCGCCACCCGCGTGGCCGATCTGACACTTGAATCCGACGACCGAGGAGACTGGGAGAAGAAGCGGGCGATAGTCAAAAAAGCCTATGGCCTACGTTCGAACCTGGTTCACGGCAGCGTGTCACCCTTTGCCGACGACGTCTTAAGGGGTGTATCTGCTGCTGGCGACCTCTCGGAGGAGGTTTTGTACACCGTACTGCATCGTATCCGCAAAGATGGTTTGGTTGCGCCTGATGTTTCTGAAAGGGAGTACGCCCAATGGTACGACGGCATTCGTAATTGGGTACAAGAAATTCATGCCCGTACCGCTGAAGGCGGCTGAGGCTAAATGGTCGACGATCCATACACTTACGACCTATCCGAATTTGCTACGGAGTTTACGTGGGGCTTAATCGCTTGGAATTTGGCGGAGATGCAGGCCCGCCAAATGCTCTCAATGATGATCGGTGGTGAACTGACGGCGATGGCCATCGTTGCGGACATGGGAAACAGGACCGTCCTAGAGGGGATCGAGGCCGCTTCTCGTGAGCTAGGCGATGCTAGCCTGCGCGAGCACTTGGTTCATTTTTGCAAGGGCTTCGGCATCCTGCTCGGCTACCGAAATCAATATGCTCACGGGCTAATCGGTGTCCAAATTGGGGAGACAGTTGGCCTTACCCGAAAGCTCACTGGTTCGGTTATGCAACTGAAATCAGGAGGGCGCCTGAAATCCATCAATCGTACGGTAGACATGACGGAAATCCGCGAGTTCGTGCGTCACGCAAAGGCGCTCTCGCGATATGCCGCCGCAATTGAGTACGAACTTGGAATGGATGATTACGGCATCGCCGAAATGTTGGGGATGCCTCCGCCACCACTTGAAAAGCCAGAATGGCCAAGTGCCTTGCAGAATACTCCAAGCTATCTGCAAGAGTAAGTACTCGCCTCGCTAATCGCGACCCCCAAACAACCACCGTCCCATCCTCACCAACTCCCGGTCCAGCGCCTGCAGGAACCGCGAGCGGTCCTCCTTGCGGAACGGTGGCGGCCCGCCACCGCTTCCACCTAAAGGCCCGTCCATCCCGGCGCGCAGGTCGGCCATGATGGCGCGGGTGGCGATGGCGCTGCCGATGCTGGCGGCGTCGAAGCTCTTGCCGTCGTGGCGCAGCACGGTGGCGCCTGCCTTGAGGCAGCGATCTGCCAGCAGGATATCGGCGGTGATCACCACGGTGCGTGGCCCTGCATTCTCCGCGATCCAGTCGTCCGCGGCGTCGTATTTTGGCCCCTCAGACGCCGGGCGCTGGGGGTGTCCCGGCTCCGCCGGTTCAGCTCCGCTTCCCGCCCAGCTTGGCTTTCGGCCTAACCGGCCGGCGGGCAGTCGCCCTTGCGGTTCGCTGTGCGAACCGTAACCGTCGCTCACCACCACGCGCCTGACCCGCTCGCTCACCGGCACGCGGAAGGGGCTGTTGCTGACGACCCGGACATGCGCGCCATGGCGTGCTGCCACGCGGTAGATTTCCTCCTTCACCGGGCCCCGCCACCACCTCGTGGTACCCGATCCCCGCTTTCCTCAGCGCTTCCTTCTTCACCGCGTCGCGCGCAGCGGCGCTGGCGCCGTTGTGGTGGCCGGCCCCCTGATATTCGAGCGCGTGGACCACGCGGCAGTTCTCGTCCATCAGCGCGAAATCGACGCGTTTGGAGTTGATCGCCAGGAAGGCATCCTTGTCGGGGCTGGCGAGGAATTCGCCGAGGCTCACTTGCGCCATCACCTGCCATTTCGGATTGCGCGCGATCACCGCCGCATCCAGCGCTTCGAACACCTTGGCCTCCGCCCGGTTGAGCAAGGGGCGCGGCGCGAAATTTGCCTTGCACACGATCTTGAGCTGATCGGCGGCGAAATCCGCGGATTGCGCCTCGGCTTGCTTGACCGGCTGCAACGGCGATACCGTGCCGCCGCCCCATTTGCCCCGGCCCGACTTGCGCCCCCGCCAATAGGCCTTGCGCTTCTCGCGCTCCACCGTTTCGAAGGTACGTTCGACCAGCATGCCGCAAATGGCGCCGATCCCCAGCACGACGAGGAGAGCAAACGGTCGGTCGAGCAAATAGTTGATCGTCTCCATCTGGCCAATATTGTGCCAGAACTTTGAAAACTGGTGAAGTCTTCTCCCCATTGTCTTGCGTTTGTGTGAGCGGGGCCGGGATTTGATCGGGCAGATGCCGTGTTTCCTCCGGCGGCTGGTGTGCAGCGCGGAACCGCTGCCCGCTTCGCGCGCTGTGGAGGGATGAAGATTTTTCCCCCCACGCTCGCCACCGCCCTTGCGCCGGTTCTCGCCCTTGCCTTGGTTGCGGGGTGTTCCTCGCAGCAACCGGCGGATTCCGGCAGTGCGGGGGGTGGGGATGCGGCGACGGCCACTCCGGCGACTTCCGCGCCCACAGCGGCGCCTACACCCACGCCCACCTCTCCCGGCCTGCCGTCCACCACGCTGCGGCTCGAAGGGTTGGGCGATCTGGCGATCGGCCAACCGCTGCCTGCCGCCAGCAGCTTTGCGGTGCGCGGGGCGCAGATTCCGGGCAGTTCGTGCAAGATCGCCAGTTCGCCCGACTACCCCGATGTCTATGCGCTGATCGAGCAGGGCGAGGTTCGCCGGATCACCGTCAGCGGCGATTCCAGGGTGCGGCTGGTCGAAGGGATCGGCCCCGGCTCGAGCGAGGCGGAGGCGCGCCAGGCCTTCCCCGGCTTCGTCGCCACGCCGCACAAATATGTCGAGGCCCCGGCGAAATACCTCACCCAGCCGGGCAAGGATCCGCGGCTCGAATTCGAGATCGACCACGATGGCAAGGTCAGCGCCGTGCATGTCGGGCTGATGCCGCAGCTCGCCTATGTCGAAGGCTGCGCGTGAGCCCATCCTTCCCAGCCGACCTTTTGCCTGCGTGACATTAGGGATCGGTTGCCATAAGCAATCCTCTTGCCCCACGGAGTAGCCCATGATCCCAGATTCTCGAGAAATCACCGCCTATGGGCGTCTCGCCTGGGATGTCTGGGCGCTGTGGGTCGATGCCTCGGCGGTGATCACCATGCGCAGCTGGAAGCTGATGGCGGGCGGTTTCGCCGCCGGTTACGAGGTGGAGCGGATGGTGGGCGAGAAGATCGTCGCGCCGTGGGAACTGGCGGCCAAGCTCGCCGCCAGCGGCCCGATGCCCCCGCGCGAAGCGGCGAGCCGGTCGGTCCGGCATTATCGCAGCCGGGTATCCGCCAACCGGCGGCGCCTCTCGCGCACCGGTTGAACCGATAGAATTAGCTGCTGGGGTCGCCGACGCTGAGTGCGCCGGGCGTCGATGGGCCGAGCGTCGACGTGCCGACCGAAACGCGGACCAGCCGCGGATCGCCGCGCTCTACCGTGATCGCCGGGGCCGAGGTGCGCGGCGGATCGGGCAGGGTCATCACCCCGCTTTCGGGCATGGTAGGCAGGCGCGGCGCAGTCGCCGAATAGCCGCTCGACACCCGGCTCAGCGGCGCGCTGGCCTGCGGTGCCGTTGGCTCGCCCCGCATGGCGATCGCCGGTTGGGGCGCGGGGTCGGGGATATAGTCCGCCACGGGCGGCGCACTGCGATAGCCCTCCAGCGCGCGGTATTCGTCGCGCAGGCGGCCGTGGATGGCGAGATCGGCCACGGGGATCGTCCCCTGCGGGGTGACCAGCGGATAGTGATCGGGCGTGTCGGTGCTGGCCAGCGCATATTGCGCGGCGGAGGCGGTGTGGCTGGGCAAACCTGCCAGCGGGCTGTCCGCATCGCCCAGAGGCCGGGTGTTGGTGGTTGCGCCAAGGCTCGCGCCGGTCAGGCAGGCAAGCGCACAGGCGCCCAGAAGCAAGGGCGGGACCTTCATCGGTTCGGCTCCAGAATGTTCGAATGGCGTTTGAGGAAGGAACGGGGAAGCAGCGCCGAGGTTCCCCGGCGGGTGGGCGCAGGAGGCTACTTCTTCACTCGCCAGTCGCGCGCGTAGGTCGATTCTTCGTGGTATTTGCGCTGTTTCGCCGCCGCTTCCTCGGCCAGTTCGGCCTCCGTGGCGGCGCGGGCGACCGCCTCCTTCACCAGCGCGTCGCGGCGGAGCGGGACGAGTTGCGCGATCGGGGTGCCGGCGGGCAGGTGATGCTCGCCCACCGGCCCCGTCGGCGCGAAGGGGATGTTGACGGTGGTGGCGAAGCGGTCGCAATCGACCATCCCCGAAAAGCAGCTGAAGGGCAGGTCGACCCGGCCCAGCGGGTGGGTGAACAGCACCGAATAGCCATCGGGCACCTTCACCCGCCACGGATTGATGAATTTGAGCGGCATGGTGCGCTCGAACGGCGGGGCGGGCGCGCCGATCTGGCCCGGATGGTGCTGCTCGATCGGCTGGAACGGCAACCCCTGCGCCCAGCCCAGCCGGATCGAGACGCGATCTTCGGGAATGGTCAGCGTGACGTCGAACGGCAGCGGCAACACGAAGCCGAGCGCGAAGGCGTCGGTCATCGGCAGGCACGCCTTGGCGGTGAGGCCGGGCAGGCCATGCGCATCGACCATGCCCATCTCGCGCGACAGGCGGCGGAACCATTCTGGGGCGAAGCGGATCGCGCGCTCGGGTGCCGGGATCGTGCCCAGCAGCGCCGGGTCGCAGAGGAATTCGAGCTGCGGCTCGTCCCCTGCCGCGCCCGCCTCGCTCACCGCTTGCGCACGAATTCGGCGCGCAGGACCAGACCCTTGATGCCGGGATATTTGCAGTCGATTTCCTGCGCATCGCCGGTCAGGCGGATCGACTTGATCAGCGTGCCTTGCTTGAGCGTCTGGCCCGCGCCCTTGACCTCGAGATCCTTGATCAGCGTCACCTGGTCGCCATCGGCCAGCAGGTTGCCGACCGCGTCGCGCACTTCGACCGTATCGGATGCCGCCTGTTTGGCGGCCAGTTCGGACGCGGGCATCCATTCGCCGCTGTCCTCGTCATAGACATAGTCTTCGTCGCCGCCTGTCATGTGCCTGCCTTTGCCAAGTTTCGCGCCCGGCATAGGCGGAAGGGGCGAAGAATGCCAGCCGTGCAGGAGCTTGCGCGGCCACGGTGGGAGCGATTAGGAGTATGGACATGATCCGCCCGCTTCTGCCCCCCGCCGCGCTCTGCTGTGCAATTGCGCTCTCCGCCTGCCACCGCAGCGACGAGCACGGCGGGCACGTCGTCGATTCGGTGACCGAAGCCTTCGCCGGGATCGGTGAGGACGAGACGATCCATTTCACCGGCACCGAACCGTTCTGGGGGGGCGAGGTGGCCAGTGGTCAGCTACGCTATACCACGCCGGACGATCCGCAGGGCGCAGCGATTGCGGTGAACCGTTTTGCGGGCAACAACGGGCTGGGCTTTTCGGGCGAGCTGGACGGGCAGCGGTTCCACATGGCCGTAACCCCGGGCAAGTGCAGCGACGGGATGAGCGACCGGCTCTACCCCTATGTCGTGACGCTGGACGTGCACGGCGAGCAGCGCGAAGGGTGCGCCTGGACCGACAAGCAGAAATTCGAAGGGCCGCAAACTCCATGAGCGATCCCGCGCAGCGCGAAGAATTGCCCGAAGATGGCGATTGGGGTGATGCGATCGACAGCGGCGTGACCTACCACCAGATGGGCAGCTTCATGCCCGAGGGGAGCTATCGCCCGGTCCCGATTGCCTGGATCGCCGCCGCTTTCCTGCTGCAGGTAGCGGTTCTGTTCGCGATCTTCCTGGCCTTTCTCTCCAAGGCCCCGATCTTCACCTGGGCGCTTGCCGCCTTGGCCAGTTTTGCGATCCTGCGCTGGAGCTGGAATCGCGGCCTGGGCGAGGCGGCACCATTCTGGAAGGGGCTGGCACTGGCGCTGCTGGGCTTCAACCTCGCCTTGACCGTGCTCGGCCGCGTGCCGGGCTGACGGAGCGACGGGATGAACCGCACGCCCTCCCTACCGCGCCTCCTCGGCTACGCAGGCCTCTTGCCGCAACTGGCGTGCCTCGCGGGCCTGCTGCGGGGCGGGGCGGAATGGCGCTATGCGGCGCTGGCCCTGGGCACGGCTTACGCCTCGCTGATCCTGTCGTTCCTGGGCGGCGCCATGGCCAGCGGC
>JACXVD010000099.1 GCA_014763545.1 Sphingomonadales bacterium
GCATCGCTGGAACCAGCGCCAGACCGCCAAGGCGCTGGGGCTGAGCTACGACCAGCTCAGGCATTGCATCAAGAAACACGCGCTCAGCGAATAGCGCGCTACGCTGTTTCGACCACCAGCCCGGTCGCAGGGTCGAGCTGGCCCGCCACCGCTTCGCGATAGGCGGCCAGCGCAGCCTCTGCGCCCTGCCGCCGGTCGATGTGGAACATGCCGGTCGCATCGCTCATGAAGCTGGTCCAAGCAGCCCCCATGCGGGTGGCGAAGCCGACCGGTCCCCAGTCGGCAATGCGTTTTTGCACCCGGCCCGGCGCAAAAAAGCCGGCGCCGGGGATTTTCCTCCCGCTCTCCTCCGCAGCGTCCCAATGCGCCTTGCCCACCACCAGCCGCATCACGAGATTGGGGCCGAAATGATCGGCCATGGCCGCGGCGACCTGCGGATTGCCGGCAATATCGACCAGCACGGTGGGGCGCGCAGGATCGAGGCTGGTAATCGCGTCATAGCCGATCACCCGATCGTAAAGCCCGTGCCCGGCGAGGAAGGCTTGCCCGCCGGGTGACGACAGCCCGACCAGCTCGGGCCGCACGGTGCGGGCCTGCAGCGAATGGGCAAAGCCGATCGCGGTCTTCGACGATGCGCCGGAAGTGACCACCTGCAGTGCGCCGAAATCCCCTTCGTCCTCCAACTGGTCGGCGATCATCCAGCCGGTCAGGTAGAGCGGGCGGAAGACCGGAAACCAGTCGCGCATGGCCGGGCTGTATCCGTCGAGCGCGGCCAGCGTGGCATATTGGTTATAGACCGGCGGCATGTCGATCCGGTGCGGCGAGCGGTCGGCAAATCCGGCGGGCGATGCCTTGCCCGGAGTCAACAGCACATGCGAGGCGAGCGGGAAATAGCCATAGATCTCGGTGCCTTCGGGCACGTCGGCGCAGCGCGAGGCGGTGATCGTCGCGAAGCCCCAGACCGGCAGCCTGCCGGGCCCAACGCCGGGCGAGAAGAAATCCCAGTAGCCCTTGTCATTGCCGAACAGCCCTGCCGGCTGGCCGAAGGCGGCGTAGGTGACATTGTTGGCGGTCATCGCGAAACTGTCGAGCCGGGCGAGTACCTGGCCTTCGCCGGGGGCGAGGGGCGTCTCGTCCACCAGCGCCGCGCTGGCGATATTGCGCTTGTCGATATCGATTGCCCATCCGGCCTTGTCCATGGAATCGCTCTCCTTGCTCCGGCCTCTCGCTGGCCGCTTTCCGGCGGCGGATAATGCACGCCAATGCGTGGCGGTCCAGTGCGGCGATAGCGCTTGCTTTTCGCGCGAGGGCCGCCTATCTGGCCCGCATCCCGACATTGTCGCGACAACGGAGGGGCTGGCGCCGCAAGGGGCCGGCACCGAAGGGCTTTGCGGCAGATGTCCCCCGATGGAGAATCGATGGCCGACATTGCGCGCCTGACCGAAGTGATCGAACCCGAAGCCGCCGCGCTCGGGCTCGACCTCGTGCGCGTCAAGATGATGCCGTCCGAAGCGGGCGACGGGGGCGAGGCGCTGCAGGTGATGGCGGAAGACCCGGCAACGGGCCAGCTGATCATCGACCAGTGCGCTGCGCTGTCGCGCCGCATCTCCGACCGGATGGACGAACTCGAGGAAGCGGGCGAGGTGTTGATCGCCGGTGCCTACCACCTCGAGGTGTCCTCCCCCGGCATCGACCGCCCGCTGACCCGGCCGAAGGATTTCGCCAATTGGGCGGGGCACGAAGTGCGGATTTCCCTGACCGAACAGGTCGCCGGGGATGACGGCAAGCCGCGCAAGGTGGTAAAGGGAATCCTCTCCGGCATCGCAGGCGATGTCGTGACGGTGGACGATTTCAAGGTCGGGCAGGTGCAGATCCCGCTCGGCACGATTCATTCGGCAAAGCTCGTCCTGACCGACGAACTGATTGCCGCAACCCGCCCGCTCGATACCAGCGGGGCAGACGAAATTCTTGAGGAAGAGAAGGCAGACGACTGATGGCCAGTGCGATTTCCGCCAACAAGGCTGAACTGCTTGCGATCGCGAACTCGGTCGCTTCGGAGAAGATGATCGACAAGGCGATCGTCATCGAAGCGATGGAAGAAGCGATCCAGAAGGCGGCGCGTGCCCGCTACGGCGCCGAAAACGACATCCGTGCGAAGCTCGACCCGATGACCGGCGACCTGCGCCTGTGGCGCGTGGTCGAAGTGGTCGAGGACGTGGAAGACTATTTCAAGCAGGTCGATCTGGCGCAGGCGCAGAAGCTGCAGGCCGATGCCAAGCTGGGCGACTTCATCGTCGACCCGCTGCCGCCGGTGGACCTTGGCCGCATCGACGCGCAGAGCGCCAAGCAGGTGATCTTCCAGAAGGTCCGCGATGCCGAGCGCGAACGCCAGTTCGAGGAATTCAAGGACCGCGCGGGCGAAATCATCACCGGCGTGATCAAGTCGGTCGAATTCGGCCATGTGATCGTCAATCTCGGCCGGGCCGAAGGCGTCATCCGCCGCGACCAGCAGATCCCGCGCGAAGCGACCCGCGTGGGCGAGCGCGTGCGCGCGCTGATCACCAAGGTGGAGCGCAACAACCGCGGCCCGCAGATCTTCCTCAGCCGCGCGCATCCCGAATTCATGAAGAAGCTGTTCGCGCAGGAAGTGCCCGAAATCTACGACAGCATCATCGAGATCAAGGCCGCCGCCCGCGATCCGGGCAGCCGCGCCAAGATCGGCGTGATCAGCCATGATTCCTCGATCGACCCGGTCGGCGCCTGCGTCGGCATGAAGGGCAGCCGCGTGCAGGCGGTGGTGCAGGAATTGCAGGGCGAAAAGATCGACATCATCCCCTGGAGTGAAGACACCGCGACCTTCGTCGTCAACGCATTGCAGCCCGCCACCGTGGCGCGCGTGGTGCTGGACGAGGAAGAGGGCCGCATCGAAGTGGTGGTGCCTGACGACCAGCTGTCGCTGGCGATCGGTCGCCGCGGCCAGAATGTGCGCCTCGCCAGCCAGCTCACTGGTCACCAGATCGACATCATGACCGAGGAAGAGGCGAGCACCAAGCGGCAGAAGGAATTCGCCGAACGCTCCAAGATGTTCGAGGAAGAACTCGACGTCGACGAAACGCTCAGCCAGCTGCTGGTGGCCGAAGGCTTCGCCGAGCTGGAAGAAGTCGCCTATGTCCAGCTGGACGAACTGGCGAGCATCGAAGGTTTCGACGACGAACTGGCCGAGGAACTGCAGAGCCGCGCGATCGAGGCGCTGGAGCGTCACGAGGAAGCCGCCCGCACCGAACGCCGGGCGCTGGGCGTCGACGACGCGCTGGCCGACATGCCCCACCTCACCGAGCAGATGCTGGTGACGCTGGGCAAGGCGGGCATCAAGACGCTCGACGATCTGGCCGATCTCGCCACCGACGAACTGATCGCCAAGAAGCGCGAAGCTCCGCGTCGCCGCAACACTGCCGATGGTCCGCCGCTCAAGCGCAATATGCGTGAGCAGGACAAGGGCGGCGTGCTCGGCGAATACGGCCTCAACGAAGAGCAGGGCAACGAGATCATCATGGCTGCCCGCGCCCATTGGTTCGACGACGAAGACGTCCCCGCACAGGAGGCCGCCGATGCGGACTCCACGCAATGAGCGCCTGACGCCCGACATCGCTGGAGGCGCGCGCGCGGAGAAATCCGCGCCTGAGCGCCGCTGCATCCTCTCCGGGGAGCATGGCGCGCGCGCGCAGCTGGTGCGGCTCGCCATCTCGCCCGATGGCGATGTGCTGCCCGACCCGCTGGCCAAGGCACCGGGCCGCGGCGCATGGATCGGCGTGACCCGTGCCGAACTGGCCGAGGCGATCGGTGCGGATGGCAAGGGCGGCCGCCTGAAGGGCGCGCTCGCCCGCGCATTCAAGGGGGCGCCGCTGACGGTGCCGGACGACCTGCCCACGCTGGTGGAAGCCGCCCTGCTCAAGGTGCTGCTCGACCGGCTGGGGCTCGAAATGCGGGCCGGGAACCTTATCTTGGGTTCGGACCGGATCGCCGAACATGCCCGGGGTGGTGCGGTGGAGCTGCTGCTCCACGCCGCCGATGCGAGCGCAGACGGCTCTCGCAAGCTGGACCAGGCCTGGCGCGTCGGGCGCGAGGCCGAGGGGAGCGGCGAAACCGGCATCCGCTTGCCACTGGACCGGTCGACCCTGTCTGTGGCATTGGGCCGCGACAATGTCGTCCATCTCGCGCTGGCCGATCGCGGATCGGCCGAAAGGGTCGGCCTGGCCCTGCAGCGCCTGTTGCATTTCCAGGGGGCAACCGCTCCCGCGCAAGACCAAGGCAAGCCGCCCCGGCGGCCTGCCACGACGACGAATTGAAGTTGAAGGATAGACGAGCTTTATGAGCGATAACGACAGCAACGAACCGCGCGCCCGCAAACCGCTTGGACTCAAGCGGTCGGTCGATGCCGGTGAGGTCAAGCAGACCTTCAGCCACGGCCGGACCAACAAGGTCGCGGTCGAGGTGAAGCGTCGCCGCAAGCTCGTCCGCCCTGGCGAGGAAGCGGCTGCCCCGCCGCCGCCACCCCCGCCGCAGCCGGGGCCGGCTTCTTCGGCGCGGCAGGACGGGGCGCCTCGGCCACCGGCGGCGGAAACGCCGCAGGAACGCGTCGCGCGCCTGCAG
>JACXVD010000036.1 GCA_014763545.1 Sphingomonadales bacterium
GGCACGCCGCTGGGCGACATGCTGGCCGACACGCCGCTCGCCAAGATCGACGATATCGAATTCGTGCGCACGGTGGCGGTGGCGCGGATCACGATGCCGCTTTCGATGGTCCGCCTCTCCGCCGGGCGCGAGTCCATGAGCGAGGCGACCCAGGCGCTGTGCTTCCTCGCCGGCGCGAACTCGATCTTCACCGGCGACAAGCTGCTGACCGCTCCGAACGCGGGCGACGACAGCGACGCCGCGCTGTTCGCCAAGTTGGGGCTGACGGCGCTCAAGGGCGAGGAGCCGCTGCGGGCGTGCAAGTTGGCGGAGGCGGCGGAGTGACGGACGAATCGTCCAATGAATGGAGCATCGCTCGAAAAGTCGGTTGCGCTCTCTCTGGTGTGATCTTTTTACTCGCGTCAGGATTTCTATTTCTGATGAGCATTTTTGGCCAGTGTGGCGCGTGGGCACCTGCCGACTGTGTCCAGCCAAGTGACCTGACACTCTACGCGATGTTCCCGGGAGGGCCGATACTCTTGGCAGTGATCGGCTACCTCATCTTTAGACCTCGAAAGCAGGGCGACCAGTAGTGTTCAAAAAAATCCTCATCGCCAACCGGGGCGAGATCGCTTGTCGCGTGATCAAGACCGCGCGCCGGATGGGTATCGCGACCGTCGCGGTCTATTCGGATGCCGATGCACGCGCGCCGTTCGTGCGGATGGCCGACGAGGCGGTGCATATCGGCCCGGCTCCCGCGGCGGAAAGCTACCTGATCGCGGACAAGATCATCGCCGCGTGCAAGGCGACTGGCGCCGAGGCGGTGCATCCGGGCTATGGTTTCCTCTCCGAACGCACTTCGTTTGCCGAGGCGCTGGCCAAGGAAAACATCGCCTTCATTGGCCCGCCGGTCGGCGCGATCGCGGCGATGGGCGACAAGATCGAGTCCAAGAAGCTGGCCAAGGAAGCGGGCGTCAACGTCGTCCCCGGCTTCGTCGGCGAGATCGAGGATACCGACCACGCGGTGCGCATCTCGAACGAGATCGGTTATCCGGTGATGATGAAGGCCAGCGCCGGCGGCGGCGGCAAGGGCATGCGCCTCGCCTACAATGAAACCGACGTGCGCGAAGGCTTCGAGAGCGTGAAGCGCGAGGGGCTGAACAGCTTCGGCGATGACCGCGTGTTCATCGAGAAGTTCATCCTCAACCCGCGCCACATCGAAATCCAGATCCTCGGCGACCAGCACGGCAACATCCTCTACCTCAACGAGCGCGAGTGCAGCATCCAGCGCCGCCACCAGAAGGTGGTCGAGGAAGCGCCGTCGCCCTTCGTCACGCCCGAGATGCGCAAGGCGATGGGCGAGCAGTGCGTCGCGTTGGCCCGCGCGGTCGGGTACTACTCGGCGGGCACGGTCGAACTGATCGTCAGCGGCGCCGACCCGACCGGCGAGAGCTTCTACTTCCTTGAAATGAACACTCGCCTGCAGGTCGAACATCCGGTGACCGAGGCGATCACCGGGGTCGATCTGGTCGAACAGATGATCCGCGTCGCCTATGGCGAAAAGCTGGCGATGACGCAGGACGACATCGGCATCGACGGCTGGGCAATCGAAAACCGCGTCTATGCCGAAGACCCCTATCGCGGGTTCCTGCCCAGCACCGGGCGGCTGGTGCGCTACCGGCCGCCGGTCGAGGGCTGGACCGACGATGGCAGCGCCAACGGGCGCCGGGGGATTGGCGGCGTGCGCGTCGACGATGGCGTGTTCGAAGGCGGCGAAGTGTCGATGTTCTACGACCCGATGATCGCCAAGCTCATCACCTGGGCACCCACGCGCGACGAGGCGGCGGATATGCAGGTGCAGGCGCTCGATTCCTTCCGGCTGGAAGGGCTGGGGCACAATGTCGATTTCCTCAGCGCGATCATGCAGCATCCGCGCTTCCGCTCGGGCGAACTGACCACCGGCTTCATTGCCGAGGAATATCCCGATGGCTTCACCGGTGCGCCTGCGTCGCAGCGGCTGGCGCGCGTGCTGGCGGCGGTCGGCGGGATTATCGCAACCGCCGATGCGGATCGCGCGCGGCGCATCGACGGGCAGCTCAACGGACCGCAGCCCGCACCTGGGGACTGGGTCGTCACCGTCGCCGGGGCCGACCATGCCGTGAGCCTCGAGGAAGAGGCGATCACGGTGGATGGCGATCCGGTGTGGCTGGCGATGGAATATACGCCGGGCGAGAAATTCGTGCTGGTTTCCGAATTCGCCGATGGCGAGGATGACGATGCCGCGCCGCTCGCCACCTATGGCCTGCAGCTCGAACCGACGCGTGCGGGCTACCGCGTGACTACGCAAGGCGCGAAGCATGGCTTGCGGATCCTGCCCGCGCATGTCGCGCCGCTGGCGCAGCACATGATCGAGAAGATCCCGCCCGATCTCTCCAAGCTGCTGATCTGCCCGATGCCGGGCCTGCTGGTCACGCTGCATGTGGGCGAGGGCGACGAGGTCCAGCCGGGCCAGCCGCTCGCCACGGTGGAAGCGATGAAGATGGAAAACATCCTGCGCGCCGAGAAGTCCGGCAAGGTGGCCAAGGTCAACGCCAAACAGGGTGACAGCCTGGCGGTGGACGAGGTGATCCTCGAACTCGAATGAGTTTCGCGCAGATCCTCGCCACTGCCGAGCCGCTCGAGGGTGGCTTTGCGCTCGATATTCCCGATCGCTGGAAGCAGGGGCGCACGGCCTATGGCGGCTTTTCCAGCGCGCTGGCGCATGAATGCGCGCGGCGACTGGCGCCCGACATGCCGCCGCTGCGGTCGGCGCAGGTCGCCTTCGTCGGCCCGGTAGCGGGCCGTGCGGAATTCCGCGCGCGGATATTGCGGCGCGGGCGCAACGCCAGCTGGGTGGAGGTGCAGGCGGCTTGCGATGGTGCCGTCGCCTATTCGGCGACCTTCGTGTTCATGGGCCCGGTCGAAAGCGCGCTGCACCTGCATGATGTGCCGCTGCCCGCGGGCATCACTCCCGTCGGGCAGGCGAGCGATTTCGCAAGCCGGATGGGGCCGAGTTTCATCGCCGGCAATTTCGAGGTGCGCTTCGCCAAGCCGCGCCCCGCTGCGCCGATGCCGGAGGTGTGCTGGTGGGTGCGCGTCGGCGAGCGTGACGGGCTCGACCCGATGACCGAGACGCTGCTGGTGGCCGATGCGCTGCCGCCCGGCGTGCTGCCGATGCTGGGCGCAAGGGTGCCGGTTTCCTCGATGACCTGGCAAGCCAACTACCTCACCGCCGCCCCCGCGACGCAGGATGGCTGGTGGCTGCTGCAATCGGTCGGCGACTATGCCGAGAAAGGCTGTTCGAGCCAGCGCATGGCGATGTGGAACGCCGCCGGGGAGGCGGTGATATCGGGAATGCAGTCGGTCGCGCTGTTCGGCTGATCAGCTCGCAGCCGTGTGCGCTGCGATCTGGCGGCCGTAGATCAGCTTGAACAGCACGAAGGCGACCAGCCCGACAGCCGCACTGGCGACATGCACCAGCCAGAAACTGGCCGTATCCATGCTCGAATACCATCCGCCGATCTCGCCCACCACATAGTTCGCGAGCACGAAGGCGAGATAGTAGATGCCCACCACCGTCGCGTTCAGCGCGCGCGGGGCGAGCTTGGTGAACAGTGCCAGGCTGACCGGCAGGATATGGGCAAAGCCGATCGAATTCAGCAGGTGGAACATCAGCGGCCAGAACATCGTCACCTTGCCATCACCCGCCGTCACCGCGCCCATGTAGAGGCACAGCCCGCCCGCGACGGTGAAGCCGCTGCCGATGATCATCTTGCCCAGCTCGTCCGGCTCCTTGCCGGTGCGCTTGCCGACATAGGCCCAGAAGGCGGCGACCGCGACCAGCATCGAGAAGGACACAGCCGCGTCGATGGTGATCATCCAGCTCGAATACATCTGGATGCCGAAGAGGGTCAGGGTGAACTTCTGGTCCGCCCAGACGAGATAGGCGTTGAAGATTTCCTGATTGGTCAGCAGCGCCACACCCAGCACCGGCACCAGCAACAGCAGCGCGATCAGGCGGGGCCATTCTTCGGGCCTTACCTTTTCGCGCGGCGCGGCACCGGCACCCTTGCGGATGTTGTCCGCCGGGAGCCAGGGCAGTGCCTTGAGGTAGATCAGCAGCCCGATCACCATCACCACGCCCGCCAGGCCAAAGCCATAATGCCAGCCCCAGTTGGGATCCTGCCCCAGCGAACCCGCGGTCAGCGGCGCGACGATCACGCTGACGTTGATGAAGATGTAGAAGATCTGGAACGCCATCGCCCGACGGTTGTCGTTCTCGCCATACAGCTCGCCCACCTGGCTCGCGATATTGCCCTTGAACAGTCCGACGCCGACGATCAGCGAGAGCAGCGCGAAGAAGAACATGCTCTCGATCGCCATCAGGAAATGGCCAAGCGACATAACCAGCCCGCCCGCGATCAGCGCCGCGCGGCGACCCAGCCAGCGGTCGGCCAGAATGCCGCCGAGGATCGGCGTCAGATAGACCAGCGAGGTGTAATTGCCGAAAATGCGCGATGCGAGCGGTTGCCCGCTGAGGCCGTAGAAACTCTCGATCGCAGGCAGGCCGATCACGCCACCCGAATGCGCCGGGAGCAGCAGGTAGTTGGTCATGTAGAGGACCAGCAGCGTCTGCATCGAATAATAGGAGAAACGCTCGCACCCCTCGACGAAGCCGAGATAGCCCAGCCCCTTGGGGTGGCCGAGAAAGGCCGTGTCGTGCGCCATACGCTCGACGGCTTCAGGTTCGATGGCGGGAGTGGCTTCGGCTGACGTCATGGCTGACCCATTGGTTGCGTTTGCAACCGGGTAGCGCCTTGTCGCAATGTGACAAGGTTTTATTGCGGTGCGAGTTCGTCGTCGAGGAAGGTGGCGATGTCGGACAGTGCGACATCCTTGGCCACGAACGCATCGCCGATTCCGCGCAACAGGACGAAGGGCAGGGTGCCCGCGTCCATCTTCTTGTCGTGCAGCATATGGTCGGCCAGTACCTTGCCGGCGCAGTTCAGCCCCAGCGCGGAAACTTCGCTCGGCAGACCGGCGGCGGCAATGGCGCTCGCAACCCGGGCTGCATCGTCCGCGCTCATCAAACCGACCCGGGTGGAATAGCGGGCCGCGAGGACCATCCCCAGCGCCACCGCCTCGCCATGGAGCAGCCGGTCGGAAAATCCGGTCTGCGCTTCCAGTGCATGGCCGAAAGTGTGGCCGAGGTTGAGCAGCGCGCGGGTACCGGTCGTCTCGCGCTCGTCCTCCGCCACGATCCGCGCTTTCGCCTCGACACTGCGGGTGACCGCATAATCCTGCGCCGCCTTGTCTCCGGCCATGATCTTCGCGCCATTGGCGGCGCACCAGGCGAAGAAATCCGCATCGCCAAGGATGCCGTATTTGATCACTTCGGCAAATCCTGCGCCCATCTCCCGCATGGGCAAGGTGTCGAGCGCGTCGAGATCGGCCAGCACCAGCGCGGGCTGATGGAAAGCACCGACGAGATTCTTGCCCGCAGGCGTGTTGATCGCGGTCTTGCCGCCGACCGAACTGTCGACCTGGGCGAGCAAGGTGGTCGGCAGCTGGATGAAACCGCAGCCCCGCTTGAGGATTGCCGCCGCAAAACCGGTAAGATCGCCGATTACTCCGCCGCCCAGCGCGATCACATGGTCGCCGCGCTCGACCTCTTCCGCCAGCAGCCATTCGACCGTGCGCGCCAGCCCGTCCCAGCTTTTGGCGGATTCGCCCGGTTGATGGATCAGCCAGCGCGGTTCCTTCCCGGCCGCACGCAGCGCTGCCTCGACCGGATCGCGCCATTTCGCCGCGACATTGGCGTCGGTGACGATGGGCACCTTCGCCTTGCGGAGCAGCGGCGCGCATTGGCTCGCGACATCGGCCAGCAATCCGCTGCCGATCCGCACTTCATAGGATCGCCCGGCCAGCGCGACGGGAATCACAGCCATTGGTCGATCTCCTCCAGGATCCGCAATGCGGTTTCGATATGCGGGCCGGCTTCGCTGATCACGCGAACAGGCGCCTGGGCATAGGCGGGCTTGCGTTCGTCATAGAGCCGGGTGAGAATTTCCGCTGGGTCGCCCCCGCGCAGCAAGGGGCGCGTGTCCTTGCGCGATGTGCGTTCGACCAGCGTGGCGATGTCGCAATCGATCCAGACCGCGATGGCATGCTGCAGGATTTGCGCGCGCGTTTCCGCGTTGACGAAGGCGCCGCCGCCGGTGGCGATGACACCGTGGCGTTCCTCGATCAGCCGGGCGATCACGCGGCGTTCCCCGTCACGGAAATAAGGCTCGCCGAACTGTTCGAAAATCTCCGCAATGCTCATTTGCGCAGCGCCTTCGATTTCCTCGTCGGCGTCGATGAAGTCGCGGTGCAGCAGGGTGGCCAGCTTGCGGCCCACAGTGGATTTGCCCACGCCCATCAGCCCGACCAGCACCACCGGGCGATCGATCCGCTGCGCAATGGCGGAAATTTCGCTGTCGGAAAGCCGGGGTTGGTGTTCGGTCATTGCCCGTCCGCCTATAGATGGGCTAGGGCCAGCGCAACTGCCGGGATTGTCGAAGGGTTGCAGATTTGTCCATGTCGCTGAGGCGTATCGGTTTGGCGGTCGCGCTGCTGGTTGTCGCCGTGCTGGCGCTGGCCTGGTTCGACGGCGGTCGCGAGCCGCTGCGCCCGATTGCCGAACCGGTCAAGCTGCCGGAGGGTGTGCTGTGAAGGCGGCGCTGACCATCGGCGCGGCGGCGCTAGCGCTTTCGGCTACGCTGGTGATGGCGCAGGGCGCGCCGGAATCGCTGCTCCCGCCCGGTTTCGACGATCCCGCCCCGGCACCGACGCCGACCCCGCGCGCAGCCCCCGCGCCGACGCCGGCACAGGGTGCGGGCCAGTCGACCGCAACCCCTTCGGCGCCCGCTGGCGCGGTGATCCAGCCGCTGCCCGCAGCGGGGGACGAGGCCGATTTCGGCCCGATCGAAATTCCCGATGGCCTGCCTTCGCTGGAAGAACTGGAACGGATGGACCCGGACCAGCTCGACCAGTTGCTGGGGCTGCGGCCCAAATACGATATTCCGCCTGCCGCGCGTCGCTCGATGGAGCGGGTCGGTGTTCTCGCCTCGGCAGAGGGCGGGTTGCCGCCGGCTTCGCTCGCCAACCAGCCGGGCGCAATCGTGCGCGCCGCGCTCAAGGGCACGAAGGGGCCGCTGGTGTCGCGTTGGGGCCACATCATGCTGCGCCGGGCGCTGGCCAGCAGGCTCGAAACGCCGCAGGGCATGGACCCTGCCGAATTTGCGGCTCTGCGCGCCAGTTTGCTCGACCGGATGGGCGAATTCCAGGTCGCCCGCGCGCTGGTGCAGGATGTCGATACGGCGAACTGGAGCCCGGCGCTGATCGACGCGGCGCTTGCCGCCTATGTCGGTACCGGCGACATCACCGGAAGTTGCCCGGTCGTGCGGCTGCAAGGCGGTGCGCGCAAGGATCCCGAATGGATGATGCTGCAGTCGATCTGCGCATCCTATGCGGGTGAGGGCGCCCGCGCATCGAGCGAGCTCGATCGTGCGCTGGCGCGCCAGTCGGCGCCGGAGATCGACCTGCTGCTGGCCCAACGTTACGCCGGGGCCGCCGGTACCGGGCGCCGCGCGGTCAATATCGAATGGGACGGGGTCGACAAGATTACCCCTTGGCGCTTCGCCCTCGCTTCGGCGCTGGGTATTGCGCTGCCCGATGGGCTCGATGGCGCAAATGCCGATTATTATGCACAGGCCTCGGCCACAATGCCCGAACTGCCGCTGGGTCAGCGGATCGAGGCTGCCCGGCTCGCGGGGCGGCAGGGTATCCTCTCGTCCGCCGCGATGGTCGATCTCTACGGCCAGGCCTATGGGCTCGACGGTATCGCCGACGACATAGGCACGGCGACCACCAAGCTGCGCGATGCCTATGTCTCGCCCGATCCGGCGGAGCGGATTTCCGCCATCCGCGCGATATGGGGCGATCTCGACAATACGCCTTACGACCGCCTGGTGCTGACCGCCTATGCCGCTGCGCGCATCCCGGCGAGCGCGGATTATGCCGACGACGCGGCGCCGCTGATCGCTTCGATGCTGTCGGCGGGGCTCGATCGCGACGCGCTCGCATGGGGCGAGATCGTGCCCGAGGGCAGCGAAGCCTGGGCCATGCTGGTTGTGGCGCAGCCCAACCGCAGCGCGGCCATCGACGGGGGTGCGATCGACAGTTTCGTCAGCGATGACGAGAGCGAGGGGCAACGCAAATCCGCGTTTCTCGTGGCCGGGCTCGCCGGCCTGGGGCGGATCGGCAATGGCGATCTTGGCCGACTGGGGGCCAGGCTCGACCTGCAACTCACGCGTGAGACGCGCTGGAGCCGGTTGATCGACCGGGCTGCGGCAGTGGACAACCGTGCATTGGTCGCCTTCCTCGCCGGGGTCGGCATGCAGGGCAGCGACTGGAAGCAGATGACGCCGCGCCACCTCTACCACATTGTTGCCGCGCTCAATCGCGTCGGGATGGGAGCGGAAGCCCGGATGATCGCGGCAGAGGCAGTGGCGCGGGGCTGAGGTGTCCCCCCATTGCGGGGTGACAGGCGCGTAGCGACTGATAGTCTGGGCGCAATGTCCGGCGAGATCGAAGATTTCCTTGCGATGATGGCTGCCGAACGCGGTGCGGCGGCCAATACGCTTGCCGCCTATCGCCGCGACCTCGAAGCGGCAGAGGCAGTGCTGGGGAGCTTGCCAGACGCGCCGGTCGAGCAACTTTCCGCGTTGGGGCAGGCATGGGCCGGGTTGGCGCCGGCGAGCCTCGCCCGCAGATGTTCCGCCCTGCGGCAATTCTATGCCTTCCTGCAGGACGAAGGCATGCGGCGCGACGATCCATCCGCGGCGCTGCCGCGACCGGCTACTCGCCGGCCGCTGCCGAAAATTCTCACACACGCGCAGATAGAGGCGCTGTTCGCGCAGGCCGAAACCGAAGCGCAGGGCGACCGGCCAGCCGGGGTGCGCATGCTGGCGCTGCTCGAACTGCTGTATGGTTCGGGCCTGCGCGCGAGCGAGTTGGTCTCGTTGCCGCTATCTGCCGTTCCGCGCGATGCGCCGTTCCTGACGGTAACGGGGAAGGGTGGGCAGGCGCGGATGGTTCCGGTCAGCCGCCGCGCCGTGCAGGCCTTGTCGCGCTGGCTGGCGCTGCGCGAGGAAGGCTCGCCTTTCCTGTTTCCTTCGCGCGCGAAGCATCTGACCCGGATCAGGCTGTATCAGTTGCTCAAGGAACTTGCCGTGCGGGCCGGGCTGCCGCCCGAGAAGATCAGCCCGCACGTGTTGCGGCATGCCTTTGCCACGCATCTGCTCGAAGGCGGGGCGGATTTGCGGGTCTTGCAGACCCTGCTGGGCCACGCCGATATCGCCACCACCCAGATATATACCCATGTCGATAGTGCCCGGCTCGTCGCGCTGGTCAACGAACGGCACCCGCTGGCACGCGGCAATACGGCGGAAAGCAGGGCGGCGCATGCGCCCAACCCCTTGCCGAGCGACGCCAGTGAGACTAGCGGGGCGCAATGATTTCCTTCCTCGAATTCGAGAAACCCGTCGCCGAGCTTGAAAAGCGGATCGCCGAACTGCGCGCCGCTGCCGGGGATGACGAGGTCGACATCTCGAGCGAGCTCAAGCGGCTCGAACAGAAAAGCGCCGACCTGCTGGCCAGCACCTATGCCGCGCTGACCCCGTGGCAGAAGACGCAGGTCGCCCGCCATCCCGGTCGCCCGCACTTCCGCGACTTCGTCGAATATGGTTTCGACGAATTCGTCCCGCTCGGCGGCGACCGCCTCTATGGCGACGATGAAGCGATCATGGGCGGCTTTGCCCGGCTCGGCGGGCGCAGGGTCATGCTGATCGGGCATGAAAAGGGCCACGACACCGAAAGCCGCATTCGCCACAATTTCGGCATGGGCAAGCCGGAGGGTTATCGCAAGGCAATCCGCCTGATGAACCTTGCCGGCCGCTTCGGCCTTCCGGTGGTGACGCTGGTCGATACGTCGGGCGCCTTTCCCGGCGTCGAGGCTGAGGAACGCGGACAGGCGGAGGCGATTGCCCGCTCGACCGAGGCTTGCCTCGCGCTGCCCGTCCCGATGGTTGCCACCATCGTGGGCGAGGGTGGTTCGGGCGGTGCAGTCGCGCTCGCCAGCGCCGAACGCGTGCTGATGCTCGAACATGCGGTCTATTCGGTCATCACACCCGAAGGCTGCGCCTCGATCCTGTGGCGCACCGCCGAAAAGGCGCCGGACGCTGCGGAAGCGATGAAGGTCACCGCGCAGCACCTGCTCAAGCTGGGGGTGATCGACCGGATCGTGAAGGAGCCGGTGGGCGGTGCACATCGCGATCCCAAGGCGGCGGCCAAGACTTTGGCCGGGGCCATCGGCGAAGAACTCGACAAGCTGCAGGGCCTGTCGGAAAACGAGCTGCGCCGTCGCCGCGAGGAAAGATTCCTCCAGATCGGGGCCTGAGCGGGAACCAACAGGGCTTTACAAAACTTCTATTCCCAACAGGATGGCAGTGATCGCGGCAAACATGCCGCCACGCCCGGGAACAGGAGGCCCACCAACATGTCACGCATCAGGTCAATCGCGCTTGCTGGCAGCGCAATCGCGACATTCGCGCTCGGCGGTTGCATGGACGCAGGCGGCTCGATCCCCAGCGCCTCGGCCCCGATCTCGCAGGCGGAAGCCCAGCAGGGCGCCGAGCTGCACCCGCAATTGCTGGAAGAATTCGGCGGCGCGATGAGCGGTAGCCAGGCCGATTATGTGCGCAGCGTCGGGCAGAAAATCGCCGTGCAGTCCGGGCTCGGCAACGCGCAGAGCGATTTTACCGTCACGCTGCTCAATTCCTCGGTCAACAACGCTTTCGCCATCCCCGGCGGCTATGTTTACACCACGCGCCAGCTTGTCACGCTGATGAACAACGAGGCGGAGCTCGCGGGCGTGCTGGGGCATGAGGTCGGCCACGTCGCCGCACGCCACTCGCAGCGGCGCCAGGCGGCAGCGCAGCGCAACTCCATCCTCGGCGCAGTCGGTGCGATCCTGTCGGGTGTGCTGCTGGGCGATTCCTCGATCGGCAGCACGCTGGCCAAGGGGTTCATGCAGGGTTCGCAGTTGCTGACGCTGAAATTCTCCCGCTCGCAGGAATCGCAGGCGGACGAGCTGGGCATCCAGTACCTGACCACCGCCGGATACGATCCGCGTGCGATGGCGACCGTGCTGCAAAGCCTTGCGGCGCAAAACACGCTCGATGCGCAGTTGCAGGGCCGCAACAGCGCTTCGATCCCCGAATGGGCCTCGACCCACCCCGATCCGGCAAGCCGGGTGCAGGCTGCCTATGCCAAGGCAGGTAACGGTGGCGGTGTGCTCAATCGCGACACATTCCTGACCCGGATCGACGGGCTGATGTATGGCGACGACCCGGCACAGGGTGTGATCGAAGGGCGCCAATTCATCCACCCGCAACTCGGGCTGTCGTTCATGGCGCCCGACGGGTTCTACATGGTCAACGGCACCCGCGCGGTGTCGATCAATGGCCAAAGCGGGCAGGCGCAAATGAGCACGGCCGCGTATAACGGCAATCTGGATACTTATGTGACCAGCGTGTTCAAGGCGTTGGGTGGCACGCAGCAGACGCTGGCGCCGTCCTCCATCGAACATACGACGGTGAATGGCCTTCCTGCCGCCTATGGCACGGCGCGCGTAACCAGCGGCAGCAGCCAGGTGGATGTCGTGGTCTTCGCCTATCAATTCTCGAAGACGCAGGCGTTCCATTTCGCGGCGATCGCACCGGCGGGCAAGGCCGGCGTGTTCTCGCCGATGTTCAATTCGATGCGCCGGATCACGTCGGCCGAAGCAGCCTCGGTGGTCCCGCGGCGGCTCGATGTGGTGACGGTGGCACGCGGCGATACGGTCGCCAGCCTGTCGAAGCGGATGGCCTATACCGATTCGCCCGAGGCGCGGTTCCGCGCGCTTAACGGACTCGGCGCCAACGACACGCTGCAGGCGGGCCAGAAGGTCAAGATCGTCGTCCGTTCACGCTAGCTGGTGCGCCGGGCGAACTTCGTTCTGCCCGGCCTGCCATCTTTCCGGCCAAGCGCACAAAAAAAGACGGCGGGGAAATCCCCGCCGCCTCTTTCTTGCGAAACGTAACGTCCGAAATCAGACGGTGTTCGATTCGCTCATCTTGGTCGACACGGTCGAGAAGGTCGTGCTCAGCTCGTTGCCGAGGCCCTGCATGGCGGTGATCGCGGCGACGGCGATCAGGGCGGCAATCAGGCCGTATTCGATGGCGGTGGCGCCAGCTTCGTCGCGGATCAGCTTGTTGATGAACTTCATGGTCAGTCTCCTGGTTCAGTCTTCGGTACCCGACTCTTTCCAGTAGCAATCCCGGATCGAGTGTTTTGCGAGATACGGCGCAGTGATTGAAAAACTCCTAACGCCGGACCTCTATTGCTGGCTCGTCACTTCCGACACCCTGTCACCCACACGGGTCCACATAGAGATGGTTTCATTGCCGAAGGTTTGGACAGCCCCCACCATGGCAAGAAAGATCAAAGCCAATATCAGGCCGTATTCCACAGCCGTTGCACCGGACTCGTCGCGTCCCAGTTTCCTTAGGAAATCGCTCATTGCCTGTGCCCCATCCGTCGGTATTCTTCCTGACTTCGCCGCTTCTCGGCTAAAGCTCTTAACAATTGGTTTCCGCCTCGCCCGCTGATGGAAAGAATCCCGACATCGCTGCTGGTGGTCGCTGCGGCGATTGCCGATGGGCAGGGCCGCTGGCTGATGCAGCAGCGCCCGCTGGGCAAGCATCATGGCGGCTTGTGGGAATTTCCCGGCGGCAAGGTGGAAATCGGCGAAACTGCGCGGTTGGCGCTGGTGCGCGAGATCGCGGAGGAGCTTGGCCTGACCCTCGATCCTGAGGCATTGCAGCCGGTGGCCAGCGCCGACGGGCCCGCTGCGGACGGGCTGCGCAGGCTTGTCATCCTGCTTTACACTTCGCGTGTGTGGGAGGGCATGCCCCAGGCGCTGGAGGGCGGCGACTGGGGCTGGTTCGATCCCGATGCGATCGCGGCGCTGGACAAGCCTCCGCTCGATCGCGCGCTTGCGGCGCAGCTGTTCCGCATACCCTGAGCGCGGTGCCCATTTTCTGTCGCATAGGGGATTGCCAAGCGCGAATGGCACCCCTATGTGGCGCCCTCCAAGCGCGCCCGTAGCTCAGCTGGATAGAGCACCAGACTACGAATCTGGGGGTCAGAGGTTCGAATCCTTTCGGGCGCGCCAACAAAGCCCGCTCCTCGCAAGAGGGGCGGGCTTTGTCGGTTCTGGCGCATGGGAACCTGTGGGCCGCAATCCCGTTGGTCGGCCAAAGGGAGCATACGACCATGACCGACTGCACCGACATTTTCGACCGTCTCGAAAAGGATCACGACCGCCATCGTGCGCTGCTCGACCTGATCGAGGACACGCATGGCGCCAGTGACGAGCGCAGCGAACATTTCGAAAAGCTCACCCTCGACATCAAGGCGCATGCCGCCGCCGAGGAGCAGGCGCTTTATTCCACCATGCTGCGCAAACCGCCGACCACTGGCGATACGCGCCATTCGGTGGCCGAGCACCACGAGCTGGACGAAATGCTCAACGACCTTGCGGCGACCGACATGTCTTCCTCTGCGTGGCTGACCAAGTTCAAGGAGTTTGCCCACCGCTATCGTCACCATATCGACGAGGAGGAGGACGAACATTTCCCCGAATTCGCGCAGCACCTGACCGACGCAGACGCGCGCTACATGCGGGAGGTGTTCGAGCGGCGCAAATCGGACGAGAAGGCGAAGGCCGAGATCACGCCGGAGAAGATGGAAGACGCGAAGGAATAGGCTCGCGGTCGGGGGCGACATGGACGGCGACAGCGAGCAGGGTCGAGGGTTCGATGACCTATCGGCGGATACGGGCGTATGGCGCTATGCCAAGGCGAGCCGTGCGAGCGTTATCGTCGATGCGGCCGACTATTTCGACCTGATGCAGCAGGCGATGCTCGCCGCCCGGCGCCGGGTTTTGCTGATCGGGTGGGATTTCGACACCCGCATCCATCTGGCCCATGGGCGCCGCTGGTATGGCAAGCGCGGCAAAGGCCGGTATCCCCGCCGCCTGGGTAGCTTCATTCTGTGGCTGGTGCGTCACCGGCGCAAACTGGAAGTGCGCATCCTCAAATGGAGTTACGGTGTTCTCACCTGGCCGTTCCGCGGCTCGATGGTGATGGACCTGTTGCGCTGGTTCCCCAACCGCCGGATCGACTTCAAGTTCGATACCCATCATCCGGTCGGGTGCAGCCACCACCAGAAGATCGCCGTGCTCGATGATCGCGTCGGCGTGTGCGGCGGGATCGACATGACTACGGGCCGCTGGGACACGCGCGAGCATTGCGAAGGCGACAAGCGCCGCAGCAAGCCGCGTGGCGGCTATTACGGCCCGTGGCACGACGCGACCATGATGGTGGAGGGCGAGGTTGCCGGCGCGCTCGCCGCGCTGGGCGACGATCGCTGGGCGCATGCGGGTGGTACTCCGCTCGGCCCGGTCGAGGGAGGGGCGCAGGACATCTGGCCCGCCGAGCTGGCGGCACAGTTCGAGAATGTCGAAATCGGCATCGCCCGTACCCGCGCCGAATATTGCGGACGGCGTGCAGTGACCGAGATCGAGGAGCTTTACCTCGCGCATATCGCCCGCGCGCGACACTTCATCTATGCGGAAAGCCAATATTTCGCCTCTCGCCGGGTGGCAGAGGCGATCGCGCTGCGCGTTGCGGAACCCGATCCGCCGGAAATCCTGCTGGTCAATCCAGCGCATGCCGAAGGCTGGCTCGAACAGGAAGCGATGGATACCGCGCGCGCCCGGCTGTCCCGCTCGATCGGATTGAAGGACCACAAGAAGCGCTTCAACATCGTTGTGCCGTTTTCGGGCGAGGAGCCGATCTATGTCCACGCCAAGCTGATGATTGTGGACGACAAGATCCTGCGGATCGGCTCGTCCAATCTCAACAATCGCTCGATGCGGCTGGATAGCGAGTGCGACCTGTTCATCGACTGCGCGCGACCGGGCAATGAGGGCGCCTGCGATGCGATTGCCGGCCTGCGCCATTCGCTGCTCGCCGAACATCTCGGTCTGCGTGCGGAAGAGATCGGGCCGCTGCTTGCACAACACGGCTCGATGATCGAACTGGTCAAGCATTGCAGTGGCGGCAGGCGCCAGCTACGGCGGCTCGACTTGCCGGAACTGACCGCGATCGAAGCCGACATGGCGGATAATGCCCTGCTCGATCCCGAACATCCGGAGGAATTTTTCGAGCCTATCGCCAAACGGCGCGGGCTGTTTCGCAAGGGCGGCATTTTGCGGCGTCCGAAGCGGGCGGGAGCGGACGGATAAGACAATGAGCCACGATTGCTGCGACGACGAATTGCCCGATGGCAAGATCGCTGTGCCCGAAGAGGTGCAGGATGCGATCCGCACCCTGATCCGCTGGTCGGGAGACGATCCCGATCGCGAGGGGCTGCTCGATACGCCCAAGCGGGTCGGGCGCGCGTGGAAGGAATATTGCCAGGGCTATGCCGAAGACCCGGCGGTCCACCTCTCGCGCCAGTTCGAAGAAGTGGGCGGCTATGACGAGCTGGTGCTGCTGAAGGACATTCCCTTCCAGAGCCATTGCGAGCACCACATGGCCCCGATCACCGGCAAGGCTGCCATCGCCTATATGCCGCGCGACCGGGTGGTCGGTATTTCCAAGCTTGCCCGCGTGCTGCACGGCTATGCCCGGCGTCTCCAGATCCAGGAGCGCCTGACCGCCGAAGTGGCGAAGTGCATCTGGGACAATCTCAATCCACACGGTGTGGCGGTGGTGATCGAGGCGCAACATGGCTGCATGACCGGCCGCGGCGTCCGCACACCCGGGGTCAATATGGTGACCAGCCGTTTGCATGGCTGCTTCCTCGAAGACCATCGCAGCCGCAAGGAAGTGCTCAGCCTGATGGGTTATTGATCCGGCCCGGAAAAGGCAGGTCGAACAGGCCGGTCCAACAAAAAGGGGCGCCCGCACTGGGCGCCCCTTTCGCATTCTGTCGCTGTGATCAGAGCTGTTCGAGCATATATTCGGCGCTCGACACCGAAAAGTCGCCCGGTGCCTCGACATTCAGTTCCTCGACCACGCCGTCATTGACGATCATCGAGAAACGCTGCCCGCGCTTGCCCAGGCCGAAGCCCGACCCGTCCATCGTCAGGCCAAGCGCATCGGCGAACTCGCCGTTGCCATCGGCCAGCATGGTGACGTCTTCCGAACCGGCAGCCTTGTTCCACGCGCTCATCACGAAGGCATCGTTGACCGCGGTGCAGGCGATTTCGTCGATCCCCTTGCTCTTGAGATCGCCGGCCTTGTCGACATAGCCGGGCAGGTGCCGCGCCGAGCAGGTGGGGGTGAAGGCACCCGGCACCGAGAACAGCGCCACCTTCTTGCCCGCGAAATAGTCTGCCGATTGCACCGCTTCGGGGCCGCTTTCGCCCGCTTTCACCAGCTTAACATCGGGAATCCTGTCGCCCACGGAGATCGTCATCGTACCATTCCTTTGCTGCATGTTGCCGCACCGAGATAGGCGACCGTGAAGTAGGTGCAAGCATTGGCTGGGCTAATTTCGCGGCCCGGTGGGCGGAGCCGTTCGCGGCGCGCGACGGGTCGGCGCATGTGCGCTGTGCCCGGCATTTGATTTCGCACTTGCACAAGGCTAAGGGCGGCAACTGAATTGAGCGCCGCCCTGCCTGACTGTCGGACGGCGCTTTCCTTTTGGTTCCAAACCCCCAGGGGAAGCACCCGTGACCGAATTTACCGATTACATCGTCAAGGATATCTCGCTGGCCGAATTCGGTCGCGACGAAATCAAGATCGCCGAAACCGAAATGCCGGGCCTGATGGCGCTGCGCGAAGAATTTGGCGGTTCGAAGCCGCTGCGCGGCGCGCGCATCACCGGTTCGCTGCACATGACGATCCAGACCGCGGTGCTGATCGAAACGCTGGTGGAACTGGGCGCCGATGTGCGCTGGGCCACCTGCAACATCTTCTCCACCCAGGATCACGCCGCCGCCGCCATCGCCGCAGCGGGCATTCCGGTCTTCGCCATCAAGGGTGAGAGCCTGGCCGATTACTGGGACTATGTCGGCAACATCTTCGACTGGTCGACCGACGCGGACCCCGACCTTACCGCCAACATGATCCTCGACGATGGCGGCGATGCGACGATGTTCGCTCTGTGGGGCGCGCGGCTCGAAGCGGGCGAGACCATGCCCGAGCCGACCAATGAAGAAGAAATCGAGATGCAGCGCGCGCTCAAGGCGTTCATCGCCAAGAAGCCGGGTTACCTCACCGCGTCGGTCAAGGCGATCAAGGGCGTGTCGGAAGAAACCACCACCGGTGTCCACCGCCTGTATCACATCGCCAAGAGCGGCCGCCTGCCGTTCCCGGCGATCAATGTGAACGACAGCGTCACCAAGTCGAAATTCGACAATTTGTATGGCTGCAAGGAATCGCTGGTCGACGCGATCCGCCGCGCGACCGACGTGATGCTGGCCGGCAAGGTCGCCTGCGTTGCCGGCTTCGGCGATGTGGGCAAGGGCAGCGCCGATTCGCTGCGCCAGGGCGGCGCACGCGTGATGGTCACCGAAATCGACCCGATCTGCGCCCTGCAGGCCGCCATGGAAGGCTATGAAGTCGTCACCATGGAAGAAGCCGTGAAGCGCTGCGACATCTTCGTCACCGCGACCGGCAATGAGGATGTCATCACCGCCGAGCACATGGCCGCGATGAAGCCGATGAGCATCGTGTGCAACATCGGCCACTTCGACAGCGAGATCCAGATCAACGCGCTGAAGAATTACGAATGGAAGGAAGTGAAGCCGGGCACCGACCTCGTGACCTTCCCCGATGGCAAGCAGATCATCATCCTGGCGCAGGGCCGCCTGGTTAACCTGGGCTGCGCCACCGGCCACCCCAGCTTCGTGATGAGCTGTTCCTTCACCAACCAGGTGCTGGCGCAGATCGAACTTTACGAACGCGGCCACGATTATTCGAAGGAAGTCCACATCCTTCCCAAGCACCTCGACGAAAAGGTTGCGGCGCTACACCTGGCCAAGCTGGGCGTCCAACTGACGGAACTGAGCAAGAAGCAGGCCGACTACATCGGCGTGCCGCAGCACGGCCCGTTCAAGCCGGAACATTATCGCTATTGATCGCTGTCGGGCCGCGGCTTGTCTGCGGTCGAAACGGTGGGGAAAAGGGGCGGTCCGGGTATAATCCGGGCCGCCCTTTTCCCTTCGCGTGTTGCATCGCGCGCGCCCTGCGCATAGCTGGATCGCAATGGATATTTCGCCCCTCGCGCTGGCCCTGATCGGCCTGCTGCTCGCCGCATGGACGGTGGCGGCGGTGTGGTTGATGCTGGCTGCCAGCGCCAAGGCGAAACGCGCCGAGAGCAGCCGCAAGGCCGCTCGCCGCCTGTCGCGGATGATCGACGAAGCGCCTGCGATCCCGCTGCTGGTGCGGGCCGATGGGCGGATCGAGGCACCCGACCGGCTCGCCAACTGGATCGGGCTCGCCAAGGTGCCGCAATTCCTCAGCGAGCTTTCCGGCAGGCCCGATGGCAAGAGCGGCGGCAAGGCGGGCGGCGGCCTGTCGGTCGAGCAGGTCGAGCAGCTGACCGCCCATATTCGCCGCACTCAGAAGACGGCGGCCCCCTTCCGCATGATGCTCACCGTGCCGGGTTCCAGGCGGAGCCTGATGCTCAAGGGCAACCTGGCGGACCCGCAGGTCTCGCCCGGCGGCGCTGCACTGGTCTGGCTGTTCGATTTCAGCGAAAGCGAGAGCGAGCTCACCCGCCTGCGGGCCGACGCGAGCCGCGCGCAGGCCGACTTTGCGGCACTGGTCGGGCTGATCGAAGCCGCGCCGATGCCGATGTGGTTTCGCGGGACCGACCTGAAGCTGCGATTGGTCAACAGCGCCTATGTCGCTGCGGTCGGGGCGGACAATGCGGCCGCCGTGGTCGATGGGCAGGTCGAGCTGGTGGAATCGGTCGACGGGCTTACCGCCGCGCAAATCGCCGGGCAGGCGCGTGACAAGGATCTGCCGATCGAACGCATCGTTGCCGCCACGATCGACGGTCAGCGGCGCAGCCTGCGCGTGTCCGACCTGCCGTTGGGCGACGAAGGCATTGCCGGATATGCCGTCGATATCGAGGAGATGGAGGAGCAGGGCCGCGCCTTCCGCGCCTTCCGCGAAGCGCAGCGCCAGATGCTGGACCAGCTCTCCGTCGGCGTGGCGCAATTCGACGGCAAGCGCCAGCTCACCTTTGCCAACCAGCCATTCCGCCGCATCTTCGGCCTGCGCCCCGGTGCGGTGGCGCAGAAGGCCGAATTCGAACGGGTGCTGGCCGAAGCGCGCGAGATCGGCCGGACGCCGGAAGTGCGCAATTTCCCCGAATGGCGGCGCGAACATGTTGGCTGGTTCAGCGCAGGCGAAGCGCGCGAGGAAGCCTGGCCGCTGTCCGACGGCACCCATCTGCGCGTGGTTGCCCAGCCGATGCCCGATGGCGGGCTGGTACTGATCGCGGAGGATCGCACCGAACAGCTGGCCCTGTCGGCCACGCGCGACACGCTGCTGCGCACTCGCACCACCACATTCGACAGCCTGTTCGAATCGATCGCAGTGTTCTCCCCCGACGGGCAGGTGCAGCAGTGGAACCGCCGCTTCGCGCCGAGCTGGGGGCTGGAACCCGAAGTGCTCGACAGCCATCCGCGTGCCGAACAATTGCTCGATGCGATCGGTGCGCGGCTTGCCAAGCCCAAGCAGGCCAAGGTGGTGGGCGAGGTGATCCGCGCCGCCACGCTCGACCGCAAGCAACAGGGCGGCCGGGTCACGCTGGCGGACGGGCGCACGCTGGAATTCGCCGGTGTCCCGCTGCCCGATGGCAACGGGCTGCTGACGGTGCTCGACATCACCGACAGCCAGAGGGCGGAAGATGTGCTGCGCGAACGCAACCAGGCGCTGGAAGAGGCGGATGCGGTCAAGACGCGTTTCCTCGCCAACATGTCCTATGAATTCCGCACGCCGCTGACCTCCATCGGCGGCTTTGCCGAATTGCTCGAAGCCGGGGTCGCGGGCGAACTGAGCGAGCAGGGGCGCGACTATGTCGCGGCGATCCTCGAATCGGTGGAACGGCTATCCGAACAGGTCGAAAACGTGCTCGACCTGTCGCAGAGCGAAGCCGGGCTGCTGCCGATCGCCAAGCAGGATCTCGAACTCCTGCCCTTCGTGACCGATGTGGTGCGCAAGCGCGAGAAGGCGATCAACGAGGCCGGGCTGCGGCTCGACCTGCGGGGCGACCGGAGCAGCGGGCGCCTCTCCGCCGATCCGCGCCAGCTGAGCAAGGCGCTTGGCCAATTGCTCGACAATGCGATTGCCGCCACGCCGAACGGGGGCAAGATCCTGGTCGATCTCTCTCGCCGCAAGGGCGTGACGCGGATCGTCGTGTCCGACAATGGTGCAGGGATGACGCGCGAGGAACTCGCCCGCGCGATGGACGGACTGCGGATCGGCAGCGACGGGCGGATCGAGAAGCGGCAAGGGCTGGGCCTGCGGCTCGCGCGCCAGTTGGTCGAGGCGCATGGCGGCACGCTCGAAGTGCTTTCCGAAAAGGGGGCGGGAACCACCGCCACCATCGCGATCCAGTGAAGATCGTGCTGCCCGACCATGCGGCGATGGAGGCGCTCGGCAAGCGGATCGCCGGGCGGCTGCAGCCCGGCGATGTCGTGGCGCTGAGCGGCGGGCTGGGGGCGGGCAAGACCACGCTCGCCCGCGCAATCCTGCGGGCGCTGGGCCATGAGGGCGAGGTGCCGTCGCCAACCTTCACGATTATCGAGACATATGACGCGCTGACGCCGCCCATCGTCCATGCCGATTTCTACCGGCTCGAGCGCCCCTCCGACGTCGCGGAGCTGGGGCTGGACGACTATCGCGATGGCGCGGCGCTGCTCGCCGAATGGCCGGAAATGGCGGGCGGCTTCGCACATGAGCCGGGCTGCCTTGCGATTACGCTGGAAATTGTCGGCACCGGGCGAGAAGCGATTGTCGAAGGCGGGTCGGATTGGCTAGGGCGCATGCCATGAGAAAGCAGGTTCGGGGTCTCGACCAATTCCTGATGCACGCAGGCTGGGGCGATGCCGAAGTCGAGGCGATCCCGGGCGATGCGTCGTTCCGTCGCTATTTCCGGATTCGCGAATACGATCGCCGCGCGATCCTGATGTATGCGCCGCCGCCCAACGAAGACCCGCGCCCCTTCCTGCATGTCGCCCGCTGGCTGGCCGACAATGCCATGCGCGCGCCGGAAATCTACGCCGATGACAGCGCGCAAGGCTTCGTGCTGCTGGAAGATTTCGGCCATTTCCGCATGCGCGACTGGCTGGATGAGCATCCGGCGGACGAGCTGCCGACCTATCGCAATGCGATCGACGCGCTGGTGGCGCTGCACCGCCTGCCGGCCGGGCCGTTCGACCCCTACGACATGGCGACCTGCCAGCGCGAGGCGGGGTTGCTGGTCGAATGGTATTGTCCGGCGATGGGGCTGGAGGTTGATACGGCAGCCTATGCCGCCGCGTGGGATGCCGTGCTCGGCCCGGTCATCGCGCGGCAGGCACCGGCGGTTACCGTGCTGCGCGACTACCATGCCGAAAACATCATGCTGCTCGATCCCACGCATGGCGAGGACGGCGAACAGGGGCTGATCGATTTCCAGGACGCGCTGGCAGGCCACCCTGCCTACGACCTCGTCAGCCTGCTGCAGGATGCACGGCGCGACGTTTCGCCCGAACTCGAGCGGGCCATGCTCGATCACTATGCGGCCCATGCTCCGACCGGGCCCAATTTCGCGGCCGACTACGCCGTGCTCGGCGCGCAGCGGAACGCCAAGATCGTCGGCATTTTCGTGCGGCTGTGCAAGCGGGACGGCAAGCCGCATTACCTGTCGCTGATCCCGCGCGTCTGGGCGCTGATGGAGCGCGACCTGGCGCATCCCGCGCTGGCCCCGGTGGCGGCGTGGTTCGACGCGAATATCCCGGCAGAGATACGCGCGGCACAGGGCGGGGAGATTCCGGCATGACCCGGCTCGCTTCGGATACGGCGATGGTGATGGCCGCTGGGCTGGGCAAGCGCATGCGTCCGCTCACCGCCACGCAGCCAAAACCGATGGTGCGCGTCGCGGGCAAGCCGCTGATCGACCACGCGCTCGACCGGCTCGCCGAAGCGGGCGTGGCTCGGGCGGTGGTCAACGTCCATTACTTTGCCGACGCGCTCGAGGCCCATGTGCTCGAACGCAAGGCGCCGACGATCGTCGTTTCGGACGAACGCGAACTGCTGCTGGAAACGGGCGGCGGGATGAAGAAGGCGCTGCCGCAGCTGCCCGATCCCTATTTCTGCCTCAACGCGGACAATATCTGGCTCGACGGGCCGCAAAATGCCTTCGCCGATCTCAGCGCCCGCTGGAACCCGGACGAGATGGACGCGCTGCTGCTCGTCGTGCCGCATCCGCGGGCCAATAATTTCACCGGCAAGGGCGATTTCCAGATGGACGCGGTGGGCCGGTTGAGCCGTCGCAAGCCGGGCCGCATCGCCCCGTTCATCTACACCGGGATCCAGCTGGTCAGCCACCGGCTGATGCGCGATGCGCCCGACGGCCCCTTCGGCACGATGCAATTGTGGGAACGCGCGATCGAGGAAGGGCGGCTGTTCGGGACCAGCTTCACCGGCCAGTGGTTCGAAGTCGGCACGCCGGGGGCGATCCGCCCGACCGAGGAAGCCCTGTCGCGTGGCTGAGCGCCACGAACCGGCGATCTTCTCTATTGCCGCCCATCGCGGTTTTGCCGATGCGCTGGTGGCGGGGCTCGTGCCCCGTTATTCGGAGGAAGGGCTAGGCCTTGCGCGGCTGACGCTGCTGCTGCCCTCGACCCGCGCGAAGCGGACCATCAGCGAGGCCTTCGTTCGCCATTTCGGGGAAGGGGCGCGTTCGGGCGGTTTGCTGATGCCGCGCATGGCGGTGGTGGGCGATCTCGACCTCGACGAAACGCTGGGTGCGCTGCTCGATCCGCTGGGCGCGGCGGACATCGCGCCAGCGGTCGAGCCGACTCACCGGTGGTTGCGACTGGCGGAAATCCTGCGCGAACAATTCCCCGACGATCCCATGCCCGGCAGCGTCCGCCTGCGCCTGGCGCGCGATATCGGCCGGGCAATGGACCGGCTGCTGGTCGAGGATATCGGGCCGGAAGACCTGCTGGGCGACCGCGTGCTCGACCTGTTCGGCGATCTGGCGGCGCATTGGCAGAAGAGCCTGCATCGCTTTGCCACGGTGCAGCGCGTGTGGCTCGCCGAACTGGAGGCGAGCGGGCGGCTCGACGCGGCGGCGCGGCGCAACCGCCTGTTCGACCATGCGGCACGGCGCTGGAAGGATGCGCCGCCCGCCACGCCGATCGTTGCCGCCGGGGTCACCAGCGCCGCGCCTGCACTCGCGCGGCTGCTGCGGGTCATCGCGGATTTGTCGCAAGGCGCCGTGGTGCTGCCCGATTTCGACCTGACGATGGACCCGCAGGTGTGGGACGAGCTCGGCCGGGCCGGGGTTGGCGAGGGGCCGGATGACGAACCCTTCGCGCGCGGCGATGCGGTGACCCATCCGCAATATCACCTCAAGCTGTTGCTCAACCGGATGGGCGTCAACCGCAGCGAAGTGCAGCCCTGGCATCGCAAGGGTGTGGCCGCTGCCAGGCCCGAGCGCAGCCATGCGGTGTCGAGCCTGTTCCTGCCGCCCGAGGCGAGCAAGCGCTGGGCGGTGCTGGAGGACGGCAAGCGGCGGCTCGAAGGTGTGCGCATCATGCAGAGTGCCAATCCCGAGGAAGAGGCGCAGGCGGTGGCGCTGCTGGTGCGCGAGGCGATCGACGTGCCCGAGCGTCGCGTCGCTGTGGTCACGCCCGACCGGGGGCTTGCCGGGCGCATCGTGCGCCACCTGCGGCGCTGGAATATCGTGGCGGATGATTCCGCCGGCCAGCCGCTGTCGCAAACGCCCCCTGGCCGCGCCTTCCTGCTGCTGGCGGAGGTGATGGCGGAACGCGCTGCGCCGGTGCCGCTGATGGCGCTGCTGGGCCATCCGCTGGTCCATTCGCAGGATCGTGCGCCATGGCTGGAGCGGCTACGCAAGCTTGAACTCGCCTTGCGCGGGCCGCGCCGCGATGCGGGGCTGCCCCCGCTGCGAGCGATTGCCGAAGACGAACATCTCGGCGACTGGTGGGACACGGTCGAGGCGGTCCTCGTGCCGCTGCTGGCCGATCCGGAGGAAGAGCAGGGCCTTGCCGACCTGCTCGACCGGATCGTTGCCGCTGCCGATGCGCTGTGCGGCGATGCGATCTGGGCGCGCGAGGAAGGGCGCAGCCTGTCCGCTTTTGTCGAGGATTTGCGGATGCATGCGCGCACGGTCGGCACCCGCCTGTCGGCGCGCGACCTGCTGGCAACCTTGCGCGAAGCGATGGACATGGTGGCAGTGCGGCCGCCATGGGGCGGCCACCCACGCGTGGCGATCCTGGGTCTGCTCGAATCGCGGATGAACCGGGCAGAGCTGGTGATCTGCGCCGGGCTCAACGAAGGCAGTTGGCCCGCCGCGCCGTCGCCCGATCCGCTGCTCGCCCCGGCGGTGATGCGCGCGCTGGGCGTGCCGGGGGCGGATTTCCGCATCGGCCTCGCTGCGCATGACCTCGCCGGTGCGCTCGGCGCGCCCGCAGTGGTGCTGAGCCGTGCGGCGCGCGATGCCGCGGGTCCGACGATCCCCTCGCGCTTCCTGCTGCGGGTGCAGGCGCTGATGGGCCAAAAGCTGACGCAGGCGCATGAGGAGAAGGGCGCGGTGCAGCTCGCGCGGGCGCTGGACGCGGCAGGGCGGCCCGATCCCTATCCCGTGCCGCAGCCCATGCCATCGGCGGAGCAACGCAAGGTGCGCGTCAGCGTGACCGCGCTCGACCGGCTGAACTCCGATCCCTACCAGTTCTACGCCGGGGCGATCCTCCAGCTGAAAGAGCTCGACATGCTCGACGCCGAACCGAGCGCGGCGTGGCAGGGCACTGTGGCGCACGAGATTCTCGAGACCTGGTACAAGACCGGCATGCCGATGGTGCAGGTGGCCGACGAAGTGCTCGAACAGATGAGCGGCCACCCGCTGACCCGCGCGCTGTGGAAACCGCGGCTGATGAAGGCACTCGAATGGGTCGAACAGCAGCTCGCCGCCGATCCGGCACGCGTGCCCGTGGTGGTCGAACAATGGGGCGAGATGGAGCGCAGGGGGGTGCGGATCTTCGGCAAGGCCGACCGTATCGACCGGTTGGAAGATGGCACGCTGGCGGTGGTCGACTACAAGACCGGCCAGCCGCCCAGCAACGGACAGGTCAAGGCAGGCTATGCGTTGCAGCTCGGCACGCTCGGCCTGATGGCCGAACAGGGCGGCTTTCCGGGTGTCGCAGGCGAGGCGCGGCGGTTCGAATATTGGTCGCTGGGCAGCAGCGACAAGAGCGAAACCGGCTTCGGCTACGTCCGCAGCCCGGTGAAGGATGGCCGCAACAAGAGCGACATCGAACCCGATGCCTTCCTCGACCTGACCGCTGTGAAGCTGGACGAAGCGCTCGACAAATGGATCCTCGGCAACGAGCCCTTCACCGCGCGGCTCAACCTCGATGCCAAGGTCTATAACAGCTACGACCAGCTGATGCGGCTCGACGAGTGGCTGGGGCGGGAGGCCGAATGAGCGGCGAGATCCACCCGCTGAAGGACAACCAGCTGCTGGCGGTGAATCCGCAGGATAGCGTATGGCTGTCGGCCTCTGCCGGGACCGGCAAGACGCAGGTCCTGTCTGCGCGCGTGCTGCGCCTGTTGCTGCAGCCGCGCACCAGCCCGTCGGAAATCCTCTGCCTGACCTTTACCAAGGCGGGTGCAGCGGAGATGGCCACCCGCGTGAACGAGGTGCTCGCACGTTGGGTGCGGATGGACGATGCTTCGCTCGCCATCGACCTCAAGGCGATCGGGGCGCGGGTGGACGAGCCAACGCTGGCGCGCGCCCGCACCCTGTTCGCCAGCGTGCTGGATTGCCCCGGTGGCGGGCTGCGGATCGACACGATCCACGCCTTCGCACAGTGGCTGCTGGCCGCCTTTCCGGAGGAAGCCGGGTTGCAACCCGGCGCCCGCGCGATGGAAGATCGCGACCGTGACCTGCTGGCGCATGAAGTGCTGGCGGCGATGCTGGTGGAGGCGGAACAGCGCGGCGACACGGCCTTTCTCGACCGGCTTGCCGCGCTCAGCCTTGCAATGGGGGCAGACGGCGCGCGGCGCTGGCTGATGCGCTGCGCCGCCGCGCGCGAGGCGTGGGCGGGGCCGAATGGGTGGCAACCGCCGATGGATGGCCGGGTGCGGCAATTGCTCGGCATGCCCGCCGATGCCGGCGAGGAATGGCTGGCGACCTTCTGCACCGCGCCCGCGTTCGACGATGCTGCCTTGCATGCATGCCTGGCAGGCTATCAGGGTTGGAAGGGCAAGACCGCCGATCATGCCTGCGCGATCATTCCCATGTGGCTGGCGCTGGATGCGGCGGGCCGGTTGGCGCAGGTCGACGTGCTGGCCGATGCGCTGTTCTTCAAGAACGGCAATGCGCGCTTGCCGAAGGATCCCGATCCGGCCTTCGAGGGGGCCAGCGCGGCGGTCGGGCTGTGCCTGCGCGCGGTCACGCAGGCGCGCAGGCTGCTCGAACTTGCGG